>JADKCC010000001.1 GCA_016714785.1 Saprospiraceae bacterium
GCACCAATACAAAGAGACAGGGAAACTAATCAATGTGAAGGGAAAAATTTATTCTCACAAATCAATTGTTCGGGCTGCCAACACCACAACTGAAAACGGGTTTTCTCCGTCTCGGCATTGAGTATAAGAGACCATATATCCTCGTGCAGATATATTGCTTCATGATATGAGAATGGCCTTGATGATTATACTGGAAGGATTTGCGAAAACTTCCAGAATGGCGAACGACGCCGTTAATCAGGATTATTCCAAATTCACAGGGTGGTCAGCATTTTTTAATGGCCGATAGCGGAAAAAGTATCGAAGAAGCTACTGCTGACGCATGGAGGAGAAAGCCAAACTAAGCAAAGATAAATTCAACCTGTTGAATGAGAGTGAAAAATCTTTGCCACCGTTCATTTTTTAAATCGTTGTAAGATGAATAGAAAAGATTTTAAAAACATGCGGGTTTGCATGTTTGGGCGGAAAGTGCAATGGTAATATTTAGAGTTGTACGGTAACAAAGACCATCACCGGTAATATTGGAAAATAGTGATCTTATGGTAGCGGTTTCCAGATTTTAAATCTGTCTCAGATAATAAAATTACATTCAAAAGTATGTCATTATAAATAATGACGTCCTGAAATTTCCCATCTGTGTACAGAATAGAAGAAAATAAATACAATGCACTTGGCTGGAGTGTACTCATCAGGAAATGGGGCAAGTGTTTGGTGATAAGCTCCAATGCGGCGCCTGGTAGTGAATTCAGTAATTCGGGGTTGGTAACCAATGGTCCTGTAGACAGGAATCTTCGAACTTTTCCTGTCACAATAGAAGGTAATAGTGTTAAAATTTCATTGAAAGCCGTATGAATAAGATAATAACTGTGTTTGCTGTATGTTTTGGATGACATTGCCTATGCAAGCTCAGATTGATCCACATTATTGAAGGATCCAACGGCAAGATAAAGGATTTATTGAATATGGACGCCATTGTGATCGACCTTTTGTAACCAATAAGAAAGCCCCTGTCTCCTGGAGGTTATGTGGAAGCAAACTGGCAGCATATCGGAACGGATGGTATTAGTGATGACATCACCTTAACTCAGGATGACTTATTGTTGCTTCAACCATTTCTAAAAGGATAAAATTTCACCAAAGTGAGATTGAGTTTGCCTGCTGACAAAGAAATGGCCATCGGGTTTGCAGCTGTTGATATGGAATTAATGAATTGTTTAATCTAAGAGGGAGGAATGATCAAAACCCAGGGTGCTTTAATCAGAATCATGATGGACTTAAATGGAGGTTACGGATAGACCTTATCTTCAGTTGCCCATGTTGCCTGCCCTATCTGGAGCAATGCAGGTTTGGGATTTATTGGTAAGAAGTACAATAAGAACTGGATGTTAGGATGAAATTTACGCATCCAGTGGATTTGACAACTCAATTATAGAGAATAGTGAAAATAAAACATTTCCATGGCTGCAAAAAAAATACGGAACGGTTTGAAGAACTGCCGAGTGGTACGCCACTATATACTACAAAGGTTGCCGTACGTCATAATAAAATAGGAGAAATAGGCTTGTCGTATATGGGTATTATAATAAATGGCAGGACGACGTCGGTCGTGATGAAGAGAAGTATTCATGTTTTTGCATTGGATTTTAATACTACTTTACCTAAAACCAATACTTTTATCACCACAGAATGTGCTTGGGTAAATGTAGACGTACCAAAAACCTATTCGGAGCAATTTGGGAATAAACAGTTTGGTGGCTTTCTGGATATCGTACAACCTGTTGTAAAAAGGACCATAGCAGGGTGGAAGGATGCAGTCATTAACATTGCAGTCCGGTTCGAATATGTGGATTGGAACAAGGTCAATTTATTGATACAGGATCAAACATCGGAGATCACCTATGGAGCATTATGCCTGCAGTTAGTTTTCGACCCAACTCACAATCAGTGCTTCGTCTAAATTATCGCATTCAAAAACAAACAGATGTATTGGGTAATCCACCCAGTAATACTGCTGGTTTTAATTTTGGACTTTCAACTTATTTTTAAATCATTATGGCACTAAAAATATATCTACCCATTTATCTAATATTGTACATGCTGGTAGCATTTGTAATACCTACTTATCGTACATATAAACAGACAGGAATAAATCCAATTACTTTTGGAAAACATGATAATGCTCACAATTATATTGGTTTTATCATGAAAGTGCTGATTGTGCTTTTGTTTATTGCTGTGCTTACTTATTCTATGTCAGAAAAAATGTACTCCTATTTAGTACCAATTTCTTATTTACAAACTCAAACATTGACTATAACAGGTTTGGCTTTAATTCATATTGCCTTAGTTTGGATTACCATTGCACAATTTCAAATGAGTAATAGTTGGAGAATAGGCATTGATGAAAAAAATAAAACCAAATTAGTAACGTATGGTGTCTTTTCAATCAGTAGAAATCCTATTTTTTTAGGTATGATTCTAAGTGTAGTTGGTCTATTTTTTATTGTACCTATGCGCTTACATTTTTTAACAATAACTACCTACATAATCATTCAAATACAGATACGATTAGAAGAAGATTTTTGCAAAAGCAACGACCAAGACTATGTGAATTATAAACTCAAAACAAAAAAGATTAATATAGTATGGAACACAAACATATATATGATGCAGAAGGTAATCAATTATGCTGCACTCAGGAAGAAAAAATTTACCTTAATGTTGGGGTTAAACATAATGAATTTTTCCATCACAATCAAATTCTCTGAAATGATTGTACATATCCATCCTTACATTACGAATGATAAATTAGCCGATATTGGCAAAGAGAATTTATGGTTTTTATGATGGAAAAAGCGGAAGAAATATTAAAAATAAAAGATGAAATCCTACGGCTGTAAGAATTTTAGTGCTTAGATATCTATTGGAGCATTTGAAACCCTCAATCATTAAAAGATATTGAAAAAGGTTTAATGCATACCGATAGAAGTTCTATATTTAGGTCTCTAAAAACATTTGAAGAAAAAAAGTTGTTCATAGCATCGAAGATGGGTCGGGTATGATTAAGTATGCTGTTTGTCCTACAGGATGTATTGTGACCCACAAGATTTGCACTATCATTTTTATTGTACCAAGTGCAGCTATACCTATTGCCTTTTAGATAATCCAATACCTATTATTAAATTACCTAAAATTTCAAAATGCAACGAGCAAATATGGTAGTGAAAGGGCTTTGTAATAAGTGTAGTTAAACTTTGCAATTGAGTTGCAGTATATTCATAATAACTTTGCGGTATAATTTAACATAAAAGCAGAAATAATGACAAAAGTTCTATTAAGTTTTCTTACATTCATAACCCTTTCAGTTAGTAATCTTTCAGCTCAAGTCGTTGAGGTATCAATCAAACTTTTGGATAGTGAAAATCAAGAACCTTTAATTGGTGCCACTATTCAAATTAATGAGATTAATCAAGGTACAGTAACTGACATGGATGGAATAGGTTTGTTTTCTAATTTACTTGTCGGTTCATATCGTTTTGAATTTTCGTTTGTAGGCTATGAGAAAAAGACACAATTATATCAGTAAATGGGATTAACAGCTTTTTTACCTTCAGTTTAGAAAGTGCCAGCCAAGAAATAGATGCTGTTACTATTAAAGCAACACGAAGTACTCGTACAATTACAAATATTCCTACTCGAATAGAATTTATTGAGGTGAAGGTTAAGAAGAAAAAGGCAATTATGAATGCACCCAACATTTCTATGGTACTAAGAGAAAGTACAGGTATCCAAATACAGCAAACAAGCCTAAGCAGTGGAAATAGAAGTATTAGAATACAGGGCTTGGACGGTAGATATACACAATTATTAAAAGATGGATTTCCTCTATATGGCGGTTTTTCAGGCGGTTTAAGTATAATGCAAATTCCTCCATTAGATTTAGCCCAGTTCGAAATAATAAAAGGAAGTTCTTCAACTCTATACGGCGGTGGGGCAATAGCTGGCTTAGTAAACATGGTATCAAAAGACCAACTGAAGAACCAGATCTAAACATACTTCTTTCTCAAACACATACAGGGGTAGCACAGGTAATGTTTTTTACAGCAAAAGAAAAGAGAAACTTGGATTTGCACTCTATGGTGCAGCGCATTATAATTCAACTTACAACCCTGATGATGACACATTTACCAATATTCCAAAGACTACTTCATTTTCATTGAATCCAAAACTATTTTATTATCCAAACGAAAAGTCTACTGTTTGGATAGGCATAAATGCAACAACCGACAAAAGAGAAGGTGGAGACATTAATGTAGTTAAAAATGGAGTAGATGCTAACCACACATACTTTGAGAACAATTCTACAAATAGATTTAGTACTCAATTTGTTTTGAATCCAAATTAGCAAAAAAGTCAGACTATACAATTTAAAAATAGTGTGGGTTTCTTTAGTCGTAAAATCAATCAACCGAATTACATATTTAATGGAGACGAGACCAATACATTTACAGAATTTAATTATGGTAAAAATGGTGAAAAATCGGATTGGATAATAGGTGCAAACCTGTATACTAATACCTTTAAGGAGATTACCTATAGCGCACCACGAAATATGCAGCAAAGAACCTTAGGATTTTTGCCAACAATATTACAAACCTTTCACGTAAGTTTATTTTAGAAACTGGTTTTAGAACGGATTATTCTTTATATTGGGGTATATTCCCATTACCTAGGATATCATTGCTCTGGAAATCTAATGATAAACTTTCAACCCGTTTAGGTGGTGGGTTAGGATATAAAATTCCGGATATTTTCACAGAAGATGCGCTACTCTTAACTTCCGAAATGTAAAACCAATAAGTCCAGATAATCTTGATGCAGAAAGATCTTATGGCGCAAACCCTCGATGTCAATTACAAATCATCACTAACCGACCATATCTTTTTCTCAATAAATCAATTATTCTATTTGACAGAAATTTCAAATGCTTTGCTTTTAGAGAATATTTCACCTACAGAATACATTTTTAGCAATGCACCTGAAAATATTAGGAGTCTTGGTTCTGAAACAAATGTGAAATTTACTTATAAAGATCTTAGATGGTTTATAAATTATGCCTTGATTGATACAAGATTAAAGTATTTAGAAGGTAATCCTTAAAACCTCCTGACACCCAAACATAATGCCGGATCAGTTTTAATGTATGAAAATAAAGATTGGCGGATAGGATATGAAGTATATTATACTGGAAAACAATACCTTTCTAACGGTACTCAAACTAATGATTTTACTACATTGGGTTTATTAATTCAAAAACATTTCAAGTGGGGAAGTCCATATATCAATTTTGAAAACTTTACAGATAGAAGACAAGGTAGATATTCACCTGAAGTTTTAGGAACAGTTCGAAATCCTGTATTTCCTGAAATTTATGCACCTACAGATGGTTTTATTTTTACTGTAGGAATAAATATTAAGCCTTTTGGTCGTGAAGAATGTACTGATGATTGTCACTCCAAATAGCCACAAATAATAATACTGTTGAATATGCTTAATATATATTTACCACTTTATTTCATTCTAAACATGCTTATAGCATTAAAAATAACTATTTATCAAACTATTAGACAGACAAGAATTAATCCTATAATATTTGGAAAAATTGATAATGCATCTGATTATATTGGCTTTATCACGAATGTGTTGATTGTTCTATTGTTTGCTGCTGTGCTAACGTTTTCTTTTTCAGAAAAATACATTCTTATTTAGTACCGATTTCCTACTTACAAACTAAACCACTGACTATAATTGGACTGGCTTTAATACATATTGCCTTGGTATGGATAAGCATTGCACAGTATCAAATGAGTAATAGCTGGAGAATAGGCATTGATGAAGAAAATAAAACAAAATTAGTCACAGATGGTGTATTTTCAATTAGTAGAAATCTTATTTTTTTAGGTATGATCATAAGTGTGTTGGGCCTATTTTTTATTGTTCCTAATGCGCTTACATTTTTTTGACTTTGACCACCTATATTGTCATACAATCCAGATCAGATTAGAAGAAGAGTTTTTGCAAAGCAACACACTCATGACTATTTATATTACAAATTAAAAGCAAAAGATTGTTTTAAAATGGAACATAAACATATATATGATGCAAAGGCAATCAACTTTGTTGCACTCAAGAAGAAAATATATACCAATGCAGGAAATAAAGAATTAAAAGAAGGAGCATAAAGAAATTGTGTGTTGTACTACTGACACGACAAGCCATGACGAACATGATGATGACAGTCACGATAGATTGGAAATGGAGAGTACTTACAAAATATTCTTACCTGCCATCATTTCATGCTTCCTTTTATTTTTTGCCCTTGCATTGGATCATTTGATTCCGCAAACCTGGTTTACTGATTGGGTTCGATTGATTTGGTATTTGGGGGCATATGCACCGGTTGGTTTTCCTGTCATCAAAGATGCTTATGGAGCGATAAGTAAAGGTGGAAGTATTTTCAGAGTTTTTATTAATGAGCATAGCCACCATAGGGGCTTTTGCTATTGGAGAATTTCCAGAGGGTGTAGCCGTCATGCTTTTTATAGCATTGGCGAAGTATTTCAAACATTAGCCGTAAAAAGAGCCAAAGCAAATATAAAAAGTTTATTAGATCAAAGACCCGATGAAGTTACCATTTTAGAAAACAATCAGGCAAGAAAGATAAAAGCGGAAACTGCAAAAATTGGGGACATCATCCAACTAAAATCGGGAGAAAAATTAGGCCTTGATGGTGAATTATTGTCTGATAGTGCTTCATTCAACACGGCAGCATTAACAGGAGAAAGCAAGCCTGATACAAAAACTAAAGGAGAATCAGTTTTGGCTGGAATGATCAATTTAAATACAGTTGCTCAAGTAAAAGTTACAACTATTTATACCGATAGTAAGTTGAGCAAAATTTTAGAAATGGTGCAAAATGCCACTGCTCAAAAAGCACCCACAGAATTATTTATTAGAAAGTTTGCAAAAATATACACACCGATTGTTGTACTTTTAGCTATACTCATCACTATTCTTCCGTATTTTTTTGTTGATAATTATGATTTTAGTCAGTGGCTATATAGGGCATTGGTATTCTTAGTTATATCTTGTCCCTGTGCCTTGGTAATAAGCATTCCATTAGGATATTTTGGTGGTATTGGCGCAGCTTCTAAAAATGGTATTTTATTCAAAGGCAGTAATTTTTTAGACATCATTGCTAATATTCAAAATGTAGTGATGGATAAAACTGGTACCATGACAGAAGGTGTTTTTAAAGTGCAAGATGTAGTATTAAAATCGGATCAAAACAAAGATGAAATATTACAAATGGTGAATGCCCTTGAAAGCCAAAGCACACATCCTGTGGCAACGGCCATTCATCAATATGTAGGAAAAGTTGACAGTAATATCAAATTGGAAAATGTGGAAGAGATATCCGGACATGGACTAAAAGCTATGGTCAATGGTAAAGAATTGTTAGTGGGTAATTTCAAATTGATGGACAAGTATGATGTGCCCATGATGTTGACTTTGGTTCTATTGTTTTACGATAATTGCTATCGCATATGACAGGAAATTTATTGGATATCTCACTATTGCAGATAGTATCAAAGAAGATGCACAGCTTGCTGTAGACAAGTTGAAAGCACTTGGGGTAAAAACAACCATGCTTAGTGGTGATAAAGGCAATGTTGTTCCAGTTTGTAGCCAAAACTCTCGGGATTACCAATGCTTATGGAGATTTACTACAGGAAGACAAAGTAAATAAAGTAAAAGAAATAAAAGCCCAAAACGAAACCGTAGCATTTGTAGGTGATGGTGTCAATGATGCGCCTGTAGTGGCTCTGAGTGATGTAGGAATTGCAATGGGTGGTTTGGGTAGTGATGCAACCATTGAAACAGCAGATGTAGTTATTCAAGATGATATGCCAAGTAAAATACCTATGGCCATTAACATTGGTAAACAAACTAAAAGATTGTTTGGCAAAATATTTCATTGGCATTCGGTGTTAAAGCTATTGTTCTTATACTTGGGGCAGGAGGACTTGCTACGATGTGGGAAGCTGTTTTTGCTGATGTTGGTGTAGCGTTACTTGCGATACTAAATGCAGTAAGGATACAGCGGATGAAGTTTTGAAATAGAGTGTAAGGAAGCTGGTTATTGTATCAAAGGTGATTCATTCTCAAAATTGAATTTATTCTAACTAAATATTTGTGATGCAAGAAAAACGATAAAAGGAGTGTAAAAAACACTAGGATAATAATCAACCTACCTTGAATGTGCACCCCGGCTCTCCTGAAGAATGAACGAATGTAGGAATAGTAATGGAACGTGACGCATAAAAGTAGTGAAGTGGAATGGAAATGACGAAATGAATGAAATGATGAAGGTGTGCTGGAGGATGGATATGACTGAGCTTAAAAATTATGAAATGGCAGCCTTTAGTTGATCAGTGAGTAGATTGATTTTTGAGGCTATTAGGAATTGCTGTCTTTTATGGATGTAGAGTTCTGTGATGATGCCTATTAGGTGGTAGTCATTCTCGATGGTTTCATGGTTTTTTGTGATGGAAATATACCAAAGGCCGCTACCGCTCATATTGTAAAGCTTTTTTGATTTGGTTTTGATGCCAGTTATGATCTCTTGTGGCTGTGTGTATGAAATGATGAAGTTTTCTTCTTTTGTGTAAAGATGGTTGTCATAATAGTTATTCGGTGCCATTGGGCTAATTATGTATGATCCATTTGTTTGGGTATTTTCTTGGTTATGGTCACTGGACGGCTTTGGGAATCCTACTACAGCATATTGTGGTGTTTCTAGAGCATCATGGTAAGGAAGGATTTTGTCATTGGGTAGGAATTTGTAACCTAAATCGGTTAATGATTCGGCTATTGATAGGTCTAAAATGATGTAGGCTAAGTTTTGATTATTTTTTTCTAACTTGGTTTCTGACTCTTCAGAACTTCCGGTGCACAAGATATATTCTTCTGGACCAAGTTTAAAGTAAAGTTGATTGGATTCAAATGAGTTCTCTAAAATGTGTTTTGAAGTAAATAGGCAGAATATTCCATAATAGTCAACTAAAACTCCTGTGCCTTCTGGTACAAATGCCGTAGATCCTGATCTCCTGAATAATTGGATGGTGTGGAATCGGATATGATTGTTTACAAAGCCTGTGATTATGGCATTGATATTTGGTATTTGGTCGTCTGGGATTTGAAATAGATTCATTTGTTAATTGTTTTTTTTTGAGTATTTGTAAATCGAGTCCATATCGTTATCGTAATATAACAGATTGTAGAGATGTTAAGTTGAATTAAGTGATTGGTTAAGATTGTATTATTATGCTTGCAAACAAGTTTACAAATCCATTAAGCGTTCAGCTTTCAAACAAGTTTACAAGTCCAATAGGAATAATGCGGATATAAAAAAAGCCCCCATCACTGAGAGCTACTGAAAAACACTGAACTAAAATGGTAACTGACTAATGAAAAACCTGTACCCAAAACACTGAATACATACTAAATCATAAGGTAATCTACCAAACTCTAAACTCACTGAAGTAGAAGTCACTCGAGAACATACTAGCCACCAGCCGAAGTACTGTCTCTTAAATATATCTCGTATCATGGTGCCGTGATCACAGGGTGGATCTGACTAAAAGAAGGAATATGGCATCATATACTACCTGTAAGTGTGGAGATATGTGACATATAGCGCAGCGGTACTTCTTGTGTCAGATACATTCCCTGTACCTTTGCTGCATGATACGTGATATATTTTTTGACCTACATCCATTTTGAAAACGGGGACTAAAAGAAGCTAGGCTAAAAAGCATGTGTATCGTAGGAATGAAATGAAACTCTTAGTTGTGCATGAAGTGAAGCAAGTGTAGCATTAGAAAAAACATTATTTATTTCTTCTTAGGGCTTCATCTTTCTAATGCTGCTTGCTGATCTGAATATTGGCGTGGAGAGTGCAATGAAATGACGTAGATACTTATGCTCGGTGACAGTCAACGTAGGCTTCGCGGAGCAACTCGCTGAATGTATGAATGAATGGAGTGCAGCGTAATGAGAACATCGTGAAATGTAGCAAACGCAATGAATGGAAGTAAAAGGGGATGGAGGATAAAATTAAAAGATTTATATTCTACGATTTTAGCTGCAAGGCGATTTTCTAAGTATTGATTACCACCCATTAAACTGTTTAGAATGAATTTTGCTTCAGTATGGTAATTAGAGATCTTAGCAAGTGGCCAATGTGATGGTGGTTGTTGTAAGTTTGTAATTCTGTCAGCTAATTTCACACTCCAGACTTCTTTGGGCTGTAATTTAATCCTTTCAATACTATCGGTTAGCTGATCTTGTTTAGGTAGTGATTTGTTTTTTGAAAGTGCTAATACTCCTTCTGCAACCCTTGGAGAAAAAACAGATGATAATTCTTCAAAGGTTGTATCAGTATCTTCTAAGGTGTCATGAAGTAAAGCTAACTGAACCGCAAAACCAGTGTCAAAATCAAATGAAAATTGTGATGCAAAAATGATTTCCATGGTTACATTACTTAGATGTACTAAATAAGGAAGATCTGTACCGGGTACTTTTTGTCCAATTTCATGGTGTTTTGCAGTAGCAAAAAGAATAGTTTTTTGATAAATGTCTTGATGTACCATTTTGTAATGTTTATGATTTATAAAATGTGGTAAAAAATATATTCAGATTTCATCCCAACATAATCTTTATTTGGTCAAGATGAATAAATCGATATTAAAAATATCAATACTCCCACCCCGGGTGACTGACAGGTAGCTTATTGAGTTCGTCTTTGTAGTGGCGCCAATTGGGGAGATGGTGGTTTAGGAGAGAGATGAAGCGATCGTTGTGTTTGCGCTCTATGAGATGGACCAACTCATGAACTACAATGTACTCAATACAATGAAGTGGTTTTTTGGCTAATTCTAGATTTAGAAGGATGGATTTATGATCGGTGTTGCAGCTGCCCCATTTGGTTTTCATGGAGCGGATGCGCCAAGCGGATGCTGTGACACCGATTTTTTGTTCCCATGTAGAGATCATATCTGCTACTGTTGTTTTTAATTGGGTGCGGTACCATTCATTCATGACTTCCTGACGCTTCTCTGGACTACTGCTTTCACTGATGTGCATGTAGATGGTAGATTTGTCAAGTATGATTTTTGGTGAAGCTGTGGATGGGACCAACTTCAACATGTATTTTCTGCCTTGGAAATAATGGGTCTCTTTGTTGATAAAAAGTCTATTGCTTTCTCGCTGTTGACCACGGATTTTCTTTTGTTGTTTTTTGATCCATGCAAGTTTTGAGATGGCATATAGTCTGATGGTTTCTGGAGTGAGATTGAGCGGTGCTGCTATTCGTACATTGCCATCTGGTGGCATGACACTCAGGTGTATGTTTTTGATCTCTTTTTGAATCAAGTCTATTTGTATGTCACCAAGTGAAAAGGTCATTCTATTTAATTACTAATGTTTAATTACCAATTACTAATGGGATGCGGTATTATGAAAATCATCCGATGGGGCTTATCAATCGAATTCTCTTTGTTTGGCGATGATGTCAAAGATTTTATTGGTCTCATCTATATTTTTCAACTCCTGATAGATGGCTTTTTTGATGATGTTTTCTTTTGCACTATCTCCTTTCCATCCATTGGGTGCGTACTCTACGACGGCTTCGTACACTGCCATAGCTTTTTCGACGTCGTCATCAAAGAAGTGATACAACGCTACTTTGGCAGGTGTATTGATTTTGTCAGGTGTGTTGGTGGTTTTGCCTTCTTGTACTTGTTTGGCAAGTTCTGCAATCATGGACAAATACTGTTCGTAGGTGAGTGCTTTGTCTTTTCTTTCCTTTGATGATCTGGTCCAATAATCGGCTCATACTCTCATAAAAAGAAGGGTCATTGAGATGTTCTTTTACGATTTTGGTTCTGACATTGTTTTCTATGGTTTCTGCTACGGCATCTTTTGATTTTTTAATATCTTGTGGTAATGATTCTATGGCTGAATCTAATCCTGATTTGACAATGATCTCAAGTAATGATAAACTATCGAATGCTGATATCTTGCGTGAAGCGTCTGCCTGGATGTAATGGTCTATCAGGTATCGCATATCTGCTTCATAGTCTTTGATATCAAGGATCTCACCACTAGCATATTTGATCATGTCTCTGAGATTGATGAAAAAAGTCTGTCTATTGGTGATATGTGATACTTCTGATGGTGTAAATCCTGCTTCTGCCATTTCATCAGCAATATTGGCGTAAGCTCTTATGAGTGCTACGGTCTTTTTGTATAATTCCTGACGAAGGTGCTCACTGTCTTGAAGATCAGCTGGTATCTCGGTATTGCCACAGAAGTAATATCTGTAATCACTGTCGTGTTTCGGATGTGGTACTGGCTCACATATATATTCTAATTGCTCCAATGCTGTCATCAATCGCTCTTTGCCTTTCTCCAATCTGGATTGCATCATGATATCGATATCTTCCTTCTCATAGTCATCATATACCAATTCTGACGTGTACACTTGGATAGCACCGGTACCTTTATCGTTTACGAGATTTTTGAAAAGGTCTTTGTAATCTACGATGTAACCCAACTCTTTATCATCAGTGTCAAGCCTATTGACTCTACAGATTGCTTGAAACAATCCATGGTCTTGCATAGATTTGTCGATATAGAGATAGGTACAACTCGGTGCATCAAAACCTGTCAATAGCTTGGATACCAATACAAGTATTTTCATCTGTGATGGATGATTTATAAACAAGTCTTTTATCTTATCTTCATACTCTTCGGTGGATGTGTCTGTGATGGTGTGTTCGTTTTTGCCCAAAATACTCATGTAAGTATTATACATGAATTGTTTGTGGGTTTCTGAATCTTCTCCTGTCTCTTCGTTTTTGACATCACGATACGATGGATTGTAACTGGTGACGATACCACATTTGTTTTTGAGCGGTGTAGTCTGAAACAATTCGTAATACCTACAAGCTTCATATATACTACTTGCTACCAAGATGGCTGTACCTTTATTATTGCTAATACGGGGTTTGACACTGAAATCCAGAATGATGTCATTGACTATTTGCATCATTCTACTTGATGAACTGAGCACTGCTTGCATGGTGCCCCATCGTTTTTTCAGTTCATATCGTTGGTAATCATTAAGTCCTTTTGTTTTGGCGTCAAACCATTTGTCTATATTCTCTTGTGATGTAATTCGCTGATCTATGTCTCTGGCTTCATATACTAAATCGAGTACTACGCCATCGGTGACTGCTTCATTAAACTTGTATGTGTGGATATAAGTACCAAATACTTCCAAACTCGTTTGCTTGTCAGTCTTGAGTAGTGGTGTACCTGTAAAACCAATGAAGGTAGCATCAGGCATCATGGCTTTCATGGCTGTATTGAGTTTGCCACCTTGTGTACGGTGACATTCATCTACAAATACAAAAAGATTGCCTACTACCTTGGGTGGATTGCTCTTGATGTCTGCAATGAAAGCATCCATCTCGTTTGCATTGGTCTTACCAAATTTATGGACTAAACTACACAATAGTCTTGGTGATGGTTGAGATAATTTGAACATTAAATCTTTACCACTTTTAGCTCTTTCTAGGGTGTTTTCGCCTGCACTAGCAAATACTTTTTTGATCTGTTTGTCTAGTTCTGTACGGTCGGTGATGATGGCTATACGTGCAGTAGGATCATTGGCCAATATCCATTTTGCTAGTAGGACCATGGTGATACTTTTGCCCGAACCTTGTGTATGCCAAATGATACCGCTCTCTTTTCTTGCTACAAATTTTTGTGATTCTTTGATACCAAAATACTGATGGTAACGTGGTAGTTTCTTTTGTCCACCATCAAAAAGGATAAAGTCGTGAATGATCTCTAAGAAACGTATTTTGTTGCACATCTTCCGGAGATACTTGTCCAATAAAAATGGTTCGTATGTACTCTCGTCTTCTCTCCATTGCAAGTAATATTTGGCAGGTGTCCCTATTGTACCGTAACGAAGTCCTTCACTATCATTACCTGCAAAACAGATCTGAATGGTCGAAAAAAGGATTCTATAAATTCTGGTTGTTGATTGGTCAGATTCTGACGAATACCTTCTGTGATGCCTTTGCTACTTTTTTTGAGTTCAATGACTGCTAGTGCTATGCCATTTACATAAAGTACGATATCGGGTCTTTTCTCTAAGTTGCCTTGGATGGTGACTTCTTCGGCTATGTAAAAATCATTGCGCTCGGGATGATGCCAATCTATGAGCCAAACGGTATCGGTATGCTTGCCTATGGTTTCCTTGACATCTACTCCATAATGCAATAAATTATAAACTGCAAGGTTATTGAAATACAGTTTACGCTGGTAATTGGTAGATTCGGACTTTAAGACGGAGATGGCTTTGGTAGCCAATGTATCAGAATAACCTTGTGTCTCTGTAAGGAACATCCTAAGTGGTATTTCTTCTATATTACTATTGCCATATCGGTACTGAAGATTACCACCAAATAATGGTATGTACCCCAATTCTTGGTCAAATAGTTTGACTACTCTGTCTTGTGTGGCTCGTTCTGAAGAAATCATAGTTTGGGTGGCTATTAGGCAAAAACTTCTGTTCTGTATTGTATAAGGTGATGGTAAGCCAACTCTACTAAGTCTTGGCTAAAAAGATCTGTTTTTCTATTGCTCCAATGTGATATGGCTTGCATCACCTGATCTATGGTCATGTTTTCATTGTCCTTGAGTATAAAATCTACAGTAGCTAGTACTTCTAAAGAAAGTTCTGATGTGTATCCTGATAAAAAGTAAATAAATCCTTTAGTCTTTCCTATCTTCTTTGAGTCCATTTTCTTATGGACGTATTCATTGACTTCATCCCACTTACTATAATTGAGTTTTATGGTTCAAAAGGTTTGGCTTGTCCTTGCTCCATTCCTTTGAGATAAACACCATTCAGTTGGTAAAGTACTTTCTCTACCCCGAACGCATAAGGACCATAATGATGTTTCTGAAAGTCGAGATTGAGATTCTGACCTTTGCGCTGTAGGAAATAAGCTAATTTATTTGCTGTAAATAGACTACTGTACTCACCCAAACTTTCGAAGGCAAATAATGCATATAGAAGCGATGCTCTAGCAGGTGTGAGTTGTATATCACGTTTATGATCTTGGGCTTGTAACACGGCTTTGATGGCTTCATTAGGTTCGAATACTTGTATATCTACATCTAAACCTGAGAGTTTCTCTTCGATCATTGCTTTGACCTTGGTCCAATCAAGACCACCATTGCCACATCCCAAAGGTGGGATAGCTATGCTAGGTATCTTTTCTTCTTGTTATGATCAATGTCCTTAATGCATCCAACCCTTTATCAATATACTCATACTTAGATGGTTGACGCCAATGTACTTTGGTAGGGAAATTGATGATAAATTTGCGACCGCTCTGTAGATTTTCATCCCATACGGCTACTAATTTACCTGGTACTAAGGTTTTGTTTTTGCAAGCGTCGAGATAGACTTTGTTATTGTATTTGAATGCTTCTTTAAACTGTAATGCAATGCCTTTGCCCATGACACCAACGGTGTTGACTGTATTGACCAATGCTACGGCATCAGATTGCATCATGTCTCCTGTGGTAAATGTGATCATCTGTTAAAAATAATATTGTGCGTGAGTATGAACAGAAATATGTGTAAAATTAGTATTATTTAACAAATCATTTACTTTTTGGCTGCATTTTCATTGTAGGCACAAAAGATTCTATGAGATGTACAGGTACTTCTTTATAAACAAGAAATTCAGCTTGATATTTTCGGTCGGTCCGTGTTGCCGTCGGATTTTTTAAAATTGCATGCATAGATGTTTCCCAATCGATGGCATCAATCTGACTCAAATCATTATAATGTCTGGTACTGCATCATTGGCTTGTCCATCTGTAAAAAACCAAAGCTCATCATGGGCTGCTAAATCGTTTATTTTGCATCTTATGACTAATATATCTTCAGGGCCTTCGCTTTGGAACTAGGCGCATAATACCTGTCTGAATATTGCATAACATGATCGATTTGGGTGTAAAATAAAACGGAACATAATCTCCTATATTACCGTGGTCGTGGATGCGAACAGGTGTAGTACTTCTGACATCGATGATCTCTGGATGGCCTATCTGGATGTAACCGTCACTTGCCTTGGGATGATTTTTGTTCAAAATACCATGGTCCAAAATATGGGACAGATTGTCTATATGGGTGATGCGGTAGCAAAAAATTTAAGTGAAATTTCAAATTAGTATTTAAATTCATTTGAGAACCTGTTATCCCATTTTTGCCCAATCCTTTTCATTAAAACTTAAAAAATAAATATAAAAATTTTTCTCATTTGGATTACTAAAGCATTAATCCATGTTGGATTGCAAACATCAATTTTTAAAATAGTGTTTACCAACAGTGCCAAATCTGACAAGTAAGGTATTTACGCTCTACAAATCTTATTAGCTTTAATACCTAATTCTGAAACCTGTCTTCTCAGTTAATATTTTTTTTTGTATCGATATCACTGTAACCCAACCAATAGAAGAATTATTATCAAACCATTTTAAATCATCGATTGGTCTTGGGGATGCCCCCCTTACAATATCACCTACATCCCCCAACTTCTTCACTTCCCACCCTTCTTTTGGTTTTAGGAGCTCTTGCATGGCACCTTGTTTGATGGCTCTTTTTTTGGCTATGAGCTGCTCTAGAGATGATATGAGTGCGGCGGTATCAGAGAGTGCTGTGGCTATTGCTTTTTGTTCGGATTGTTTTTGGGATAAGAATTGGTAACTTTTGCAAGTTTCCCCTAGTATAAGCTTTGCTGGTTATGATGCCTTGACAATATTTTATCTAAAAGTTCATAACCAAATCAAAATTTAATAAACTGATACAAATATGTTTTTGTCAGTTCTTTTTAGGATATAAAACCATACAAGATTGATTACTTGTTGCTAAAATTACAGTTGAGATTCCACTTCATAATTGTTCCTGATGTTCTAAAAACCCCTTTTTACCATCATAATGTTTCTAGAATATTTTTAAATTTAAGTTAACCCATCTTTAATATTTTTTCTTTAGTATCCTGATGATATTATGAAAACCATCCATATAGTTTACCATGGGATGTCCCATATGTAAAATTCAGGATTTCTTTATGTTTGACCATTTTGAAACCATCAAAAACATCTCTGAAACTTTCAAATCCCAATCTTCCGGTATTGGCCCTAATTCTGTATTTTTATATGTTGATGTTGTCATGGTGTGTTAGATTGAAGATGTTTTTTTATTTATTCTAGCCAATATGGATACCCATCCCCGGCCCTTCCCTTAAAAAGGAAGGGTGACGTGATGTTGTAATCGTCTTTGCATTTTGCAGACTTTGCATACTTTGCAAAGAAGGTTGTCAACAATTTATACCCATCCCCGGCCCTTCCCTTAAAAAGGAAGGGTGACGCACCGGCTTGGCTTTTCTAGCGATAATTTATGGTGGATAGTATTGATTTGGCTTTTGTTTTTCTTTGCAAATGTTATTATTACTGCAAAGAGAAGCAAAGAAGATTGCAAAGAAGAATTTTGTAAGCTATTGATTATCAGCATCATGTTCTTTGCTAGTTTTTGATTTTAAATTTTCTAATATCATTTGTGTCAGATCGTCCATTCTCGAGAAAGCAAACCATTTTTTACCCAAATCTTTGAGCGATGCACCTATATGATACAGCTCTGTGTCATCGATGATCAAAAATCTATCATGACTATTAGGGTGAATTTTTATTTCGATCATTGGATATTGTGCATTATGTTTGTCCAAATCAACTTGTAAAGGTGCAGAAATAGACTTAGTATATATCACTGCTGCTACATCTGTTCTTCTTTTGGTAAGGAGAAGCAAAGTGCTTTCATCGATATAATTATCTATAAGTATATTGGATTTCGTGGCATTTTTGACTAGATCGGCTACAAACACGTATGCATCAAATATCTGTCCGTCAAAAAAAATGCCCTTATCGGGTTGTTTGTCCTTACTTTCTAAGGCTTTAAAAATTTGTTCAAACTTATGATCTGTTTCTATTTGTTTGGTTTCCACCTTATCTAGTCGTTGAAAAAGTGCTGCATTATTTAAAATAAATTTTCTCATATTTACAAAAGCTCGCATAATATTGATACTTACTTCTGCCGCCTTATCGCTTTTGAGCACAGCAGAAACTGCCGCTACTCCTTGTTCTGAAAATACGTATGGCAAATAACCCCCTAAACTTTGTTTAGAAGGTATCGCAAAATGCGATACCATAAAATCAACTTCACTTTCAGTCAACTGAAACATGAAATCATTTGGAAAACGGTTAGCATTTCTTTTTACTTGTTCTCGTAAGCGGATGGGTTTTACTCCATAAAACTCTGCCAAGTCTTTATCCAATACAACCTGCAAACCCCGTATTGTAAAAATTCGGTTTTCAATTTCTTTTTGACTTATGATAGAAGGTGTGTCGTTCATATTAATTTTTACTTTATCTTTGTGCCAGTCTTATTCCCCATAGCCCCTGAAGCAATTCAAGCTATGGGGTATCGCTTTAAAAAACTTCATACCCCATTACTTTTAAATGTTCGTTTACTTTGGATTCCCACTGTGAGACATCATTCATGATGGTCGTCACTGGTGTATCGTATCGCTCTCCCAATTCTTTGATACGTTGGGTCAATGTCTGACTAAGACGTTGGATTTCACCATCTACCTTTTGTAGGATAGATTTAAACCATTTGTCTTCAATGACGAGTGATTTGATATCATCGGTGGTTAAGGTTGGATACGTCTCCATCACCAAATGATTGAGCATTGAAGATGCTGTTTTGATTTCTGTATTTACCTGTGCAAGTGATTCTGTAAGTTCTAGGTATTGACGCAAGATGGCAGGCTCTCCATATTCTAGTTCAGGGTCGGCTGCTATATCGCTGGGTGCTATCTTTTTTACTTTTGTTGGTGTGATGGTTTTTAGTCTTGCTGCTACTGTATTTTTATTGATTTTGTCCAATGCCGCAAAGTATCCATCTTCGCCATTATGCTCTTCTACCATTGTATCCAACTCTGCTGACAGGGTATCAGATTTGGACTGAAGGTCTGATATTTTTGTTTTTCATATTCAAAGTACCTATCGATGATCAAAGATTTAGGCAATAACTCACAATCGTATTCTGTATATGATTTACTTTGTTTGATGACTTTCATCTCTGCTTTCCATCCGTCTGCAGCTACAAGGTAACAATCATCTTGCATGGTATCATTCCAATAATCCATGAGATGCTGGTAAATGTCATATTTGTCTATAAGAGCTACATTGCTAAAAGCAAAGAGTAACTGCTCAGAAATGTGGTGAACGACTCGTTTGGGAATCATGTCCATCTCAAGCGAAAATAGATGTGTCCGGGTAGCAGCAGACCATTCGTTGTAACAATCGTACAACGTCGCATTAAATTCATTGTACTCCTTGTGCGACATGATAAATGTGCGGACACGATCAGGCGACTGTGTCAACTTATAATAGCCTGGTCTATCAGGAATGGGGTCAAAAAGTTCATTCCGCATGGAAGGATAAACCGTCCAATAGGACTGTAGCATATCGATATCATGCGCAGGAATGCCCCCAAACAAGTGAGCTGCAATGTCTTGGATATCTTCCTGCTCTTGGCTATCTATGTATCTTGGTATATTCAGATTGAAGTCATTTTTCGGGTCACTGATCTCAGCATAAGGGATCAATCTGCTGTAGCCTGGTATCTCGATTTGATTGGTAAAGACATCTACCATTTTGTGTATGTCTTGTTCGCGCAATCTGTTTTTGTTGCCATCTTTGATATATCCTTTGCTGGCATCTATCATAAATATACTGCGATGCTCAGAAGTATTTTCCTTATCGATCATGATGATACATGCTGGAATACCTGTACCATAAAAAAGATTGGCAGGAGACCGATGATTCCTTTTATGAGTCCTTTCTTGATCAGATTGGTACGGATGGCAGATTCTGCATTGCCACGGAACAATACACCATGTGGTAGGATGATGGCACCCTTACCATTGCTTTTTAGAGACTTAATGATATGAAGTAAAAAGGCATAATCTCCATTTTTGTCAGGTGGAATACCAAAGCCCGAAAATCTATTGAACTTATCGACCACTGCTTTTGACTTTTCGTCAATGAGACCATTGGTCCAATTGCTCAAAGAAAATGGTGGATTGGCTACGGAATAGTCAAAGGTCATCAGTGTACCATCAGGATTTAAAAACTTGGGATCAGCAATGGTATTGCCTTGTTTGATACCATTGAGGTTGTGCGCTTGATTGTGCAGCACCATATTCATAGCTGCTAGAGCTACAGTGGCTATATCCATCTCCTGCCCATATAAAGTGACTTGTCGTCCTGATTCTTCTCCTGCTTTGATCAGGAGAGATGCAGATCCGGCTGTAGGGTCATAAAAACTGGTACTAGCGGTAATGGTAGATTTATTGATACCTAATATCTTCGATAAAACCCTACTTACTTCTGATGGTGTATAGAACTGCCCTTTGGACTTTCCACTTTCAGTAGCGAAGTGGCGCATGAGGAACTCATAAGCATCACCGAGTAAGTCATCATCATCTGCTCTATTTTTGGAGAAGTCTAATTCGTCTCTATCGAATATCGATATTAGATTGGTAATGCGATCCACTTTATCTTTGCCGGTGCCTAGTTTATTGTCATCATTAAAATCTGCAAAGTCGGTCATTTTGTTGGCATCTCTGATTTTTTCAAAGATGAGCTTATTGACTTTATCGCCAATCTCAGGATTACCTTTGAGTGCCACCATATCTTTAAACGTGGCCCCTTCGGGAATCGTGATAGGTGCGAATGGTACGCCTGCATACTTATCGCTGACGTATTTTATAAATAATAATGCCAGGACGTAATCCTTATATTGACTTGCATCCATACCGCCACGGAGTTGATTGCAACTCTCCCATAGTGTAGAGTATAGTTCTGATTTTTTGACTGCCATAAAGAAATTTGATAATAGAATACAAGGTGCTACAAAATATAGCAACGGGGTAAAGCTACAAAGAAATAGAAAATGAAAAAAATGAAAAGTGTGAAAAGTGCAAAATTGGAAAAAAGTGTGGTTGCAACCAACTTATAAAAATATCCACAAAGATGATCAGTCTTTGTTTTTGATGTAGTATCCTGACTTGGGTTGTGTGAAGTATTCTGGGACCATTTTGGGTGTTTTTAATCAGAGTGACTATGGGCACCTCACTACCTAAAAACTCAAGACAGATATAGCAAATTTTGATTGTAAGGATGGTTCTATCGACCTGATGATTTGTATTTTCGATGTATATGGTGATAGGTATATCAAAATTTCAGTATCGGAGTACTCTACAGCTTTTGATGAAATAATATGAACTACCAAAGTCTTTGAGTCCTTTTCTATTAGCGTGGATTCAAAAATGGATCATTCAAGGCTTCACTTAAAGCTCCCATCATCGTATTGGAAATGGCAAATCCTGTTTTACTCAATGTGCATATGGTAGGAGATGGATATTGGTCAACATATAATTGTATCGTACGCATCGCATAGAAAGCCGACATTTCCATGTGATCTAACGTCTCTCCAATCAATTGAGTTCCCTTCTTTTCTTTCAATATCTGATGATCGTAAGGAACTGTTAATCTAGCGTATTGGCTCATGTTTTGTAGGGCCAACTTAGCATTTGCTTTCCGACTTTTGCCTTCAAAGTCAAAGGGCAAAAATGCGACTACATTAAACGGGATATCAAGTTCAACTAAATATGTTGCTAATTTGAGAGCCAAGTCCCTTTCAGGATCAAGCTTGAGATTGGCCAAGATCATAACGGGACCATTGCTTACATTGACCATATCTTTAGGTATATCAAAATCCAGTGGATCATTGAGTTCCAGCAAGATTTTGTTTGCAGCAGCTGAATTTAGGATGCCATATTTATATACACCTGCTGCTAAGGCATAGGTGGTATCGGGGTATGCGCTTATGTATTTGGCTGCGATGTTGTCAGCAAGACTTCCGATGGTGATGATGGTCATGCGGATGTGATGTTTTATTGTATGGCAAAGATATGTAAAAATCAATGCGAACATCGGTATTACATATCAATTTATTTTTCTATATCTATTTTATTAACAAAGAGTATGTAACGATTTAGAGAAAAAATCTTTACAAAAAAGTATCTTGTATGTTTTGTTTTATGGATTTTTTTTGAATATCTTGCAGCACCCAAAAAAACTTGTCTAAAAGTATTTTATATAAACTAATTATTAATAATAACAAACCAAAATTGGTTTTGGCTTAAATTCAGCATAAAAAGTTATAAGATTTCATGAAAATACAAAACCAAAATTTACTGAACATATTTATAACATTATTATAAATACTATTAATGAACATGGTGTAGGTGTATCCAAAGATCATGAAAATGATAAAACATTTGGATTTATTTTACTTGACAAAATTGAATTACAGGACAGAATTCTTTTAAGGAGGATGTTTACTGATCATATTGATTACATAATTATTATATCGCCCAATCCTAAACTGGCACAATTTGCATGGAAAATAGGCGCTTTTCACTTTATGGAGTTTCCTTTCACACAAATGCAGTTAAAACTACTAAAACAGAAATATGAAGAAGCAAAAGCTAGTTCAAAACACGTAAATAAAAAAATAAGATTGGGATATATGGGGGCTATGATTTTATACCTTTAAATGAAATCAATCTTATACTTGGGCAAGGTGATTATGTTACCATATATAGACAAGCCATTAAATCGAAGACTTATACGTATAGGATAAGTAAATTGGACAGGACATTGGAAAATCATCTTAATTTTATTAAATTGACAAAATCTATAACTATTAATATCAATAATGTGGCTCAAATCATCGGTAATCAAGTAAAATTTACTGGGAATAGTTCAACAAGCGCTGAACTAAGTTCTAGGGCGACAAGGACATTAAAGGACGAATTATTATGGATAAATATTTAAAAAAAATTGTATTATGGTTATAAAAGTAGGACATGCAAGTAACCCCGCTAATCATGTGAGGATTAATGATAATTCAGTGAGTAGAGATCATTTAGAAGTGGAAATGATAGATGATGACACTTTGCGGATTAAAGATTTAGGTAGTACGAATGGTACATCGATTGGTACGTGATTTAAGATCGTTGAAAGCACTCTACAGAGGAATCAAACCATAAAGATCGGACATCAAGTGTTTACTGGAGATGTTTTTTTTTCAATATGGTTATTAGACAAATGCCTTTACCCACTCAGGTGATTTGGGTTAAAGAGTTCGCTGAACTTGAAAGTGAATTTAAAAAATATGAAAAGGAAAAAAAAAAATTGAGTCAATCATTTCAAAATAAGATGAATATACTTCGTGGAGTGTTAGTAGTAAGTTTTGGAATGATGTTTTATTTTATTGGTTCGCCATTGGTCTTCCACCTGAGTTCAGGTTTATCACAAGTGCCATTGGTGGTGTTCTTGCAGGGGGTGTAGTGCCATATCTTTTATCGAAAGAAAACATAGTAAAGGATAATTTATCAATAAAAAAAGAATATTCTAAAAAATTAGTATGTCCACGATGCAAAAGGGACCTAGCTGGCTTTCCGTACTTTCATTGGAAAGAAGAAAAACGATGCAGTTCGTGTCATGCTGTATGGGTACAGTAAGTTCATGAAATGGAATGAGAATGGCAGTAGATGTATAAGATCAGATGAAATTCAAAATATAAAAATACATTTGTTCCAATATTTAAATTCAATAAATAAATAAATTAAAAATCATGAGTTCATTAAAAACAGAAATTGACAATGCTCCAAAAGCACAAAGATTGCCTGAGCGTGAAGAAAGAAATGTAAAGATTGGTAATCTTACTGAAAAACAAAAGGGGCTTCTTGGGGCAGCCGGTGCAGGTGTAGCTGGTGTTTCACTTGGTGTGATTGCCATGACACTAATGGAGCTGCTATTCCTGATGAAAATGGTCCAATAAATCCACCTACCCAGTAACAGAGGGGAAAGAAAGAGGTAGAAGTAACTATCCATACAGATGCACCATTTGCAGAAAAGTAAATGACTCGATGAGCTTTGGGAGGCTTTCAAGACTGCAAGAGAAGAAGTAGGGGCAGGTGGTATCTTTGAATGGCGAGAAATTTGTACAATACATACATCAAGTCTGAATGGGATGCTATGGATAAAGGGAACGTGCTGAGTTTTTGCATCAATAGACAAAGATTTTTACCTGGAGATGAAGATAAAGAAGCAGAGATTATTAAAATTGTTAATGATAATACAAAACAGATTGATGATACCGAAGATATTGTTATTGTCGATGATCCAAAGGAGCCAAATGTGGATGAACCTTCAGACGATGATGAGATAGTTGTTGTGGAGCCAACCGATGATGAACTTTCAGACGATGATGAGATAGTCGTTGTAGAACCTGATGATGATGACGAGATTGTTGAAGTGGATGATAATTTAGATGGAGGTAATGGAATTGGCATTGACCCTGATATTGATTCGCCTGATTTTTATAATGATGATATCTCCATTATAGTGAAGCTTAGAGATAGATATAGAAACCAAAGCATTAGGTCAAATAGCGATTTTTTTGATATTGGCCAATTTTATTCATTAAAATTATCTTATTTGTTAAGCAAAAATTTTTATAAAAATGAGTTCATTAAAAACAGAAATTGACATTGCGCCAAAGGCACAACGATTGCCTGAGCGTGAAGAAAGAAACGTTAAGTTTAGTAATCTTTCTGAGAAGCAAAATCTATTAAATGCTGCTGGGGCTGGTGCGGCTGGGCTATCACTCGGTGTGACTTGCCATGACACTTATGGGCGCAGCTATTCCTGAAGAGAATGGTGAAATAAAGCCACCTACACCAAATAGTGGCGATAGTAAGAAAGAAGTTGAAGTTACTATACACACGGATGCACCTTACGCTGAAGGAGTAACTGACTCGATGAGCTTTGGAGAGGCTTTTAAGGCCGCAAGAGCTGAAGTTGGTGCTGGCGGTATTTTCGAATGGAGAGGAAACTTGTACAATACATACATCAAATCTGAGTGGGATTCTATGGATAAAAGCGAACATGCTGCTTTTTTGGCATCTATTGATAAAGAATTTTTGCCAACAAGCAATAATGGCGGTGGAGAAAGTGAAATTACTATTCATGCAGACGCACCCTTAGCAGAAGGAGTTGATGACTCTATGAGCTTTGGAGATGCTTTTAAGACGGCAAGAGCTGAAGTTGGTCCAGGAGGTATTTTCGAGTGGAGAGGAAATTTGTACAATACATATATCAAGTCTGAGTGGGATGCTATGGATAAAAGTGAACGTGCAGATTTTTTTGCATCAATTGATAAAGAATATTTGCCAGCAACCAATAATAGTGGAGGTGCGAAAGAAGAAGTAGAGGTGATCATTTATTCAGATGCACCTTTAGCAGAGGTGTTAATGATTCTATGAGCTTTGGAGATGCTTTCAAGACGGCAAGAGCTGAAGTAGGGGCAGGAGGTATTTTCGAATGGAGAGGGAATTTATACAATACATACATCAAATCTGAATGGGATGCTATGGACAAAGGCGAACGTTCTGAGTTTTTTGCATCTATTGATAAAGCATATTTACCCGGAGATGAGGATAAAGAAGCTGAGATCATTAGAATTGTCAATGATGATATTAAAAAGATTGATGATGAGGAAGAAATAGTTATTGTCGAAGATGAAATATCAGACGATGAAGAGATCGTAATAGTAATGTCCGAAAATAATGGTTCGACTAAAGTGGATGATAATTATGGACATGGTGGAAACTCTTTTCACGAAAATAGTTCTGAAGATTCTGATAATTCCGATATGGATTCTAATGAATGTTAAAAAATAATAAGTAATGAGTAATCAAGTTGTTATAAAATGTAAACATTGCTCCAAAAATTCTGAATACAGCCGGGTGAAATTAGCTATGATGTGGGGAAGCACAGTAGATGTAACCTGTAAAACTTGCAAGAAAGCAAATAGAGTTACGGTCAACGCTGATTTGATGTCTGGTAAAATACCTGTTGAAGATAAAGGTACAGACCCAATTACTGAATTCTTGGGGAAAGATAAACCCAATATTCAAAGTTATCAAATTGCAAAGCTCCATGTTTTGGCAAGTGAAAATACGTCTGCCCAATCGTTTGAACTTAAGGAAGGCGAGCAGATAGTAGGAAGGCAATCTGCTGATGATATTGGCATTGTAAACAAAATCAGAATCATCACCAATGACACCAAAATGTCACGATCTCACTGCCAAATAACGGTTACTAAAAAAGCGGATAATAGTTATCGGTACGTTTTGTCTGACTTAGAAAGTGCTAATGGTACACATTTTCAAAATGCATTAGGATCAAAAAAACTAGAACTTAACGAAAAAGTAGTCATTCAGGTAGGAGATATCGTAGGTCTAGGTTATCGAACACAAATAAAACTAGACATATAGAGATACACACATCTATTTATAGTTATTACTTTCTTATTGTATCAATGTAAAGCCAAAGATCATCTTTCTTCCAAAACAAATGAATCTTCCATTGACAATAGTGATCTTTTAATGAGCTCAAAAATTGACACGATTTATGGACAAAAAATGATACTGTGACGGTAGCCTTACAAGTTGAGTTTACGAAAGGCAAGTTTTGGATTCAAGCGGATACTATAAAACATTTAGCTTTCTTGAGACAAGACGATGTGCAACAATTTGACGGAAATCATTTAAAAGATTTCCAACGGTTTTATTATATTTGCCAAGATACAGGGGCATCGACATTGACTTATCATCTTCGATCTCCTATAGGCAGAGATACCAATATATATGCAACCCAATCAAAATATTTCATCATAAAATAATAAAATTTTACCATGTTAAATATACAAAAAAGTACGATTATTCTCTTTCTCTTGACCATTCTTCAAAGTGGCTATGCTCAACGCACTACTGGCTTAAGAGAAATAACGGAAAAAGAACAAAAAATACTATCTAAATATATTGATCAGTTTTATTCCAATAATTATAAAGCTTACAACACAAATAGTTTTGAGTTAGAAAGTGATGAGACTCCTGCAAAATACGATATGCGAAGTAATAAACTATTGGGACCTGTCAGAAGTCAAGGCGGATGTGGAGCTTGTTGGGCATTTGCTGCTGCTGCATCTTTTGAAAGTAGTTACGCAAAAAAGAACGGCAAAATAATTGATGTCTCGGAACAAACTATGGTTAATTGTACACAAAATTCTAGTTGTAGTGGTGGTCTTCCCCACATTGTATTTGATGCGTGGGCTAACAACCAGCAACCTATTGTAGATGAAAAAACAGCACCTTATCAAGAGAGTAACGGATCATGTCAAGGGTATTCTAATCAATATGAAATTGACAACTATGGGGTGATGGATATGAACTATATATTCCCCATATTTCCAAAAGTGGCTGATGATGAGATAAAAAAGCAGTATTAGCCTATGGTGCCGTCACCACAGGAGTATATTCAGGTAGGGCATTTGTAAGCTATACTGGTGGTGTTTTTGACGAAAATGGCGCAACTAATAGACCAAATCATGCAGTAAATATAGTTGGCTGGGATGATGCTAAACAAGCCTGGCTGATTAGGAATTCTTGGGGAAGTGATTGGGGTGAAGATGGCTATATGTGGCTAAAATATGGGACCAACGGTATTGGGGATGGTGCATCATGGGTAGAGGCCAAAAAAATACCAGGGCAACCTGATTCGAATATTGATCCAGATATAGACCCTACCAATGCAGTGAAATTTGGCTTATTATCTCAAGTCAACCCAAAACAAGAATATGAGGAGTTTTCCTGAGCATCGGGACAAAACTTACAACTGAGTATCACTCAAGAAATGCCTAAAGTTCTGAGGCGTATTACTTTGGAGAAAGGAACTTATGACTATAAGTTACTTGTTAAATCCATAGCAAAAACCAAAATGGGGCGTAAATTGATCATGGGTACTAGTTCTGGTAAACTTACGATTGAAAAAAGTCAGGATATGGCGATAAAATGGAAGAAGAAGCTCCAGGGTAACATATATAAAATTGGATTTGAAAAGGTGACTGTTGGAAAATAGACAAAAGTATTTAATCATAAATTATGGATAATGTAGTATGACGCAAGACCTATTTTTGCCCGATATAAATACGATGGAGACACTGATCTACTAGGTGGTGGTGGATTCGGCAAGGTTTACAAAGCTTTTGATGACACCTTAAACAGATATGTAGCTATCAAAGTGTCAGAACTCAAGAAAGGACAAGAGTCTTTATCTTTAATGAAAGAAGTGGAGCTGGCAGCGTCGCTGCCGCATCATAAGAATGTGGCTCATTATGAAAGCTGCGAAAGATTCAAACTGCATAATGGCGCATTTGATTATGGCATCCTGCAATACTATCCGCTTGGCAACCTTTCCCAGCTGGTTAAGAGCAAGAAGCTGAAGGAAGCTGAAAAAGAAAGTATAGCTAAGGGTATTATTTCAGGTATTCATCACTTGCATAGTCATAACGTAGTGCACCGCGACCTTAAGAGTGCCAACATCCTGATTGCAGAAGGATATCAGGGGAGTATGTGCCCAAGATAGCTGACTTTGGTCTGAGCAAGCAATTTACTGAAAATGAGAAAGAGCTTCTCTTCAATAGTTTTGCTGGAGGAGTTTGCTTTATGTAGCCCCGGAACAGCTGGAAGGCAAGGAGCTGCGGAAGAAATGTGGATCTCTCTGGAGTCTGGGCGTGGTCTTGTATGAATTGTTTGTAGGTGAGACGCCATTCAAGGCGAGTGTGGATGATGGTAGTGAGACGGCGAGGGCAGAGATCATCAGCAAGATCAAAAATGCAAGTATTCCATCAGCTATAGCAACTGTTCCATCTAAGTGGCAGGAAGT
The DNA here is from genome assembly GCA_016714785.1 of Saprospiraceae bacterium. GTDB lineage: Bacteria > Bacteroidota > Bacteroidia > Chitinophagales > Saprospiraceae > OLB9. Next base: position 29,140 of record JADKCC010000001.1, read on the forward strand.
GATACGTGGATGCTTGGTTACAGACCCTACTAAAAGGACAAAAAGTATTGAAGATGTAGTATCAAAGTAGTTATTTCAAGACTTAGCTACTCAGACACAGTCATCGAAGACTTAAAACCACAAAAAACTAAATTTAAGGCAGATAACCGTCCTGATTCTATGCCGACACTTTAAACCAAACCTGATATTGGCTTGGGTTTAAATTATGTAGTTATTTCGGAATTGTTTAAGAATCAATAAAAATATCAAGGTAAATGGGTAATGGCGATTTTGGTTACTTTTATTTTAACTGTTGTAGTGCCTTACTTTTTTGTAATAATTCCAGCATTTGGCAAATTTTTATTTTGGCCTACTATTAGGCTCAATCAATTTATCATTAACATTTATTTTTAAATTTAAAACGAAATAATAATATTTCCATCAAGAAAGCTGTCTCATATGGAATTCAAAATATTTTGCAAGCATTTATTTGTAGTATACCTACTTTGATGTTTTTGATATTGCTAATATTATGTTTTCCGATTATATCATCTGTATCGTTGGTATTTATTTTAGTTTTGGTTGGATGGGTATATTTTGAAATTAGGTTTTCTTTATGTTATTTTATTTTGATCGATAATAAATGTCATGGTTTAGAAGCTATAAAAAGCAGTTGGGAAAATATGAGTTCACATAAAATTGAGCTTTTGTTATTAAAATATTGTTTTTGATTCTTGTAATCATAACTCTTGGGATTGGTATGTTTTGGTTTACCCTATGTATATGATAAGTAAGACGATATTTTGTGATGAATATAAAAAACAATTTTTAGCCATTTAATTCTTTTATTAATATTTTAATGTATTATGAAATTGTTTAAATTATTTGCTTGATAATTCATATTCCGTAGATTTCAAAGGTTGGGTACAAAAAAGATAATTAAATCCAGAAAGCAGAGTAAAGGTAGAATTGTGGTAGTATTAGTACACAACATGTTATTTACTAAACAAAGAAAAACAAAATAGATTAGAATAAATATAAACGAGTGACTCATGCTTAACAAAAGGTACGAAATAATTAAACCGATAAAAAGCGGAGGCTTTGGGGAGGTATATCTCGCCAAAGATCATAATCTTGGGATAGAGGTAGCCCTGAAAAGATATCATCTGGAACAGATGGCATCCAAAGTAGGAGGTATTAAAAATGCTGAAAAATACAGTGTCATAAATGAAATAAAGCGAGCCATTTATTCCAACACCCAAATGTATGTCGATATTTTGATGCTTTCCGATACGAGGAAGGATCGTCTTTTGGGCTACAGCACTATGAGATTGGCGTGATGGAATATATATCAGACGGAGACTTGGATGCTTATGTACAGAAACATGGTATAAATAGCGAAAAGACCAAAAAAGTACTCATTGGAGTGTTGGAAGGATTGAGCTATTTGCATGGACAAGGAGTGATACACAGAGATATCAAACCAAATAATATACTTGTATCAGGTGATACTCCCAAAATTATTGATTTTGGCATATCCAAAGAGACAGAAAAAGAAGGGAATACCAGTACCATGTTATTCATTAGCCTAGGTTTTGTTGCGCCGAGCAAATAGATAATATAACATTTGGGATAGACCAAAAAATTAGTTTTAATGTAGACCTGTGGGCATTTGGTGTAATGTTATATTCGCTTTGTAAAGACAAGATGCCATTTGGCACACCAGGTAAAACCGATGAGACTAAATCCATTTTTAGAAACACTGTCCTGACCCATTCAATAGATGCATTGGACTGGACTGGTATATCTGATACATACAAGCAGGTGATCAAAGCCTGTCTAGTCAAGGATGCAAAAAAACGGGTTAAAACAGCAAAGGATGTTATAAATATGTTGAGTGGTGGGTTTACACAGAAACCCCATCCAGATGGTGGCCGGACAACGCCTGATACCAAACCTGAAAAACCTGTAATTACAAAACCTGAAAGCTCCGATAAAAAACCTGGTGGCAGTGATGAAATAAAGTATGAAAGATTAAAGACGCCAAATTACAAATGGCTGATTATTATTGCAGTTTTGGTCAATATTATTTTTCTAATTATTTATATTATCGCAATGTTTAATTGATTTTTTAATTAATTTATAAATATTTAAAATTATGAAGTATTTTATATTAGCATTTAAAAGAATAGCTGATTTTCAGGGGAGATCTTCCAGAAAAGAGTTTTTTATGACATATTTATTTTACATACTTTTTACAATACCATTTATTTTATTAAAGTATATACTTTTTATGAGTTTTGGGTTTAAGAACCTGTCGCTGCATTTCCTAGTAGCGTATTCCATTGTTTGCAAGTATTCCTTTAATTACTTTTAGGTATAAGAAGA
>JADKCC010000002.1 GCA_016714785.1 Saprospiraceae bacterium
ATACCTCAATCCCTTTAACTGCTTCTGTATCTCCACTTCCAAAACCCTGGATTCCCCAAACATCTCATCCAAATTGGCCCGAAAACCTGCCATCTTGGCTTCAAACTCCTCGGCCGTAATATCCACATATTCGATCTTCACATCGAAATATTGTCCCGCACTGAAGCTGTAGTTTTTCTCTCGGATATCATCATAACACACCACTACACTAAAATCTTCCATAGCCTGTGTGCATTGAAGGTATGTATGATACGATCTTCTTCTTCAGGTCGTAGTAAGGTCTTTTGGTTTTTGCCATCTTTTACTGTGATACCGAGTTTGGATGCATCCATGAGTACGATATCGCCCTTGGTATTGGCCCTATCCATAAACAGGATAGACACATTTGTACCCGTAGTAGCAAAAATGTTGCTCGGCATACTCACCACACCACGCAGCATCTTTTCTTCTACCATACGCTCTCTGATCTTGCGCTCTATACCACTCTGCGCCGTGATAAATCCCGTAGGCACTACTACAGCAGCACGACCTTTGGCCGTCATCAGGTACATGATGTGCTGTATAAACATCGGATAAATGGCCATACCATCAGGTTTTGCCTTGGGTACATTGGGCGTTCCTGCAAAAAACCGTTCGTGGTTTTCTTTGCTTTTCAGATCTTCCACATAATCACTAAAGTCGAGCTTAAAGGGCGGATTAGACACAATAAAGTCAAACTTTTTGAGTTTGCCATCTCTATCCCGATGGTACGGATCGAGCAGCGTATTGCCCTTGATCACATTGGGTATAGAGTGGACCAGATTATTGAGTATGAGATTGAGCCGCAGCAGATTGGACGATTTTTGAGAGATATCCTGACTGTAGATCGTACATTTGTCTTCACCGATGGCATGAGCCAGATTCATCAACAAGGTACCCGATCCACCAGATGGGTCATAACATGTGACATTGTGCACAGATTCCGTGACCAGACAAGCCGCCATGATCTTGGCCACCGCATGTGGCGTGAAATATTCTGCATACTTGCCACCACTATTGGTATTATAATCCTTGATCAGATACTCAAATATCGTCGCAAAAAAATCAAACTTCTCCTTAAATATCTCTTCAAAACTAAAGTTGACCAGTTTATTGATGATGGCCCGGCAGAATTCATCCCTTTTGTCCGTCACATACTTACTGATGTTTTCGAAAAGCATGATCTTCTCACCACCATCCGTCTTCACAGAGAAAATATCATTATTGACCCTGGCAATATCTAGCAATGTATGGTCAAACAACTCCGCAAACCGTGCCTGATTCTGATTCTCAAACAGATAGGAAATATAATGTTCAGGCTGCAATCGAGCCGTACTTTCGCTCAGTTGCATGAGTATCATCTCATAATCAGATGGTCCATAAGCTTTGAGTGCTATCTCCCATTGATCAGCATGAGCTATGTTTTTGTCTATCTGCTTCACCTCATAAGCAAACTTATCATTGAGAAATTTGTACAAAAACACCTGCGTGATGATCTTAAACTCATTCCCATCATTGCCAAGACCATAATTGGCACATACCGATTTGAGATCATCGATCAGGTTCTTGGTCTTTTTTTCAAAATCTATCGTTGGATTCATTTATTTGTTTATTTTTACTCACCCCCGACCCCTCTCTTGAAAGAGAGGGGAGAGTGATTCGTTCTTTGATGTTTGGCTATTTTGCCATTGGTTAAAAAGTTAAAAAAATCAATTAAAAACTACAATTTTATGCACTATATCCAACATTCAAGTTCCAATGCCAGTCCCGAAGCATCACCCCTTCCATTTTAAGGGAAGGGGCTGGGGGATGGGTAAAATTACGTTTTTTACTCACCCCTGCCTGACTCCGTATGAGCCCCCTCTCTTGAAAGAGAGGGGAGAGACTTTCGTTCTTTGGTATTTGGCTATTTTGCCATTGATTAAAATTTAAAAAATCAATTAAAAACTACAATTTTATGCACTATATTCAACATTCAAGTTCCAATGCCAGACCCGAAGCGTCACCCTTCCTTTGTAAGGGAAGCGCTGGGGATGGGTAATAATGCCATCACCTTCTTTTCCACTTCATCCCATCTCAATAATACTTCATCATTTGAAAACCTTAATACTTTATACCCCAAAGCTTTAATGTCATTTTCTCTTTCTTTATCGTACTCAATTTGCTCCTGATGAATACTTCCATCAATCTCTATGATCAATTTAAATTCAAAGTTATGAAAATCAGCGATGTAATATAATTTGTTACCTAAAATTTCTTTATACTCTATAAGAAATTGTCTGTTAAATTTCAATCCAAATAATTTTCTACCTCGGGCTTTCTCCCAAAAAATTTTTCCTCGCGTAGGGTTTTTCGATGATCTCTTGCCATCTGAAATATATTTTATTTGTTGCTAATCATTTTAAACTCCCCCGGCCTCTCTCATAAGCCTATTTTACAATTCTTTAAACTTTATCACAAAACTAAAGTATTAAACATAAATGCCAGACCCGAAGCGTCACCCTTCCCTTGTAAGGGAAGGGCCGGGGATGGGTATAAACCACTGCTATTGGCTTAGTGTGTCTTTATACTCACCCCCGGCCCCTCTCTTGAAAGAGAGGGGAGAGTGATTCGTTCTTTGAATTTTGGCTTTTTGCCATGATTTGAAAGTTAAAAGAATCTATTTAAAAACAACAAATTTATCTACAATATCCAATTTTCAAGGTCTAATGCCAAGTCCGTGCGTCACCCCTTCCATTTTAAGGATGACTGAATGTTGCTTGCAAAATTGTGATACGAAATCACAATTTAATGAAGGAACCACAAACAAAGGCTTGTGGCTACTTAGGGAATGGGTATAAAACAACATTCAAAATCATATCACAAATGCCAAAGCCGTGCGTCACCCTTCCATATATAGGGAAGGGCTGGGGATGGGTAAAAACTACTACAGCAAGCCTTGGCCGCTGATAAGCCAAAACCTACGCCACTCTCCCATGAAACTCATTCATATACTCCTTGACAATGATCTGATTAATAGCTTGCGACCTTGCGGCATCTAGTGGCAGCTCATGTTTGTTTTTGAGCTCACTAATTACCAGTCTTAATATCATCTTCTCTACAAAACTTTCGTTTTCGAGTATATGGGCATTCTGTCTGATTTGTTCATCTATTTCTTTTTTCAGGCTTTTCAGTGCCTCAAAAAGTTTGCTCTCTCGATCTGTTAGCGGATCTTTTTCCATCAGTCGCTTATGGATACGGGCATATTTGGCATCTTGATCATACTTGGCTTTGAGCAGTTGGTTTTTACGCTCGAGTTCCTTTGCTTCATCATACACGAGTTCGAGGGCTTTGATGTTTTCCTGCATTTCTTCGCTCGTGATTTCACTCAGATTTTTTTTCTTAAACATCCTTTCGAGCTCCTCTCTCAATGTTATAAAAACAGGATCTTTCGGATCAAAATTACCGCCTAATATTTCCCGTGTTTTTCCTTAAAGTATCTTTAAGTTTATCAGCGATGATCATCTCTTCTTCATTCACCTTACGGAAAGCAAAGAGTACATCTTCCAGTGCAATACGAAGCATATTGGTAGCATCTAAATCATTTTCGAGCGAATCTTTAGCATTGATGAGTGCCAGTCTATTGTTGGCTTCTCGAGCAAGTACAGTCAGCATCCGGAAATCCAGCTTTTCCAGCATATCATAGTGTCCATGGGACCGAATCAAGTTATAAAGTTCCTTGGCATTATTGAGCGCTTTGGTCAGTTCCAACATCTTTTTTCGATCATTGATCTGGGATACCTGTTGGGAAAATCCTTCAGCATTAGTAGTGTCATATTGAAAAAGTACATCTTGAATATGTTGTATATCCTGATCTATTTCTTCCTTGGTTTTGAACAATTGGGAATAATGTTCTGCTTCACTGCCGAGTTCACGCTGCAATTCGTCAAAATAATCTCTATTTGTCTTGTCAAATTCACTTTGAATGTCCGCAAAATCTACTACATATCCAAATCTAAAATCCTTGTAAGATCGATTGACTCTAGTTAATGCCTGCAAGAGATTGTGTGCCTTGATCACGCGTGTCACATATAGCTTTTTAAGCCTTGGCGCATCAAAACCTGTGAGCAACATATTGTACACAAAAAGCAAATCTATTTTCCCGAATTTAAAATCTTCTATCAAATCTTCACGTTCTAGCTTTGATCCTGCATCATGGAGTATAAGTGCTGATGTAGTCACCTTATTTTCAGCTGCCTTTTTAGTACTGTATGGTAATAAAGGATCGGCAGCCAGATTTGATACTTCATCATGCTCAGCAGTAAGAGCATATCTATGATCAAATACTTCTTTCAGCTTTTCAGCCTGCTCTGATGAATCACAAATCACCATAGCACCTACACTCGGATCACCAGTCGTCATTCTGAATTTTTCAAAATCACTTACAATGTATTCCAGCATCGGCTCCACAAACTTCACATCTGCATATACTTCTTTACGATTGCTTTTACCTTTGATGACATCAATTTCTTCAAGTATCTTTTTGAGTTTGAAATGATAACTCGTTTCTATTTCTTCCCGGATCAATCGCAAAGTGTATCCATCCGCAATAGATGCATTGTAATAATACTTGTGTATGTAATCACCAAACAAAGCCCTGGAATTGTATTCGTCACCGAGCAATGGCGTACCTGTCAACCCAATCTTAATGGCGTTTATATCAGACTCTTTGAGATTGGCTAGGAAGCTACCTTTAGGATTGTAGCTGCGATGTACTTCGTCCAGGAAATATATACGTTGCACATGTATATTGTAATCCTTTTTGGAAGCCACATCAGGATCATTCTCAAATTTATGAATATTAACTACCGTGATCTCAGGTTTGCCTGAACTGTTATGTATCACCGTGGTCATTTTCAGATCTTTGACAAATGCCTCTCTGGACTGAATCTTATGAACGACCAATCCACGACTGTTAAATTCTTTTGATGCCTGTACCAACAAATCCAAACGATCTACGATAAAATAAAATTTAGGTACAATGCCTTTATTCCGAAAATAATGGGTGAGATATTTGACATTATAATAAGCCAATGCTGTTTTGCCACTTCCTTGTGTATGCCAGATGATGCCATTTTTCACTCCTTCATTCAGCTTATTTTCTATGGCTTTGGTAGCGAATAGTTGTGGATAACGCATGATATGTTTTTCCAGTCCGTTTTCTCCCTTTACATAAGCAAGACCATATCTTAGGATAAATGATATACGCTCCATCTGAAACAATGAATTGAATATCTTATGGGTAGGGCTTTCAGGATTTTTATTGGTGATAAACTCAGGAGAATATTTGATACCAATGAGATTATTATCAGCGAGAATATCATTTTCAGTTTCGTCAGAGATATCTTTCAATATGGAAGATAAATCAAAATGTGTTTCTTCCCTGAAAAAATTAAACTTCACTTTACCATAAGCAGTAGTAGCATAAAATGCACCTTGCATTGGTTGTAAACCTTCATCATCATAAGGCATATTATTAGAAAACACCATCATCTGAGTAAGATTGACAAACTTTCTAAACTTCTTATTTCGAAATCTAGACTCCATCCTTTTGTATTCTGCTTGAATACCATCAAGATTATTGGGCTTTTTGACTTCTATAAATACCAAAGGCAATCCATTGATCAGTATGGTGATATCAGGCCGAAATTCTTCATCACCATTGATACAAGGCAATTCAGTAACGACCTGTAATTTATTTTTACTGAAATCATCAAAATCAATGATTTTTGGTCCCATTTCTGATGTAAGCATCTCATAAAAACTTTTGCCCAAATCTTCATTGTCCAGCGTCAGTGTGAGTTTATCATACAGTAATTTAATCTCTCCAGTTTCCATTTCCGGATTTAGAGATTGCATACTTTCGTAGAATATGGATGTAAAAATATTGTTTTCAGTATCCCATATAGCTTCCGTTAATGACAAATAATCAAAACCCAACTTGCATAAGTGCAAGATTGCAGGGAGTTTTACTCTAGAGTCTTCATTGAAGATCATGTGGTGATTGTATTTATTTAAGATTCCCGTTGTTATAAAATGAATTTTAGTTCTTTTTTGCACCCATCTCATTTTACGATGGCAAATATAATGAAAGTTCTGTATTTTTTGAATATTCCTTAAAAAAGGGGTAATCTTAACGGAAATGTAAAAATTTTCTCTCGTAACATCCTTTGCTTGCTTTGCAACATCCTTTGCTTGCTTTGCAACATCGTTCGCTTGCTTTGCAACATTGTTTGATTGCTTTGCAATATCCTTTGCTTGCTTTGCAACATCCTTTGCTTGCTTTGCAACATCCTTTGATTGCTTTGCAACATCGTTTGATTGCTTTGCAACATCGTTTGCTTGCTTTGCAATATCGTTTGCTTGCTTTGCAATATCGTTTGCTTGCTTTGCAACATCGATCGTTTGCTTTGCAACATCGATCGTTTGCTTTGCAGCATCCTTTGTTTGCTTTGCAACATCGATCGTTTGCTTTGCAATATCGTTTCCAATTGTTCCAATTTTTATATTTAGTTACCGTAGTTTAGATGTATTTTTATAGATAATTATGGCATAAAGATTTAAAAAAAAATTGCAAAATCTTCATTTTTTTAAGGGAAATAATCTAAATTTGCAAATAGCTTTTAAGTTCTGATTACTAAATAGAAAAGTGTCTAATCATTTAACAAAACTGCTCATTTTCAATCAAATTTAAATAAAGTTGTCCCGACCTTGTCTCGACCGTCTCTCGACGCTGTCTCGACCTTGACCCGACGACACTACACTAACACTCCATAGACGCATCCACAATACGCCAATGTCCCTATTACCTTACTTTGTAATAAGCTAATCAATCTTTGTGATAAGTAAGTTATAAAAAGCAACTCAAAATTATGTAATCATCACCCTATCTCCTCGCCCCTTTAAACCCAAAGATACTACCGCATATACCACCAATGATGTGCGCTGACTCAGCCACTTGATTGACTTCTACGCTTTGCAAAAACTCCTTGCCTATAAACAGGATGGCGACCAATATAAATGTGATGGGAATCTGTCCTGCAGATACATTGGTAAATGATACCAAAAGGATGAGCATAAACACAATCCCACTTGCACCCATAAGACCTGTGTCAAAGAAGAAAACATTGATCAGACCTGTGATGAGCGCAGTAATGAGTATCATATATAGTAATTTGGATGATCCATATTTTTCTTCTATGATGGGGCCGAGTAGTAGTATAAAAGTCAGATTTCCCAGCAAATGCTCCAAACTAGCATGGCCCATACTATGCGTCACTAGACTAAGCAATGACAATGGGTTGGTCCAATTCATAGATGGATATACAGTAAACAAAGGCATCAAACTACCCATCAAAAACCTATCTGCCACAAATACACCCGTACATATCAGCGCAAAAGTGAGCACTACAGGAGCATTCCATTTTATTTTTAGAGCCATATTCTTTAAATTATAAATTAAATACCATAAAAAAGAGATTGTATATAAAGTCAGATAATTTATTGGCAAGTCTTTTTAAAGGGTTTCAAAAGTCCTTGAAGTTAAACAATAAGGAATGATTTAGGATAGGTAAATTCAGAGCAAATAAATTATTCCTGCAATTTTTTACCATAAGCCAGATCTCCTGCATCACCCAATCCAGGCACAATGTATGATTTTGCGGTAAGCTCATCGTCTTCAGCAGCCATCCATAAGTGTGCTTTGGGAAATAACCGGCGCATCTGTTTTACACCATAAGATGAAGCTATGATGGAGACGATATGCAACTGATCATAATTGCCATACTCCTCGAGTGATTCTATGGTTTTTTGAATAGATGCACCAGTAGCTAGCATAGGATCGGATATGATCAATGTTGCTCCTGTCAAATCAGGGCAAGTGATGTATTCCAAATTGATCTCAAATGTGCCATCTTTATGATTTTTGCGGTAAGCGGCTACAAAAGCATTGCCAGCTTCGTCAAAATAGTCCAATAACCCTTGGTGTAAAGGAAGACCTGCTCTTAGGATGGTACACAATACAATTTTGGTATCCGAAAGTGGCGATATGGCTATGCCCAAAGGCGTTTCGGTCTCTACTGCTTTGTAGGGTAATAACTTACTAATCTCATAAGCAAAAATATTGCCCAATCTTTCCATGTTTTTACGGAATACGAGTCTGTTGTTTTGTACATTGACATCTCGAAGTTGCGCAAGGTAATGATTGGCTAGTGAATTTTGGGAAGAAAGGTTGTGAATCATATACTTGATGATAAAATTTTTACGTTAATGCTGTGTGCTCACAAAGATGAAACATTATTGACAAAAAACCATTAAATATTCGTTAAATTTAAAAATCTAAAGCAGCGAAATACACTTTGTATCCATTATAAACTATAATCAACAGTCAATCTATTACCATGAAGCAAAAAAAAATCAACAGCCTATTTATCCTTATGCTCCTTTGTCATTGGGCTATTGGCCAAAAAGTAACCATTTCTGGATATATAGAAGATGACGCTTCTGGCGAAAAATTGATAGGATGTAATATTTATCATAAAGCATCACAAAGTGGTACCGTCACCAATACCTTTGGATTTTACAGTATCACATTGGACCAAGCAGAAATGATCCAGCTAGAAATATCCTACATTGGTTATGCAACTAATACGATAAGTGTCAAAGGCAATACATCACAAAGCTTCAATATAAAAATGAAGGGCGAAGTGGTTTTTGATGAAATAGAAATCATCGCTACGAAAGACAAAAAGATAGAAAATGAAACGCAAATGAGTACTATCGATGTGCCTATCTTGCAGATCAAAAAGATACCCGCATTGATGGGTGAAACGGACGTGCTGAAAGCCTTACAATTACTCCCCGGAGTGCAATCTGGTGGAGAAGGCCAAGCAGGACTATATGTTCGTGGTGGTAGCCCAGATCAGAATTTGATACTGTTGGATGGCGTACCCGTATATAATGCCAATCATTTATTTGGTTTTTTCTCTGTTTTCAATGCTGAAGCCATCAAAGACGTGACGCTCATCAAAGGTGGCTTCCCTGCACGATATGGTGGCAGATTGTCTAGCGTATTGGAAATCAATCTCAAAGATGGGCATCAACAGGAGTTTCATGGTGATGTGTCTATCGGTTTAGTAGGTTCCAAATTGACGCTCGAAGGTCCTATCAATAAAGGTAAAACATCTTTTCTGGTTTCGGGCAGACGGACCTACATTGATTTATTGGCCAAACCATTTATCAAACAAAGCTTTAAAGATTCTGGCTCTGAAGGAGATACGGGATATTATTTTTATGATGTAAATGCTAAAGTCAATCATACTTTTTCACAAAGAGATCGGATCTATCTGAGTGTCTATGGTGGCAATGACAAGTTTTATTTTAATCAAACGGATACAGGATTTGGAAATAAAGATTTTACCGACAATGGTTTAGGTTGGGGCAATCTGACAGGTGCACTTAGATGGAATCATGTGATCCATGACAAACTTTTTATGAATACTACACTCACTTATAGCAAATACAGACTAAATACCGAAGTATCTCTCGGTACTGAATTTGAAGATAAGTCTAAGGATCTCATTTCTTTGGGTTATTTATCAGGTATCAGAGATTATGCCGCAAAAATCGACTTTGACTACGTACCATCACCACGCCATTTTATCAGATTTGGTACCAATGTCATCCTACATGAGTTTAATCCAGGTCAGTTTGATTTAGCGCAGGTTTCCGCATCCAGCGGTATCAATTTCAAGCAGACTTTGGGCCAACCCATAAAAAATGCCACTGAACTAGCCTTGTATGCAGAAGATGATTACGAGATTACTAAAAAACTAAAAGTTAATGCTGGCTTGCACCTTTCTGGATTCAGTGTAGATGATGCTTTTTATACATCATTGCAACCGAGACTGAGTATGAGATATTTACTGCCCAAAGGTATAGGATTGAAGGCATCATTCGCCACAATGCGCCAATTTATCAATCTTTTATCCTTCGAAGGAATAGGTTTACCGACAGATTTATGGTTGCCCACGACAGCAAGGGTAAAACCACAAGAATCTTGGCAAGCAGCCATCGGTGTAGCCAAAACCATTGGCGAAGATTATGAATTATCCATAGAAGGTTATTATAAACAAATGAAAAATCTGATAGCTTACAAAGATGGTTCGGGTCTCTTCGAGCTCACAGACTGGCAAGATAGAATCACACAAGGCGAAGGTGAAGCGTATGGGCTGGAGTTTTTTCTACAAAAGAAAACAGGCAAGTTATCTGGCTGGATAGGATATACCTTGGCATGGAACAATAGACAGTTTTCAGCACTCAATGAAGGCAGAGCATTCCCATACCGATATGACCGAAGACACGACATCTCAGTTGTAGCAATATACGAATTGTCCAAAAAAATCAATATCTCAAGTACTTGGGTCTATGGCACAGGAAATGCAGTTACTTTGCCAAAATCAAGGTATGGTGCTACAGAAAACTACAGTAGTCAAAACTATACTTACATCAATAGTGTAGAGCAATATGGAGATCGAAACAGTTACAGAATGAGTCCTTACCACAGATTGGACATCGGCATCAATTTTATAAAAAACAAAAACAAAAGAACAAGAACATGGTCCATAGGTGCATATAATACTTACGCCAATAACAATCCATTTTTTGTCTATTTTGACACTGATTTTGATACCAATACACGAGTACTCAAGCAAGTAAGTCTTTTCCCTTTAATTCCTTATGTTACTTATTCATTAAAATTCTAAATATCAGATCACGATGATTGCCAAATATATTTTACCGCTTAGTTTTTTTACATTGCTAGTTTCACTTACATCATGTGAAGATTTTTTTGAGACAACATTAGAGCTTGATCCGCCACCATTTGAAAAAACATTGGTTATTGATTGTATAGCACATACTGCACAAGATACCATCGAAATGCGCATATCTCGCAATGCCGGCATTCTTGAAGATATTGAAGTAAATGAGCTTATTGTCAACGATGCAGAAGTGTTTTTTAATATCAATGGAGTGAATATGCAAGCCGAGCGCTTTACACCTGGATTTCCAAGTCAAAGTAAAAATAATTATAGACTTATTCTTCCCACACCACTCAAAGCCAATGACGAAGTATCTATAGAAGTGACTCACAAAGATTTTGAGAAAGCGGCAGCAACCATCAATATTTTACCCAATATAGCAATACAATCTGCAACATTTACCGAAGATGGTGGACTAGATAGAGATGGTGACGAAAGGAGCAAAGTCACAGTAACACTCAATGACCCAATAGGAAAAAACTATTATGCTGTACAGATACTAGCACCTTATTGGGATGAAGAAATCAGTCCTACATACATAAGCAGTCTTGATCCTTCTGTATTTGAGTCTTTTGAAGGCAATACCGTATTATTGACAGACGATGGGTATGATGGTAAAGAAAAAATCATAGACTTTCAAATATATCGGCTGTCAAAGGATAGCGCAGAAGGTAATGTAAAATTAGTATGGTACAGTATTTCAGAAGAATTTTACCAATACAGTCGATCACTGCTTGCGCATAAAAATACAGCAGACAATCCTTTTGGTACTCCTGTTCCTGTAACTACCAATATAAAACAAGGAACAGGTATTTTTGCTATTCATAATCAACAGCTGGTTGATGTGAAATAATAACATCAAACAAAATTGTAACTGCTTTAGTATGATAGCTTGGTTCATGATAATTTTATCAAAACCAAGGGAAAAATCTTCCAGTATTGTTTTTGTATTCCGAATAGTCTCTATATTTTGAAATAAGTTGACTTTCTTCATATTCTGATTTGAAATAAAACAGGACAATAAGTGCAATGGTTATCATTAGTTTATATATAGAAAACCACCAAAAACTCAATCCAATAAATAACATGATTATACCTGTGTATATGGGATGCCGAGCATAATGATACAAACCATTGGTGTATAAGTGTGCTTGCTCTTTGGGTGTAGGGAAAGCGGTAAGATTTCTATTTAGTTGGATGATAGATACAAGTGCAACAATTCCACCTACTAAAAATAATAGAAGTCCTGGTATTTTTAACATATTTGGTAAAGTTAATCCTAGATCTAACTCAAAGAAAAAAATAAAAAACAAGGCAAATTGTGTGCCAACGTAAAGGTTGTCTTTTAAGTTTCTGTGAAGCATATCTATATTATTCCTTCGTCAGCAAAACTAAAGTAAGTATTTTCAGCTATGATGATATGATCACTGACTGTCATTTCGAACAATCGTGCAGCTTCTTTTACTTTATTCGTGAGATTAATATCTTCGGTCGAGGGCTTGAGATTGCCAGAAGGATGGTTGTGACACAAAATAATGGAAGCTGCAAAATGATCTAAAGCACATTTCATCATAATGCGCACATCTGCAACTACACTATGAATGCCGCCACGACCTATAGATTGTTTGTGTATCACCTTATTGGCTCTATTGCAAAGGATGATCCAAAACTCTTCATAAGGTAAATCAGATAGCAAGGGATAAAAAATCTGAAAGGCATCTCTACTAGATCTTATGGCAACTTTTTCAAGCGGATCTGTATCTTGTCTTCTGCGCCCTAGTTCAAGAGCTGCTATGATATTGATGGCCTTAGCTTCGCCTACGCCTTTGTAGTTTTTTACTAGATCTTTTATAGATATTTTGCCCAGTTCGTTGAGATTATATTTATGATCAGCAAGTATGCGTTTACTTAACTGTACAGCGGACTCTCCACGAGATCCTGATCCCAAGATAATGGCCAAGAGCTCAGAATCAGTAAGGCTTTGACGCCCTTTGGCAAGCATTTTTTCTCTTGGTCTATCATCTATAGACCACTCCTTAATGGATTGATGTGGAGCATCTGACATGGGTTTTATTCATTTAAAATCTCAAAATTATTATTATATTTATACATTTTTCCATCCAATATTGTAATTATATGCTCTTTATAAAAATAAATTTGATCATATAACACTGGAATCAATTCTTCGTTTTTTAAACTAATTATTCCAAATTTATTGTTTATTCGTACTTTAGCAAAAAATTTCGAAAAGCAATAAAAACTTTCAATTTCATTATATTTAAATGGAACAATGTTCTCAAATTTTAAATTATAAATTGCTACTTCTGTATTACGATTAACTATTAGATATCTCTCTAAGCCAAAAAATATTACATTAATGAAGTTGAAATCTTCATTTAAAACTTCTTTAAAACTAGTGTCTATTAAAATTGTTTTTCCTTTATCCTTAGCATAATATAGAATACTACTTATGTTTGATGAAATTATGTCATCATATACTTTAGACTTTTTATTTGTCTTAAGATTTAACACATAGCATTTAGAATCAAAATTACGTAAATGAATTTGATAATCGTTCATTCGTTTAAAAGATTCTGCTTTTATAGGAAAGAAAAAAGTATCCTGATTATAAAAACCTCTAATATCTCCTTTTCTTACATAAAATAAAAAACTTGAGTCATTTTTATAATTCATAGTTGAAATTAAATCATAGATAGGGTCTAAATAAGTATTTCCTAAGGAATCTACTAATCCCATGAAAATACCATTATTTAAAATTTTAAATTTACTTCCCTTGTTTACTTCAGTTTCAGTAATTGGTTTTTCCAAAATTTTAGTATAGTTTCCAAGCTTATCAATTAAGTACATTTTACCTACAATTGACACTCTACTAAATACTTCATCTTTATAGTTTTCATCTACGTTGTCTAAGCATGCTTTTGTAATGGGTAAATAATTGGGCCCTAAAATTTCATATTTTCCATTTTTTAAAGTATAAATACATCCATTATTCAAGGATTTTATTAAATCATATTTAATTTTTAAAACTATACTATCGTTGGCATTAATTATTCCACATTTATTTCCTTCAAATACTTTATACAAGCCGCGAAAATGCTCAATTTTTGAATATTTTATTTTTACTTCTTCCAAAGATAGTCTTTGCCATTTTTGGTTTATTTTAATAAATTTTGGTCTGAATTCATCATAAATATCTTCAATATCGGATATAACCTTACATCTTTTGTTAATATCATAAAGGAAATATTTCTGTTGATCTTTAAAAAGAAGATATGGTTCATTCATCAGATTTAAGGTTGTTACTAAGTGTGAGAATTTTATAGGATAAAAATC
Organism: Saprospiraceae bacterium; assembly: GCA_016714785.1. Lineage (GTDB taxonomy): Bacteria > Bacteroidota > Bacteroidia > Chitinophagales > Saprospiraceae > OLB9. The sequence goes on from JADKCC010000002.1 coordinate 14,232, forward strand.
TTTTTTTTCAAAAACAAAACCCTTTAATCCATTTTTATTATATGTAATGCAATTTAAGTTTTCTTTTGATTGATTTCTGTATTCAAAATATTCAGACAACTCAACAAGCCAATTTCCATCAAAATCGATTATACCTTTTTTGTCATCTTGATTTACAACATAATAAATTGATTTTTCACCTAATTTATCTAAGGTAACTTGAGAACCTTTTGCAATTAAAGTTCCGTTTATATTAAATAAATATTCCTCGGCTTCATTTTTTGCTTTAATAAAATTAGAAAATGAAATTGGCCACATATAATCATAATCAAAATTAATTAGATTTTCTCCTATAATATTAACAAGGCCAAATTTTTTATCTATTCTTGAAATTGCTGTATAATTAGCATTGTTGTAAATATAAAGGTCTTTATAAATCGGTTTATATATTAGAATTTTATTTTCATTATAAGCTCCCCAAATTGTATTACTTTTTTTAACGTAAAGTAAGCCTTCAAATGTTTGATAAATACCATCATAATAATTAGAATCAATTGGATTGTTTAAAGAATCAACAATTGAATAACCTGAATAATTTTGCTTATACCTAAATTTGTTCTTTTCAGTATTTGTTGATCCTCCTAACTCTACAGTTCTATTATTTTGATTCTCAAAATTTATTAAATTTTTCCATATATTAAATTGTGCAATATTGTAACTAATATTTTTATTACCTGACCCAACAAAAGGTGGATAATTATTTTGGCTATTTAGGAATGAATAGCTGTAAATTAAGATCAAAACTATTAAAATGATTCTCTTCATAATAGAATAAATTTACACCAAAGCCAAAGCTTGTTCCAAATCCTGAATCAAATCATCCACATCTTCTATACCTACACTCAGTCTTATCAACGAATCTGTTAAGCCTACTTTCAACCTTTCTTCTCTCGGGATCGATCCATGGGTCATACTTGCTGGATGTCCTATCAATGACTCTACACCACCCAATGATTCTGCCAAAGAAAAATAATGTGTGCCACTCAATACTTTTCTAGCACTTTCTTCATTATTAGCAACCAAGTCAAAAGATACCATTCCACCAAACATTTTCATCTGCTTTTTGGCTACCTCATGACCTGGATGAGATGCAAATCCTGGATAATAAACTTTAGAAACTTTAGGATGATTTTGAAGGAAATGAGCAATTTTTTCAGCATTTTGACATGCTCTTTCTACTCTGATGTGTAGCGTTTTGATGCCTCGGAGTATCAAAAAACAATCTTGTGGTCCCGGTACTGCACCCACTGCATTTTGTAAAAACCTGATTTGCGCAGCTATTTCAGGATTTTTAGTTACTACTACACCATGTATCACATCAGAGTGGCCACCAAGGTATTTTGTTGCAGAATGTACCACAATGTCTGCTCCCATATCTAAAGGATTCTGTAGATATGGAGATGCAAATGTATTGTCCACACACACTTTAATTTCTTTATCTTTTACGTGATCACAAACAGCTTTTATGTCTATGATATTAAGCATCGGATTAGTAGGTGTTTCTACCCAAATCAACTTGGTATTTGCTGTAATCAAAGCATCCAATGTGCTGACATCACTCATACTGACAAACTGAAATTTGATGCCATATTTGCCGAAAACCTTAGTCATGATTCTATACGAACCGCCGTATAAATCGTCACAAGCGATGACTTCGTCACCAGGATTGAGCAATTTTAGTACACTATCCATCGCTGCTAATCCACTACCGAAGCAAATTGCGTCTGTAGCGTTCTCTAGAGCAGCCAGGTTTTTTTCTAATACTGTTCTGGTCGGATTTTGTGTACGAGCATACTCATATCCTTTATGATCACCGGGAGCTGCCTGCACATAAGTAGATGTTTGATATATAGGTGTCATAATGGCGCCTGTAGTTGGATCTGGCTCTATGCCTGCGTGTATTACTTTGGTTCCGAATTTCATGTGTTTATTTTTATTCTATTTTAATGTTCAGATGGAATTCGCCGTGGCGAATAAAAACAAATCATTGTGGTTTGTACTGCCTGCCTTTGGGTAGGTGAAATAAACCATAATTATTTTATGTCGATTTCATGTTTTTATTTTATTTAAAAGTGGCACAAAGGTAAGGTATTTTATGATATTATGATGATTAGGTCATATTGATTCATTGCAATAATCTAAAGATGTTAGGCGTTTTAATCAAAACATATTGTTATGTCCATCCAAAAAGATTTGTCAGAACTTGTACGCCATGGCTTAATTTCCGATGACCAATATAAGGGTATTTTGGATTTCTATTTGACGAAAGAAGGCCAAAACAAGAATAGGCTTACTTTGATATTTGCAGCTATAGGGGCCATTTTTATTGGATTGGCTATCATTTTGGTTTTAGCTCACAACTGGGATGACCTTACAAAAATGTCAAAAATTGTCATCGCTTTTGTTCCACTTATTGTCTCACAGATTTTGTGTGGCTATACGATATTAAGAAAATACGGCGACATTCTTTGGCGAGAGACTTCAGCTATTTTGTTATTTTTTGCTATTGGGACGTGTATGGCTATGATTTCACAAATCTACCACATAGCCGATAGCGGAGGGAGTTTTTTCCTTACTTGGATAGCATTGTGTATTCCTATTATATACGTTATGAAGTCATCGGCTGCATCATTACTATGTATTTTGGGCATTACGTATTATAACTTAGCTTATGGATTTAGACAACAAGAGACATTGAATGATTTTTATTATTATTTATATATGCTGACTATTTTGCCATACTATATATCTTTGGTCAAAACACAACCTCATGCAAATTACACCTTTTTACACCATTGGTTAGTAGCAATTTCTGTGATCATCAGCACTCCCGTTATCATCCATCAAGAGTCTTATGTGGTTGTGTTGACATATATGACCATGCTGACATTATTTTACAATCTTGGTACAAGCCATTTATTCATTAAAGTACCAACTTGGGCCAATGCTTACAAGATACTAGGAGCTTTGGGAATTATAATACTGTTATTGATAAGCAGTTTTTATACATTTTGGTATGAAATAATAAAAGATTTTGGTATCGAAAAAACTATCTTCTCAAAGGAATTTTTGTTAGCAATAATTTATGGTTTTGGAGCAATTTACTTTTATTTGAAGTATCAGAAGTTTAAGTTTGTTCACTTCATAGATTTCTATTTGGGAATGATTGTTTTTACTTTTATTTTTTCTATCAATGGTTATTACCCTTATATTTGGGTTAATCTTCTGGCACTAGCCATCGGCGTGGTAACTATTGTTGGTAGTATTAGAGAAGAAAAATTAGGAATGCTTAACTTCGGTTTATTAATCATTGCCTTGTTGATAATTTGTAGGTTTTTTGATACAGAAATGTCCTATTTGATAAGAGGGATTGTGTTTGCTGTGTTAGGAATTGGTTTTTTCGTAGCTAATTATTTTATGATTAAAAGATTAAGGGAAAATGAATAAATCACTCTTGTTGTTGATCTTTATTTTTTTGGCATTGATCCAGATTGCTGTGCCAGGGTACTTAATATTTAACAAAAATCAAACTATATCTCAAGGTACTGTATTTAAATTCAAGACACTACCTATTGACCCAGCCGAACCGTTTGTAGGTAGGTATGTAGATTTACGGTTTGATCAAGATACATTCAGCTCACTGGATGCTAAATATTATAGAGAAGATGCGGATGTTTATGTGGAGATTACCAAAGGTATTGACAGTTTTGCAATTATAAAAAGCATAGCTTTAGAGCCATCTGATTTTAAGGAGCACTATATCAAGGCCACGGTCCAATATGTAAGTGAAGGAAAAGTTTTCATAAAATATCCATTTACAAGATTTTATATGGAAGAATCAAAAGCTCCTAAAGCAGATAGTTATGCCAATCAAATGTTACTAGATACACTAAATTTTGGTTACGCAGAAGTAGCCATATTTAAAGGCGATGCCGTGATAAAAGATGTAAAAATCAATGATCGCACTATCAAATCATTATAGTGTTTATTAGGTTTAAATTTCACCAATTTTGAATGATGGATTACCTTCTTTTTTATATAAAAATCCAAAATATTTAAATTGGAGCGCAACAATATCTGCTTTTGTTATGCCTTTATTACCTTGAGGTGTTATGATGATAAGCTTTAAATTTTTTAATTTATCGTTTTCATAAAATTCTGAACCAGTAAAATCCATTTGAAATTTTTTTTCTTTTAGTTGTTCGGCTATTGTTTTCATTTCACTTTGTGTAGTTTGGTGAGAGACTTTTACCAATACGGTTTCGTCTGATAATTCAAAGACGGTAGGCAAGTCTTTGGGTTGGCACGATAGCAGCGTAAGAACTACCAATGAAATGAAAAAATGCTTCATAATTGACTTGTTTTATTGACCAAAAGTATATAAAGATACTCAATTTAAAAAATAAATGGCGAATATTACTTTAATATCACTTCTCTAGCCTAATTTTGAGGTATATTAGAAAATAAAATGAAAACATTAATACTCTCTTTTGCAATGCTGATAGTTATTAGCATTACAGTAAATGGTCAACAATTGGTGTCTGCAACCCTAAAGGGAACAGTTACAAAGCAGCAAATATCAGCTTTTTTTGGTACTAATCCATTTATCAGAAACGGTGCAAAATATTATAAAGTAGCCTATACATCACCAGATGCTAAAGGCAATCCCGATACACTTTCAGGATTATTGGTAGTGCCCGATGATTTAAAATTCACCTATCCAAAATTAATTTATCAACATGGGACTTCTGATTGTAAAAAATGTATTCCTTCGTCTTATGGCGTAAATGGAGGAGAAGAAGGGCAATTGGGATTACTTTTTGCTGGATTAGGTTATGTTTCTATACTGCCCGACTATGTAGGTATGGGAGAAGGAAGAGGGTTTCAGACTTATGTACATGATGCCACTACAGTCAGTGCTACCAAAGATATGCTTGCTGCCTGCGAATCTTGGACTACCCAAAATGGTGTTTTCACAAATGATCAGTTATTCATTACAGGATATTCGCAGGGAGGCTATGCATCCATGTCTTTTCATAAGTATATGGAAAACACCAATGGGCCCATGTCCGTTACAGCAGCAGCGCATCTATCTGGACCATATAGTTTATCAGGTGTAATGAGAGATTTAATACTGGGTGATGTAGCATATAATTATCCCGCGTATGTACCCAACACAATTCTTGGGTTTAATGAAGTATATGGGATATTTAATGACTTATCAGAGTTTTTCAAACCAGAATACGTGGCGGAAATACAAAAATATTATAGTGGAAGCCTAAGCCTTACTAACCTTAATGCTAAGCTAGTTCAAATGTTAATAAGTAATACTGGCGCTTCAGTAGGAGGTAGGTTGATTAGAGAAGACATCATAATTGATATCAAAAACAATCCTAATCATAAAATTAATCAAATATTGAAGGAAAATGATGTGTATGATTGGAAGCCGGTAACTCCTACCAGAATTTTTTATTGCAAGGCTGATGACCAAGTCCCTTATTTAAATAGTATAGTCGCTAAAGACACAATGACAGCCAATGGAGCCACAAATTTGGTAGTTACTGATGTGAGTCCAAACTCAAACCATGGAGCATGTGTGACACCAGCTTTAACATCGACTGTGTTTTTCTTTCTTTCTTTTCAAAAGATTACTACTAGTGCTGATGATTATTCTTCAGACACTTATCTAAATATTTTCCCTAACCCTGCATCTGAGTTAGTAAACGTGTCCACGACCGATTTTGAAGGGACATCCATTTTTATCAGTGACATCTCTGGCAGAAAGCTTTATGCTCAAAGTGCTAACAGTACCAACAATACAATTGATGTTAGTGGCTTACAACCTGGTATATATTATCTTTCACTACAAAATAAAAATGGTCATATACAGACTCAAAAACTTGTAGTACAAAGGTAACACGAACTCAAACATCTTTTTTTAAGGTAGTTTTAACTACTTTCTTACTAATTGGTTTAACAACTTTGGGTTTGTCTGCTATAGATGATTTGAGCCTATATACAGTAACCGAAAGTGGCGGTATATTTACGCTTAGGGTATGATTTCTCCCATTCCATTCTTCTTTACTCGTTTTACTTATTTTGCTAACTTCATATCCACTTCCCCAAAATGCTGTATCGTCAGAGTTGAAGATTAATTCCCACGTTTGTTTAGCATAAAGCCCTATTTTATAATCTTGGTGTGGTATGATATTCATATTTGATATGATCATCAACACATCATTTTTGATATCAGATTTTCGTTGTGTAATAAGGATGGAGTTATTCCTATCGCCTGCATCTATCCACTCAAATCCTTCTGGACTAAAATTAAAATGGTAAAGTGCTTTTTCTGTTTGATATAATTTATTGAGTGCTTTTACCGTTTCGTTCAGTCCCCTGTGAGAAGGATATTGCAACAAATCCCAATCCAATTGCCAAGTAAAATTCCATTCTGTGTAAGGGGCCATATCATTGCCCATAAAAAGCAACTTAGTACCTGGATGTGTAAACATATAACTGTAAAGTGTCCTTAAATTTGCGAATTTTTGCCATTCATCTCCACACATTTTACCTATCATGGATGCTTTGCCGTGTACTACCTCATCATGCGACAATGCCAACATGAAGTTTTCTGAAAAAGCATACATGATACTAAATGTTATATCGTTTTGATGAAATTTACGATATATAAATTCTCTTTTGAAAAAATCTATTGTATCATGCATCCAACCCATCATCCATTTCATCCCAAATCCTAAGCCGCCTTGAAAAACAGGTCTAGATACCATTGGGTAAGATGTTGATTCTTCTGCTATAGTTTGAATGCCAGGGAAGGCACCATAGACAGCCGTATTAAATTCTTGAAGGAAAGAAATGGCTTCGATATTTTCTCTTCCACCATATTGATTAGGTTCCCACTCGCCTTCCTTTCGCGAATAATCTAAGTATGCAATAGATGAAACAGCATCTACACGAAGACCGTCAATATGATATTTTTCTAACCAAAAAAAAGCATTGGAAATAAGAAAACTTCTGATTTCTGGTCTTCCAAAATTAAAAATTAATGTATTCCAGTCGGGATGAAATCCTTTGCGCCTATCTGGGTGCTCATATACACAAGAACCATCAAAAGTCGCTAAAGAAAAGTCATCAGATGGAAAATGAGCGGGAACCCAATCCATAATAACACCAATATTGGCCTGATGAAGCATATCAATTAGAAACATCAATTCTTCAGGATCTCCAAATCTACTAGTTGCCGCATAATAACCAGTGACCTGATAGCCCCAAGATGGTTCATAAGGATGCTCTGCCAACGGTAAAAACTCTACATGAGTATATCCCATTTCTTTGAGATACGGGATGAGCACATCAGCCATTTCAAGATAAGTAAGAGGTCTGTTTTCTGCTAGATTTCGTTTCCAAGATCCAAAGTGCATTTCATAAACAGAGTGAGGTTGGTTATGTGCATTTTTTACAGGTCGGTTTTTAAGCCAGGTACTATCTTTCCATTCATACTTGAGATCCCAAACAACAGATCCAGACAAAGGTGGTCTTTCTGCCTTAAAAGCATAAGGATCGGCTTTCATTCGGATACGACCATAGTTGTAAGGAAATATTTTGTATTTATATACCATACCATGATGCACGCCAGGTATGAAACCTTCCCAAATACCAGATTCGTCCCATCGACTATGCAACATATATCCTTCATGATTCCAATGATTGAAATCTCCCACTACGAACAGCTTTTCAGCATTAGGAGCATACACCGCAAAATAACATCCTTCCACTCCATTAATTGTCATAGAATGCGAGCCCATTTTGGTATATAAGTGATAATGTTTTCCCGTTTTAAAAAGAGAAATATCGAAATCAGTAAAAAGTGAATGTACTATTACATTTGTTGTATTCATGATCCGTGCTTTGGCAAGCAATATACGTCAAATTGTGACATTGATAAGTAAACAGCAAAAATTTTATTATATTGTTGTCAGACTAAGTTTATCTACTTGCCAATTTTTCTTTCCAACAATATAGTTTTTTATGTGGGCAAAACCAATAGTATCTCTCTATGATCGTGTAAAATATACATTTGATGATGGTACACAAAGGTAAGGTGAGACGGTATAGCTTGATTTAGAAACAAGAAAAAACATCAAACGATTTTTCAAATCTGAAAATTACTTAATTTACAAAGCGTACTTATAAATATGTTAAATTAAATTGAATCTCAAAAACAACTTACTTGAGAAGTCCTTTTTCAGCTTTTTCCTTCATATCTCTAATATCGCCTGCCTTAAGTATCATAATCAAATCTGTAATATTAAAATAAATTAAGATCAAAGAGCCAACCAATGCAAATACAATCAAAGTGCTGGGTACAAAATATTCAATAATCATAAAAGTACATATTATTATACGCAATTCTGTTGGTCCCATTAAATTGGTATCAATAGAGTAAGCGTCGGTAATTTTATACCTTAATAGTGTATTAATCATAGCCCATCCATAGGCAAATATAAATATAAAGGATATATATTTATAAGAATCCATATAGTAATAGAACCCAAAACCAATAATACAAATTGAAAGCCAATCCACAGTAATATCAAGCGCCCATCCATACCATTTTCTAGGAGTGTTACGCCAATAAGCTAACCTTCCATCTAGTGAATCTCCAAACCACTGTATGGCAAACCCAAAGATACTAAGTATCAACCAAATCTTGTTAAAATTTCCAAAATACAAGCCGATTGAAATAACAATGCTACCTAAAAATCCAATAAAAGTAAGAATATCCGACGAAATCCAAGATGGCATAATACTACATAAGTATTCAATAGTACTTTGTTCATATTTTTTAAGAATATTGGTTCTTTTACGCCCTTGAGTTATATCAGGCTTTTTTTCGCTCATAAATAGTTAAGAGATTACTAAACTAGTTTGGTTTTTATAATACTTTATTTTATTGCAATAAGTAATTATTTAAACCCTTGTACTCATCTAAGGCAAAATCATTTCACTAAAGTACCTATATGTTCTCCTTTAGCAATACGAGTTAAATGACCTGACTCATTAATGTCAAACACGATTATAGGTAAATTGTTTTCTTGACACAACGTAAATGCAGTCATATCCATGACAGAAAGGCCCATACTTATAACTTTCGCGAATGTTATCTCATCATATTTTACAGCATTTGGATTTTTTTCAGGGTCGCTGTCATATATACCATCTACTCTGGTGCCTTTAAGTATGACCTCTGCATTAATTTCATTGGCTCGCAAAGCAGCTGCAGAGTCCGTTGTAAAATATGGACTACCAGTTCCTGCTGAAAATATAACTACTCTCCCCTTTTCGAGATGCCGTATAGCTCTGCGACGTATATAAGGTTCTGCAATTTGTCTCATTTCTATAGCAGTGATCAGTCTTGTGTAAACCCCTTGAGTTTCTAATGCACTTTGTAGTGCCATTCCATTGATACAGGTAGCTAACATACCCATATAATCACCAGTAACTCTTTCAATACCCGAAGACTCTGCACTAAGGCCTCTATAGATATTTCCACCACCAATTACAATGGCTACTTCCGCTTTCTGAGCCACCAATTCTTTGATTTGGCTAGCATAATAACTGAGCATATCAGAAGATATCCCAAACCTTTGTTCACCCATTAATGATTCGCCACTTAATTTAAGCAGTATTCTTTTATATTTTAAAGCCATGAATAAGTTAAGATTTTGATAAATGTTAATGCGTCAAAAAAAGACATAAAAAAAGAGCGGTAAAAATACCGCTCTTTTTATAAATTCGTTATCCTAATTTAACATGTTTAAATCCTATCGCAGTCAATTCAGGATTTTTGGTTTTCAAATATTCTGCAACGCTTAATTTACCGTCCTTCACAAATATCTGATTCAAAAGTGTATTGTCTTTGAAAAACTTGTTAAGTTTTCCTATTGCTATTTTCTCAAGCATTTCTTCAGCTTTGCCTTCATTTCTTGCTATTTCCTTACCTATCTCGATCTCCTTTGCAATTATATCCTGAGGCACATCATCTTTGTCTAATGCCACTGGCTTCATTGCTGCTACTTGCATTGCCGCATCTCTCCCAGCTTCTACATACTTCTCATCCGCTAAGTTTAGTCCTACTAACACACCAGCTTTATTACCCATGTGTATATAAGAAGTAACCAACGGTGCTTCTAATGTCTGATAGTCAGCTATTTCTATTTTTTCACCAATTCTTGCTACTTGTTCAGTTAAGATGGTACCAATAGTGCTGCCATTCATAGGCATAGTCAATAATTCTTCAGCAGTAGCTGGAAAATGACTTAAAGCAGCAGCAGTTATATCTTTAGTAAGTTGGATAAAATCTTCATTTTTTGAAACGAAGTCTGTTTCACAACTCAATCTTACTACCACACCTCTTTGATTATCACCAGAAACCAAAGCGATTACAACACCTTCTTTAGCGTCTCTATCTGCTCTTTTTTCTGACATCTTCTGACCTCTTAATCGAAGTAGTTCGATTGCTTTGTCAAAATCACCTTCGGCTTCTACCAAGGCTTTTTTGCAATCCATCATCCCTACACCTGTTTGCTCTCTGAGTTCTTTTACAGCCGAAGCTGATATATTTACTTCACTCATTGTTTCTATTTTATAAATTTTTTAAAATTAAAATTACTCTTCTTTAGAATCCAATTTAGCAACTCTTCTTTCATCTAGACCTTCCTTGATTGCACTCACTATATAGTCAGTAATCAATTTAACTGATTTTGAAGCGTCATCATTGGCAGGTATTGCAAAGTCAACTTTATTAGGATCTGAATTAGTGTCCACCATAGCAATGGTCTTCATACCCAATCTTTTTGCCTCTGCCAATGCGATATGTTCATGATGAATGTCCACCATAAAAACTGCACTTGGCAATCTGTTAAGATTAGCAATACCGCCCAATACTTTTTCCAATTTATCTTTTTCTCTAGTAAGAGTCAAACGCTCTTTCTTAGTTATGGATATGGCAGGATCTGTAAGCATTTTGTCAATACTGTTCATCTTCTTTACAGACTTACGTATTGTGGCAAAGTTAGTCATCATACCTCCCAACCATCTTTCGGTTACATAAGGCATTTCAGCACTTCTTGCAGCAGTAGCAACGATGTCTTTAGCTTGCTTTTTAGTAGCAACGAAGAGTATTTTTTTACCTGATTTTGCCATTTGCTTCATAGCATAAGCTGCTCTGTCGAGACATTCAGCAGTTCTATTCAGGTCTATAATGTGAATACCTTTTCTTTCCATGAAAATGTAAGGAAGCATCTTCGGATTCCACTTTCTTTTTAAGTGTCCGTAATGTACTCCGGCTTCTAACATTTCATTATATGACGGCTTGTTCATTTCTTTAAAATTTTTGTCTTTGATATTAATAAAATGATGATAAAAAGATTAACGCTTAGAGAACTGGAAGCTCTTCCTTGCCTTTGGTTTACCAAATTTCTTCCTTTCAACTTCTCTCGCGTCTCTGGTAAGATATTTTTTGTCCTTCAATGGTTTTTTGAAGTCTTCATTTATCTTGACCAATGATCTTGATATCGCCATTCTGATGGCTTCTGATTGACCCTTGAATCCACCACCAGCCACAGTGATTTTAATGTCATATTGGCCTTCAGATTCCGCTACTTTTAATGGATCTAGGATTGCTGCTTGTGTACTTGGCATTGGAAAATAATCTTTCAAATCTTTTCCATTGATTACGATCTTTCCACTACCTTTGGTAACATAAATCCTTGCTGTAGAAGCTTTTCTTCTACCTATGCTATTTATCATTTCCATATCTTATTAAAATTTAAATGGTTCAGGTTTTTGTGCAGTATGCGGATGTGTAGCACTAGAATACAAAAACAACTTCTTAATCTGAGCTCTACCCAGTTTAGTTTTAGGTATCATACCTTTAACAGCTAACTCAAGCACCATTTCAGGTCTTTTAGCCAACATTTCTTTTGCTGTTCTTCTTCTCAATCCTCCTGGATATCCAGTATATCTCTGGTATTCTTTATCGTCAAGTTTTGAACCGGTAAATCTAATTTTATCAGCATTCACTACGATTACATAATCACCTGTATCCACGTGTGGTGTAAAGTCAGGTTTGTTCTTACCTCTGAGGACGGAAGCTATCCTTGTAGCAAGTCTTCCTACTACCTCTCCCTCAGCATCAACAACATACCACTTTTGATTTACCGTGGCTGCGTTGGCAGATTTTGTCTTGAAACTTAGTGTATCCACTTTTCCTATTTTTGATATTTTATAATAATAATTACATTCAGTTTCCCGATTGCGGCCGCAAAGGTAACTTCTTTAAATTTAAAAAAAAATTATTTAGAAATTATTTTTAAAAATTTTCACGTAACTAACTGAAATACAGTTCAAATCTGGCTCACTTTAAATTTTACCTTATTATTTTTAACTATTTATAAGAAAATAATGAAACAATCTTTACAATATACAATACCTATTAGGGACTACTCAATAGATCTATAAATGCTTCCCTTACCTTTATCATTCTAAAATAATAATTATCCAATTCATAAATTTAACCATTCTGGCTTAATTGTTGTTGTGTTTTCATTATGAGACTTAATGACCTTATTCAATTTCTTTTATCCGTGGCACCTGCTCACTTACAAGAAGATTACGACAATGCTGGACTTATTACAGGTCATCAAGATATGGAAATATCAGGTGTGCTTGTTTGTCTTGATGCAATAGAATCTATTGTAGATGAAGCCATCTTATTAGGCTGTAATGTCATCGTAGCCCATCATCCTATTGTATTTAGAGGACTCAAAAGATTTAATGGCAACAATTATATCGAACGGACTATCATCAAAGCCATCAAAAACGACATTGCAATATTTGCCATCCATACCAATCTAGACAATGTTTTCATTTCTGGTGTCAATACAAAAATTGCAGAAAAATTAGGATTAAAAGACACTTCAATATTGTGTCCAAAAGGAGACCTTACTTATAGGAGTCTGCCCGTAGGGGCCGGTATGATAGGATCTGCAAAACCTAGTATGGATCCTATAGCCTTCTTGCATCACCTTAAGTCAAGTATGGAGCTAAAAATTATTAAGCATACAGCTATTTGCAAAGAAAAAATAAATAAAGTGGCTATCTGTGGTGGATCTGGCGGATTTCTTCTAAATCATGCCAAAAAGCAAGGTGCAGACATATTTATTACTTCTGATTACAAGTATCATGAGTATTTTGATGCGGATGGGGACATCATTATTGCGGATATTGGACATTTTGAGAGTGAAAAATATACAATTGACCTACTTTATGACTTGATAATTAATAATTTTAGTACCTTTGCAACCCATTATACTAAAATAGTTACTAATCCAATAAAATATTTTTAAAATATACCTATGGCAGCGGTAAAAGAACAAAGCATAGCAGATAAATTAAGAGCACTTCACGCTCTGCAGCAGATCGATTCCAAAATGGATGAAATAGGCATTCTAAAAGGTGAATTACCTATGGAAGTAAGTGATCTAGAAGATGAAATCACTGGTCTGAAAACAAGGCTTAAAAAATTAGAATCATCAGTATCAGATATTGATGATGAAATCTCTAAGCATAATAATAATATCAAAGAGTCTGAGGCACTTATCGTCAAGTACGAAAAACAATTAGATAATGTAAAAAACAATAGAGAGTTTGATGCATTGACCAAAGAAATTGAGTTACAAAGATTGGAGATACAGCTTTCTCAGAAAAAAATCAGAGAAGCTAATGCCAACAGAGAAACTAAAAAGGAATCATTGGATGCAATTGCAACAAAACTAAGCCAACGTACTAAAGATGTAGATTCGAAAAAAGTCGAGCTTCAAAAAATCATAGAAAAAACTGAAAAAGAAGAAGTCAAATTGCTTAAAGAATCTGACAAAGCGAGAAAAGACATAGAAGAAAGATTGTTAGTATCTTATGATAAAATACGCAAAGCATACCGTAACGGACTTGCTGTAGTTACAGTGGCGAGAGGGGCATGTGGAGGATGTTTCAATAGGATACCACCACAATTACAGATAGAAATAGGCGTGTTGAAAAAAATCATTGCTTGTGAGCATTGTGGTAGAGTATTAGTAGATGAAGCTATCCTTACTGGACACCTAGACTAAATAGATATATATCATCATTAAAATTTCAAATAGCCCCGATGAATTTTTTCTTACGGGGCTTTTTTATTGACATTGTGATTTACAAAATTATAAATATTTCAAGCTTCCTGCTTCTTTTGGCCTTCACAGGTCAAGGACAGTCGAAACTTTCTATTACAAAAGATTTAGAAGTTGCTTACCAAGATATTTCCAAATTAAAGATCATCCGTGGCCAACAAAAAATAAATCAAATCAAATTTTCTGATAAGAATAACGCAATGGTTTATTATATCGAAAATTACATTGATTTCTTTGTTCTTTTTATTCAAGAAGATGCAACACTTTACAAAAAATTATTAAAAAACAAAGATATTAGGCTTAGTAAGATTAAAAATTCTGACAAGAATTCACCTTACTATCTATTTTGTCAAGCGGAAATCATATTACAATGGGCCACCATAAAATTAAAATTTGATGATAAAATAGGCGCAGCTAAAGATGTTTTTACTGCTTACAATCTTTTGGAAGAGAATAAAGACAAATTTCCTGACTTTACCGAAAACAACAAGAGTCTCAGTATTATACATGCATTGGCTGAGAGTGTTCCATCTTGGGTAAGAAAAATCATGGGTATAACTGGTTCAATAGCATTGGGAACGAAAGAAATAAGTCTATTAGCAAAAAAAGCTCATAATAATAATAGTATTTTTAAAAATGAGATTGTTGCCATATATAGTTACATTCTTTTTTATTCTAATAATAATAAAGAAGAAGCATTCCAGCTTTATGAAAAATACAACCTTGACCATAAGACTAATCCTTTGATAGCCTTCCTGAAAGCAACAATGGCCCACAAAACTGGCAGAAATGAATTGGCTATTAAGATACTTGAAGAAAGGCCAAAATCTGCTGAGCATTTACCATTTTATTATCTCGACTTCCTTTATGGTAAATACAAACTATATAAACTAGATAAAGATGCTAACAAATATATCTTGAAGTTCTTGAACAACTTTAAAGGTCAACACTATCTCAAAGAAGCTTGGCAAAAAATGGCTTGGTATGATCTGGTGATACAAAATAACATATCTGCTTATAAAAAAGATATGAAATATTGTATTGAAAAAGGTAATGCACTCATCGATGAAGATATACAAGCCCTTAAAGAAGCAAAAATATCAACAATTCCTAATGAAGTATTGCTAAAAGCCCGGATGCTCTATGATGGTGGCTATTACTCCAAAGCACAAAATTTATTGATCCTAAATGGTAAATTTTTTATAAATGCTATTCATGACGGAGAATATTATTATAGGCTAGGGAGAGTTACAGACGCATTAAAAAACTACAAAGATGCTTTAGAGTATTATGAATTGACTATAACTAGTAGTGATACAGACAAATACTATGCTTGTAGTGCTGCCTTAAACGCTGGTTTGATCTACGAAATACTTAAAAAAGATAAACTTGCTCTAACTTATTTCAACAAATGCCTTTCATTAAATCCTGCAGGATATAGCAGCAGCTTGCACCAAAAAGCCAAATCGGGTATAGACAGGGTAAAAAAATAAAGTTGCTACTGTTCTTTCAGGCAATCTGTAATATTAATAATATGCTCTCCAATTGATTCCAAATATTGCACTATCTGATTATAAATCATAGCAGACTTAATATTGTAGTCTGTATCTCCAAGTCTCTTTAAGTGCTCTATCCTCATTTCTTTACTTTTCTTCTTTATAGCTTTGTTGGCTTTTTCATATTGAAATGCTGAAAATATCTTTTCTGATGCCAATTGATCATATATATTATCGAACGCTTGGCCCAAAAGGCTTGTCATATCGTTGATATGTTCTCTTTGGTCAGGGAGAAAATAAATATTATCATCCATTTTTTTCTGAAGTACCATCGACATTTGATAGTAAATATCTGCTATACGCTCGAATTCATTGCTTAAATTCAGAGCATTTCTAAATAAAAGCGACGTTTTTTCAGTCAGTTCTTGTTTAGATAAATGGGTAATATGTTTTGTAACTTCCAATTCGATGTGGTCTGTTACTTCTTCGTATTGGCCTATTTTCTTAATCAATTTGGCATTTCTCTTTGTATCTGTGCTATTGACTATCTCTACAAATAGTTCAGACATTACTGAAATAATCTTTCCAAAATCCTGAATTTCTTTCCTAATTTGAATAGATGCTATTTCTGGCATAAAATCTTTGCTTTCCAAGAATTTTTGGTAAGAATTCTTTTTGGAAAAAGTTATACCGTCGTCTTGTAACACACCTATTGATGCAATTCTTGCTAACCACCCATTGACATTAATGAGTAGTAACGCATTGATAAAATTAAATGCAGTATGAAATGCTGATAAACCTATAGTCATATCCAATGCATCTTTATAAATATCTTCCGTACCAAATAAAAATGTCAAAAAAGATGAAAGAAGTGGTAAAAACCATGGAAGTAATACAACCATCCAAAATACACCGATCACATTAAACCAAAAATGGATTCTTGCAGTTATTTGTGCTTCGCGATTGGCAATCAACGAAGCAATCAAAGCCGTAGAAGTAGTTCCTATGTTTTCCCCCAAAATCAAAGATGCTGCAATTTCAATAGGCAACCAGCCTTGCGCACACATCGTAAGCGTAAGGGTCATAGCCACACTAGATGACTGAACTATGGTAGATATTATGACACCTACTAATACAAAAAATAATCTTGAAAATATACCTCCGTCTGTCCATGACCGCAACCACTCAAATAATAAGGTATCTTCACTGAATAAAGGTACAGATGACTTTAAAAAACCCAAACCTAAAAACAAAAGCCCCACTCCTATTAGAAATTCTCCCCAATACCTCAACTTTCCAAAAGATAAAAAGATCATGGGCACACCTAAAGCAAATATAGGAACGGCGTACTCTGATAGACTTATTTTAAAACCTAATAAAGAAACGATCCAACCCGTAATCGTGGTGCCTACATTGGCACCTAAGATGAGTCCAACTGACTCCAAAGCCGATATCAATCCCGCATTGACAAAACTGACAGTCATCACTGTGGTTGCTGAAGATGACTGCACAAGTCCTGTTATAGCAAAACCTATCAAAAAAGCTACCCACTTATTACTAGTGATATGACCTAAGGTGGTTCTAAATTGGTCTCCAGCTGCTCGCTGTACAGACTCGCTCATAAGCTTCATTCCATAGATAAATATACCTACAGAGCCAGCAATTTGCAATATGTTCACCAACCCAAAATTCATTAAATACAGTCAAATACTTTTGTAATGTTACTAATTTTGCAAAAATAACTGTAATATATCAATTAGTAGGGAAATTGAAAGAATAGAAAATTTATTTTTCACCTATTTATTTTTAGTTTGTTTTCATTGTTAGATACAATTGATCACAAACACCCATCTTTTATGTTACCGAACTTATGTTTCACATAAAAATAATCATCCCGATTTGTTTTATATTGCTCATGCTCATTTCAAGACATCAATACTACATATATCTGATATTATAAAATTATTACCTTGGACTATACCTTTCCCTAATTCAGTTTGGTGTTTAAATTTTTCGGAAGTCAAACTATCGCTTCATTTACAGCATGTCTCCATCTTGGGAAGAAATCTACTATTTGTGAGCCTGCACCTTGATGTAAAATACGTCTGAAAAGGATCTCTTCTCGTGGAGATACATTGCGTAGATAGCTGTCTCTGCCATGATTTCTGATGTAGGAGATGACCTCTTCCATTTTTTGTAATTGCCTTTGATGACTCCAAACACCTTGTTCAAAACTCCACATATAAGTAGCGTTGGTGTTTAGCATTTCCCATACGTAATGTATCATTCTCTCACCATATACTACAAATAAAAACCCAAATTTAGGCGTCAAAGTAAACCTAATCTTCTCCTTTGTTTCATGCAAATGACCTGATAAATATTCCAATTGTCTCTTATTACGTATATCTTCCCAAGCCATGATATGTTCGAACAATTCCTGTTGAGTCATCTGGTAAGTACCCAGCATATTTTTATCAAATGGATCAAAAATATCTTCCGGAGTAAACAGACTTTTATCGATATCTTTAATGTATTTAGGAGGTTTTTTTAGTTTTTCCAACTTAACAAATTTCATCGTCTCTATGGCCACATCTTTTATTTGTTCTATTTGGCGAGAAGTAGCTGTAATTTTATTTACCTTTTACCTTCTTTTGCCACCACTATCAACACTTCAAAAGTCCTACTATTAAAGTGTTTTGCAAAATATGTTTTTACATATTCAAACTCTGGTATGATATTGCTATTTAGGATTTTTATCTCTATCTTATCATCGGACCATAAAAATTTATAATCAAAACTAACAAATCCCGCACCAAATCTCAACTTATTAAAAGCAATATTGGCTTTTATATGTACTATCATTTCAGCATTTTCTGTCTGAATATATGGCATAGAATCTGCCATCAAATGCTGAAATGATGTCTTCTTGAAAAAACTTAAATCTGCACTGAACGCTGGCCAATAAATTTGTGTAAAATTTAGAATTTTGATTGCTGCTTTCGGTTTTTGATTCAAAAAATCATCTACCATATTAGGTCTATAGTTAACTATTTTTATAGAGAGGCAAGCTTTATCTTTTATAAATTGCAACATCTCTACCTCCCAAAAAATTGTCCTGCCTTCTACAAATCCAAACGCTCCAAATGGTAAGTTTGTATTTTGAAGTTTTATTGAAGTTTCCCCATTGAACCAAATTGCTTCATTAGTTACTTTTATGATGATATTTTTGGATGATAATGACACGATATTTTGTAATATTACATAATTTCTTCGAGATTGGCTTTAATGGTCTCAAATATCTGGTCGGTTGGTAAATCATTTGGATCTATACCAAAAGGGTCTTCTATCTCCTCAGCCAATAACTCTATACTTCCAAACACATAGAATACTAAACTTACAATTGGCATCGCCCAATAACCAAACTCTCGAACAAAACCAATTGGCATTGTAAAAACATAAATAAATATTATCTTTTTAAAGAAAAGACTATAGGAAAAAGGTATTGGAGTCCTTTTGATTCTTTCACATATACCGATGTTGTCAGTAAAAGATCTTAATTCCTGATTGATATATAACAGCTCGTCACCTGACAGCCTTCCACTCTTATACAGTTTATTGACTTCTGTATAAATAGCTTTCATAGTTCTATTTGGTAGGTGTAACGCATTTAGATACCAATCTTTACCGTAAACTTTATTAAAAAGTAATTGATCTGCAACTAAATTACCTCTCAAGTGCTCCTTTGCTACAAAAATATAATTTGTAATTAAGTCTGTAAATATAGATTTCTCCGTTTCGTTAAGTGAAAGAGTACAAAGTTTTAATGCCAGATTCCGACTATTATTAACTAAGCTGCCCCACGCTTTCCGCCCTTCCCACCATCTATCATAAGCTGTGTTTGTCCTAAATACCAGCAACATTGACAATACGAAACCAATTAGTGTATGTATTGCAGTTGTGTTTTTGAAAGTGACATGAAAAATATCATTTTCTATGTATGCTACTACTCCCGTAAATAATGCCACACCTATCATACCAGGCAACATCATACGAAATGTATCACTCTTGTGAAATGCAAATATTAATCTCCACCAATCTTTAGGATTGTATATAACCATTTTTCTGAATTGGGTTTAATTCAGTTTTTAATTCTTGATATTTCTGGACATTCAATTCCCCCAAAGTACTTCATGATGGAAATTCCTACAAAAGTATATTTATCATTGCCTTTAGTATCACCTCTTTGCCTACCTGTATCTCCAATGCCATCCACTAAAGATCTATCAGAAAGCGACACAGCAGTCTCTCCTCTACTACTAGCCAATGCAGACTTATCGGGGAACACTGTACTTACATCATCCAGATAATCTGTAAAAAGAAATCTTGTACTTACCTCTATATTGAAACTTATAGTTCTATTTACATCAAACTTAAATCCACCACCTAAAACCAAACCACCACTGACCGTACTATATTCTTGTCCTAAAGGCTGGCCTTCGGTACCCAAAGGTCTGAGTGCGTATAGATTTCCATTGAATTCTGCTTTAGGATTATAGTGGAAAATGTTGAACCCGCCAAAAAAATAAGGCGTCTTGTTATGTCTAGGATGACCATGCTCATAATGGAAAAAGTTAAATTCTATCACATTGGTCCAATCAAAAACATTAGATTTAAAACTTAAATTCCTATTACGTTCAAAATTGTTATCAGAATCGGAATCATCTGCTCCTACTCTGGCAAAACTTAATGATGTGCGTAAAGCGACTCGGGTGTTGAAATTTTTTCTGGCTAAAATTCCACCCGCAATACCTGGTTTGACTATCTTTAGATTCGTATTCAAATCACCAAAATAATAACTAGTTCCTAACCATCCGCCTAGTTCATATCCCTTTTGACTATATAGCTTAATACTAAAGAGTAAAATAAATAATATAATATTTGCCTTAAAAAAATCTTCATTTTGGATGCCTGTATTGCTTTGTTAAAAAAATTTATACAATTATTGTATTATTTCTAATGTAATAAATGATAATCTATCAGCTATAACGACCAAAGCATTGTTTTCAGTATTAGTTGCTGAAGATTCCATAATTTTTTCGTTCATCAATATTTTGGTTGGTATAAATGGCAATCCATGTATCAACAATTTGTATGTACTATAATCAGGTTCGAAATGACCGTTTGACTTCAATGATAGCTTCATCGACTTGTCTGTACAATTCATTTTAAATCTCTTTTTATTATAAATACCTTTTTCGTAATCATATCCATCACCTGAATCTTCATACAAATAACTATTTACACCTTCACCTCCAAAAAATACATGCAAGACCAATTGATCTACTTTTTTCTCGCCTGTGTGTTGCATCACGGGATAAAATGGTATGACTGCGCCTTCTTTTATAAAAAGAGGAATCTCTTCCAGCACCGCATCTATAAGTATTTCTTTACCGCCCTCATACGCCTTATTTGTCCAAAAATGATACCATCTGCCTTTGGGAAGATAAACATACCTAGATTTTGCATTAGGCTCAAGTACGGGACACACCAAAATATGATCGCCCATTAAAAACTCATCTACTCTATACAGTGTATCTTGATCGTGCTGATCATAAATAGAGATTGGTTTAAGCATCGGAGTATATTCGGTGACATACTGATAAAATGTTGTATAAATATAAGGAAGTAAATTGTATCTCAGTTCTATATACTTTCGTACAATATCAAGTGTCTCTGCTCCAAATGACCATGGCTCTTGCTCTCCGTGGTCTCCAGAACTATGCGTTCGGAAAAATGGGTGGAATACTGCCAATTGAATCCATCGCACATACAACTCTGGTGTAGGATGATCAATAAAGCCACCAATGTCTGAACCCACAAAAGAAAATCCTGAAACAGAAAGTCTTTGGCATTGCATTGTCGCTATCCATAAATGTTCCCAAGATGCAATATTATCACCTGTCCATCCAGATGCATATCTTTGTGCTCCCGCATAGGCTGATCTAGTAATAACCAAAGGCCTATTGCCATTATTATATTTTTTGACCCCTTTATATGTTGCTCTCGCCATCTGCATACCATACACATTATGTGCTTTGCGATGACTACAAGGATGGCCATCAAAATCGTGCCTCACATCTGGAGGAAAAGTTTTACCTTCTATTTCAAAGAGTGCGGGCTCATTCATATCATTCCACACTCCACTTACTCCGATTTCACCTATCAATTCCTGAAATAGTCCCGACCACCATTTTCTTACCTTAGGATTGGTAAAATCAGGAAAGTAACAATCCCCTGGCCAAACTTTTCCTTTCATATAAGGACCATCGGCTCTCCTACAAAAATAATTATTCTCTAGAGCCTCTTTAAACACAGGATATTGATCGTCAATTTTTATACCCGGGTCTATTATTACTACAGTTCTAAAACCATTTTCCTTTAGCTCAGATATCATTCTCTTAGGGTCAGGAAATTTTTCTTTATCCCAAGTGAAACATCGAAACTCGTTCATATAGTCAATATCCAAATAAATAACATCACACGGAATTTTTAAAAGTCTGAGTTTATCAGTCACTTCCTTTACCTTGGCTTCTGGATAATAACTCCATTTACTTTGCTGATAACCTAGGGCCCACATAGGAGGCAATTCTGGTGTGCCTGTTAGCTGAGTATAGCGCTTAGTCACATCTAATAATTCAGGACCATTTATAAAATAGTAATTCATTTCACCACCTTCAGCCCAAAAACTTGTAACAGATCTACGCTCCGATCCAAAATCAAAACTTGCTTTAAACGTATTGTCAAAGAAAATACCGTATGCCTTATTATGATGTACTGCAGTGTAAAAAGGTATAGCTTTATATATTGGATCTTCTTCCTTTTTAAAACCATAGGTGTCCATAGCCCAATTGGTAACTCTCCGGCCCCTCAAATTGAGATGAAGTGTTTTATCTCCCATACCATAAAAATGCTCTCCTTCCTGAACTACTTTACTCATCTTTACGATATTACCTCCAAATGTCTGATGCTCCTCCCAATGAAAGCCCTTCTCATCTCTACATACAATATTACCAGCAGTGTCCGTAAATACTACTTTCAAGTCACTTTTATGAATATTCAGATGGACTGAAATTGATTTAACAGCGATGTGATCTATAAAATCTTCTACTTTAATCTCAGGATACTCTGGAACAAATCTACTACTAATGGCATAAGAAAAATCCGGTTCAAAATGTCCATCAGTACTATATCTTAATCGAACTATATCTTTTGACAAAAAGTTAATATACAAATTACATTGATTGTCACTTAGGATCGAAATACCATCTGTAAATATTTTGTGAGAGCTGTATTTTCCAGGTGTATATTCACTAATATTCATTTGTAAATGTATTATAAATAAGCAAATACTAAAAATAAAAAAGACCGCATCATTAATACAATGCGATCTTTTTTGCGAGGTCGGGAGCGGATTCGAACCGCTGTACGAGGTTTTGCAGACCTCTGCCTAACCGCTCGGCCACCCGACCTTGTTAGCGGGTGCAAATATAGAGGATATTTTTTATATTAAAAAATAATTTTTAATTTTCAAATAATATTTACTCACAACCGACTCGTAAATTCAATTAATACTATACTTTTATGCTATAAAATTTGAGAATTTACAAAAAAATAAAATGTATTTAAAATCCTTTACCTTCAACGACTTTTCAGAAAATACTTATATTCTTTATGATGACTCAAACGAATGTATAATAATTGATCCTGGTTGCAATAATAAGGCAGAACAAACTGAGATTATAAATTTTATCTCTGAATATAATCTCAAGCCAAAAAAACTTATCAATACACATTGTCATATTGATCACATATTAGGAAATAATTTTATTGCTCAACAATATCACCTCGAATTATCAGCACATAAAAAGGAAACCGCAGTACTTAATGTAGGTGTACAAACAGCTTTAATGTATCACATACCCTATGATCCGTCCCCACAAATAAAACAATATTTGGATGAAGGAGACCATATTGCATTTGGTAATTCCACTTTAGAGGTACTTTTCACACCGGGTCATTCGCCAGCAAGTATTTCTTTACTTTGTCGTGATTCGAATATACTAATTGCTGGAGATGTATTATTTCAAGGAAGTATAGGGCGTACAGACCTTCCAGGTGGAAACTTTGAAACTCTTACCCGAGTGATTCGGTCTAAATTTTTTACCCTACCAGATGATATAATAGTCTATCCAGGTCATGGATCTCCGACTACTATAGGCATAGAAAAAAAGACTAACCCTTTTTTTTAAAAATGAAATCCCGCCATTAATGTCCAAATATCAAAGGTTGATTTTGGTTTTTCTTTGTAGGCATTAATTATCCCATACTGAAAATCAAGGTCTATATCGAAACTACCAATGGTAACACCTAAACCAGTCACTGCTCCTAGTGATGAGTCATTAATTTCTTTATACTCTGGAATATTTAACGCGTCTTTTGGTGCATCTAATAAAAAATTGATCGAACCTAATATTTTTGATCTAAAAATAATATTTTCACTGATTCTAAAAATATTAAATCCCACGCCACATCTTCCATGAAAAAGAGCCCAATCATTATTTTTAAAAAAATCAGGTGATGCCGTTGACATAAGGCCCGTTTTATGATATTGACCTCCTATTATAAAATACATATCCCCTTCTAGCAACCTAGCATCTGCTCCAACCATCCATCCATAGTGCATTTCATTTCCTTTGGTAATATTAAAATCCTTTGAATATGCTGCAGTCAAACCAGATTGAATTACTATACCTGGAGCCTGCCCTTTCGCATTAACCAAAGATGCTATAACTAAAATTATAATAGAGAAATATTTCATTTGTTTATTTTAAATGTGTTTGTTTTAAAATTTCTGAGTAGAATCATGTGCTTGAAAAACTAAATCAAGGTGTCTTTCATAAAATAAGCCAAAAATACTTTTATTTTCAAACCTAAATAAGAATTCGATTATATTAAAAAATAAAATGATGACCTCTTGATATGATAGTTTCAAAAATCGTGCTAATGTTTAATATATGACTCCAAATACTTACTTTTGTCACAAAATAGCATTTATGTATCCTGACCTCTCCTACTTTTTTAATGATTTGATTGGAACTGATGTAGATAATTGGACTTCAATTTTCAAAACATTTGGATTTATGCTAGTGGTTGCTTTAGCAGCCTGCGGCTTATTACTAAAGTCTGAACTACAGAGAAAAGAAAAAGAAGGCTTAATACTACCACAAAAAGTGAACGTGATTTCCACAGAAAAGCTAACTATCCAAGATATTATAATAAATAGTTTATTTTCATTTTTATTGGTGCTAAGATTCCAATGCTTATCATGAATTTTGAAAAGTTTAAAGGGGATCCTGCCTCTTTCATATTTTCCAAAATGGGTATATGGTGGCTTGGTTTACTTGCAGCATTACTTACAGCTATTTACTACTTCTTACAAAACAAAAAAGCTGACCCTAATCCTAAACAAATAGAAGTACTTAGATATCCGTCATCTAAGACTAATGATATTATAATTATTGCAGGCCTCTCGGGAGTCCTCGGAAGTAAATTATTCTCAATTACTGAAAATCTTTCAGGCTTTTTTAGTGATCCTTTAGGTTCACTTTTTTCAGGAAGTGGACTAAATATTTATGGTGGACTCATTTTAGCATTTTTTACAGTTTATTGGTATGTAAAGAAAATAGGTATCAAACCAGTATATATGATGGACATTGGAGGTATGGGTATCCTTTTAGGTTATGCTATTGGTAGAATTGGATGCCAGTTATCAGGCGATGGAGATTGGGGCATCGTAGCATCTGCAATACCTGATTGGTGGTTTCTTCCAGATTGGTTATGGTCATACAACTATCCTAATAACGTAAATAATGATGGTGTTTTGTTATCTCAATGCAACACTGATATATTTAATACAGCTAGAATGAGTGGGCTTTCTGTAGAAGATAGCTGTCAGAAAAGCTGTGGCATGAGATATTGCTTCGAACTAAAACCAGGCGTATATCCTACACCAATTTATGAGACTACATTCGGACTACTTGCAGCAGGTTTATTATGGATAAACAAACACAAATTTAAAATACCTGGAACGATTTTTTTCATATATATGGTACTAAATGGTGTTGAAAGGTTTTTTATAGAAAGAATAAGAGTTAATGAAAAGTACGAAATGTTTGGGCTCCACTGGAGTCAAGCCCAATACATTTCTATATTATTTATTGTCATTGGTCTAGCAGGTTTATGGTATCTTTTTACGAAAAAACCATCTACTAAAGTTTAGATTTAATTTTTTCTGCAATAACTAACATATCATCTTTTGATAAAATAAGTTTCTCCTTACTAAAATTCATATCACTCACATTTTGCATAGGTATTAGATGCACATGTGCGTGAGGCACTTCAAGACCAATAACTGAAATGCCAACTTTGACACAAGGAATAGCCTTACCAATAGCAAGAGCAACCTTTTTAGTAAAAACCATTAATTCAGCAATATGACCATCTTCCATATCAAAGATATAATCTATTTCTAACTTTGGAATAACAAGTGTATGACCTTTAGCCAACGGAAACACATCTAAAAACGCCAAAAATTTATCATCTTCCAAAATTTTATAAGCTGGAATATTGCCCTCTATAATTTTTGAAAAAATAGTTGCCATTACAAAGAAATATTTACTATTTTAAAATTAATTAGTCCTGCCGGTGTTTGAATCTGCGCCACATCACCTACCACTTTACCTAATAATCCTTGCCCAATTGGCGAACTTACAGATATCTTTTTCTCCTTAAGATTGGCTTCCGCTTCAGCAACCAATTTATAAGTAACTTCAGCGTTATTAGTCATGTTCTGAATTGTCACATTAGTCAAAACAGTAACCTTTGAAGTATCCAAGGTGGACTCATCCAAAATCCTAGAATTAGCAAAAACCTTTTCTAATTCATTTATCTTCATCTCTAACATACCCTGAGCATTTTTTGCAGCATCATACTCAGCATTCTCTGAAAGATCACCCTTCTCTCTCGCTTCTGCTATGGCCTTTGCTACACCCTCTCTACCTTTAGTCTTTAGTTCCTCTAATTCAAATTTTAATTTCTCGTAACCTTCTTGCGTCATATATGATACTGACATAAATATTGTTATTAAATGTTATAAATAAAAAACAAACGTTTCCACTCTTCCCAAGTGAAAACGTTTGTCGATAAAAAACTTATATTTAGATATAAACGAAAAGTGAACAGAAAAGTTCCCTTAAAATGAAAATCTCAATGTAAAATTATGCGTTCCTTTAAATGGATTAGTAGCTCTATAAGCATAATCAATGCCTAAATTGTTCGCCCCACCTTTGGTAATAGGTACCTCTACTGATGCTCCTCCCGCAAATCCAGTGTATAAGCTTTTTGTTTCCAAATCAGTACTACCCATATCAGCTTTATATGCAGCTCTCAAAACCACTAAATTCTGATAAGAAAATTCTATTCCTGCTCCTATCTGATCTTTAGCAAAAGCATTAGAAGTAAAGTTTGTTAATCCTCTAACAAAATTATCCTCTCCTACATAAAAATCATAGGATAAACCAATATTCAACATAGATGGTAATTCGAAACTAGCCGATTGTGCATCATAAGATACTTCATACTTTATCCCTGATGCTGGATCTGGAACTTCTCTTTTAATAGACAATCCTTCCCCACCAAACGCCATGGGAGAACCAATATTTCGTAATGAAATACCTAATTTAAAATTATCCTTGGGTCCTGAAACGTATTGGACACCTGCATCTATAGCTATTCCGGATGCATTAACATCTTGAATGCTTTCAGATACTAACCTTACTAAAGCACCAACAGAAATTTTATTGGCATAAGTTAAAGAATATCCAACTCCTAGTTGGAAAAAGCTTGGAGAATAGTATCCACCTGTGCCTCCAGGTTGATTTACTGTAGTTACAGGTATTTGTCCAAAATCTAAAGATGCTAATTCAATACCAATGGCACCTGACTTACCGCTTTTAAACCCTAAACCAAAACTATTAAGATTCATTCCTGTACCACTATAGAGCCTATTGTTTGAAACACCTATCTCCATTTTCTTAATTCGACTTAAGCCTGCTATGTTGATTCTCATAGCCTCTACACCCATAACAGATGATGTGCTCATTGAATGTAATCCTGCACTTCTGCCCCATGGGTTCATTAATAACTCTGAAGCACCAGCTTGGCCTTGTCTATCAGGGTTACCAGCAAATAACGAAATCCCAGTGAAGACAATTAATGACAATATTGTGTAAAACTTAAAATTCATTTCTATTCTTTTATCTTGTTAATAGATTAAAGAGGAGGAATTTTACATCCTCCTCTAATACTTTTTATAACCCACTTGGATCAAATTTACGACCTATTCCAAACCACTTGATTGTTCGCTCTTCACCGTATTCTGGCGCTGAAATATGTATAAGATACACACCACTCGCAACAGGGATCTCTTTAAAATTTTTCATATCCCATTCTAAGTCTGGAAAAACCTGTCCCGTTGATGTCGGTCTATTACTACCTGACAATATAGCACCTCGCTCATCTCTATTGTACTGTTTGATAAAACTTCCATCTATACTATAAATAGTAACTGTTGCCTTAGCGGGTAAATTTGTTATCTTTATAGTATTTGTAAACTGAGAAGTTTCATAAGCTGAATAAGCATAATATGGATTAGGTACCACATTCACATTTGCCAAAGCACCTACATATTCTTCATTGGTGACCAATTGCTTAGATTCTTTATTCTTAAATTCAAACTCATAAACAGGTTGATCCCCATCTGTATCACAAGCACGTTCTCTCGCTGTAGTGTATTTACGAGATTCTCCGTAAGGATTATTAACTCTCAGTTTCACAGTCATATCATTAGGTATTAAACCCTTGTCTATTGGATTTAATGGTGCACTTGTCATTCCTAAAGGAAATGCAGTCCATGTAATGGATGACGCTACTTTTGCCTTATTGACTACACTTGGTCCAGCACCGGAAGTGGTCCTTTTAAGTCTATCAGCAAACTCGGCACAACCATCATACTCCATCCTAGTAACATATATATAATGTTGGCCACCTGCTACTGCACTCGCTACCATACATCGTTTAGACCTATAGACTATCAATTTCTGTCTGTGATGATGGATTAAAGATCATGTCTCCACCTATTGGGTCCTTACCATTCCGCAATTTAACCAATACTGTATCTTTCATGGAGTAAACACTGTTTTCACCAAAGAAAATATTCAACCTCTTCCCAGTTTCTACATCTATGGCATATCCCGGGAAATAACTAAACCCTGTTGAATTTGCTATTTCTTTTCCATTTTCATCTTTTGATGGCGACGCTCTCAATTCAAAATTTTTAGTTACAGCATCACCTTCCTTTGCTTTGATGGTTGTAAAACCAGCATCCAAATAGTCATTTGTTGCCGTCTCCACCACTATACATTTGCTCCATTTTGATTTGTCACTTGTGAAAACTATATCCACATTGTTTAAGTCACGGTATCTTAGTGAATTGGTAACAGCAGCGGTCATATAACCCATCACTTCTCTTGCCGAAGGACTTAAATAAAATGGCAAATCTTCATCAGTTTGAAATCTTGTGGACAAAAATGGTACAAAAAACCCATTACCCAATTTGGATAAAGCTGCCAATGGATCCTGATTAAAACCATTTCTTACATGATCTAGATATCTTATACTGAGATCTTCTCCGAAAATCCCTCCGTCACTTATAGCATTAAACCATCTGGGGCCAGCAGGATTTTTGTATGACACTATTGCACCAATACCACCGTTCGTGCCTATCCTCGTGGTTCCTGGGTCTTCCTCATTGGAAACTGTAATTGAAAAACCCATGTTTTTTACAATGTACTCTTTGATATAAGGCAACGACCTATTTTCTAAAAGTACCTTTACATTATTTGGAGATGTAACATCTGATAACTTCCACACCGCACTATTATCAAAAGCACAAGTATTACCATTGGCAGATGTTGAAAAATTGCCAGTTATCTCAAGTCTAAATTTACCATCCTTTATCTTTAATGGATCCACCACTTTAGCATCTATTGGTCCAGCACCAGATTTATATAAAATTTTTCCATCGTGGGTCTTCTTTAAAATAAGTTCATACATGGTATCATCCATATCTAAAAACTTACCAGGATTACCTTCTCCAGCTATTCTTGTTACTACTGGCCCCTCACCATAAGAAGCTTGCAAATCTTCATATACTATAGGTCTTGGCACTAAAGTATAAGCCTTCTTATCCGGTCCACCTACATTACCTCTTCCTTCTAAGTAAGCTCTTTTTTGGCCAGTTCCTGTCTCAATATCTAAAGTTTTCCAATTGTTATGGGCATAAGCTAATACTAAAAAATGATACTGCTTATGGTTAACTAATCTTCTATTGGTTAAGGCAAACTGATCTTCTGTTACCCTAAATGATGTTTGTAAACCTTTATCTACACCAGAAACCATTTTGCTAGGAGTCCATATAGTGGGTCCATTGGGCTGCAAAGGATGTGCAGATCCAGTCCAGTTGTATATTTCTTTGATGCCATTTTTTATATCTACTTGAGCAACAGGCCTAGCTTTTGTAATATCTCCTAATTCTTGCGCTGTTACATTGGCAGATGCCAATTGATACAATCTATATCCTTCAAAAATATATTTTCCTTGGTCACCCTCCAATAACGGTGCTTGTAAGTCCGTCTCTGAATACTTCTCGTTAAAGTTATTGGAAGTTTGTTCATTCGATAATAAAATAATCAACTCTTGATCCAATTCAACTGCAGTAACATCTGGTGCATCTGGTCCGTCAGTTAAGTCAAAACAGTTGTCAAACAATGCTTGAGCTATATCATCTGCAAATCTCAATCTTGTAAGATCAGGACAAGGATAAATGATACTAGGAACAAATACAACACCCATTATTAGTTCATTTCTTGCACCTGGTTGTAACAACAACGGTCCTGTCGCTTGCATTGTTCTTCTATCTCCATTTGGTAAAGCAGCTGTACACATTGACCAACCTAAACTATTATTAGGTTCATCAGGAAATACATACCGAATTGTATCTGTACTTCCAGGATTATAACCCGAACCACCAAATGTCACAGGTGTTCCATCTGCCCATAAACCTCTAATGTAATTGTAAAATCCATCTTCTCGTCCTCTTTGTGGGTCCTGAGTCGGTGGTGGAGGGCTACCTACACTTCCATTTTCAGCATAAGTAAAAGATGTCATTCCTAACTCAACCAATGTGTCCTGATTTCCACTAAATGGCTCAGGCTCTAACAAAACTAGACCATACTTTATTTGACCATCTATAAATATGGTATCACCATTCTCGTCTAATTCTGGCTCATAAACCACATTGCCATCATTATCTCTCTTAAATACTTTAGGGCCAAGTGGACCTCTAAAATAATCCATCCCCAAGATTGGAACATCGGTGCCATAAGTATTAGTACCTGCACATGATGTACCACTATTTCCATCCTGCGCATCTTCATTATAAACAAAAGCTAAAGATCTGTCTCTATCACAACCTA
The DNA here is from genome assembly GCA_016714785.1 of Saprospiraceae bacterium. Taxonomy (GTDB): domain Bacteria; phylum Bacteroidota; class Bacteroidia; order Chitinophagales; family Saprospiraceae; genus OLB9. Next base: position 45,666 of record JADKCC010000002.1, read on the forward strand.
TATAATCATCTGCATAACAACCCAAATCTGGATCTATCCACATAGAAAAATAACAGTCAACCAAATCTTCATTTGCTTTATTAATTAACTTATATCTATAGAAAGTCATATCATTGATCTCATCATTGGTCGAGTATGCAAAGGACTGAACTTGAACCTCCATTTGAATAGACCTTGGGCCTGATAGCGTTTGTGGTCCACCATTATCATTATAAATCCAAAATATCATCTCGTCAGGTATCAACTCCTTTGCTTCAAAAATATCCTCAGGCTCACAGCCTCTGATTTCGATAATAGGGAAATCTCCACCACAAGGGTCATAAATACCATTTTCATCATTATCCCAAAATGAACCTAATGGTTGGTCAGGCAATGAAAAAGTAAATTTACTTCTCCAGTGTGGATTACCTTGACCAGGCCAATATCTAATATCATCTGGTATAGAGTCACAGTCTATTGGCACACCTGTTTCCAAAGATGTTAATACTCTATTGAAGTGATTTCTGACATTAATACCAGTAACTGTAAAAAATCTGTCCCAAGTTCTACACACTTCAGCATCTGTGGTACCATTGATATCTAAAGGGCCTGAGAAAAAATCATACCCTACACTTCTATAAGTTACGGCAGATAACTTGATATTTTTTGCCCTATCTACACCACCTATCCAAACACCACCCGCAAAAAGCGCCGATACAGGTAATTGACCGGGAGCAGGCTTTGGTACAATATACTGTGCTTCAGACCATATATCACCACCTGTAAGCAATCTAGCTCTTACATTGTTAACTTGCATTTCTATCTGTCGTACTGGTCGTACACAGTCAGCCCTCCAATTGGTGGTTTCTGCTTTGGGAGCATCCCCGATATTATCAGGATTTTTTGCTACTAATACCTGAAAACTAAAACTCAAAACTATGAGCGCAGTTAAAATAAATTTTTCTAATTTCATGACATTTATTTTTTAATAATTAAGATCAGAAGTCTAAAATTACACCAACATACATTCTTCGTGGTAAAGTATAATTGCCTGGTGCCAAAAGTCTCCACGAATACGCATCTAAAAACGCTTCTAAATCTCTTCCCGTATTTACCACACCTCTTATTCTATCCTGACCAAAACTAGATTGTAAAAAACCATCATTGTCGGCATCACTAGAATATTTATATACATCGACCACATTTTTAGTATTTAATACATTTTGTACTCTAAAGTATGCATTAAACCAAAGCTTCTTAGCTGATGTCTTGTTTATCGTTACCGGAAATCTCTTTTGTATATTCAAGTCAGCTGTAAAGTTCCATGGTAATCTTGCACCGTTTACGGAGCCTGAAAAACCTGTACCTCCAAACGCCGCAGGAACCAAATTTCTTGAGTAAGGTTGGCCTGAAACCAAAAACGAGGTGATATTAATCCCAAAATCTTCTAAAATATTTATACCACCAATCTTCGGGCCATTATATGCTTTTCCACTTCCATATCTATAATCAAGGACTGCAGTAAATCTATGTCTCTCATCAAAAGAAAGTGGAATCAAGTTTCTAATAGGGCCTCTATTGTTAATACCGTTTGATGAATTGGCATCACTACCAGAACCATCCGCAAATTGTAAAGTATAAGTAGCGTTGATTTCTAGATTATTGGTCCTTCTTCTATCCAATGTAAAAGAAAATCCTTTGACTGTACCAAAATCCAAATTATCAAAAAACTTATAACTGTTCAATGGGGATGCTACATTTGCTAGTACTCTTTGTTGGATCAAATCTTTCATCTCTTTGTAATAAGCGGAAACCTTTACAGCCATTGTTTCTGATACCTTTTGTTGAAATCCAACCTCGTAGTCCACTGTTCTCACTGGTCTTAAGTTAGGATTGTCAAATGCTGCTCCACTTGGATTAATTCTCGAAATATCTTGAAAGAAATAATAATCCAATGCGGAAGCAAAAGAGTTGGAAGGAGGCCTTTGATATAATACGTCATAATGGGCAAAGAAACCAGCATCATCAGATATAGGGAATGAAAAAGCCAATCGAGGCATAAAATTTACTTGAGGTTTATAGTCATTAAACGAGTATTCTGATTTATAAACTCTTCCCAAATCATCTGCATTTGATTCCTGTATATTCAATAACCTTGTTTGCTGACTCGTTACTTTATCTTTACCAGCATAAGAAGGGAATACTAAACCACCTTGATAGATGACGTTTCCACCGGATACAGCTGTTCCATTTGGTAAATACCATTGATCCCCTTTCCTAAATGCCCTTATTCCGTCATTTTCTTCTGATGCCACATATACACTATAATCATCGCCAACAGAACTTGGTTTTTCCTCACCTATACGAGCATAATAGTCTTTGGCAGACTCAATTTCATACAATGCATAAGGATCTTTCAAAACTTTGGTATTGGCATCGAAATAATCTACCCTCAAACCAAGACGGAAGATGATATCTTTATATGAAAACTTATCTTGCAAAAATACAGCACCATAGATAGGTTGTTGAGGCGCTACTACAAAAGTCCTTCTGTTATTCTCATCTCTACTAGTGAAAAAATCTTCAAATCTAACATCTGTCCCCAACTTATTACCCAGATAATCAAAGCCACTGTAATTGATTAGACCCTGTCTATTGATTAGTTCGCCCGCTGAAAACATATCTAATCTCAATTGGCTTGGATCTATCTGCCAAATATTTACATAATCATTGTCGGTACTTCCTATTAAGTCTCTTACTGATCTATAAAATTTATTATCATTTTCAGGTTTAGCAAATGTGTTATACAATCCAACATTAAAACCTTGAACCATTGTATCTCTAAGAATCTTACTAGTATCTACACCATTTATATGTCCGTTTGCAGCAATATCCGCAAGGTTCCAAAGGTCAAATGGGTTTACTCTCCACTCTCTATTGATACTTTGTTCGTACAATAATCCAAACTGAATATTATGTCTTCCTTTTTCAGATCCTCCAGGAAATAAGTCAAACCCAGTTACCAAATTGAGTGAATATAAATCATTGTCTTCTTTACTAAATCTATTATATACCTGACCTACATTTGCATAAAGGTTATTCCATGCACTATTGATATTTTGATTCAATAATCCATTGACATTTACACCATTAATAGCATTGAATGAACCTAAAATTGGGTTGATACTATTATTCAATTCAAAATCTCCCACTTGTTCTCTAAATCCAAGGTGTCCAAAATATAACCCAGGTTGTACTTCGACCCTACCTGTAGCTCTTTCATCCGTTACACCAAATACTGGCAACCATGATCTTGTTGTAATTCCAAAATATCCATAATCAAACAATCTATCTTGGTGTCTGAAATCTTCTTGTCTCTTCTTATTATTTTGATACCCAAGTGTGATAGTGTAAGAAAAGTTTCTTAAGCTTCCTGTTACCTTCTCTTCTCCTTCAGATCCACTTTGTTTACCCAATTTGTGTGTTAGTCTAAAATTACCTCTATAAGTGTTAGAGTATTCAAAAGGATTGTTCACCCAATTAAGTAACGCCCAAGAATCATCAGAGCCATTGACACCAGATGAACCTGGGGTAAATCTATCCTTTTTGTCATTATAATTTCCAGATAATTGGATGTCTAGATTATCTGCCACTTTTATATCAATCCTTCCTGTAAGGTCGATATCAACATTTTCATCATTAGGCCTTGCTTTCATTGGTCCACCTAAATCTGAAGTTCGTTTAGTCTCTAACGAAGGAAATTGTGTGCTTCCAATATTATATGTTGGCTTAGCTTCTAGCTCTCCGATCAATGATTCTGGTGCTCTCCATACTCCTAAAGCTGAAGGGTTATCATCAGCAACGTTCCTATATTGACCTGAAAAACGATAACCTAAGATAGATTGATTTTTGCTGTTTCTCAAGATTGGACCAGAAATGTTACCACTGATCAAATTATAACCATAACCATCAAAAGATTTTTCCATTTCTAAACTTCCACTAACTTTGCTAGAAGGACCACGGGATGTCAAAGAAATCACACCACCAGACACGTCTCCATATCTGGCTTCTATACCTCCGATGACTACCTGCAATTGTTCTATCTCTGATTGTGGTATTAAGTTTCCGCTTACTCTCACACCATCCAAGAAAAAGACTGTTTCATTAGCTCTTGATCCTCTGATGGATATTTCAGTACCATCTCTGTTGGAAGAAAGACCTGCTGAAGTGGCAGCTATGGCATTTACTTGTTTGGTAGGAAGTGCTCTAATGTTATCTTGGGTAATAGTTTTACCTTGAGTAGTATTGTCTATCTCAATCAATGGTACTCGAAATTCTTTTATTTCTATACCTAGATCCAATAAGACTGCATCATCCGAAATTTTAAAATTTACTCTGTTTGTCTTTCCAGCATTGATGACAATACCAGTTTGTCTCTGAGCGGCATATCCAACATAAGATGCTTCCATTTCGTATGTACCAGGAGTCACATCCGATAAAAAATAATTGCCATCAAAGTCAGTATCTGTACCTGTTATCAATACTCCGCCTCTATACAATGCTATAGTGGCTAAAAGTATTGGTTCTCCAGATTTTGCATCTGTTACTTTTCCTTCTATCGTGGTTTGAGCGATCAATCCACTCAATCCAGTTAAAAAGAATGCTACAATAAGTAATAATCTATTCATGCTCTGAATTTTTGATTATGTTAATTAATTCTAAAAAAGTCCGCAATGTTAAGCAAATATAAAACTATTTACAAAATTTTTGCTTTAAATATCTTTCAGAATGTATCCGCCGATACATTTTAAAGGTGATTTCCATCTTTTATTTTCTGGAACAACACCTCTGCTATCAATCTTAATGACTCCTTTGTCCAGCCAGCTATATGAGGTGTTAATACTACATTTTCCATTTCATACAGCTCCTTATACATCATTTTTTCAATTACTGAAAAAGTTTCTGGTTTTTCGTTCTCGAAAACATCTAGGCATGCTCCAGCTATTTTGCCTGACTTTAGTCCTGCTATTAATGCTGATGTTTTGACCACTTTTCCTCTAGAAGTGTTGCTAATGATCACGCCATCTTTACAGTGTGAGATAAAATCTTCATTGACTAAATATTGCGTCTCAGGTGTCAGTGGCAAATGTAGAGAAATAATATCAGATTGACTAATTACTGTTTCTATATCTGCCTTTTCAACAAAACGTAAACTTTTCGGGTATCGCTTCTTGTACTTATCATAAGATATTACTTTGAGTCTCCAAGGCGACATCTTTTCTGCCAATGAGGACCCTGTATGCCCCATGCCAATAATGCCTAATGTTTTGCCAGCCAACTCTACACCTCTATTTTTCTCTCTTTGCCAGTCAAAATTTCTTACTTCTCGATCTGCACATAAGATTTTATTAGTTAAACATAAAATCATACCAAACTCGTGTTCAGCTACTGCATTTCTATTTCCTTCTGGAGAGTTATATACTTTTAGTCCTTTCTTATTTGCATATTTTACATCAATAATCTCCAAACCAGATCCTAATCTGCCAATAAATACTAGATTTTTACCTTTGTCAATCCGATTTTTATCCATGATGATCTTACTGTTGATCACGATACCACTATATTCATTTATTATAAGATCCAGTTTATTATTGTCCACAGATGTATCATAATCTACTTTCCATTGATGTGCTTCGAATGCCTCTATAATAAACGGGTGAACTTTATCGGTTATCAATACTTTTTTGAGGTCCATTGGTCTGAATTTACTTGCAAAAGTGAGATTTTAAATTGATTGGAAAAGAAAAGTATTAAAATTAATATTAAACTTTTTTCAAAGAGATATAAATGCCTACCTTTGTGTCCCGATCAGATATTTCCAGCTTTATGCCAAAAAACACTTCTATTAAATCCGTCCTCATCATAGGAAGCGGACCAATTATCATCGGACAAGCGTGCGAATTTGACTATTCAGGAACTCAAGCCTCTCGTTCACTTAGAGAAGAAGGAATCACTGTAACGCTCATTAATTCCAATCCTGCCACTATTATGACTGACAATGTCACAGCAGACCATGTATATCTATGGCCTTTGACCGTTGAAAGTATAATAAAAATCTTGGATGAACGACAAATAGATGCGGTGCTACCTACCATGGGAGGACAAACAGCGCTAAATCTCGCCATCGAGGCCGAAAATATGGGCGTTTGGGCACGATATGGTGTAAAAATGATTGGCGTAGATGTAGCAGCGATCGAGTTGACTGAGAATAGAGAGGCTTTCAAACAGCATGTGGTCGAATTGGGTATGAAAGTAGCTGAATCTGCCATTGCCAATTCTTTTTTGGAAGGAAAAGAAGCAGCACAACATATCGGTTTCCCTTTGGTGATAAGACCTTCCTACACGCTTGGTGGTACAGGTGGCGGATTCGTCATGAAAGAAGATGAGTTTGACGAAGCACTCCGAAGGGGATTAGAAGCTTCTCCATCCCATGAAGTTTTGGTCGAAAAAGCGGTAATAGGCTGGAAAGAATATGAATTAGAACTACTGCGTGATGACAACGACAATGTAGTAATCATTTGCACAGTTGAAAATCTGGACCCTATGGGCATTCATACTGGAGATAGTATCACTGTTGCCCCAGCTATGACACTTTCTGATACTGCATTTCAACAAATGAGAGATGATGCCATTAAGATGATGCGCTCACTTGGTAATTTTTCTGGAGGCTGTAATGTACAGTTTGCATTAAATCCCGAAAATGAAGAAATTATTGCAGTTGAAATAAATCCACGGGTTTCGAGATCATCCGCATTAGCAAGTAAAGCCACAGGATATCCCATTGCAAAGATTGCGGCCAAACTTGCCATAGGCTACACATTGGATGAGCTTAAAAATCAAATAACAAAAACTACTTCTGCTTTTTTTGAGCCTGCACTTGATTATGTCATAGTAAAAATGCCTAGATGGAATTTTGAAAAATTTTATGGGGCTGACACTACTCTTGGATTGCAAATGAAATCTGTAGGTGAAGTCATGGCCATTGGCAGGAATTTTTTGGAAGCGATTCAAAAAGCGTGTCAAAGTCAAGAAAACAATCGTGCTGGACTTGGTGCTGACATGAAGGAATGGATTCAAACTGAAGACATACTAGCCAGACTAGAAAAAGTAAGTGATGATCGTATCTATCGGGTAAAAGACGCGCTAAGGCTTGGTGTTCCAGAAAAAACTGTACATAAACTCACTAAAATTGATCCTTGGTACATCAAACAAATCAAAAGACTTGTTAAGTATGAAGAAAAATTGATGAAATTTAATGTAGCTGAAGATATCCCAACAGACTTTTTTCGTGAATTAAAAAGTGTTGGATATTCAGATGCGCAAATAGCGTGGGTTTTGAGAATAAAGGAAGTGGAAGTAACTAAACAGCGTAAAAAACTAGGCATCTTCCGTACATATAAGATGGTAGATACTTGTGCCGCAGAATTTGAAGCAAAAACACCCTATTTTTATTCAACTTTTGATACGGAAAATGAGAGCTTTCCATCGGATAAAAAGAAAATAATAGTGCTTGGTTCAGGGCCCAATAGGATAGGTCAAGGCATAGAATTTGATTATTGTTGTGTTCACGGACTTTTAGCTATAAAAGATGCTGGTTACGAAGCAATCATGATCAATTGCAATCCCGAAACAGTTTCTACGGACTTTGATATCGCCGACAAGTTATACTTTGAACCCGTATTTTGGGAACATTTAGAAGAAATCATCGACTTAGAGCAACCAGAAGGTGTCATCGTACAATTAGGTGGTCAAACTGCCCTAAAACTCGCTGAGAAACTTCATCAGAAAGGGATTAAAATCATAGGTACAGATTTTAATAATATGGATCTTGCCGAAGATAGAGGTCGCTTTTCTGACTTACTAAAAGAGTTAGAAATTCCTTACCCGCAATATGGAGTAGCCTTAGATGTAGATGAAGCCATAGAAGTAGCCAAAAGAGTGTCCTATCCAGTGTTGGTGAGACCTTCTTACGTGTTAGGTGGCCAACGCATGAGAATCGTCATCAATGATCAAGAACTAGAAACACATGTACTAAGCATATTCAAACACATGCCTGATAATAAGGTATTGATTGATCAGTTTCTCGAAAGAGCCAAAGAAGCAGAAATCGATGCCATCTGCGACGGTGAAGATGTACACATCATGGGCATCATGGAGCATATCGAACCTGCGGGAATTCATTCTGGTGACAGCTCTGCAGTACTTCCTACTTACTCCCTTAGTCCTGCTGTAGTAGGAAAAATGGTAGAATATGCTAGAAAATTAGCTTTTGCACTCAATATCCGAGGATTAATTAATATACAATTCGCTATCAAAAAAGAAGAAGTATATGTGATAGAAGCCAATCCAAGAGCATCTAGGACCACGCCATTTATTGCAAAAGCTTATGAAGTACCTTATTTAAAAATGGCTACACAAGTCATGATGGGTACGCACAAAATTAGTGATTTCGTAATAGATAAAAAACTGACTGGGTATGCTATTAAAGTACCTGTATTCTCCTTTAACAAATTTCCAGGAGTGGATAAAAACCTCGGGCCTGAAATGAAGTCCACAGGAGAAATGATTTATTATATCAAGGATATTTACGATCCATTCTTCCGAGATTTGGATAGCAAACGGTCTATGTTCTTAAGTAGATAAATGGCAAATAGGGCAATTATATAAACCCTGGACATTTCTATTAAATTTTTATCTGCGGGCTTAAAAAGAATATTTTTTTATCGTTGTTCTTACTATAAATTCTTATCAACCCTTTGACAAAATCTGACATTTTGGGTTCCTTCTTTTGAGATGACATTAATTTTATATTTCTCGCAAGCCAATCCCCGTCTTCAGGTTCAAAATTTGTAATGCCACTAATGTTTATTTCGTTTTCTATATTAGTAAATGATACTGATAATATTTTTGTTTTAAATATCTCTTTTAAATAATTTAATGTGGCCTTGTCGTATGGATTGAGTAATACACCTGCCATCGTTCCATTATCAAAAATAACCTCTATCTCTAATACTAGATAGATTTGATTAAAGTTAAGCATCCTAAATTTGAAACTTGGTTCAGGGAGGCTTTTTAATTTTATACCAAACATATATAGAATAGCACTATTACATGTCATCAGTATAGTCGGCAACTCATTATTGGGTAAAATCACGCTTCCTGTAAAAGCTTGATAAGCTTCTTTACTCTTTTGGGCTTCTATAAGATTGGGCGAATAAATGACGGTTTTACCAACCTTGAAATCAGCAGCTAATTTGTCAATGATCATAATCAATTTACTTTTTTATAAATGTTAAGGTATTTAGCTTATTGCCTGATTGTAAAGAAACAAAATAAATGCCTGAAGTTAAGTCATCAACATTAACATCTATGGTGTCTCTTTCTCCGGCAATATTCACTATTTTTTGAAAGACCACCTTACCATTTACATCTGTTATTTTTATGTCCGTATTATTGCGGTATATATTACCATTGATATCCAACTTCAGCATGGAAGTTGTAGGGTTTTCTACAATTGTAAACCCAGCAGACAAGTTTTCAGTAAATTGGACATCTGATAACGATCTTGTGCCATTACTAAACCATACGGCCCATCTTTGATTAATTGTAAATAAAGTAGGATTTGCAGCAGGTTCAATTTTACTCGTTTTTAAAGTTGCGACTCCTAGATTCAATGCAATTTCTCCTTCATTATCAAAAATCAATTTATCATCTTTACTGCTATAGTTTGGATAACCTAATGTATTGTTTTCAAAAATCAAACTTACATTTCCTGTTTCTAGATTACCACCTAAAATATTTACATCTCCATTTTCATCTATATAATCAAATGCGACAATATATGGACTATTTTTGGAGAATGTAGGATTGCCTATACTTACATTGTTAGGAAGTGATGCGTATAGTTTATCGACTTCTCCAAGAGAAAATGTTTGGGATGCATTGTTCCAAACTTTAATAAAACTAATGTCCCAATATTGGATAGAGCCAGCAGTATTGGACTTTATTTCGTTTTCAGCATCGTACATGATATACTCACCAGTGATATCAAACTCCATTGCATCTGCATAATTGACGTCACCTGTAGTAACACCTTGCGTGTAAGTAGGATTGTATAATTCAAAAACATTTTGGGTTACACTAGATCCTCCAAAATAAAATACACTGATTTCATTAATCTCTTCTTTGGTTAGGGCCGCTATTTTTAAAGCATCTTTTGATACTATTGCATTTCGCCAAACTGGATTTGTACTTAAAATCTGCTCTTTAATAGTAACAGGATTTTTGCTCCAGTCCAGTGTAATATTGTATATGTGATTGTCATTAGCCACGAAAACTATTTCGCTACCATCATCGGAGATACTTGGTTTTGATATTACTGATTTTGTTGAAATTTGACCGAGATTGACACCATTTGTGTTGAACATAAATAATCCCGAGTTATTGGCACCCGTAGTGAGAACAAACTCTTGTCCAGGGTTCGTATTAATGTCGGTCTCATAATTTCCGCCAGATTCACCCAAAATACCTACTTCGTCAAAAGCTTTTTTTGCCGCATTTACTTCGGTATTACCATACAAATCTGTAGTGGCCTTGATTACAGCAACCCTACAATCTACAAATTTTGATGACTTTGTGAGATAGTTTGCAAGTGCTCTGTAATATACCTTTTCTGCTTTGTCTTTACCTATTGCTGTAGCAAATTTAAAAAATGCCCAATTAGGAATACCACTATTGATATGCACTCCACCGTTGTCTTCATTGCCTTTATATCTTTCATCATAGTGACGTGGCTGCCAACCTGCATTAAAATTATTGGTAGATGCACCATTATGAGGATTTTCTAGATCTCGAAGTGCTCCAGAAGGAAAAGCTGCTGATTTTACGACATCTTCTCCTATTTTCCAATCATCTCTATCTATCAGTGCACCAAATACATCAGCAAATGACTCATTCAGTGCACCAGATTCTCCTTGGTACTCCAGATTTGCAGTACTTTGTACTACTCCATGAGTCATCTCATGTCCCGCTACGTCTAAGCCTCTTGCCAATGACTGAAATGCTCCGTCGCCATTGCCATAAAACATTGCTTGGCCATTCCAGAATGCATTGCCCATAGACTTGCCATCTTCATCAGCCACATTGATCAATGAGACAATATTTCCACCAGAACCATTGATGGATTTTCTATTGTGAGTATTTCTAAAATATTCAAAAGCCTTACCACCATTATAATGAGCCGATACTGCTGTTTTATTACTCCAAATGTTATTGGAAGAAGTCACATGATCATAATTAAAATCATCTTTTGCCGGTGAAGTATTAAAAGCATCGATTGTCCAAATTACTCCTTCTGGGTCATTTGGCAATTTTGCAGGTGTTGAAGCAAAAATATCTCTAGATCCGTCAATCATATAAAATTTTGAAGATACTTCATACGTATTGATCAATCTATTGGTATTAAACAAATCTTGGGCATTAGCAGTAGCCTTACCGTCCAAGAGTTCACTTTCTGATGATGATATTGACTCCTCCTCATCTATACCCTTGCATTGCTCTCCTTTAGCGTGCTTATGATTATGAAACTTACAGATACTTGTATATTTATTTATAACTTCTCCAGTATTAGCATCTATGAAATACTCCCAACGATCTATTAGATTTTTATAGATCGTAACATGATATGCCAATGTAAATTTGCCATTGTATGGATAAATTACCAAACTGCTAGTAGGAGTCAAGTCTCCAACTTTAGAAATTTCATTTTCATATTTTACAGCTCCGCCTAAGTCTGCTTCTGCAATGAATAGTGTTTGTCGGCTTTGATAAATGGGAGTCACATTTTCTATTGCTATGGTTGGGAAGTATGTTCCATTCAGAAAATCGAAATTTTGACCTTCTCCATGTATGATGATCTCCGCACCATATACAGGCAAACCTTTGGCTAATTGCTGTAACCGAACATGTGTCATGTCCAACATATCACTGTCGATAGATATAATCGTAAATTCATGGGACGGCTGTTTTATCTGCATCAAAGGCGCTGCTGCATCAAGGTATTCAAAAGCCAAGTTTTCAATTGTTAAACCTCTTTTGCCCGTAGATTTTAATCGTCCTTCTATATACGCTGGTACCTTCCTTTCATTGATTATACCTGGTTTTAATCCCGATTTTAGTGATTCTAAAGTTGAAATATCTAAAGAATTGAAAACCACATCAGATTTAGGTATCTCAGTTGAAGATGAGACATTTATACTTTGGTCTAATAACAATTCTTTTTTATCAATTTTTAAATTCGGGTCAAATTGTATTTTTTTGAATTGTGCATTTGACACGTAACTGCCCGTTAAAAACACTAAAATGGTAATGTATTTTGAAAAAGAATTCATATAGCGCATGATTTATTTTTTAACTGTTGAAAATTTTTATAATATTTTAAATTATTACAATTCTGATGGCTTAATTTTTTTTACTATATTCATCAAAATGGCAAAATAGGTTTCTATATCATTATTTTGTAAAGGTTCTTTTCCCCACATTATAGTGCTTTTATTCTTTCCACTATTTCTTTCGATAAATGAATACCTATTTCCAGGTTCGTTTACGTTGCTAGTACTTAAACCTAATTTTTCGTAGTTTACAAAAACTTGTTTAGACATCTGTTTGGGTGTTTTTCCCACTTTTATGATTTCATCTCCATTTTTAGTATAAATCGTTCCGTCTTCCAATAAATAATATTTGATCACTCTACCCGTGAATCCTCCACCTGACCCAAAAGTCAAAAAGGTTTTCTCCGAAGTTTCTGGATTAAATACGGTTTTAGAACTTTGGCAAGACATAATTGAAAATAATACCATAATGGCAAATGTATAGTAATGGGATATCTTCATTTTCTTATGAGGTTAATATTTTTTTAGACAACAATAAAATACAAAAGTAACTAATAAAAATATAATATCAATGTGCTCTGAATATCATATCGTTGATAAAATCGGACAATCGTTCCTTTTTGTCACTTGCAATATCACACGCTCTGAGATGAGAGATCGATAAATCTCTATAAGCTTCAATCAGCTGTCTAGTATATTCTACCACGTTGACATCTTTAAATATTTGTGTTACTTCATCTATCTTTTTTTGTTCATCCATGACCAAATCTACATCGTGAAAGTATTTTAGAAGCGTTTTATGTTGATTTTGGTCCGCTAATTCTTTAGTTTTAAGATATAAATAGGTTTTCTTGTTTTGTAAGATATCTCCGCCGATTCTTTTACCTACATTTGCAGACTCGCCAAAAGTGTCCAATATATCATCTTGCAGTTGAAAAGCAATTCCAAAATTTTTGGCAAATTCATAGATGTGTTTTTGATTTACAGCATCTGCACCACCTATGATGGCTCCCATTTGGACCGATGCAGCGATCAATACTGATGTTTTCAATGTGATCATTTCGAGATATTCATTGATTGAGACATCTTCTCTATTTTCGAAATCCATATCCATTTGTTGACCTTCACATACTTCAAAAGCCATTTTATTAAAAACATGCATTAGTTGCTTAAATAAATTAGGATCTTGATAATTTAAAAGGTATTGATATGCTTGAATCATCATGACATCACCTGTCAAAATAGCCGTGTTGGTGTTGTACTTTATGTGAACAGTTGGCTTACCACGCCTTACCTCCGCTTTGTCCATAATATCATCGTGTAGCAAAGTGAAATTATGGAAAACCTCTACGGCCATCGCTGCGTTCATAGCAAATTCTGAAATTTCGCCATATAGATCACAGCCCAAAAGTGTAAAAACTGGTCGCAATCTTTTTCCACCCAAGGACAAAATATAATCTGCAGGTTCGTAAAGATTGAGTGGCTGCCTTGTGAGTTGATGAGCCTTTAGATAAGACTCAAATTGCATTTGAAAATTTTTGATAAGCTCCATGTGGAATACAATATTTGACAAAGGTAAAAATCAATTGCTTTATAATTAGTTTTATTTGGTTTAATTGTATAAAACCTAATAAATTTAGGAAATGAATTGATCTTTAAAATAAGCTATTTCATCTATAAAGTTTGATTTGATCAAAACAATAATCCTACTTTTGTCATTATATTGTCAATTTTTAAAAACATTTAATGTGAAATACATCGTAAGTTTAGTTTTATTAATGTTGGTTTTTACTGTCACTGCACAATTTCCGATGGGAGGCGGAGCCAAAGGCCCTACCATCAAAGGAAAGATTGAGGGTAAAATCATTGATTCTTTAAGTAAAGAACCTGTCGGTTTTGCTACTTTATCTCTCAAGAAAAAAGGAAGTTCTATTGTAATTGACGGTGTTTTGTCCGAAGAAAATGGAAGTTTTATATTTGAAAAAGTAGTTAATGGAAATTATGATCTATATATATCTTTCCTTGGGTATAATGAAAAGAAAATCACGACGGAAACGACCTTAAAAAATCCAGATATTAATGTAGGAACTATTCTATTGTCACAATCCACTGTATTGCTAGATGCGGTCGAAATAACTGAAGAAAAGGTCTTAGTAGAAAACAAAGCAGATAAACTCGTATTTAATGCCGAGAATGATGCATCAATTGCTGGTGGAGATGCTACAGATGTATTGCGCAAAGTACCTATGTTATCTGTTGATCTTAATGGTAATGTTTCTCTGCGCGGATCGCAAAATGTACGAATACTCATCAATGGCAAACCATCGGGTATGTTTTCGAGCAATGTCGCAGATGCGCTCAAGATGTTTCCTGCTGACCAAATAAAAAAAGTAGAAGTCATCACTTCTCCTTCTGCTAAATATGATGCTGAAGGTAGTGCAGGTCTCATCAACATCATCACTAAAAAGCAAAATGTGGAAGGTGTCGCAGGTAGCGTGAATGCTTCTATTGGAAATCGACAGAACAGCTTGTTTACCAACCTTAATGTAGGAAAAGGAAGACTTGGACTTAGTTCAGGTGCAGCAGTGTTTTATTCGACACCAGCAAATGGTACCACCGAATTTTATAGACTCGATAAAGTTACAAAGGGAATAATATCTCAAGATGGAACTCAAAAAACATCAAGATTGGGTGGTAATGGCTCTCTAAGTGCATTCTATGATTTTAATGGGTATAATAGTATCAATAGTTCTATTAATTTCAGAGGATTCGGATTTGATGTAAATGGTACAACAAATGGTAAGATAAATGATGTAATAAGTGATAATTTTACTAGGAATAATAAAGGTAATAACTTTTTTGGTGGTTATGATTGGAATACGGATTATACACGAAAATTTGAAAAAAGAGAAGGCCAGGAACTATCACTAGGTGTTCAATATTCCCGTCAAAACAATAATCAGGATTTTGAGATAAATGAAGTACATGACATCGAACTATTAAATAGAGATACGGAAGTACTAAATGACGGTGTAAATCACGAGACTACATTGCAAGTGGATTATGTGCATCCATTTACCAAAGCTGTAAAACTTGAAACAGGTGCAAAAGCCGTGATAAGAAATATCATTAGTGATTATAACACACAAAATTTTGACATTACTACCGGTTACACACCTTTGATAGAGCAATTCAATTATGATCAGGATGTATATGCCGGTTATGGCTCATTAAACTTTTTGATTGCAAAAAAATACTCCGTAATCACAGGCCTGAGATATGAAAAAACAGCTATTGCTGGAACATTTGATAAATCAACAGATCTGAATTTTAGTGATATCAATTATGAAAACTTCCTCCCTAATCTTACGATAAGTCGGACATTTAGCGGTTTCCGTACCCTAAAGGTATCTTACAGCCAAAGAATTCAAAGACCAAGTTTGCAATTTATCAATCCATTTAATAATAATAGTGACTTCATCAATAGAACAGTGGGTAATCCTGAACTTGATCCCGAATTAGTACAACAATTTGAAGTAGGTTACAATTTTACATACAAAGGATTTACTACCTTCTCATCTCTATTTTATAAATATACAGATGGCATCATTGAACAAGTGCTTGGATTGGATGGCAACGGACTTTCCGTAAATACTTTTCAAAATATAGGAACGAATAATTCAATAGGACTCAATACATTTATCAGCAAAACGGTCAATCTCGTAACGCTGCGCACAGGTGGAAATATCGCAACGTACAACGCTAAAGGAATAGTCAATAATGAAGCCGCCGAAAGAAGTAGTTATGAGTACAATATTTTTATGAATGGTGAGGTCAAAATCAGTGGTACATTTAAAGCAGATTTTTTTGGATTTTTCAGATCTCCAGTACGAACTATACAGGGTGATAATCCAGCATTTACGATATATGGGATGGGCGTGCGCAAAGAATTTAAAAACTCAAGTATAGGACTTACCTTGATAGAACCCTTTAATGCAGACAAGTTTTTCAAATCCAATGTAGAGACTGATGCATTTGTCCAAAAAACTTCTTTTAGCATACCTTTCCGAAGTATTGGTGTAAACTTCCGTTATAAATTCGGTAACGTGGACTTCAAAGAGCGTAAATCAAAAGTAAAAAATACCGATCAAAAACAAGGACAGGATAATCAAGGAGGCGGAATAGGTACAGGAAATCAAGGGTCATAGAAAATAAATTCATTTTTTTGTAAATTAAACTTGACTTATTGTAAATTTAGCTTTACTTTTGTACATATTTACTAAATTAAACAGTATGTACAAATGAACAGACTCCTTACTAATACCAAGGCTATAGGTATTCTATCTTTTTTGATGCCAGTAACTTATATTATTGGCAAAATAATACTAAAAAGATTTTCTGAAAATACCGCTTTGTGCTTGTTTTCCATGTTAGTGCCTCTCATTTTAATTTTGGCACTAACTTATATTCAATATCATAAATTACAAACGGATGACGAAGTGGAGGTAAGAGTCAATTTAGAAACGAGTTATATCTCGTTTGGCCTGATAATTTTGCTTTATATGGTCAATGAATATAATCAGATATATATGAATTGGGACATTGATTATGTTTTAATATTTCTATTAGGAAGCCTTTTGGTGCATTATTTTGTAAAGAAAAAATATGGTCTAAGAGATGAAGAACAATATTAAAATAGAGCGATCGCGACATAATATCACACAAGCAGATCTTGCCGAAGTCGTAGGGATAAGTCGTCAGTCAATCAATTCTATAGAAACAGGAAAATTTATACCTTCAGTAGTTTTAGCAATCAAAATCAGTCAATATTTTAAGTTGCCTGTAGAAGACGTATTTATACTGGAAGATCTTTAATTAAAAACCCAATTCACACCATTATATCCACATCCATCGGAAATAGCTTGCAGTACTTAGTGGTTTGTATTTACTTTGTTGGTAAATATGAATGTTATGAATAAGTCAATTTGGTATAGTTTGATAATTGGAGCGGTAGCAACCTATTTTTATTTAGGTTATAGTTTCTCTGCAAGGTGGAAAGAAAGCCAAAAGTATACTAAAAAGATAACTTTAGATAAATATAGAAAACAGTCTCCTGTATTAAATCTTAAAGATACTCGCCAAGGTGATTTTTATGTAATCATAGACTCTCTGAAAAACAGAAAATATTTTCGTGTCATAGGTCTTACTTCAGATTCTTTATTGTGTGTAAATTATGGCAATGATGCTAGTTTACTACCTCAAAATGTTAACTTTTCAGCGTATTCAATTGAAACCAAATTCATTGATAAATATGTGAGTTGGGTAGATGAGTTAATGCAAAATGATGATAATTTCAATGCAAAACTGGATTTTTTAAATAATAAAGATCTGGATTCTATACTTATCACACATACAGTGATCGGTTATACGTCTTATCAAAAACCATATTTAAATACAAGACAACTATCAACTGAATTTATGATAGGAAATCCAATCCTATTACTTTTATTAATACTAGGTGTTTCATGTTTCTTATTCATCTTTGAGAATTTAATAAATCTTTATATACACAAGAGAAAAGAAGTAACTAGATGGTTTGTGATTTTAATGATCATTTATTCCTATTCACTTTTTCATTACAGTTTTAGGATTACTTTTTTAAGTTGCACCTTAGTTTTTATTATCTTTCAATATTTAAATCTAAGAATATTCCGCTACTCATTTGAAAAAAAGGAGTTCTTAAAATATTCTATTATTGTAACTCTGGGACTACTTTTTCAAGTTTTATTTTGGATGACTAACGATTCCTTTTTATCTGTAAAAGCGGATGACAATCACAATTTTGATTTAATTTATAGTGTTTTACGTCAATCATTTATATTTTGGACAACAATCGCAACCGCCAATTTCCTTCATAATCTAATACGATATATTTATACTCTCCGTCGCAAATCCAAACAATTACAAGCTGTCACATCCGATGCACAGTTATCCGCAGATGCGTTACAACAATCTGAAACCCATGTCAACAGCCATTTTCTATACAATTCTCTGCACTCCATTGCCGCTTTGGCACCTGTAGCACCTGTCAAAACCGAAACACTCGCCCTCTCTCTTGCCAAATACTACAGATATACTACCAATAGAAATGACGAAACATGGGTCGAAATCAAGAAAGAAGTGGAAGCTCTGACGGCTTATCTCGAAGTAGAAAAAATCAGAATGGGCGAAAAACTCAAATATTCTTTTGATATCGCGGATGAAAGTATATCTTTTAAAGTGCCTAAATTCCTGCTTCTGCCATTGGTAGAAAATGCCATAAAATATGGGTATAATTCAGAAAGTGACATCACTCAAATTAAGATTGTGGTTTTAAAAATGGATGATAACACGCTAAAAATATCTGTTTGTGAGAGCGGCCACCCTTTTAGTGATACTTTGGAAATTGGTATAGGAATCAGACATGTAAAAGATATGTTGAAACGATTTTATCCTGAGACACACTCCATCAGCTTCATCAATGAGCCAGTAAAGTGTGTGGAGATAGTGTTGAATACGAAAAAAGTCAATCAATGAAAAGAATCTCTATTTACTCAGCAATTATTATTTCCGTTGGCCTTTCTTTTATTTTTTGGGATTTTTATAAAAGTTACGACCTTATAAATAATGATCATCATTATTATAAAAGTAGTTTAGATTTCAGTAATACTGCAAAAAATCAAATCTGTGTAGTTAAAAATGCAAAAGAAAAGATAAGTTATTTCAGACTAGAAGGATTCACATCAGACCATCAATTGTGTGTGAGATTTGGCAATCAGCCAGCATTAATACCATTGAGTGAGTTGGAAAAAATTATCTATTCATCTGATGGAAAACAAATCCACGTGACTCACAGATGGGTAAGTGATCTTTTTAATGATCCTACTGCTTGGCGAAATGAACTGACAATCATCTCCCAAAACCAAATAGACGATATCAATGCCAAAAATAAAGTATTCTGTTATAAAAGTCATTACCCGAGAGGTGAAAAACCTAATGCAATTTATTTACTACCACTGAATATAACGTTTCTTTTAGTTGTAGCAATATTGATATTTTTAATTTTGGCAGTAAACGATTTTATTTCGAGCACTAAGAATATTGTCTCTTTAGTATCCATTATTGTTGCATCTGTTTTAGTAGCATGGTTGTTTTCGGCATCTACTTTTTCTACACTCTTTTATGTCTTTTTGGTTAAAAATTTGCTTACATTTTTATTGTTATATCATTTAATAAAGGTCGTTAATAGAAAAACAAAAATATATGACTTTGGTAAAAGGGAATTTGTAAAGTTCCTGTTTATCGCCGCATTCGGTTTCTTTGGCGAATTGTTGGGTGGCGGACTATTTAATTATATTTATTTTGATTTTTTTGAATTTGGTGGAGGTTTAATGTATGAGTTTGGTAACTTTTCCAATGTACTTGGTTGGTTTAAATTCTGGATCTTTTTCGCTGTAGCCAATTTTATGAGCAATCTTACTTCCTATGTCATGGCTCTCAGAAAAGAAGAAAAAATGTTCAAACTACAAAAATCAGAAGGTACTTTAACTTCTTCCACCCTAGCATCCATTCAATCCCGCATCAACCCACATTTTCTATACAACGCGCTCAATAGCATCGCATCACTCGCCCGTACAGAACCACAAAAGACTGAAGAAATGGCGCTCCAATTGGCAAAATTTTATGATCAATGTAGCGATATTAGGTCAAAGCCAATGATAACATTAGCAGAAGAACTAGAGATATTAAAGTCATATTTAAAAATTGAAAAAATCAGATTTGGTGATCGTCTCCAAGTAATATTGCCGACTGATGATGATGTTCTGGAATGTATTATACCATCTTTTACGCTACAACCGATCGTAGAAAATGCCATAAAATATGGTTACAGTTCAGAAGAAAATGTCATACACATACGTATCACTGCAGAAACTAATGAAAACTCGCTTACACTTCGTGTTTATGATAGTGGTCCACCCTTTTCAGCAAATATGCATTCCGGGTATGGCCTGAGTAGTATTGGCAAAAAACTCAAAGTATTGTTTCCCGAGAGACATACAATAAGTTTTATCAATGAGCCAGAAAAGTGTGTGGAGATTGTGTTGAACAATTATAATAAAGTCAAATGAAAAAAATTTCTATTTATCTTTTCGTCATTATTCTCATTGGTTTAGCATCAATTATTGCTTTACCTTATTACCAAATTAAAAAAAACAATGACGAGTTTAAATATCGCTTAAGTAAATTTCATTTTAACTCTGCCCTTAAGAATGATTTAGGTTTTTTCAAAGATAAGATTGGCAAATTACACTATTTTAATATTTTAGGAAAAACTGATGATAATAAAATATGTATGCGATATGGTAAAGAGTCTCCTGTCATTCCAAAAACCACTCTTTTGGAAATTCCTCTTTTAAAAGATGATACAAGTGAGGTTGATATAATTCTAAATGTCAATATTTTTCAGTTTAAAGAAGCCAATTTTTGGAATAAAGCCATACATGTGCTACCCGAAACAGACAATCAAAAAATAAATATCGAAAATAATGAAACCTATTATAGCCTAAGAAAACCAAATGGTATATATTTTTATAGTGGAATAATCATCATTTTAGTCACTCTATTGATTCCCACATATTTGTTAACCTTGCTGCTTACCTATTTTAATAAGTATATAAAATTAAAATTATTTGTGTCAATTGATCTGATAAAATATATTGCTATAATCTTCACTTCATTTTTTGTAGCTTATTATTTTATAAACTCTGACAAAAATTTTATAACTTTTAAAAATTTTATTGTCAAAAACCTGATTACATTCTTTCTTATATTTTACCTAATAAAGTTTATAAATAAAAAATTCAGTTCGTACGAATTTGGCAAACTCGAACTTATCAAATTTTCTTTTATTCTTGTTGGAAGTTTCACTTTAGAACTATTGGGAGATCTTTGCTGTAATTATGTATCAATAATTTTAGATTGTTGTAAAGATGGTTGCTACTTCTATAAATTTGGCAAATTTTCAAATGTACTTGGATGGTTGCAATTTTGGACTTACTTTAGTTTTATTAACTTTTTAAGCAATCTCACTATGTTTACTTGGGATCTAAGAAAAAAAGAAAAAATGTTCAAACTACAAAAATCAGAAGGTACTTTAGCTTCTTCCACCCTAGCATCCATCCAATCTCGCATCAATCCACATTTCCTTTACAACGCACTGAATAGTATCGCATCTCTTGCACGCACAGAACCACGAAAGACAGAAGAAATGGCACTCCAATTGGCAAAATTTTATGAACAATGTAGCGATATCAAATCAAAGCCATTGATAACTTTAGCAGAAGAACTAGAGATATTAAAGTCATATTTAAAAATTGAAAAAGTAAGATTTGGCGATCGACTGCAGGTGATATTACCTACTGATGATGCCGTTATGGAAACGATGATACCATCCTTTACCCTACAACCGATCGTAGAAAACGCCATAAAGTATGGATATAGTACAGATGAAAATGTGATCTATATTCGCATCACAGCCGAAACAAATGCTAAGTCATTTACACTTCGTATTTATGATAGTGGTCCACCTTTCTCAAATAAAATGCACTCGGGTTATGGACTCAATAGCATTGCCAAAAAACTCAAGGTATTGTTTCCCGAGAGACATACAATAAGCTTTATCAATGAGCCAGAAAAGTGTGTGGAGATTGTACTTGACATGAAATCTAATGAAATGAGTTAAAAAGGTGTTAAAATATTGTAGTATATAACGACTTTAAAATAAAATTCTAATTTTGTACAACTTTAAAATTATTTATTATGAAACAGTTTTTATTTTTACTACCCATTCTATTGCTTTTCACAAAGATTAGTTCAGCACAAAATGCGCTTTACAAACAGTATGCAAAGGAGGCAGACTCCCTCTATGATGCAAAAGATTATTTAAAATCTGCGCAAAAATTTTATGAGGCATTTAAAATAAATGGTTGGAAAGGAACATCTAGTGATCGTTACAATGCAGCATGTTCTTGGGCCTTGGCTGGTATTCCTGATAGCGCTTTTTTTCAGTTAGATCGGATTGCTACCAAGTCAAATTATACTAACATTGGGCATATCACCAATGATACCGATCTTAATTCCTTACATGATGATAATAGGTGGCAGCCATTACTTGCAATTATTAAGGGAAATAAAGAAAAAGAAGAAGCCAATCTGGACAAGACTTTGGTTGCCATTTTAGATACCGTTTATATAGAAGATCAGAAATATAGACAACAAATAAATGATATAGAATCAAAATTCGGATGGAAATCTAACGAAATGCAGTCTCTTTGGAAAATTATACAAGAAAAAGACTCCATCAATCTGATAAAAGTCTGCAAGATCCTTGATGCTCATGGTTGGCCAGGTCCTGATGTGGTAGGAAGACAAGGTAGTTCTGCAATATTTCTTGTGATCCAACATTCAGAATTGCCTATCCAAGAAAAATATTTGCCCCTCATGAGGGAAGCAGTAAAAAACAATAAAGCTCCGGGTAGTAATCTTGCATTACTAGAAGATCGTGTCGCACTGAGACAAGGCAAAAGACAAATTTATGGTAGTCAGGTGGGAAGAGATAATGAGTCGGGACAACACTACGTACTACCTTTAGATGACCCTGACAATGTAGATCAACGTCGTGCTTCAGTCGGCTTGCCACCATTAGCAGATTATGTGAGCAATTGGCAAATAAAATGGGATCCTGCACAATACATAAAAGACTTACCAGCCATTGAAGCCAAACAAAAAAAGTAAACCTGTATTGTTAATTCTGTGGTATTGGATCAGCAAATAATGATTTATATTTTACTACTCAAAATCTAAATTTATCACCAGCTAATTCAATAAATCACCTGCAAAAAAGAGTATTAAATTGGCAAATAAGCTACGTTTATGGGAATATAAGCAAAAAATTTATAGAATTTTTTTTAAAATATCTCTATCGTTAAAAATATTATGTTTATATTTGCTGTTCTAATTGTGAAGCTACTTTGAATAGTAGCTTGATCTAACAATGAGAATAGTATATAGCACCTAAAACAACGTACGTTGTTATTTTTTTAATTAACTTTAATTAGGTGCCATGACTATTTTTAATCAATTTAAGATTTTATTGCTTTTATTCATTTCCTTTAATGAATGTGTATTAGGTCAAAACAATGTTTTTGATTTTAAGAATTTAACTAATACTACTCCAGAGTTAAAAGAAACATTTAAGAAGAGCTCCATTTTTGAGTTTGACTCACAATTACTGAGTGGATATCTATCAGCTAGTAGATCATTAGCCAATGAAGTAACTTTCAAAATAGATGATGAGAAAGAGTGGTCGTTTACACTCGAGCCTATTGAAATACTTACAGATGAAACTACTATTTACACATTATCCACAGCGGGAAAAATCAAAATTGAAGCTAGTCCAAATGTAAAAACATATAAAGGATATTTTAAAGATGGGAGAGATGGTTATATAAGACTAACATTGAATGGGACATTTATGTACGGTCTCATTAAAGATGAAGAAAATGAATACTTCATCGAGCCCCTAAAATATTACCAGAACGATTCAAAAAATAACACATTTGTTTTATACAACACAAAAGATATCAACCCTAAACACCAATCTAAAAATTGCTTTAGGCCAAATTTTGAACCACAAAAATTAGATAAAGAAGCACATGGCAATACAAGATTAGGTAATTGTTACAAAGTTAAGTTGGCTATTCTAGCAGATTATTTGATGTACACTGATCCTGCCCATAGTGGGCTAGATGCTGTAATAAATCATTTAGTTGGTGTCATGAATAATGTTCAGAGCAATTATGAATACAATGGAAGTACTAATTTTGATGATGGCATAAATTTTGAGATAAGTGAAGTTGTCGTATCTATTTGCCCTACATGCGACCCATTGTCATCGACCCAAAATGCTACTAACCTTTTGTCAGAATTTTCAAATTGGGTAGATATGAATGGGTTTTCGCACCCGTTTAATGCAGCACACTTTTGGTCAAACAGAGATTTTATTGGCTCAACAGTTGGGATGGCTTTTCAGTCTGGCAATTTATATTGTCAATCAAAAGCAAGGGCTGTACTAGAAGACTGGACTTCTACGGCAGCATTACTAAAGACTATGGTAGCACATGAAGTCGGACACAATTTTAATGGAGTACACGATAGTGGAGCTGGACTAATACTCTCTCCCTCTGTTTCAGTAACAAATACTTGGAGTGCGAATTCGAAATCAACCATTAATACTCAAATAAGTACACAATCAACATGTTTACCTGCCTGTGGTCCCATAGTTTGTGATAGGGTGCTCGATATTACAGTTTCTAACATAACATCCGATGGTTTCACACTCGATTGGACACACACTACTGAAAACTTATACACTATAAAAATCAAAGAGGCTGGATCAACCACTTTTATCCAAGAAATAACTACCATAAATAATCATTTAGAATTGACTCCTCCAGGGTTTGGAATTTGTAAACAATATGATGTTTTTATTTATAACAACTGTGGTGGTTCAGGATTGAGTGCTGTACAAAGGATATTTATGAAGGGCTTAACTGTACAAGGATGTGCAGAATTCAAGCCAGCTAAAAGTGCGGGATGGGTAGGAAATACCTTTAGTTTCATTGATAATTCTATAAATGCGGTTTCTTGGTATTGGGATTTTGGCAATGGACAGACATCAACTATACAAAATCCTAGTGTTGTTTATACTACTGCAGGAGTTTATACCGTTTCGCTTTCTGTCAATAATGGAATACATACCATCACCAAAGAAGAAATAATTAAAGTATTGCCAGATATTGCTCCGCCATACTTTGAAAGTGATGGTGGAAATTTCGAATCTAATAATCTACACTTTGCTTCTGACATCATTGAAGGTCAAATAAATGTTTGGGAATTAGGTACATCTAATTTTACATTACCTACATTACCGTCTTCACCACCGACAAAAGCATGGAAGTCCTTGCTTAATTCAAATATTCCACAAATCACACTGAAAAGTGGATTGTACAGCCCAAGGTTTAATTTTACACAATATACAAATTATACCTTAAATTTTGACATAGGTATGCAAACATTGTTCTGCAATGGCCCTATTGCTGTTCAATTGCAATATTCCACAAATAATGGTACTACTTGGACAAGATTGGGTTCTACAACTGATGGCTTCTACAATGCTGGTCCTGGCTTGTTTTGTGAAATTGCTACCCAATTGTTTACTGATAAATATGGTTGGACACTTAATCAAAACTATGTAAGTAAAAGTATAGATGTCAGTTTTTTATCAGGTCAGAGTTCTGTGATATTCCGTTTTGTGGTTAGTATATCAGGTATCTTTAGTGGTGGATATGCTGTTGATGGTGTTTTGATTGATAATTTTGAAATCGTGACAGCTGGTTATATCCCTTTAGCATTAAATGTTACAAGTTTGTCAGGTAAAAAAATTGAAAACACATCTGTATTAAGTTGGAATGTTGACGACAAAAATGATATCCACACATTTCAAATATTAAGAAGTAGTGATGGAAACAGTTTTATTGAAATTGGAAGGTTTGATGCCGAAAAAATATTGCTCAGTATAATTATATTGACAAAAACCCTATCCAATCCACCAATTATTATAAAATAGTAGCCACTAACTTTGATGGTAAAGATCATCATTCAAATATTGTAAGGATATCTCATTCTCCAGAAGTAAGTTTTGTTATATTTCCCAACCCAATATTTACAGACCAAAAGTTAAATTTTGATTTTGGTGAAAACAACATTGAAATTGCCAATATTAAAATTCTTGATATTTTGGGTAGGGAATTGACAAATTTAAAATATGACTTTTCCCAAAAGCAAGATGAACTAAAAATATCACAACCAGGAATTTATATCATTCGAATAGAAACTGAATCTGGACAAATATTTTCAAACAGAATTTTAGTTAAATAAATTGTACTCAACCATTACTGTTTCACGCTAAAATATCCCGTTTCGTCAGAAAACATTAGGACAAATGCGCTTTTGATTGTTTCTTTGCTGCTATGTACACAGCCATCATAATAGAAGACGAATACCCAGCAAGACTTCGATTGGAGCATTTACTAAGTTTTCACGGGCAGACTATCAATCTTATTGGACAAGCAGATACTGGAAAGGCTGCTATAGATATGATTAATACCGTTCGGCCAGATGTTTTGTTCTTAGACATTCATTTGCCTGACATGAATGGATTCGCTGTTTTGCAAGCGCTTGATTATCACCCAATGGTCATTTTTACAACTGCCTATGCTGAGTATGCAGTACAAGCATTTGAAGTTTTCTCTGTCGATTACTTGATTAAGCCTTTTGATAAGGACCGATTTAAAAAAGCCATAGATAAAATCAGTCAATTCAAACCTATTTCTTCAGCCCCAGATTATGTAAAAATGGCCGCTCTATTTTTTGAATCTCAGCGCAAACCTAAACAAACGACTTTAGCTGTCAAATCTGGACACAAAATCCTATTAATTGATTATGATGATATCACATATCTAAAAGCGGATGACAAATATGTGACTGTTTCTCTTCCAGATAATAAATCTTATTTATGTGAAAAACCTTTAGGCTCTTTGGAGGAAATTCTTCCAGACAAATTTATGCGAATTCATCGATCTTATATCATTAACAAGACATGGATAGCTGAAATACATAGATATTTCAAAGGAAGACTAATGTTAGTCATAGACGATAAGGAACGAACTACTGTGATCACATCTGAAAGCTATACAAATACTGTAAAATCATTGTTAGGAATATGATTAGCGATTGCTGTATTTCAAACAATTATTTTATTTATTTTGGCAATTAAATAAATTGCCCTGTAAAAGATTCTGGCACATTTTTTAGGTCCTCAGGTCTGCCTTCGAACAAAAGGTGTCCTCCATCTTTTCCTCCTGTAGGTCCAAGATCAATGACCCAGTCGGCGGCCCGTATGACATCCATATTGTGTTCAACAATCAATACAGTGTGTCCATTTTCCACCAATGAGTTGAATGCATCCATCAGCTTATTGATATCATGAAAATGTAATCCTGTCGTAGGCTCATCAAATATAAAGAATATATTTTTTGACAAAAATTCTTTGGTCAAAAAACTTGCTAACTTTACTCTTTGTGCTTCACCGCCAGAAAGTGTGCTAGAAGATTGTCCGAGTTTTATATATCCTAAGCCAACATCAAATAGTGGTTGTAATCTTGCTAAAATATTCTTTTTATTTTTGAAAAACTCCAGAGATTCTTCAATGGTCATGTCTAAGACTTCATAGATATTTTTATCTTGATAGGTCACTTCCAGCACTTCTTTTTTAAACCTATGTCCATTGCATTCTTCACAAAGCAAGGTGACATCAGCCAAAAACTGCATTTCTACAGTAAGATAACCTTCACCTTTACAGTTCTCACATCGACCACCTTCTACATTAAAGGAGAAGTGTTTGGGTTCGTATCCCTTAATTTTTGACGCTTGCTGGTCTGAATATAGCTTCCTGATATCGTCATAAGCTTTGACATAAGTGACAGGATTTGATCTAGATGACTTACCTATCGGACTTTGACTTACCATCTCTACCATCTTGATATTTTTGGTGTCACCAGATATTTGGTCATGTTTACCGGGAGAGATCGCCACAGGGTCATTGATCATCATCTTTAGTGATGGATACAATATGTGTTTTACTAGACTGGTTTTACCTGACCCAGATACGCCTGTAACGACCGTCATCGCTTGCAATGGTATCGTTACATCTATATTTTTTAGATTATGTTGTCGCGCTCCTTTTATATATATCTTCTGTTGGATTTTTCTCTTCTGCTCAGGATATTGAATTTTTCTAATTCCGGTCAGATATTCAGATGTTAGATTTTTTTGTTTCCCATCTATAAATGTCGTGTACGGACCCGCAAAAACCAAATGACCACCATGTACACCTGCTTCGGGACCAATATCTACGATATAGTCAGCATTTCTGATGACCGCTTCTTCATGTTCTATGACAACGACAGTATTGCCCAAATTTCTAAGCCTTTTGAGTACGGCTACCAACTTTTCAGTGTCTTTAGGGTGCAACCCTACGCTTGGCTCATCTAGAATATACAATGAATTGGTCAAATTACTGCCGAGAGTACGGGTTAGATTGATACGCTGAGTTTCTCCTCCACTAAGGGTAGCAGCCAGTCTGTCCAATGTTAGGTATCCTAATCCAATCTCTATCATCGTTCCCAACCTATTTTTCACTTCCGTCAATATCCTATCTGCTATTTTTTGATCATGTTCGCTCAAAGTCAACGAACCAAAGAAAAGCAGTAAATCGTCGATGGGGATATTGATCAATTGCGAAATGTTTTTATCTCCAACTTTTACATAGCTCGCTTCTTTGCGCAATCTACCACCTTTACAAGCATTACACACCGTTTTGCCTCGATATCTCGACAGCATGACACGATTTTGGATCTTGTAAGCCCCTTCTTCTAGTTCTGCAAAAAAAGCATCGATCCCTTCAAAATATTTATTGCCAGTCCATAGTAATTCTTTTTGACTTTCTGTCAAATCTTTATAAGGTTTATGAATCGGAAAATCGAATTTGTCAGCATGTATGATCAGCTGATTTTGCCACAATTTTCCCTTCTCTCCACGCCAACAAGCGACTGCTTCTTGATAGATTGATAAACTTTCATCAGGGATCACTTTATCTGGATCAATACCGAGCATCTTGCCATAACCTTCACATTTTGGACAAGCACCATAAGGGTTGTTATAGTTAAATAATTGGTGCGTAGGCTCGAGAAATGCAATTCCATCCAATTCAAAACGATTGTTGAAAGATACTTCTTCGCCATTGATGATGGAGATGATACACTCGCCTTCTGATTCTGAAAATGCAACTAAAACCGAGTCTGCCACTCTTTTTCGGTTGTCTTCATCATCATTGACAACAAACCGATCGATCAAAATTTTTATATCTTCTTTGGTGTTCAATACTGATTGTCCAATATCAATTGATTTTGATTCTTGAACATTTTCAATATCAATCATATCTCCATTCCATATAACCCGGCTATATCCTTTTTGCATCAAAAGGTCTAGTTCTTGACTAACTGTCCTGTCATGTCTTTTTTGTAATGGAATAAGCAATTGTATTTTTGTATCTGATGGGCAAGAAAAAATATAATTTACGACATCACTTACTTCATGTTTTTTTACTTGTAATCCAGAAATTGGAGATATGGTTTTTCCTATTCTGGCGTATAAAAGTCGTAGATAATCATAAATTTCAGTCAATGATCCCACGGTGCTGCGTGCGTTGGATGTGCTAACTTTTTGCTCTATGGCGATGGCCGGACAGATGCCTTTGATATAATCTACTTCGGGCTTTTTCATACGATCCAAAAACTGTCTGGCATAGGAAGATAAACTTTCTACGTATCTACGTTGACCTTCAGCATATAAGGTATCAATGATCAGTGATGACTTGCCCGATCCAGAAACACCTGTAACTACGACCAATTTATTTTTTGGTATGAAAAGCTCAATATCTTTTAGATTATTGGATCGAGCGCCTTTGATATGAATAAATTTGCGGAGTTCAGCTTTATTTTCTGCATCGCTGACAGATTTTGCTGGAGACAAGATCTCGTTTTCCATTTATAATTTGCTAAGAATTTTTATAAAATATTAATATCCAATGCATTATGTTATATCTGACATTTTGAAGATGAAATAACCTGACAAGATATTATTCATTGTATAAATATAATAATTGCAACAAAAGAAAGTTGTGAAAAACAGTAATATTTATTCGGAGATGTATATCGTATTACCAATTAAGCTTTAAAAGCATGTAATCAGTTTAATTTTGTCCAATGATTCCTTTTTTTCAATCAATTTGCTGACCTTTGCGTCATCTTAAGACCTTCAATAAATCTAATGAATGATCCGTTTTTTTAGAACCGAGTCTCCTTCTATTTATGCCGTTAAAACATCGGCACAGTTATCAGATATTGATATTCAAAAACTAGTTTGGTTATTTGGAGAAGCGGAAGCTCTGAAAACTGAAAGTATTTATGATGTGTGTATTGGTCCGAGAGCTGCAATGGTCACACCGTGGAGTACCAATGCAGTAGAGATTACTCAAAATATGGGTATCGTAGGCATAGAAAGAATAGAAATGTTTGCCCCATCTAATGCAAAAAGTAATTTTGACCCAATGCTACTGCAAAAGTATGAAAGACTTGATCAGGGAATATTTACGCTGAATACCCAACCTGAAGAGATCAAAGACATAGAAGATATTCGTGGTTATAATCACTCAGAAGGACTCGCACTCAGCGAAGACGAAGTCATATACTTAGAGAATTTAGCTAAAAGATTGGGGAGAAAATTGACAGATTCTGAGGTTTTTGGTTTTTCACAAGTAAACTCTGAACATTGTAGGCATAAAATATTTAATGGACAATATATTATAGATGGTGTAGTAAAGTCAGATAGCCTATTCGGATTGATCAAAAAAACATCTAAAGAAAATCCAAATGATATCGTTTCAGCTTATAAGGATAATGTGGCATTCGTTAAAGGGCCAAAAGTGATCCAATTTGCCCCTGAATCGGGTGAAAAACCGTCTTTTTATCAAAAAAAATCATTTGATTCAGTATTATCTTTGAAAGCAGAAACACATAATTTCCCTACTACAGTAGAGCCATTTAACGGTGCGGCAACAGGTTCAGGTGGAGAAATACGAGATAGATTGGCAGGAGGACAAGGTTCGTTGCCTTTAGCTGGGACGGCTGTTTATATGACGGCTTATTCCAGATTGGAAAAAACAAGACCTTGGGAACAAAAAGTAGTGGAAAGAAAATGGCTTTATCAAACTCCCATGGATATTCTCATCAAAGCGTCCAATGGCGCCTCGGATTTTGGCAATAAATTTGGTCAACCACTGATATCAGGCTCAATTCTCACTTTTGAACATGAGGAAGATGCGCAAATATTAGGTTTTGATAAAGTCATTATGTTGGCAGGAGGCATTGGTTATGGTAAAGCAGATCAAGCACAAAAACACGAACCACAAACAGGAGATCAAGTTATCGTCTTAGGTGGTGATAATTACCGTATTGGAATGGGAGGAGCCGCTGTTTCTTCGGCAGATACTGGTGCTTTTGGCACTGGCATCACTCTCAATGCCATACAGAGATCCAATCCAGAGATGCAGAAGAGAGTAGCTAATGCCATACGCGCTTTGGTGGAAAGTGACCATAATCCTATCGTATCTATTCATGATCATGGTGCAGGCGGACATCTAAATTGCCTTTCGGAATTGGTAGAAGCAACGGGAGGTACCATCAATCTCGATGCATTACCCATTGGAGACCCTACACTTTCTGCCAAAGAAATCATAGGTAATGAATCTCAGGAAAGAATGGGTTTGGTCATTGCCAAGGACAATGTTGAACTATTAAAAAATATAGCTGAAAGAGAAAGAGCACCATTTTATAAAGTAGGTGAAATAACTGGAGATCACAGATTTACTTTTGTTTCCGAAAAAACGGGGCAAAAACCCATGGACTTTGCTATGAGCGATATGTTTGGCTCTAGTCCGAAGATGGTCATCAAAGATCAAACGCCAACAAAAACATATTCAGAATTAGAATACGATGTCAACCAATTTGAAGCATATTTAGCTCAAGTATTACAACTAGAAGCTGTAGCATGTAAGGATTGGCTTACTAACAAGGTAGATAGATGTGTCGGAGGAAGAGTAGCAAAACAACAATGTACAGGGCCTTTACAATTACCACTAAATAATTGTGGTGTTATGTCGCTCGACTACGAAAGTAATCAAGGTATCGCAACTTCTATTGGGCATTCGCCGGTCAGCGGATTGATAGATCCTGTAGCCGGAAGCCGTAATAGTATCGCTGAGGCATTGACCAATATCATCTGGGCACCGATAAAAGACGGTCTCTCAGGCGTAACGCTTTCAGCCAATTGGATGTGGGCATGTAAAAATCCTGGTGAAGATGCAAGATTATATGCAGCAGTAGAAGCTTGTTCCGATTTTGCAATCGAGTTAGGTATCAATATTCCTACAGGTAAGGATTCTTTATCCATGAAACAAAAATATGCGGATAAAGAAGTAATCGCACCAGGTACCGTCATAATAAGTGCAGCTGGACATTGTACAGATATTCGCAAGATCATAGAACCAACACTAAAGTCAACTGGCGGAAATATTTATTATATCAATATGTCGTTTGCTTCGTTGGCCTTAGGAGGATCTTCCTTTGCTCAAGTACAAGGTAAAGTAGGAAAAAACCCATCAAATGTCGGTGATAGTGCCTCATTTAAAAGTGCATTTAATACAATACAAACACTGATAAATGGTGGTCACATCGTAGCTGGTCATGATATTGGGAGCGGAGGACTGATAACGTCATTATTAGAAATGAATTTTGCAGACCCAAAAGCAGGAGCCAATTTTGATTTGACTTCTTTGGGAGAGAATGATACCATAAAGCTACTTTTTTCTGAAAACGTAGGTATTGTTTTTCAATCAAAGTCGGGTAGCGAATTCATCATAGAAGATATATTTAGAACATCTTCAATTTTATGTCACAAAATCGGAGTTTACCAAGAAGGAGGTATAGTTAATATTCAAAACAACGTCAACCAATATACGTTAAATGTCGGTAAATGGAGAGATATTTGGTACAAGACTTCGTATTTGTTGGATACTAAACAATCTGGTGAAGTTAAGGCCAAAGAAAGATACGATAATTATAAAAATCAGCCATTAGATTTTGTATTACCTCGTCATTTTACAGGCAAAAGGCCAGAAATCAAACCTGGTAAAAGAATTAAAGCAGCTGTAATACGTGAGAAAGGCAGTAACTCTGAACGAGAATTGGCCAATGCGTTATATCTCGCAGGTTTTGATGTGAAAGATGTCCATACGACCGATTTGATATCAGGTAGAGAAACGCTAGAAGACATCCAATTTATAGGAGCAGTTGGTGGCTTTTCTAATTCTGATGTCTTGGGTTCGGCCAAAGGTTGGGCCGGCGCTCTTAAATATAATGAAAGAGCCAATCAAGCATTAATGCGTTTTTTCTCCCGTCCGGATACACTTTCTGTTGGCATTTGCAATGGATGTCAGCTCTTCATAGAGTTGGGTTTGATCCATCCTGATCATGATCTCAAGCCCAAAATGCACTTCAATGATTCGCACAAACATGAAAGTGGATTTACGTCTGTCATCATTCAAGAAAATAAGTCAGTAATGTTGTCCACGTTGACAGGTTCAAAATTGGGCGTTTGGATTTCTCATGGTGAAGGTAAGTTTTTATTACCTAAAGAAGAGTCGGCTTATCAGATAGTGGCAAAATATGGTTATGATACCTATCCTGCTAATCCAAATGGATCAGATTTTAATACTGCAATGGTGTGTAGCGAAGACGGAAGACATTTGGTAATGATGCCACACATAGAGCGCTCTATATTCCAATGGAATTGGGCAAACTATCCTGAAGGAAGACAAGACGAAGTATCTCCTTGGGCTGAAGCTTTTGTGAATGCTAGGATATGGTTGGAAGGAAAGTAGGAAAGGGTACTTGCTTATATATTGATTTAATATGAAAACATTTCTACTCAAATATTATTACTTGAGCAAGATTATAATTAGCAAGTATGTTTTTGAAATATAGGTCTCTTATCATTAGTGTTTTTTTAGTTTTAGCCATCCTAAGTGGTTACTATGCTACACAGCTTAAATTCAGCTTTTCATTTGATCAGTTTTTCCCACAAGGAGATAAGGATTTAGCGTTTTACCAAGGATTTACTAAGGATTTTGAATCGGATGATAATTTTTTGCTCATCGCGATAGAGCACAGTCCAACAGTTTTTGATTCTGTATTTTTATCAAAATTTCACAATTTAAGCTTAGAAATAAGAGATTTAGCTTTGGTGACTAAGGTTCAATCGCTGACTATGCTAGATGCGCCAGTAAAAACTCCATTTGGTTACTCTACCATACCACTTATCCATAAAGATGACCCAAGTTATTATATGGAAGATAAGACCAATATTCTATCAGATGAAAGATTTGTATATAATCTAATAGACAGCACGGCTACATCATTGGTCATTGCTGCCAAAACACAGGATGATTTAGGAATGAATGAATCTAGGGAGCTTACAGATGCTGTAGATGGTCTAGTAATTAAGTTTGGTTTTGAAGATAAAGCTCATATATTAGGTAGGGCATATTTCCAGCGAGAATTAATAGACTTTCAGAAAAAAGAGATGATGATGGCTTTCATTGCATCTATACTTTTGGTTTCAATTATCATGGTTTTGATCTACCGAAAACCGATTGGCATCATTATTTCTTTGGGAAGTATTGCTTTAGGTTTATTATTATTTATGGGGTATTTGGGTGTAGTAGGCACAGAATTAAACGCTGTTTCCGCTCTATTTCCAGTTATAATGTTGATAGTAGGTTCATCTGATGTGATCCATATATTTAGTAAATATGTAGATGAACTCAATCATGGTAAAGCCAAGAATGAAGCAATGCTGATTACAATCAAAGAAATAGGATTGGCTACTTTTATGACTTCATTTACAACAGCTATTGGGTTTGCGTCTCTGAGTTTATCTAAATTAAAAACGATCCAAGATTTCGGATGGAATGCTGCCGTAGGTGTAATGATTGCATACATAACAGTCATATTTTTCACTACATCTGTTTTGTCATTGTTTGATAAGGAAAAGATAATCAGACAGCAGTACCACACATCAAATTGGAAAAACATATTGGATAAAGTATCTTTCCTAGTTAAATTCAGGCAAAAAGGTATTTTTCTAATTAGTTTAGCATTGATTTTGGTTTTCATATTTGGAATATCTATGGTAGGTACCAATTACAATATTGAAGACAATCTACCACGTGGCGCTAAAGTAACCCAAGATTTTAAGTTTTTTGAAAAACAATATGCAGGATTCCGTCCTCTAGAGTTTGCAATTACGTCTAAAACCGAGGAGAAAGCCGATGATTTTTTAATATTAAAGGAAGTGGATAAAATAGAACAAAAAGTCAAATCAACAGGAGTCATCAAATCATCTATTTCTTTGGCAACGATCTATCGGAGTATGAATAAAATGAACAATGGAAATGCAGATAGTGCTTATGTGTTTCCAGCAACGGAAGAAGAATTTTATGCGTCCAAAAAATTGCTCGAAAGAGCAGTCAAAGAAGAAGCCAATGTATTGGTCAGTGCTGAAAAAAACAAAACCCGCATTTCTTCACGAATTACAGACATAGGAGCTGATAAAATTAAAGAACTTGGGTTGCAGTTAGATGATTGGGTTAATGCAAACATTGATACAAGTTTGATAACAGTGAGACGCACAGGTACAGGATTGATACTAGATAAAAACTCAGAGTATGTCACAGCTAGTTTGATACAAGGATTAGGACTGTCTATTTTACTAATAACTCTTTTAATGGGATTCTTGTTTAGATCTATGCGCATGTTAGTATTGGCATTGATACCCAACTTAATACCATTATTATTTGCAGCAGCAATGTTAGGTTTTTTTAGCATTGAATTGGAAGCAGGTGTAGCCATCATGTTTACCATTATTTTTGGGATAGCGGTGGATGATACTATTCACTTTTTGAGTAGATACAAGATTTGTTTGCAGCAAGGCATGAATAATGAAGAGGCAGTGCAACAAACGATAAACGAAACAGGAAAGGCCATTATTTTTACGACAATCATATTATTTTTCGGCTTTTTCAATATGATTTTTTCGGTCAATCCACCGACTTTTACCGTGGGAATACTTATTTCAGTAACCTTGGTAGGCGCTCTTATTTGTGATCTTCTATTATTGCCAGCATTATTGCTTAGATTTATGAAGGATTAACAGTATAAATACAAAATCTATTTTACAAATATGATATCGTTTATTTTATCACCCTGTTGGATTTTGTGAACGACATCCATACCTTCCACCACTTTGCCAAAAATAGTATAACTTCCATCTAAATGAGGTGTGGCTGAATGTGTGATAAACCATTGTGTGCTTTCGGTATGATTGCCAGCAGATGCCATCCCAATATATCCCTCCCCGTCATAATATATTTGAGGCAATTCTGATCGGATGGAATAATCAGAAGATCCGTAACCATCTCCTCTAGGACAGCCAGTTTGAATAACGAAGTTGGGTACTACTCGATGAAACATTTTTCCGTTATAAAACTTTTTATTTACCAAATCCACAAAATTAATTACTGTACCAGGGGCTCGATTTTTAAACAGCTTTACCCTAATCAAGCCTTGTGAAGTTTTTATGGCTGCAATACTAGAATCACCAATCGAAGATAAAATGGACCAATCAATAGGGTGATTGTAATCAGGTGTTTTAGGTTTATATTCTTTTCCTTCTAAGTATGAGATACAAGCATTCAATTCGTTGAAAGTTTCAATTTCTTGAGGTAATTTGAGTTTACTTACTGCGTCTCTCATAAATGTAAGGTCTTTAAGCCATTCTTTCCAAGCTAAGTTGGGCTCTTTCAAAATGATGGATGCAACAGCGATTTGGCCAGCATCTCCACTAGTGATTGCGGCAGCTAGTGTGTTTAATATTTCTGCTTTTACTTTACCGAAACCATTGCCAAAAGCCTTGAAAAATAAAGGATTCTTTAGAATTTCTCCCAATCCTTCTATTGCCGCTATTTTGAGAATTTGGTCCTTAGATTCTGTATAAATTTGACTTAAAATGGCATAGTTATAAGGATCTTTGCTTAGTGCAGATATATATGCAGCCT
The DNA here is from genome assembly GCA_016714785.1 of Saprospiraceae bacterium. GTDB lineage: Bacteria > Bacteroidota > Bacteroidia > Chitinophagales > Saprospiraceae > OLB9. Next base: position 83,046 of record JADKCC010000002.1, read on the forward strand.
TAGCATAAGGTGAATCTGCATTTTTGATATTACTCCTGATACGTTGTGTAAAAGCTTCTTTACTTTTCGTAAAATACAAAGCGGTATGTGCCAAAACAGCACCATTCATAGGAGCACGAACTTGCCAAGGAGTAGTTACCGTATCAAATTGGGAATATAAAGGCACATCTTCTATAGATCCATTTTTTAAAAGAACATTCGCAGCTGTGGCAGCAATGTGTATATTTTCATTTTTTAGGTTATTGAAGATAATGTCTTTTATTTCTAAATAAGGAAAATTACCAAATGCACGAATTATATTGCACTTTACCCTATAATCAGTCTCAGATGTTAACGCTGTTTTGAGCGCTGGTAGAAACTCTACATCTTTGGATTTACCAAATGCAGTAGCTAAAGCCATACGTATTTCTGGATCCCGTTCTTTACTAAATATGTCAGTTAAGCGGACTTTTGAAAGAGAGAGATTTAGGTCATTGGCTCTAGCAAAATATTGTGCTGCAATGACTTTTATTTCTTTGGGTACTGCGCTGGTAAAAAGCAAATCCACCATTCGGGATGTACCTTCATCACTGATTATATTGCGCAATGCCATACGAAATATTGCCCTAGCTTGACCTAATACCAATAATGTGTCAGTACTTCGATAGGTTTTTACGGTGGATAGGGCTTTAAGGTCAGAGAGGTTGCCTGTTTTTCCTACGGCTTCCAAAATATTGGCATTATAAATATTATTGACTTCGAGTGTGTCTTTACCTCTGAATGCTGTAATCAATCTATCAGTTATTTTGGTATCTCCTGACTGACCTAATGCATACGCTGCGGCCGCCCTCACTTGCATCACTGGATCCTGAAGCATCATGATCAGTGAATCTTTTGCATCTAAATTTTTAATAGATCCAAAAGCCATGACTGCTTGATATCTGTAGGATGGGTTTTCGTTTCTGAAATATTTGAATAAAGATTTGATATCTTGTTTGTCCTTAAAGTCAAGGATTTTTTGGATTTCAACATCACTTATGGAGAAGTTAATATCTGTGACTGCAGTCTTTGTGTCTGGAATGCATGACTCCAGTAAAAAACTGATTAAAACTAAAGAAAATATAAATGTTTTCATTGAATGTATCATGACAGGCTTGCATTAAAGGTTCAAAATTAGTATTTTTTTCGTCATTAAGACTTAAAAATATATTATCTTTGCCAACCATAATCAGAAATTTCGCAATGGGCGTAAAGTTAGTCACTAAAGAGATCGTAAATCGGAAGGCAAAATTTGAGTATAGTTTTATACAAATGTATGAGTCTGGCTTGGTTTTGACGGGCACGGAGGTAAAAGCTTTGCGTCAGGGATTGGCCAATTTAAATGATGCTTATTGTTTGTTCGACCATGGTAATCTAGTGGTTAAAAATATGTTCATAGCCGAATATGACCACGGTACTATATACAATCACGATGCTCGAAGAGACCGTAGATTATTGCTACACAAATCAGAACTTAAAAAACTTGAGCGACGAGTCACCGAAAAAGGATATACCATCGTTCCGTATCGTCTGTTTTTTACGGATAGAGGATTTGCAAAATTAGAAGTTGCACTAGCTCAAGGAAAAAAAGCATTTGACAAACGAGAAACCATTAAAGAAAGAGACAGCAAGCGGGATTTGGATAGGCTAAAGAAAATTAAGTTATAGGTTTATTCTACTTTACAAACTTGATCACTTGCAAACTTGATGTTGGATTTTTAAAATAAAGTTTGCTTACACCACCCTTTCAAATAGAGGCTTGACATCTTGCCACCCATTAAGGAATCAACATCAACGCCTATTTGTGATGGAATGCACTAGAATAAAATTGGCGACTAAATTATCCTAACCAATAAAGTTTACTGGTTATATATATTCTAATATGTATCTCATTTTTATCTTTTCTGTATAGAATATTTATAAAAGGTGGATTATAGGTGGATTATACGTGAATTATTAGTGGGTTATAGGTGGGTTTAAAATTAATTTTATATACTTTTATTTTATATTTTATTTGTCTTTTGTTCAACTTTATAATATCTTATATCTGTATAAAGATTGTTTTATATCTGCAATAATTCTTTATTTTTTTTGTCATATATATTTGATGATCGTATATAAGATTTTGGATAAAAATTAGTTCTATCTTTATAATTCTTTTATATAATTTATATTTTACTCAGATATATTTTAGGTATAAATTAAATTTTATGTACATTAATAAAATTTTAACATAATGTGCTTGTGCTACTATAAATATTATATTATACTCAAAATCAAAACTATATAAAATACTGACAATATAAAAAGCTATATTTTGAACATAAATATTGGTGCTGTGGATGCTGGTGCTATTGACAATGTGATTGAATACACATAACTTTATTTTATAATTGAATCACAAAAAAATATCAAAATGGCAAAACAAGATGGGTTAATTAAGTTGACAGGGTCAATAGGTGATGTTTCTTTTTACAAATCGAATGAAGAATATCTCGCAAGAAAAAAAGGTGGTGCTGATAAAAAGACGATTGAAACATCACCTAAATTTGTATTGGTCAGAAAAAACAATACAGAATTTGGAATGGTAAGTACATTGGGAAGGCTAATCAGGCAAGCTCTCAGACAATCTAGAGATGTCATAATCAATCCTGATGTTGTCAACCGACTTAATAAGGTCCTGTATAAGATTAGGGAATACGACCACGAAAATGAATGGGGCAGCAGGACGGCAGGTGCAGGGCTCAAAATAGAGCAAGGAAAAAAAGAATTGAAAGGATTCAGGTTCAATGCTCATTGTGGTATTAGCAATGTCATTCACCGCGCTCTCGTATTCAACAAACAAAACAATCAATTACAGATAGGGGAAATAGTGCCTAATGATGTTATTACTCAATTGGTCGGTGCTACCCAAGTTGTACTCAAGGTAGTGGCAATCAATATTGACATGGGGCAACGCACTTCCGTAGCACATACAAGTAATGAAGTGGTCCTTAAATTAAACGAGCCCCAAACGGATGTGACACTTACATTTATGCCATTAGAGCCTAATCCAGGTAATATTCATATATATGTGATGAGTCTGCGATATTATCAGGAGATTAATGGCGAAACATATTTGCTGAATAATGTTACTCATCAGGTAGCGGAGATATTTGATGTTGATGTGATATGATAATAGGATTCTGTACCAACATTTGCTAAAGGAATAGTGGCTTTACCCATTCCTGTTGTGCCACCTACGATTAATGCTTGTGATTTACTCATTTTTAGTTACTATTCAGGTGTTTACTATTTCACTACAATTTTGTCACGATTTTTGCAACTTATAGGCAAAAATAGCGCCAAAATTAAGTTGGTTTTCCATTTTTACCGCGGATATATATCCGCGGTTATTAATATTCTACCCCTTTGGGGTTATAGCTGAACAGTTACCATTTTTATATCTTTTTTAAAATGTTAGCCCCTTTGACTTGGAACTTTAAAAAGATGCAAAAATGGCAAATTATTTTTTAATTATTTTTGAAATCCTATCTGCAATTGCGTTTGAAGCCATAATAGCCCCATCCATATAGCCGCCAAATGATTTTGATGTTTCTGTTCCTGTGAAGAAAAGTTTGTTATTCATATAACTTTCATCAAAGGCGGCATGACCATTATTAAAATGTGGCGGCAAAAAAGTATCATTGTTGGGTTGGATGAATGTATCATTCCAAATTTTATCGTTATAACTTATGTATTCGGTAGCTTCATTACCAAAATAGCGTTTCAGTTGCTCAATAATTTTATCCTTTCGCTCTTCAAAGGTATAATGCGAAGCTGAACCATTTAAAAATCCTTTTAGTGCAAATTTTGTGTCTTCATAATTGCTATGATCATATATTTCAGTAGCTAGCCCTGATTGACTATAGATACTTCCTGAAAAACCTTTGTCTTTCCAAAATGCTTTTTTGTATTCTACAGAAAATTTTATGGAACCACTCATCCAAGTTTGTGTTTTCTGCATCACTTGTATGAGTGCTTGTGGTAATTCAGGTGAAAATTGGATCGAATGAATGGCTAATTTGGGTGGTAGGGCAACAATTACGTATTTACAGAAAAATTACTTTTCAAACTATCTGTAAGTTTAAGTTTATCATCTTCCTCTATAATTTCTGTTATTGGGGAATTTAATACCATACTTTCTTTGCCAATATGTCGATATAATGCATCAATAATACTGTAAGTACCGCCCTGAATTCTATAAGCTGAATGACTATTGGCTGGCACATAGAATTGTTGTGGCGGTTCAAAAGACATAGTTTCAAACAAAGCAATGCCCTCCGTATGTTGTTCAAAATAACCAATATTGAGTTCTGTCAATAAACGTATAAGGTTAATATGTTCTTTACCAAACCAAGTGGCACCCATTTCCATAGGTGTATCATCATGGCCATAGATGGTTTCTATACGCCCGCCTATACGGTCTTGTGCTTCTATAATTTTAAAGCTAATTCCTGCTTTCTTAAGTTGATGAGCGGTTGACAGGCCACTTAAACCTGCTCCAATTATGATTACTTCCTCCATATATTGTTTTTAACTAAGACTACACAAAAGCAAAAAAATGCAAAATAAAAAACTATGTAAATATACTTTTTTATTCTAATTCCAATTCCCTATTCTCAAGATTAAAGGTCTGATATATCTGTAAGTAACCCATCCTATCCCTGCAATCACGAGCATAAAAACCGTCGGTAGTATGGCGCCAAAGGTATAAGTCATTCCCAAAATAAAACCTAAGATAAACTCTGCGTAGTATAATGGTATAAAAAAGCTTAGTACGATTAAAATGTAAAGCACATTGTCCAAAAACGGTCTAAACGCATACGTAAATGATGCGGCAAGCACAATGCCCAACACTAAGCCCACCAAAAAAATCCAAACAGCTTTATTCATTGCGTTATTAGGCTGTTGTGTAACCAAATCATTTTGATCAAATCTCTTTTCTACCCTACTCAAAAGAAACCAGGTAAGTATAGGCAACAATAATCCACTCCACCAATTGGATATAGCAGGAAGATCTTCTGAGTGCAGGATATGATGACTAGTGACCCCACCATGTAAATGCTCCCATAGTAGGAAGGTGAAAATTAAGATAGTCACGATACAAACTATAATGGGTTTTATTTTATTTTGAAATATTAGATTCATAACATTAAGATTTAGAAATATATCTGTCATAAAAACTTCCTGTCCCTTTTGCATCAAGTCTTCCAACAATTACTCTGTCAGAACTCTTAGATAATTCTATATTTGGTGTCAAATGATAATGTTCCCTAGCTCCGATTGGCAAGTATTTATTTTCTACTTCTTCTTGATTTAAATCAGCAATTTCTATGAGTAGTTTTGCAAGAGATCTAAGTCCTTCTGGATTACCGTGTATTAATATTTCATTCCATTTTGTTATTTCTCCATCTTCATCGTCTTCATTATGAGAAACAAATATGTCCAATTCTCCTTCAATTTCGTTTCCTTTTAACTGTTTATATTCCATGGTAATTTTGTTTGATGTGTAGGTACTGTAAAATTACAACCAATGTCGCGATGCTTGATGATAAGATGATTCGTGTTACAAATTTAAGAAAAATATTTAAAAGCTAGTTTAATTAATTGTCTTTGGCATCAAAACGCTCGTTCTAATGCATAATGTACATGAAGCATCTCGCTAAAGCTGGACAAGTTTTACAATTCATTGAAATGTATTAATTATTTAGGGCTTGCTGACTATGATACAACCAATTGATAAATAATAAATTATGTCTATAATAAACAAATTAAATGCAAACCTTTTAATTGATTTTGTCCAAAAGTCGTGTACCTTGGGTTGGCTTTTGCCTTATGCAGGCGGCAGTTACTTTTTGCATTGCCCAAAAAGTAACCAAAAAAGTCTAGTTCAAAAAAGGCAATTGCTTAGCACCGTTCATTCTCGAACCAAAATGCTTTTTCTATTGCCATAAGTATTTCATGTTTAACGTTTTACGCTTTTTATGGCAATAGACGCACTTTCCTGCCCACCCGTTTCACGGTTCACTTCGTCAAAGACTTTGTCTTTGGTGCTTTGCACTTCACCCACCCACCCGCTAGCGGTTCACTTCGTCAAAGGCTTGCGGCCTTTGGTGCTTTGCACTTCACTTCGTTCTTATTCTCTATTGCTTGTTTTTTGAACGATAGTCTCCGTTAAACTAACAACCAAAAATAATAGCTGACTTTTTCAGCAGCCCCTAATTAACAGATAGATTTTGAATTAAAAATTCATAAAATAGAGGATAGCAGTTGCAAACTGCGACCATCGGAGGGTTGTTACTTTTTTTAATCAGCTCAAAACGTTTCAGCCGTAGCCGTCGTGCCGTCTCGATAGAGCGGCATGATGTGCTACGGCTTGTTATACAGGGTGATTCACTTTACTTATCGCTTTTTTAGTATTCATCAATGATGCATCTCTAAATTTACGATTTATTTCATTTTCCAATTTGTATGGTTGATTGAATATTTCTTGGTTTAATTTAAAGTATTCTGACAAATTTCTAATTGTTTCTTTTGACAAACCTTTATTATAATTTAACATTTTTGAAATCGTACCTTTTGATAAGTTCAAAATTCTACTTAAATCTGTCGAATTTAGATTGTGTTCTTGCATCAATGCTTTAATCGTTTCTATTGGTGAAAGTTCTGAAAACTTGATATTCTCTGTATCCCACTTACCAATCAATAACGTCAACAGTTCTACTTCATCACTTTCTCTTGTTAGCGGATTTTTTACCAGCTCATGCAGTTTTTCACAATATGACTCATATTGTAACTCTGATTTTATTATTTTATATTCCATTTTTGCGATTTAATATTTATCAATTAGGTATTGTAGGTTTTCTCTACATACTTTGTCGTATTCTATATGTGTTCCTAGCCAATTTATGTATAAATGAACGTTTTTCAACCCAAAGTAATATGAACATATCATTCTATATTTATTACTTCCTATATTAAACACAACCCTTTCACTTCCGTTCCCCAAGATATCAGCATATTCTATACATGTAGTGCATTTTTATATCATTCACGCACACCTTACCACCACAAATATAACTTTTTAGGCTATATCTGCATGCTCAATGCACCTTATTTTTCAACAATACAATATAAGCACAAATAATCAGGCCATCATCGCTGATATATTTCTGCTTCTTGCTACACCAATCTGGATTTTTAGTAAAATATTTCGTAACTATTCAGGTGTTTACTATTTCACTACAATTTTGTCACGATTTTTGCAACTTATAGGCAAAAATAGCGCCAAAATTAAGTTGGTTTTCCATTTTTACCGCGGATATATATCCGCGGTTATTAATATTCTACCCCTTTGGGGTTATAGCTGAACAGTTACAAGATTTCACCAATAAAATAATATTTTTTCAAGACCTGGCAAAATCTAATAGTAAATTATAATTTCCATTATCCGCAGTTTTTAGAGCTCTCAGGTATGTTTTTCGGGTATCACCTTCCTTTGAAAGATTAGATGCGCCCCAGCTGAATATTGGTTTTTTGTAAATTTTCTCAATAATAATATCAGCCATTAAGCGGCTATGTCTTCCGTTTCCATTTGGGAAACAATGAATACTCACTAAACGATGTTTGAAACGTATGGCTATTTCATCGGGAGGGAAAGTGTCGTTTTTATACCAATATAATACATCATCCAAAAGATATTTCAACTCTATAGATATTTTCTACCAGTCCATTCCAATGTTTTTGTTGGTTTTCCGGAATTCGCCTGTCCAAGACCACACATCACCATACATTTGGGTGTGTAATTTTCGTATAAAACGTTCATTAAATATGATATCAGCCTTAAAAGAACGATTCAACGACCACATAATTGCTTTTTCAATATTATGTTGCTCAAACTCATCCAATTCGCCACGAGTAGCACTAGTTGAAATAAGTAAACCATCCATCTCCTCTTGTTCTAACGGTGTTTGTCCTTCTATATATTCCAGGTCTAGTCCCATAATATTTTTGGCATTTCACGTTTTATTGTTTCGGCCCTTTCTTTGATAGCTTTTTCTATGCGTTTTTTTGAATTGCCTTGATCTTCCAGATGCATGGTATTGGATGTACGTAAAACAATTTCTTTTGCAAGCTGAATAGCTCTTTTTTCAATCAGGGCATCCAAAGATCCATCGTTGGGTACAAAACCATATACCAATTGCAAATCTAAAGCCTTTGCTATCTCCCTTAGGGACTTAATGGTGATGGATCCTTCTTTTTCCCGTTTTTCAATATCCAAAACTCCTTGCTTGGAAATAGCCAATTTGTTCCCCAGCTGTTGCATTGACATACCAAGACTTATGCGTATGGCCTTTATCCAACCTGTAGGAGGAGTGGCTACTTGCTTAAGTTTAGCAAAACCTGACATTTTATTGTCAAGTTGCTGCAATTGCAATGACTTATTTTTCATATTGTAAAGTTATACTTTTACTTTAATAGCGCAAATGTAAAGTAATATATTTACATGGGCAAATATTTAGTAAGGTAATAAGTTAACTTTTATTTAAGTATAGTAAAGTCATAACTTTACAAAAGAAGAATTACTTTATAACTGGTTACTTTCCTATGCATTATCCTGAAATACTTATAAATTAAAAAGAGAGCACTAATAATATCCTGAAAACTAAACCGGTGATTCAAATATACTTAAAAATAATAAAATGATTAAGTTTGCAGTTAAAAAATCAGTAATGATGAAAAATATATTATTTACTAAAGTTTCGGAGCAAATTTTGCACAATAACTACTCTCATAACCTTGAATCAAATTCAATTGTGCTCTTTGGGGCTAATGATTATACTATAGGTTTGGCATTGTCGCTCGAGCCGCGCTCCCCATCCCTTACGGGTGCCTTCACTTCTCGCATTGTCATACTCGACCTTCCAGGATCGTTCAGTTATACTTTTTTGCATTGCCAAAAAAAGTAAACAAAAAACGCTAGTTCCGCTAAATCGCTCCGCGTACCGGAACAGGCTCCCCAAAGAGGTACACCTTGGTATTACTACATCTCCCAAAGCAATATGTTGACGTCGTATTTCTAAATCTCCATGTAAATTGTTTTAAAGTATTGATTATCAGTATTGTAAAGTAAATTATCTTATAATTATTTAATATGTAATTAATTGACATTAATCCATTTATAAACTCCGAAACTTCAATTATTTATAATCTTTTTAGTCACTTTAGTTTCATGTGAAACCGGAAATTCTGAATTAATATTTACTAAAATAGAAGGACAAGTTCAAGATGATGGAACTATGGATTTGTTTGCATCTTTTAATAAAGAAGGGATTAATGAACTAGAAAATGCCCAAGAATTCGGTTTTTCTGCTGATACATTACCTAATCCTGAGGTTTTATCTGCAAATGCGGCTAATTCAGCTCGTGGAATTTTGAATGGTAATTCGTTTACTGGAAAATATGAAGGGGCTTTCCCATTTCGGCCTTATTATTTCAGAGCTTATGTAGGGCTTACTGACTATGGTACAACCAATTGATAAATAATAAATTATGTCTATAATAAACAAATTAAATGCAAACCTTTTAATTGATTTTGTCCAAAAGTCGTGTACCTTGGGTTGGCTTTTGCCTTTATGCAGGCGGCAGTTACTTTTTTGCATTGCCCAAAAAAAAAGTCTAGTTCAAAAAAGGTAACTGAATGCTGCAGCTTTGCTGCATTTGAGTGATACGAAATCACTCAAAACAAAAGGCACTGATTTAAACTTAAATCAGCCTTGGTGTATTGTCGTTCATTTTCGACCTGCCCATCCCTTACGGGTTCCTTCGCTTCTCGCATTGTTATGGCCCACCCACCCGTTTCACGGTTCACTCCGTCAAAGGCTTGCGGCCTTTGGTGCTTTGCACTACACCTGCCCACCCGTTTCACGGTTCACTCCGTCAAAGGCTTGCGGCCTTTGGTGCTTTGCACTTCACTGCGTTCACCTTACAGGTTCGCTTAGTCATGCATTTTTCTATTGCCATAAGTATTTCATATTTAAATCTACTTTGACCTATTTGAATAAAATAAGTTTTCTCACCACTCTGTGGTTCGAAATGACCAAGGCTGATAAGGAAAAGAGGGAGATGAAGGGAGTTCGGCCTCGCCGAACTCCCTTCATCTCCCTACCTTAAACTCTAAAACTAGGTCATTTCGAAGGAGTTTTAGCGACTGAGAAACCCCTATTTTAAATACCTATAACTTGGTAAAATGTGCTTACACCTGCAATTAATTTAGGATAAAATAATAATGAGACAAACGGAAGAAAGCCTACAACAAAAGGATAAATAATTGCTTTAGGTAAATTTACCTTTAATTGTTTTATATAATAATTTATATTTACTGGTCTCGTTTCCATAGTGCAAAATTACAAAAAAAGGAATAATTAATACTCCCCTGGAAACAAAACTGTAGTAGATGACCGATCTGACTCAGTGATAACCCATAACTTATCACCACAACTAACCATCTCTGATGGTATGGCATGCAATGAAAAGACACGGCCACTACGCTGAATGGCTGCCTGATTAGTGGCAATATCTCTTTGATATGAGGTGAGTTAAGCCCTGCTACATCCCATAATACTCTTGTCCTTTTTTGATCGAATCCAAAATACTTTCTACACTTTCTTTTATTTCAGGCGGCATCTTTAATATTTCCTGATCCTTATCACCTATCAAATTGTATTTGGCCTTATCCAATCCATTTAACAATGATTTTATTGGCTAAGACACATAACAATATTTTTATTGTCACGTTATTTTAACAATATTTTTATTGCCAAAACTAAAATTTATCATATTTATTCTCTTATTATGTTGATTTGCAGCATGTTAACACTTCCCAATACATTATCCTGAAATGCTTAAAAATAAAGGGGTTCAGGCGATTTGGCAACGGTTGGGCAACAAAAGTAGGTGGAATAAGGGAAAACAAGAGAAATCAATGTTAACGATACCCATTGCCATCTACATCAAAATAAAATCCTGAGGCATTTTTAATATATGCACCTTGTGAATACCAAAAATTCTTAGATTGATTGATATAATCCAAAGTAAAACTATCATTTTTAAAAGTAATATTTTTAAGGTCGATCGAATTATTTGATTTGAAATAAAATCTACATTCAGAAAAAATACCTGATTTGTTTTGTAAATGGTCATCCTTAATTTCCTTTAGACATTCTTCATGAAAATAGAAGAATATATTGTCTAATGATTGAAACTTATTAGTACCTGTAGAAAATGATTTTGGCTGTTTTTAGTCTGGATATCGGTAAGAATAACAATCTTCGTAATAATTAAAAATATCCTTTGCATCTCTCAACTCATCCAGACCAAAAGTTCGAAATAATTCGTTTCTGAGTCCATTTAGCTGATGAATACTTCCTAGACGAGAACTTGGGTTTTTAAAATAAATTAGGGCTTTCATTACTTTTTCAAAAGCTTCATGACTCATTACCCCAGCATCATGTAATTGGTTATTTAGGTAAAGGATTCTAGCTGAAATATAGTTTCTTATTGCAAAGTTGAGAAAACTTATAGCTAAACTTTGATTATTTGTAGATGACATTGAAACTCTTAACATGGATTTATAATATTATTCAGCAAAATTACAAAAAAAAAGGGAGCACTAATACTCCCCTGGAAACAAAACTGTAGTAGATGACCGATCTGACTCGGTGATGACCCATAACTTATCGCCACTACTAACCATCTCTGATGGTATGGCATACGATGAAAAGACACGACCACCGTGCTGGATGGCTGCCTGATTAGTGGCGATATCACTCTGGCATGAGGTGCCAAAATCGTAACTTTCAGGTGATCTTGCAATTTTACTCACATTTGAAATACATATTTTATTTTTTATTCTTCTTTAATAATGGAATTCACCACTGTCCTTACATCCGGATGCAATTGATTGATATCCATACCTTCAGGATTTAGAAGGTATTTATACACTTCCAGATTGATTTTTACAAAAGCATCATTGGCAAAATCGTGAGACAACTCATCCACTACCTGCCGTAAAAAATCCATATCCCCATCTTTGTACAGACCGATGCAAAGTCCATTGATCACTTCATTGATGTTGATATATGTAACATTACGGATGGCATCGAAGGTAGTTTTGAAGTAAAAGAATTTGTTGTTTTGGTTTTCTTCAATGACCCTGAAAAGTGATTCGCCCAAAATGGATGAAAACGGTGTGTTTCCTTTCCATTTTCATGGAATTGAATTAGATATGGCCATTGTTGATGATTAACGATGATAGATAATCCAAAACCTACAAATTCTTGATCATTTGGTTGTAAGTTCAAGGCTTTCTGAATATGAATCAGCGATTTTGGGATGTCTCCTTCCTAAAATAAACAAATCCTAAATTATAAAAAGGTTTAGCATCATAAGGATTTAAAGATATTGCTTTCTCGTATGTATCTATCGCTTTTTCATAATCGCCCATTTTATCATAGACAACCCCTAAATTATTGTATGCAAATTCATTATTAGGATTTAGGGCAATTGATCTCCCGTATGAAATTATTGCTTTTCAATATCACCATTTTTAGCATAGGCAATTCCTAAATTATTGTATGCAATCGCATCATAAGGATTTAGGGCTATTGCTTTTTCGTATGTATCTATTGCTTTTTCATAATCGCCTATTTTATCATAGACAATTCCTAAATTATTGTATGCATTATCATTATTAGGTCTTAGTTCGATTACTTTCACGAATGAAATAATAGCATTTCCATAATCGCCTTTTTTAGTATAAGCATTTCCCAAATTATATAAGGTTGCTGGATGATCTGGGTATAGGTCGATTGATTTTTCATATGAAATTATTGCATTTTCATTTTCGCCTTTTTCAAAATAGGCATTTGCTAATTCATAATAATTTTCTGGTTCATAAGGATTTAATTCGATGGCTTTCTTATAATAAATGATCGCATTTTTCGTAATCTCCCTTTTGAGCATACTCATTTCCTAAATCAAAATCATCCTTTTCTATATCTTCCTTATTTGTCTGTTTTTTTGAAGGCTTTTTTGTAGCTTTTTCAGAATATTTCATTATAAGAGATTCTCGTATGTCTTCTGAATCCATGCTACTTTTCAGATGTAACCCTTCTTTTTCGGCTAAAAAGGATAATACAGGAAAGGCGTAGGCATGCTTTAAGTCCAAACATTCCAACTCTTTTATTTTTTCCCTTTTTGAATAAAACGCATTCAAAAAATCCACAAAAACACCTACAAAAGAAAAAGGTACATCAGCATATACCTGCCTTTTTTGGTAGTACAATACATACAATCTATCTCTTACATAAAAGTACTTGGTATTGCCTCGTGCTTGTTTGCTGCTGACCACATAGTAATTGTCAGTGAGCCACGCAAACGATCTCGCTATATCTTTTTGTTCCAATGGTGGTTCGAATGAAGATGCCAAGGTACTTTGCGTCATGTTTTCTCCCTTACGAATAAGCATATCAAACAGGATTTTGATTTTGAAGGGATGTCGTTGGTGATATCCTGATAATAGGTAGTGAGTTCGTCGATGATACCATCCAGCAACTGTGCTGTATCTAGGATTTTTTTTCTAGTATTAGCTTGCTCAATATGACCGCCAATCTCGGGCTACCACCAGTAAACTGGGAGATGGCCTTAATTTTGTTTTTTGATTTTTTTAAGTTTTCTAATTGCTCTTTGTCATAATTAGATCTTTGGGCCAATTTATCGTAATAAGTTAAAAAATCATCGGCAGTCCATGGCTCAATGTCTAACTTCTTAAAAACCTGAAACAATCTTTTGGAGTAGTCATTGTCTAGATCAGGTCTCAGACTTGAACCTATGATCGTCACTTCGTCAAAATCTGACAGAAACTCTCTTAATCTCGAACTTTCTATTTTATCTAACTTGGGAATAAAGGCTTGCAGATTTTCCTGAGTAACAAAGACATGGAGTTTTCCATTTTTCTTTATATCGTTTATAGCTTCTTTCAATCTTTGTTTTGACTTTTGCCATTGGATATCGGATATGGTCCATTTGGGTGCTGTGTCGATTAATTTTCCTCCTTCCAATAAGGTAGCAATAACATCCATAAGATCAGCTGCAAAATTGATGTTTTCTTGTTCTTCTGGTAATTGTAAAAAAAGACTATTTTTAAAATCATCTGACTGGTCATGATGTATTTTGAGCAATCTCGTAAAAAATGATTTGCCTATTCCTCTTGGACCATGGAGAACAAAGTGTTGATTACTTCCCTTCTTGAGACATACTTTCATTTCAGACAACATAATGTCCAGCAACTTTTCCCTACCCGTTGCCAAGGCAAGTACATCCTCCTTGGACATTTCAAGTGGGTTATATTTTTTTACAAGTACTACTGCCATCTTATATCGTTTTTTTACGCCACCAATGGCGGACAATTTCGAAAGAAAAGTCAATCTGGTTGCTTTGATCTATGATAATAAACTCGTGATTGTCCAAAGTCAATAGAACACTATACGCATTTTCGTCTTTGATGGCTTTTAATAGCTCTGCTTCACTAAGACCTGGTTTCTTATGGATTTGAGTAAGTATTTTCTTTGCCAAAACAATATACTCTGATGAAAGACTTGCAAATCTTTCATTAAATTGGTACTCAAAGTCCTTCACAACATTGGGATAAACATATTTGTCATATATCGTTTTGATACCTTCTTTTTCTCCATTCCAATGCGTATTCAAACTGAAAACAAAATATCGTAAAAACTGTGGAATACAATCTGGCATCAAACGAATGATTTCATCTAAGTCCGTATCTTTTAATGGTACATGCCCAGCACTTAATTGCTGCATCATTGTTTTTGCTTCATTTGCTGTGAACTTTGGCAATGTTTGTGTCATGACACCACCCAATAGTTTTTGTGAAATACCCAAATTTTGCAATTGTGCGTGTAGATTTAAGGAACCACAAATCGCCTGAGAAACACCTATATTTCTCCAGGATCTCAAAGTTGTGAGTACTGCTTCAATCTCCAACTTAGTGCTCTCTTTATTAGCTTCAGCAATGTTTTCAAATAAAAAGGGCAATTCATCCAAAATGATAACGATGTGCTGGTTTTGCTCATCAAAAAACCGTGTAAGTAGTTCTTTAAGCGGATTGGCATACGCAAGCGCATCATTACGAAGTTTTACAGAACCAATATATGGAATATCGACTTCTTCAACATGATCTGTAATAACATCAATTAGTTTTTTAGGTATGCTTTGTGCCTTTTGCATAAAATCACGCATATTGCTTCTCCAAGTATGTGGTAAAGACAAATAGATGTTTTTGTACAAATCATGAATACTCTCATAAGTCTGACAATTCAAATTGATAACTATTGTTTTCGGGTTTTCTATGCCTATCAATCTCACAATTTCTTCCAGAACTGAACTTTTACCAGTTCTCCGCAGACCTAGTAAAAGAAAACTATTCTTTGATATCAATATACCTTTGAGATGTTTTACAAAGTCTTCCCTTCCAAAAAAATCATCGCCAGAAACCGGTTGATTGCCAAAAATATTGTCCATTTGATAATGTATTTACGCATATATACGCAAAACCGTATAATTAAGTTTCAATTATACGCATTTTTATATATACGCATTTATACATAATCGAAAACAAGTAAGTAAATTATTGATATTCAAAGGTTTACTTCCCAATACAAAACTTACTAAAGATACTCTCCAATAGGTCATCCGTAGATACTTCACCTGTGATCGATCCCAAATGGAAAAGTGATTCTCTGATATCCATCGCTACAAAATCGGATGAAAGACCTGAGTCGATCCCTGCAATTACTTTTTGGAGACATAGTTTGGTGCTTTCTAGGGCTTCGTAGTGTCTTGTATTGCTGATGATGGTGCCTTCTGCTTGGTTGTGGTGTTGGATATATTCAGAGAAATAGGACAATAATGGTTGTAAGGTTTCTTTGTATTTTGCGGTGATGAGCAGGGTTTTTACACCGCTTTTGTCGGCGATACTATGGGTTTTGGGTTCTGCTTGTGCTGCGGGAATAGTATCTGCTTTGTTGAGTAGGATGACGCCAGTCTGATCTTTGGTTAGTTGGAGATCATTGAATTCAGCAATTGTCTCTTCTACACTTTTGTGGATGTCACTGATGAAAAGTACGATCTCTGCTTCACGGAGTTTTTGTTTGGACCTTTCTATACCTAAACCTTCAAGTACATCGGATGTCTCTCGGATGCCTGCAGTATCTATAAACCGGAACATGATGCCTTCTATGACCAACGTATCTTCGATAAAATCCCTGGTTGTACCTGCGATGTCGCTGACCAATGCTTTTTCTTCGTTTAGTATGGTGTTGAGCAAGGTAGATTTGCCTGCATTTGGCGCACCAATGATGGCTACCGGTATGCCTTCTTTGATGCTATTGCCCCATCGGAAAGAATCGAGCAATGGATTGATGACCGTTATAATTTTATGAATGAGATCTTTCAGTCTTCCACGATGCGCAAACTCCACGTCTTCTTCAGAAAAATCTAGCTCGAGTTCTATCAAGGCGGCAAAATCTATCAATTCTTGCCTCAAATCCTTGAGCATTGATGAAAAATGACCTTTGAGTTGGTTGAGTGCGATCTCCGACGACTTGGTAGATGATGCGTGAATCAAGTCAGCCACGGCTTCTGCTTGCGATAGGTCTAAACGACCATTAAGAAAGGCTCGCAGTGTAAATTCTCCAGGAAATGCGGATTTTGCACCATGTTTTATTGCTAAAGAAATGATGGCTTGGACTAATTGTGGTGATCCATGGCAGGATATCTCTGTACTATCTTCGGTAGTAAATGTTTTTGGCGCTCGGAATACGGAGACCATGACTTCATCTATTTCCTTCTCACCATCTACGATCCACCCGTAATGTATCGTGTGCGAATCGGCTTCACTCAGCTTTTTCCCTCTAAATATTTTATCGGTGATGGCAATGGCATCTGTGACCCGAAAGTCTGATGACGGCTATAGCGCTTTGACCTTGCGGTGTAGCAGGTGCGATGATGGTATCTGTAAGGTGATTCATGTTTTACATAAATTCTTTAACTTCTACATAATTACGATGCTGTATTACCAACCCTTCATTTTCTAGCTTTTTCATCAATCTTGAGATTACAACCCTAGAAGAATGGAGTTCGTTGGCTATCTGAAAGTGGGTAATATGCAGTTTCGATTCCTTTGTGATCATAACTTTATCTCGCAGGTACTTATATAAGCGCTCTTCCATATTATTAAATGCAAGATTATCTATTGCATCCAGCATTTCATTCATCCTAACATTATAGCTATCCAAAACAAAACCTCTCCAAGTTTTAAACTTCACCATCCATTCTTCCATTTTTTCCACTGGAATAAATAAAATTTCTGCATCAGACTCAGTAATGGCCTTAATGGTACTCTTAGACGGTTTAGTGCAACAGCTTAAAGTGACCGCACAAGTATCTCCCAATTCTAAATAATACAACAACAATTCATTTCCTTCTTTGTCTTCCTTCATTACCTTTACAGAACCTGTAATCACTAATGGCATGTGAGAAAGTGTTTGCCCTATCTCCATCAATACACTGCCTTCTTTATACGTTTTAACCATGCCCGTTTTACATATTTCATTAATTAGCTCAGGCTCAAACAGAAACTGGAATTTTTCATGAAGCTTATTATAACAAGATACATTGAATGGCGTAAATGTTGTGGTCATTGGTTGTGATTTAACAAAAGATAAGTGAAATTACTGTATAAAAATTTATTTTTTGAAAAAATTAGCATTAACACAAAACAGCTATGATTCTGTTAATTCTGAAAACTGCATATCATATAATTCTCGATAATGTCCATTTTCTTTGGCTAATAAAGTTTGATGATTGCCTCTTTCTATTATTTTACCATGAGAAAGAACTAGTATATTATGTGCATGCTGTATCGTAGAAAGCCTATGTGCTATGATGATAGAAGTCCTTTTGTCTATCAACTTCTCAATAGCGTATTGTATTACTGCTTCACTCTCTGTATCAATAGAGGAAGTTGCTTCATCCAAAATAAGAATATCTGGTTCGAAAACCAATGCACGAACAAAAGAGATTAATTGTCTCTGACCTACTGACAAGTTACTGCCGCGTTCTGAAACTTTGCACTCATAAGCACCTGGCAAACGCTCTATAAACTCATGTGCGCCTATTGTTTTAGCTGCCAAAATCACTTTTTGTTCTGATATGTTATGATCTCGCAATGTGATGTTTTCCATCACCGTGCCTTCAAATAAAAATACATCTTGTAATACAATAGCAATACGATCTCTCAATCCGCTTAACTCATATTGTCGGATATCTACGTCGTCAATTAGTATATTTCCTCTCTGTATATCATAAAATCTATTGAGTATATTTATGATGGTGGATTTGCCCGAACCCGTGCTTCCTACTAAAGCATAAGTTTGTCCTGGTTCGATGGTAAAGTTGATATCGTCTAATACATAATTTTTTTCATCATAAGCAAATCCAACGGATTGAAATTCTACTTTTCCGTTTAGTGTTTTAGGGTAAATGATACCATCGTTGGGTATAAAATCCTTACTATCCAATATTTTAAACACCCTTTCGGAAGCTATCAATCCCATCTGAAGGGTATTAAACTTATCTGCCATAAACCTAATGGGTCGAAACATAAGATTCAGATAAAGTGGGAATGCTACCAATGCCCCAAAACTGACTTTGTCTTGTAGGTACCCTTTGGCACCAAGCCAAATCATCAATGCTAAAGAAACGGCAGAAACCAACTCTACCACAGGGAAAAAGACGGCATAGTAAAAAACAGAATCCAAATTTGCACTGGTATAAGATCGATTGATTTTTCTGAATTTTTCTGCTTCCTGATCCTCTGCATTGAATATCTGTACGATCTTCATTCCTGTGATTCTTTCCTGCAAAAAAGCATTCATAGACGCTATTTCTGAGCGCACTTTCTGAAAAGAAATTTTGACTTTTTCTTTAAATACCCAACTAGCCAATATCATAAAAGGCATAGTAATCAACACAATCAAAGTCAATCTCCAACTAGTATAAAACATGATGCCAATAACTGCAATCAATGTGATAAAATCTGCAATGATCGTGATAACACCTTGTGCAAACACATTATTAATGGCCTCAATATCATTGATGGTCCTTGTTGTCGATGTACCAATAGGAGTCTGGTCGAAATACCTTAATCTCAGATGTGTAATATGCTTAAAGACCTTCACACGCATATCTTTAATTACCGATTGTCCTAGTTTAGCAGTGATGTATATGAAAAAATATTTCATTACAACACTAATTAGCAAAACTAAGACAAATAATAACGCCATCCCTAGCAGCCCTTCTCGGTTTCCTTCGATGATATTTTCATCTACCATTTTTTGGACTATAAATGGCTGTGCAATGGAAAATGGAGTAATTATGATTGCTAAAAAAATGGATTTAATAAAAAGACTCTGAAAAGGTTTGGCTGTACCAATCACCCTTTTCAATAATCGCCAATCTGTTCCCTTTTTGTTTTCCATATTGAACCTATGTTGGAGACTAACGCTTATTGCCTATCGAATGTTTACCTCAAATGCACAATACTCGTCTCCCCTGCTGGAGTATATTTGAACCTTTTACCTGACTACGTTTTTACTTTCTCAAATTATACAGAAAAAAGTCTAGAATAAATTATCAAAATCCTTACAATTTAAGGCACAAGTTGCAAACTTGCGCCTTAAAGTAAAGATTTGGAACTTTAGATAACCGTGTTATGTTTTTTTCTTCAATCAATCATTTAAATAAAGTTATGAGTATAACAAATCATTTAACATCCGCTGAAGAATTATCGGCGGAAATTGTTGACGCTATAAAAGCTACATTTAAATCTAAGCCGATAACCATAACTATTGAGGAAGATGATTTTGAATTAACCGATGAGATGATGTTGAAATTAGATGAACGTTTATATGATGTGAATGCAACATATATCACAGCCGATGAATCCATGCAAAGGTTGGAAGATAAATAGGGCTTGCTGACAATGCCACAACCGATTGATATATAAAAAATTATGTCTATAATAAACAAATTAAATGCAAACCTTTTTAATTGATTTTGTCCAAAAGTCTTGTACCTTGAGTTGGCTTTTTGCCTTATGCAGGGCCAGTTACCTTTTTGCATTGCCCAAAAATAAAAAAAAAGTCTAAAAAAAAAAAGGCAATTGAATGGTGCAGCTTTGCTGCATTTAGGTGATACGAAATCACTCAAAAAATGAAGGCACTGATTTAAACTAAATCAGCTCAGTGTATTGTTGTTCATTTTCGATCTTCCCTTCGCTTCTCGCATTCTTGGCTTCACATTGTGCTCACCGTTTCACTGTTCACTTCGTCAAAGACTTTGTCTTTGGTGCTTTCACCTCCGTTCGTTCACTTCAGCCTCCTGCTTCTCTTTGCTTGTTTTTTGACTAGTCGCCGGACGCTTGGTGTTGTCGTCTTCCTGCCCCCCTTCCGGTTCCTCCGTCAAAGGCTGCCTTTGGTGCTTTGCACTACACTACGTTCATTTTCTCTATTGCTTGTTTTTTGAACGATAGTCTCCGTTAAACTAACAACCAATAATAACAGCTGACTTTTTCAGCAGCCCCTAATTATTTATTGCTGACTATGATACAACCAATTGATAAATAATATATTATGTCGATAATAAACAAATTAAATGCAAAACTTTTAATTCTACTTTGACCTATTTGAATAAAATAAGTTTTCTCACCACTCTGTGGTTCGAAAGGACCAAGGCTGATGAGGAAAATAGAATTAATATGCTATACTTTATTCAAAACTTTACGTAAACCCACAATCTCCATCACCATCATAGATAATAGTTTCTTTTGATGGCATGATCGGGCTTAGCGTTTTGGAAATCAGATATTTTCGGGTGATTTCTTTTGAAAACGATTGGATGCTTTTGTTTTTTTGAAGATAAGCGACTAGATCTTGGGAGTACAAGGTCATTGTTTTGACACGTTGTTTATTAATAATTTGCGATACTGTCTTTGCAAGAAGATCAGCTGGGCAAGTTTGTGTAAAGTAAGGTATTTTTAAGTGTCCGTTTCTTATAGTATAGATCATAATGCCACAGGTATTGTGCGTAGAATCTTTGATATATACAGCAGCACATTTAAACTGGTGGGAGTAGGAAGTAAAGTGATATCTTTGGGTTTCTGTTTCATTTTTACCTTCCAATACCCATGGAAATTGCATCAGCCAATTAAGCTCTTCGACCGATTTTTTAAAACCGGAAGAATCAGTAGTAGCCTTCAAGAAAGAGTCTGCTTCTTCTGATAGTTTTTTGCTTTCATCTAATGGCTTCACCTGATTGTCTCCAAAAATGTTGCGGATGTTTATGATTGCATTCAAACTTAGATCAACTAATTTCAAAACAGGCTTTAGTTTGTGGAAGATGCTGTGTTTCGGTGGTAGTATAAATGCCAAATCAGATTGGATGTACCATCTTCTTCCTTTCAATGTAAGCCAAGGGTCAAAAAGATTTATTTTTTGATAAAGACTTCCGGCTTCTGTTGTAAATTCGGTAAGGATAATGCGATTGTCCCAAGCTTCAAAACAAGATTGTATCAGTTTTTGGGCTATCTTTTTACCTCTATGCGCAGGATTTACCCAAAGACAACTCATCCAAGCCAAATGAACTTTTGCGTTATCTTTTGTAAAAAAGTCATCAGGTAAGGCGCCTAAATATCCTGCTATCTGACCATCTTCATAGGCTACAAACAATAAGATATCATCCTCTTGCGCTCGTGGGTTGTTTATCTGAGAAATAGCTCTATGATAGGAAATAGGTATTACGGCTGAATCTTTAAATTCTTCTGAATGAATGTATTGATTTAAATCTTTTGGATTGAATTTTTTAATTTCGATCATGACCGTGTGTTGTGTTACTAGACTCCAAATTATCTTTTCCTGACATTCTTATTAAAAAAGGATTTTGCCATGTAATATAGGTACTGTTTGCATACAACGGATGAAGCAGAGAGACTTCCCTTTTCCATAGGAATACGATGCAATACATGCGGTAATTGGTCTTTTTTGAGCCCTGCGGTGCCAAAAATAATATCAACTTGGACACCATCAAAAAATGAAGACGGAACTCCAAAGTCTGTAAATGGAAATGCAAAAATTCTGTCTGTTGTACCCGTAATTTGTCCTATTGCAGCCAAAGAGCTTTGGGTTTGGTGTTTCTGATCATTTTTGTCAATGTCAGCATATAGTGGATGGTCTATACTATGTGCTCCTATGTCAAATCCTGCCTTTTTCATTTCTACCAATTGTGCGGTGGTCATATAAGGATGGTTTTGCTGTAGATAATCTTCAAACCGTATATTTAAGGTATTGGCCAGACTGTTGATGGTGTTAATATCTCCATATTTAAGGCTCAGCAAATGCGATTTAATATCTTGGGTTTGAAGGAAAGCTTCTATATTTTTGACCGCTGATTGTTTAAGTTTATGGATTTCTTCTATCAAGATCGATATCTTATACCTGAAAAACATATCTTTATTGTCTATAAATGCGGAATTGCAAAAAAAGGCTGCAGGAATTCCTTTACTGATTAAAATAGGTCTAACCAGATGATACATTTCTGACAATCCGTCATCGAAACTCAGGTAAAATCCTGGTTTTGTTCTTTTTTTACCTAGATTTATGTAGGATTTTACATCCGATAGTTTCATTGGCTCGTAATATCTAAGTAAAAATTCGAGATCATTGACAAAGTCTTTCTCACATTTGACTCTATATAAATTTTTTATGTGAATAGGAGCTGAATCACTTACTGTATGATAAAATGGGAAAATAACATTTTGACCCGTTAGCTTGATAAGTGATTTAAGCATACATCATTTTTTTACAATAATGACATCGCCTGTCATCTCCTTGCTGGGTGTAATGCCCATGACAGATAATATGCTTGGCGCCAAATCTCCTAATTTACCATCCCTTACAGTATAGTTTTGTTTAGTAACTTCATTGCCTACAAAGATCACTGGAACAGGATTGGTCGTGTGGGCAGTATTGGGACTTCCATCCGGATTGACCAAAAGGTCTGAATTGCCATGGTCAGCGATGATTACAGCCTGATAATCGTATTTTGACAATGTTTCCAGCAATCTACCCAGGCACGTATCTACGGTTTCTACTGCTTTTACTGCTGCTGCAAATACTCCAGTGTGACCTACCATATCTGCATTGGCATAATTAAGACATATAAAATTGGGCTTTTTGTCTTCAATATATGTTATCAATTGCTCCGTGATTTCGATGGCACTCATTTCCGGCTTCAAATCATAGGTGGGCACTTTGGGTGATGGGACCATAATACGGTCTTCGCCTACAAATTTTTCTTCTACGCCACCATTAAAAAAGAAGGTAACATGTGGATATTTTTCGGTCTCGGCGATGCGTACCTGAGTCAAACCTGCCTCAGAAATGACTTGTCCAAGAGTATTGTTTAGATTATCTTTTCGAATACCACTTGTATGTTTTCAAATGTCTGATCATAATTGGAAAATGTGACATAATACAAACGCATTTTGTGCATATCAAACTCGTGATAGTCTTTTTGAGTCAGTACTTCTGTAAGTTGACGTGGCCGATCAGTGCGGAAATTGTAAAATATTACTACATCATCTTCTTTAATAGTGAATTCATTATGGTTAAGATGGCTATTATACATTGGTAATAGAAATTCATCTGTTTTACCTTCATTATAACATTTTTGGATATCTGCTAGTAAATCAGAAGAAGCTTCTCCCTTTCCGCTTACTAATAAATCATACGCTATTTTTACTCTTTCCCACCTTTTGTCGCGGTCCATGGCATAATATCTCCCTACAACTGTAGCTAAATGGATATTGGAACTTTCAATCGCTGCTGATACTACTTCCAAAAACGCTTTACCAGATTTAGGATCAGTATCACGCCCATCCATAAAAGCATGGATATACACTTCTACATCGCCATCATATTGTTTAAGAATCTCACAAAGACCCAAAAGATGATCAATGTGTGAATGCACGCCACCATCAGACACCAATCCAAGCAGATGAATACGTTTTGTATTGTTGGAAGCAAATTGGACCGCATCGACAAAGACTTGATTGGAAAGCAACTCCTTGTCTCTTATTGCTTTGTTTATACGAGCCAACTCCTGATAAACCACACGTCCCGCACCAATATTGATGTGGCCCACTTCAGAGTTTCCCATCTGCCCTTCAGGCAATCCTACATCTTCGCCAAAAGTAGTAAGCGTAGCATTGGGATATAAATTTAGAAGGCTATCCACGGTCGGCGTGTTTGCTGCAGCTATCGCACTTACTTTTTTATCCTCATTTATTCCCCATCCATCTAGAATGACTAATGCTAAATTTTTCATACAATTAAATTTTTTAAGAACAAATAAATAAAATATAACTCATTGAATTACAATGAATAATAATAGATTTAGTGACTTTAATGATATTTTAACATCTTAAGTGAAACTAAAAAGTAAACCTAATACGTTTCAAGTGGTGTGCAAACATAATACATTTAATTATTATTACAATTTGTTTACAGCATATATTAAATAAAAATAAATGAAAAACATAGTCTTGATTTTTTTAATCCTAATGTCTGGTCAAGCATTCTCACAGGGTGAAGCTTCGTTTTTTAACGCACTGAAAAACTCTGATGCTATAACGATGGAAACCTACTTAGAAGATAATATTGACTTTTGCCTTTTTGAAGATCAGCAAATAATGAATAAAAAGGCAGCAATGACTAAATTGAAAAACTTCTTTAGCAGCCATAAAATAATATCCGTTGAGGTCATACACAAAGGAACATCCAAAGACAAATCTTCTCAGTATAAAGTTGCCAAAATCACTACAACCAAAGAAACATTTAGAGTTTTTGTATTTGCTACCGGCGAAATAAGTGCTAAGTCAATTAAAGAAATCCGAATAGATAAGTTTTAATTTTTACGAGAAGTAAAAAAATGTACTAATTGTTCTAAACTTTGTCTTGCATCATTTTTCGGAAAAGATTGCAAGATTTCGATGGCTTCAGATTGATACCTTTTCATTACTTCTTCTGCATAAATGAGTCCACCCATTGACTTTACAAAATCAATTACTTCTTTGACTTTTTCTTCGTTTTCACTATCATTTTTGATGTAATTGATTATTTTATTTTTTGTAGATTTATCTGCCTTGTTTAATGAAAAAATCAGTGGAAGCGTCATTTTTTTTTCTTTAATATCTATACCTCTTGGTTTTCCAATCGCTTCATCACCATAATCAAATAAGTCATCTTTTATCTGAAAGGCTACTCCAAGCTTCTCTCCAAATAACCACATTTTTTGTATTAAAGCATCGTCATCAGTTGTAGATGCTGCCCCAGAAGAACAGGCCGCAGCGATCAAAGAAGCTGTTTTTTGTCTTATAATTTCATAATATATCGACTCATCAATATCTAGTTTTCGAGCCTTTTCCATTTGTAGTAATTCTCCTTCAGCCATTTGTTGTACGGCAGTAGATACTGCTTGCAGGTGTTTGTAATTTTTAGTTTCTAGCGCGACTTGAAGTCCTTTAGTGAGTAGAAAATCACCAACCAGGACCGCAATCTTATTTTTCCAAAGCGCATTTATAGAAAAGAAACCTCTTCGTTCATAGGCATTGTCCACTACATCGTCGTGCACCAAAGATGCTGTATGTGACAACTCTATCAGTGAAGCTGCCACATCTGTAGATGGATTGATTTGACCACATATTTTAGCACATAAAAACACAAGGATAGGTCTTACTTGTTTACCTTTCTTTTGAACAATATAATAAGTGATCTTATCTAGTAAGGGTACAGAACTTTTCATTAGGTCTTTAAAGTGCTTTTCAAACTCTTTAAGTTCCTTACTGACTGGTTCCTTTATTTTATCTAATTCTGTTGCCATTATACTTTAAATTCGATTGCCTTGGCAAATTTTGCACAAGATACATCAATACGCCATTTCTCATATTGAGAAACAATCATTTTCTTAATATGATTTACATTAGATCCAATATTCTTGCATTCAAGCATCAAATTTTATTCTAATATTTACTTATTAAAGAAATAAAATTATAAATTTGCATGGTTTTTCATTGTTTTTATGATTTCATAAGAACTTTTCATTTAGATGTAATTTTTTTAGCTTGCTCGAAATATTTAGAAAAAATCTTTTTATCAACAGTGTTTTGCTTTTACCTTACATTTTTTTGGTAAGGATCGGTGCACTATTAAACCCTATTGGATATTCTCCAAAGGAAGCGTCCAATATTCTACAAAAACTGGTTTTTAATACCATTACTGATCCGCTATTACAAAACATCGTGGCTAATCTTTTGATTTTTGTCCATGTTTTACTCATTAATTTTGTATTCATCAAACATAGGCTATCTCGGGAAATAACCTTATTTGCTGGATTATTCTATGTTTTATTTGTGAGCATCATCGCTGAAAATACTTTACTATCCAATGTACTGATAGCCAATACTTTTATCATACTTGCGTTTAAGAATATTTTAGAAACTTATAAGGCACCGCATGCTACAGCCTTTATTTTTAATACAGGTTTTATGATCAGCATAGCTTCGTTATTTTATTCTCCTTATTTTGCGTATTTGATTTTTGGAATAATTGCTTTATTACAACTGAGATCATTTAAAGTTATTGAAAAACTTCAGTTTTTCATAGGTGCAGCGATACCATATTTTTTACTTTTCACATATCGATATTGGAATGATATACCATTTGTGGACATTTATTTTTTAAAAGACATTTTCTTTCGGTGGCCTTCCATAAGAATAGACGATTTAATTGTTTTTTATATTTCAGTACTGTTATTAATGATAGGTGTCTTTGTGAGTATCTTAAATTATGGTGTCTTTACATCAAAAAAAACAATTCAAACTCAAAAGAAAATAGACCTTGTATATTGGTTGATGCTTTTTAGCTTGGTATCTTTTTTGATATTTAGTTCTGAAAGGTCGGTTCACTTATTATCACTTGCATTTCCATTAGCGTTATTAGTAGGCATATCTGTTTCCGATACAAAAAATAGAATTTTTTATGAGCTTCTCCATGTAGTTATACTAAGCATTATTTTCATTTCACAATTCAAATTGATTAACTTTTAGATAACATCAATGTGAGAATACCGTTAAACATATATTAAAGGTAACCAATGTAACTTTTATTATTGTAAAATACACCTACTTTTGTGATTCGATTCGTATAATGATTATTAATTAGCTCCTTAAACATTAAACTTAAATACAATATGTGGCGATTGACAGTTTTAATTATATTTTTTTCAACTTTATTTTCTGACTTAATTGGCCAAAAAAATAGTCCTGTAAATTGGACTTTTTCCATCAATAAGATCAGTGAATCAGATTATGAAATAACAGCTACTGCCAAAATGAATCCCTCTTGGGTGATTTACTCACAATTTACAGATGATGCTGGACCAATACCTACATTTTTTTTGGTAGATGGGAAGGAGTCAAAATTTGAAGAAAAGAGTAAAGTGATAAAAGAGTTTGACGAAATGTTTGATGTAGATGTAATGAAATTTAAAGATACGGCTGTCTTTACTCAAAAAATAAAAAAAAGCGACAAAAGCAGCGTAACTGGTTCTGTAGAATTTATGACATGTGATGGCACAAGGTGCCTTCCACCCGCAGAGGTCACTTTTGATTTGAAGTTTTAATCCCTATATAAAAATGAAACAATTAATATTATCTTTTCTAATTTTGACCATCGGTTTTACGGCTTCTGGTCAGGTTTTGAATCCAGTAAAATGGACCTTTGAAATAGAAAAAATCGCTGGTGATGATTATAAGTTAAAATATATCGCTAAAGTTGACAAGGGCTGGACTGTTTATTCTCAATATACGTCTGATGATGGGCCTGTACCTACTTCTGTCAATTATGAAGCGATGGAAGGTATTCAACTGATTGGTAAAGCTTCTGAATCGGGCTCTAAAAAAGAAGGAGTAGATGCTTATTTTGGCGTTAATGTTATCAAATTTTTAGCGGACAAACCATTTATCATAGAGCAAAAAATAAAGGTAAAAGATGCATCCAAACCTATCGCTGGATATGTAAACTTTATGGCATGTGATCATTCAAAATGTTTGCCACCATCTGATGCTGAATTTAGTTTTAAAATTCCTTTGGACGGAGCATCTCCCATAAAAACAGACTTAAAAACAACTGAAAATACGGTTTCTCCTTCTGAAACACCAACTACTATTAACGATACTCCAATTGTTGCTCAAAACACAATAGTTGACACATTAAAAACATCAGCTGATTTTAGTGTGGGAGCCATCATTAATGGTGACAAAATTGACCAACGGGTTCCTACTTTAGTCTCTACTTATGAAAAACCATTGAGCAATTGTGGCGGCACTGAAGAGAAAAAAGAAGGACTCTTGTGGACTTTCATTTTCGGTTTATTAGGTGGTTTTATTGCTCTTTTGACTCCGTGTGTTTTTCCAATGTTGCCAATTACAGTCAGTTTTTTTACCAAGGACACCAAACGTAAAGGTTGGGTCAATGGTTTGATATATGGTGTTTCTATCATTGTGATCTATGTGTTAATTGGTCTATTAATTACTATTTTTGTTGGACCAGAAGCCCTGAATCGATTGTCAACAAATTGGATCGCCAATACGCTTTTCTTTTTGATATTTATCGCTTTTGCCTTTTCATTCTTTGGCTATTATGAGATCACATTGCCGAGTAGTTGGAGTACTAAAAGTGACAGAATGGCAGATAAAGGTGGTTTGATTGGTATATTTTTTATGGCTTTTACCTTAGCGTTAGTTTCATTTTCATGTACTGGACCAATCATCGGCACCGCCATAGTTCAAGCAGCTACCAAAGGTGAATATTTAGGACCATTCTTAGTAATGTTGGGTTTTTCAACTGGATTAGCTTTGCCTTTTGGTTTGTTTGCGGCTTTCCCTGCATGGCTCAACACATTACCAAAATCAGGGTCATGGATGAATTCTGTCAAAGTTGTACTGGGCTTTTTAGAACTCGCTTTAGCTTTTAAATTCCTTTCTGTGGCAGATATGACAAACGGATGGGGAATATTAAAATACGAACTCTTTATGGGCATTTGGATTGTAGTTTTTCTTGCTATGGCGTTATATCTTTTTGGATTTTTCAAATTTCCTCATGATAGCCCTATTAAAAAATTATCAGCAACTAGGATGGGATTTGGCGCTTTTGTGATTGGGCTAGTTATATATCTAGGTTCAGGGTTCAGAGTCAACGAAAAAACAGGTGATTATAATGCTTTGGCATTGATGAGTGGCCTAGCACCACCTGCGCATTATAATTTCTTTATTAAACCACAAGAAGTAGATGCTATCATCAAAGCTAAGTATCCATCCTACTCAAAATGTGCCAACAATATCAATTGCTTTAAAGACTATTTCGAAGGAATGGCTTATGCAAAAGAAGTGAATAAACCTGTGATGTTGGATTTTACTGGGCATGGATGTGTCAATTGTCGTAAGACCGAAGAACATATATGGGTTGATGACCGTATTAGAAAAATACTAAATGACTCACTGGTACTTATCTCATTGTATGTTGATGAGGATAAAAAATTATCCACTGTCTATACTTCTGAACATAGTGATAAAAAGTTAAGAAATGTTGGTAATAAATGGGCAGATTTCCAGATTGTAAATTTTCAACAGAATTCACAACCTCTTTACGTTATGACCACAAATAATCAGGAAGTAATCAGTAAACCTAGGCCTTTTGTAGAAGGTATAGATGGATATCTTGATTTTCTAAACTGTAGTATGGCAGAATCACAAAAACATACATCAAATCAGCAATAAATACTATTCTTTACAATAAACAAAGGGATTCAACGCACAATAAGCACTGAGTCCCTTTTTTTATAAATCAATCATAAATAAAAATGAAAATCCTTTACAACGTCACCATAAAAGTAGAATCCAATATCCATGAGGAATGGTTGGAATGGATGAAGATGGTTCATATTCCTGATGTGATAGCTACACATTGCTTTGAGTCTTATAGGCTAACTCGTATCTTGGGAGATGATGACGAGCATGGTGTCGGATTCGCAATACAATATATCGCTCCAGATATTGACACTTTTAATGTTTATCAGGACCAACATGCCAAAAGACTACAAAAGGCACACACCGATAGATATGCAAACAAATATGTGGCATTCAGAACATTAATGCAGATAGAAGCAGAAGGGTAAAATTTATCAATTTTTTCAATAATATTACCGCTCCAGATCTACTGGAAAGTTAGTCGTTATATTATCCGTTGCTGTAACAAGCGTAATAATTGGCAATTTATCACCAATTTTCTTTGTGCGGATTCGTTTGCGATATTGTCCCTTGTTTATATATTCAT
Organism: Saprospiraceae bacterium; assembly: GCA_016714785.1. Lineage (GTDB taxonomy): Bacteria > Bacteroidota > Bacteroidia > Chitinophagales > Saprospiraceae > OLB9. Next base: position 113,693 of record JADKCC010000002.1, read on the forward strand.
GGTTAACCAAGACGTGTGTTTTATTATTTTCTCTAAGTATAAGCTTGGCACTACCCGCTTCTTTAAGTCTAAAAAATATATCTACAAAATCTGTTTCAGGTACTGGTATGATCATCAGTTCCTTTTCAGATATTGTTGGTTTTGCTTGTGCTACTGGCATCTTTTTTTTCTGACCACTTGTCGAAGTATCACATGTGTCGATAGATGCAATAAATACAGCATTTGATTGGGTTTCAAAACCTGGGTTCAATACCACTGATTTACCACCAATAAACCCAACTGTACTCTGGTTATCAATCTGACTGATTGCGGTTACATGATTTATTGCTGAAAATACACTAGACTCGATTAATATATTACCTAAATTTACGTTGGTCTCTTCACATACATTTACAAATAAATTCTGTCCTTTGCATTCACAACCTTCATTGTAACTATCGTTTACTGTAGTAGGATCGTGGTCATTGCACGCTGTCCCTGCAAACGGACAATATATGGCTTTGAACGCTACCTTTCCAAGGCCTCTACATACATTAGGATCGTCTAAGGAAGTGAATAGAATATATCTCGCATAAATTCCCGAAAGATCTGGTCCGTTAAATCCGCCATATCCTGTCTCTCCTGTAGCCGGTGGCCAATTATATGTATTAAGATTGGCCCAAACGATGCCATCATCAGAATAATCGATACTTACATTCTGAAATCCCTTATATGTCTCATTTTGTACATTGTAATTCCAAATATGGCTACTTATCAACTGATGTCTTTCTCCAAGATCATATTGTATCCAGTGACCATCTTGGTATATCGAATTGGGGTTAGGATTAATTTGACAAGATAGCCAGTTGTTTGCAGGATTATTAGCCAGTTGGTCGGTCACACTGCATTTTTCGTAAGGCACATAACTGGCTAATGGGCTTTCACAATCCGGGCCAGAACAAGGTGTGCCTTCACACATACAGTCTTCATTATATTGATCGTTGTTTGTAAATGGATTTCCATCATCACATGGCGTACCTGCTGGAATACAAGCCAAAGTACAACCAAAATCATAAAAATAGAATGACGGTATTCGTTTCCACACTCCTGGTTCAGTAAATGGTGTCTGCCAAAAAGCTCCAAAATGTTCGCTACCTGTGCCTTCTTTATGATTTAGCTCTATATAGTAAAATTGTCCTGCATTCAGGTAAATATTGGATGTAGATTGGTAAATGTATTTATTATGCTCCGTCATATTTGTCCAACCACTTACCAATACTTGGTGGGCTTGTTTATTGTCTGGATTATCGTCACTACTAATAAAAAGAATGGCCATATCATCACCTGTCACATTAAATTTATAATTGCCGGATACAGGTACAGAAAGATAGCCTTGCACCAGATTGCCTGAGTTATTGATTTGTGATTCAGATTTGACGCCCAACAGAGGTAAAATAGAACTCGTTGTGGGTATTGCTGGAAAATTAGGGTCTAAATAAAGTTCATTTATCGTGCTCCCAGTCACATTATCATACCTAAATCTATTTATGTGGTTTCTTTCCGCCACACAATTATTGGACGTACTAGGTTTACCTACACAATTACAATGTCCATCTTCCAAATCGTCACTTGTATTTGGATTATTATCATCACAAGCAGTACCTCTTTGTGGGCATTCTTGCGGTTTGCATCCAATATCATTTAGATAAGTAGCCGTCACTATATTCCAGTTGCTATTTGAAATAAAACTATTTTTCCAAAATAATTTACAATGGTCTGATCCCGTACTTTCTACATACCTTATTTCAAAGTAATAATAATTATTGCTTTGCAAAAAGATTTTTGTCGATGTTTGAGACGTAAACTTATCATATTCATATTCATTTGTTGATTCGTTTAGAAAAGCACGCAATGACAAATTATTTGGAGATGTGGTGGTGCTCAGGTGAAATTGTGCTCTTGAGTTTCCTGTAATATTAAATGTAACACTGTCAGAAACCGGCACATGAATAAAACCAGAAATTTTTGCACCAAAATTATTATCATAATTAATGGGCGCATTCAAACTGTAAATGGTTTGTAGTACAGCTGGCTTTTTGGGATAAAACTCCAAAGCATATAATTCAGAAAACTGATCTGCATATAGACCTCTCCAAACTTCCCATTGAACTTTACCCGGTTCCCCTACACATATTTGTGCATTAAGATTGTAAGCCAATAGGATAAAATGCAATAAAAAAACTATATTTTTCATAAATTGATCGCTTGAGATATTAAGAAAACATACCTATTGGCATATAATTATTGGGGACTGGTGAAGGACAAGATGCAGAATAAAAATTACACAGATTAGGCAAAATGTAATCCAAATCATTGGGAGAAACACCATACCATAAAGCGAGCTCTGCATAAAACTCATCTACCGAAGTGGTAGGTAGGATTCTTCCTCGCGAACTAAGATTAAAATCATTGTTGGTCAAGGCCAATGAAGGGTAAGTACCATAAACCTGACCTCCCTGGATCGCACCTCCCATTATCATTTGATTTCCTCCCCATGCGTGATCTGACCCATTACCGTTGGAAGTAAGCGTTCGGGCAAAATCAGAAATTGTAAAAGTGGTCACCTTATCATGCAATCCTATTTCTTTCATAGCATCATTAAACTCAGACATAGCATTACTTAAGACAGGCAACATGGCTGCTTGGCTAGTAAGTACATTATCATGATGGTCCCAACCACCATAAGTAACATAAAAAATCTGTCTATTTGCTCCCAAAAACGACCTTACACTAATGAGCTCAGCAATTTTTTTCAGATCTTGTGAAAGACCTGATGTAGAAAAAGTAGTATTCAAAGGAATCACATTTTCCAACCCTATTCTAAACTTATCAATGCTTTCTATAGATTGTTTGGTTATATTTCCAAGTGTTTTTTGAAAAACATTGGAATACTCTTGTTCCACCATATTATTGATAGCCGTATTTCTCAAAGCTGTCTTGTATCCGGCATCACTCCACCAAGAAGGAAATGGTGTAAAACCAATATTGGCAGCCGTAGTACTCCTGCTGATGGAATATTCATTATACATATTTCCAGCCTGAAATCTATTTTTGCCACTTAAAGAAATATTTAGAGATATCTCTGGAATAGTATTCATATCATGTAATAAATCCGCTATACGTCCAGCAACACCTACAGCAGATCTGCTTTGAGGCACTGATGTTTGCCATTGCATAATCTGATCAGAATGCGAATAAAGTCCAAGGGGTATTTTTTTAGTCCCTGAATTATATTGCGCACTATTGGCGATTGGCTCAATTAAAGTCCCTATATTGGCAAGGAAGGATAAATCACCACTATCAAACATATCCCTGACTTTGGTCATGCCAGCATGTACACCATACGTTTTACCATTATTGTTAAAGTCTAAAGGCAATATCTGTGCGGGATTTGCAGTATTACTAAGCGCTAATGCTCCTCTTGTGGCTACGTAAGAATTATATTCACTAGTTTCTGTTGGTATTAATACATTGTGTGTATCGCATCCGCCTGCTAGTAGAATACAAACCATTGCCTTATAATCTCCGGTATTTGCCAATATGTGTGGTCTTGCTGCCAATGTATTGATAGCACCAAGATTGAGTATCGATGACAAAAAAGCCATTGATCCTACAGCCGAACAACTTGCTTCTCCCAAAAACTGCCTTCTATTTATTTTTCTTTTTGACATGATTAACGATTTATAAGGTATTCTGGAGACGTCATTAATAAATATATTGCCAATTTTATACGGTCTTCTTTTTCAACGGCTGTTGTATTTGGAAACTCGACTATAATGTTTTTAATAATTTGCAAAGCATTGTCAGAAACATGACCGTGTGCCAAAAGCAAATTTAGCCTATCCAACAAAATAAGGAGTTTGTCATTATCTGTATATGTTGATTCAGGAGATAAATCTAATTTCGATATTTCATCCACATAATGAGCATCTACTTCGTTGGTAAACAAGTCATATTCATCGGCTATATCGCCTGAAATCAGCCACCTGTAAAGCCCATTGATAAATCCAGCGATAGTCTGAGCGTCTGTAATTTGAAATTCAGGTGCGACAAGTCCTGCTTCTTCGATGGCGCCTATAGGCTGGTAATCCTGTTGGAAAAAATTAAATACGCTCGGAGATGCTAACGGCCTTTGACCAGTATTAAGATAAATATAATTCATATCGTTGCGATAGTTTCCACTTTGTGTGTAAGTATTAAAAGCTTTATTTATTTGAACATATCTTACAAATGGTTCGCGCAACATTCCATAATCCATGTTTGTAGCCATGTCACAACTTTTGGCCTCTGGATCTAAAAGTATTGCTTTTACTACAGCTGCTAAATCCCCTCTCACTCCTTGTCCATTATTAATAAATACATTTGACACTCTGTTGATAAATGCCGGACTTGGATTGGACGTGACCAATCTCTGTATTAAAAACTTACCTACAAAAGGTGGTGTGTTCTGATGATTAAATAAATTATCTAATGCATCTTGTATATCAGCATTGCCATCTATTGGAATCCTATTGGGTACCACAAACCCATTGAGAAGGTTTTTTGTCCCAGGTTCGTGCCAAGTATTCCACATAACCATAGGTGCAATATAACTGGTATCATTGAGTGCACTTCTATTCCATTGTGTTCTGTCTGCCCATGTCAATCCAGTAAAGATTTTTGAAAACTCAATTATATCTCCATTGTCATAAGAAGGTTGAGGTGTACCATTGGTATCTAAAATTACACTGCCGTCATTATTAAGCATCACCGTCCCGATGGTAAAAAGCTGCATTAACTCACGGGCATAATTTTCATCTGGGAATTGATTTAGTGTAGGATTTGATTTAGGATTATTCAAGTACGTAAGATAAATTCCCATTGCTGGACTATAAGTAATATCAGTGAGTAAATCTCTATAATTTCCAAATGCCCTATTTAATAATTTATCATAGTAGGTGCCCATAGCATAAGCAACATTATTAAATGCGGAGTTTTCAGAAATTACCAACATTTCGCTCAATGCAAAAGCCACTCTTTGTCGCAGTTGATCTGGTGACGACATCAAATATTGCCACCAAGCATAATCCCACAGTCTGTTTCCTGCACCTGCCGTTGGAGTATTGGTAGAGTCCTTTACCATTTGATGATAAATCCGTATTTGATTTTCTATTGTAAAAGCTCTCGGTATAGAAAATTGATTTTCTACCCATTGCTCTATTCCCATTGATGATACTTGATTTATATCTGAATAGTTATAACCCAATGTAGCTTGTGATAAAAATCGGGAAGCTGCGTTTTCGTTGGGAAGAAATCCCGATTGGTTTAATGTATTTTCTGGCATTCCTGGCGCTACACTACTGCTCACCGATACCGTCACTCCAGTGTAACCACCATATCCTAGTATGATCGTATCCAATTGACCAACTAATAAGCAGCTCTGCCATAAAATGGTACAAAGCAAAAATAATTTTTTCATCTTGCTTATTTTTTATTGGGGATATGCACTTGTTTTAAAGCAAGTATATCTGCTTTAAGTAATTTATTCTCCTCGTCTAGTTTAATAAGATGTTGCCACAACCATTCTATCTGTTGCAATAATTTAGCGTCCATATTTTTAAGCTCATAACCGTCTTTTACAAGATCGGTAGCTGATGGCATGTCCACTAAATGTTTATTGTTTTCAATTGACTTAGCAATATGAGATAATTCTGGAGTGTTCAAAAAAGCATCATCTGACCATTCTGAAGTGGTTTTTAAAGATACCTTTACTCTTTCCGTCAATATGCCGTTTTGAACATAAAGGTTGTAATTTCCAGGTGTAGTGATTTGACTAGTGTCTCCGATGACTACTTTTCCAGAAGATTTTAACAACAAGACCTCTTGACTAAAAAGGTGAAATGTAATTAGAGTAAATAAAAGGGTGAAAATTGGGGTTTTCATTTATTATATTTTTTGAAATGCAAACATAAGACAATTGGGTAATATATAAATAAGTGTATTCCATGAATTTTAATCTTTTTTTTTAAAGGGTATAAACGGATATTAAGACAAATATCTATATTTTATTATTCGGTACAAAATTGTTGTATCTAACGACAAGGTAGTTCGTTTGTGTTTTTATCTAATTACTACTACACAAATCTTCCTACATTTATCTACCTTCGCACTAGCTAACCAAAAATATAATCAATGAAGTTACGGAATTTTGCACTCGGAAAATGGATAGAAGGCTCAGGAGATGGTCAAGTGCTCTATGATGCCAGTACAGGGACACCAGTAGCCACAGCCAGTAGCAATGGACTGGATTTTGGCGAAATGCTGGATTTTGGTCGAAAGGTAGGTAACAAAAACCTAAGAAAAATGACCTTTCAGGAGCGAGGCAGAATGCTCAAAGCACTTGCCCTATATCTTATGGATCGCAAAGAAAAATATTACGAAGTAAGTTACAAAACTGGTGCTACTCGTGTGGACTCATGGATAGATATAGAAGGTGGTATCGGCAATCTTTTTGCCAATGCAAGTCTCCGACGCAAATTTCCGGATCTTCCATACTATACCGAAGGCGATCCTGTAGGATTAAGCAAAGGTGGTACTTTCATGGGGCATCACATCTTAGTACCCAAAGAAGGTGTAGCTGTCCATATTAATGCTTTTAACTTTCCCGTATGGGGAATGCTTGAGAAATGTGCGGTAAATTGGCTCGCTGGAATGCCTGCCATAGTAAAACCAGCTACCTTGACATCTTTTGTGACAGAAGCTGTGGTGAGAGATATCATAGCTTCAGGTATTTTGCCAGAAGGAGCACTCCAATTGATTTGTGGTAGTGCACGCACCATACTCGATCACGTCAATTATCAAGATGTGGTCACATTTACAGGTTCTGCTAGTACAGGTATCATGCTCAAGTCCAATCCCAATATCATCCGTGAAGCGGTACCATTTAATATGGAGGCTGACTCGCTCAATAGTATCATTTTAGGTAAGGATGCTGCACCAGGCACAGCAGAGTTTGACCTTTTTATCAAAGAAGTCAGAAAGGAAATGACTATCAAATGTGGTCAAAAATGTACGGCTGTTCGTAGGATTATCGTGCCTGCCGATTATATGGAGGATGTCCAAATTTCCATCGGAAAATCACTCACAGGGCTTGCTATCGGAGATCCACGTACAGAAGGTGTACGTATGGGCGCACTCGCAGGTCAAGAGCAAGTGAAGGAAGTAAAGGAAAAATTAGGTGAGTTGATGTCATTTTCACAATTGGTATATGGTGATTTGGAAAGTTTTGAAGTCCCACATGGAAATAAAGACAAAGGAGCATATATGGCGCCTATTTTATTGAGAAATGACTGTCCATTCGAGCAATTAGGGACACATGAAATAGAAGCGTTTGGCCCTGTATCTACCATGATGCCTTATCATGACCTAGACGAAGCAATAGAGTTGGTCAGAAAAGGAAGAGGATCTCTGTGTAGTTCTATCGTCACTTTTGATGATAAAATCGCTCGCGAATATGTGGTTAATGCCGCAACACATCATGGTAGAATTTTAGTGCTCAACCGCGAATCTGCCAAAGAAAGTACTGGTCATGGATCACCTATGCCGTTGCTCGTACATGGTGGACCGGGTAGAGCAGGTGGCGGAGAGGAAATGGGAGGCATACGTGGTGTAAAACATTATATGCAACGATGTGCCATCCAAGGAACGCCTACAACGCTTTCTCACATCACCCAACAATATCAGTATGGCGGCAAATATATCGAAGACGTCAAACATCCATTCAAAAAATACTTTGATGAGCTGGAAATAGGCGAAACACTCATCACGCATAAACGTACTGTAACAGACGCCGATATCGTCAATTTTGCCAATGTATCTTGGGACCATTTTTATGCACATACGGATGCTACATCTCTTGAAGGCACACCATTTACTCAGAGAGTGGCACATGGCTATTTCGTGCTATCAGCCGCTGCAGGCCTATTTGTAGATGCAGCAAAGGGTCCTGTCATGCTCAATTATGGCCTAGAAGAGTGTCGGTTTACCAAGCCCGTTTATCCTGGAATGACCATAGGCGTAAGACTTACTGTTAAAGAAAAAGTAGCACAAGAAAAAAGAGAAGACGAAGATTACACCAAAGGTATTGTCAAATGGCTCGTAGATGTCTATGATGAGACCGGTGAGACAGTAGCGATTGCGACTATTTTGACGATGGTGAAGATGAAGGGATGATAGATAATAAAGCTTATAAGATTTAGAAAAGTTTGGATAACAAACTTTAATGTCTATATATTTTTGATTGATTAACTTTGCAAAAATAATTATCCAATGATCTTAGATAATCAAAATCAAAACTTAAAAGTACATGAGTGGATCGATCAAAATATATCAAATGGCTCATTAGATATAGTAACAGGCTATTTCACGATTGGTGCACTGGCTTTTTTGTCTGATAAAACCAATGAAAAAATCAATGAATACCGACTTATTATTGGTGATATTGTATCTTCTGGTGACCAAAATATCAAGTCTATTGATTTATTGAATGAAAACTTAAGCGTAGATGGAGCATTGGGTTTAAGCAAATGGGCCAAAGAAGCTGTAAAGTTTCTAAAACAAAATAAAGTCGAATGTAAAACCCTTGAGCCCAATTTTTGCCATGCCAAGCTATATCTATCAAAAGCAGCCAATAAAAATGCTATGCAAGAAACCTACATCATGGGTAGTAGCAACTTGACAGAAGCCGGCATAGGATTGATCCAAAATAAAAATGTTGAACTCAATGTTGCAGGTACAGGAACGGAATCAACCTACAGAGAACTGCGAGATTGGTTTGAAGATTTGTGGAATAAACCACAAGCTCATCTTACCAAAACGATAAAGAATACAGATGGTAAAGAACAAAAAGTAAATTTCAAACAGTATTTAATTGATGAAATTTCACGTTTATTTAAGGTTTACACTCCTTTAGATATTTACAACAAAATTCTATTCACCCTTTTTCAAGGTGAAGACGATAGTGATTTTCAAAAGGAAATAGGTCGATTAGAAAGCACACAGATTTATCGAAAGCTGTTTCCTTTCCAACAAATAGGTGTCATAAATTTGATCAAAATACTCAACAAATATGACGGGGCTATCCTTGCTGATGCAGTGGGATTGGGAAAAACATGGTCTACATTGGCTGTCATCAAGTATTTCCAAAATAAAGGGAGAGAAACCATATTGCTCTGTCCTAAGAAGCTGGAGCAAAACTGGATGCAGTTTAAAAAAAGGCAAAACAGTATTTTTGAAAATGATAACTTTGATTATGAAATAAGATTTCACACGGATTTTTCTGAAAAAATGATCGAAAAGTCAAAGTTCAATCTAGAATACATAACCAATGATAAACCTAAGCTTTTTGTCATAGATGAAAGTCATAATTTGCGCAATGATAAGTCAGCCAGATACAAAGTATTAGTAGATGAAATACTCAAGAAGGCCAAGGGTGATTGTAAGGTTTTACTACTTTCTGCAACGCCAATTAATAATAATTTCAAAGACGTAAGGAATCAGTTTGCCTTGATGACACGTGGCAACAACCAAGGATTTGCAGAGACTCTTGATGTCCGAAATTTAGAATATACCTTCAAAAAAGTACAGAAAATATTTAATGAGTGGAACACCAAAGGCGATGAGACACTTTCAGATTTCTATAAAAACATTCACAGTAGTGACTTTTTTAAGCTTACAGAACATCTTGTAATTTCCAGGACAAGAAAGCACATCAGGTCACATTTTGACAGTCATCTGCATTTTCCTAAGGTATTGAAGCCAAAAAATATCTATAAAACACCTTTACAATTGGGCGACTTTGATGATTTGCCTGATTTGATGGAAAAATTGAACCTAAACTTATCTGCATACCAACCTTCTCAATTTACGCTTACCATAGAAGAACTCGAAGCCAAGCAAAATGAGAAAAAAAATAAGGGTGTCAAAGATGCTATATTAAAAGATGACCTGCAAAGAGAATTTTTTGGTAAGAATGATGAAAATTCTCATGCTAAAAAGACTGGAATCGTCTTGGTTGGCCTTTAGAAATACCATCAATAATATTTATGATCATCACGAAAATGCACTAAGAAAGATTAAGGAATTTCAGGAATTGCGCAAAGAATCCGAAATGATAGGAATGAATATTGGGTCAGATGAAGGAGATGAGGATATTTTTCTTAAATTAGAAGGCATTGAATTGGGCAAAAAGAATCCGATAAAACTCACTGAAATAGAACGTGCAGGAAGATTGGATGATTTTAAAGATGCTATCAGAGGCGATAAGGAAAAACTGTTGATCATAAAAAATAACGTTTCTGATTTTGAAGCTGATTTTAAGAAAAATCAAAACAAAGACATCAAGCTCAAAGAATTACTTAATATCATTGATGAAAAACAAAGTAGAGAAAATAAAAAAATAGTCATTTTTACGGCATATGCAGATACTGCCCGTTACCTTTTTGATGTCATATCTTCATCAGGATATCAATCAGGACTTGTATTTGGTGACAGTGCTTACAAATATAGCTTGGAACAAAAGACAGAGATACAGACATTGCTCATGCATTTTGCGCCATACACCAAACTATTTCTAGAAAAGCAATGGACTGAATTTCACGCAGATAAAATCAAAGAAAATTATAGTCTTTGGAAAGATTATATCCAAGTCAATCATGATCATATACATCAAATTCTTGAGCAACCGATAGATATTTTGATTACAACTGATGTGCTATCAGAAGGTCAAAATCTCCAAGATGCAGATATGGTTATCAATTATGACGTGCATTGGAATCCTGTCCGGGTCATTCAGAGATTCGGTCGTGTGGATCGTATTGGATCTCCCAATGATACTATAGAATGTATCAATTTTTGGCCTGCTAAAAGTATTAATGACTATATCAATCTCAAAAAAAGAGTGGAAACACGTATGGCTGTCATGCAGTTTATCGGGAGTGAAGTGATCAAGGATTTTACAGATGACTTTGCACAAATGGCCGAAAATCCACTCGAACAAAGGCAAAATGATGGGTTGCTCAAGCAAATGGAAGGGAAAATAGAAGATCTCGATGGCGAGCATAGCCTAGGTTTTGATGATTTTTCATTTGATATCTATAAACAGCAACTCTACGATACCATACAATCCAAAAGTAAAGAAATGCTCGATCTGCCTAATGGTATTTTTTCAGGATTCGAAGTGAAATCTAAAGGAGATATTCCTGAAGGCATTATCGTACTCCTAGGTATGAAACCACGAAAAGATCACACATACGCCAGTTATTTTTTAGTATATCTCAAAGATGAAGACGGACTTCCGTATTCTGATAATATGAAGGTAGTCTTGGAAATCATCAATCAATACAAAAATGAAGATCGGATTGTTCCTGCTCAGGTCGATAACGGTGATAGTCCACTGTTGCAAAAATGGCAAAACCATATCGAAAAATGGATAGAAAGCCAACATACAGCGTACACAGCCGATGAAGACGGAAATATACAAAGTGTCGCAGGTAAAGCTGATCTTGACCTGCTCAATGCTATCAAAGGAGGTAGTAAGTCTGCAATCAACCAAATAAAGGAAAGTGGTACGGCGTCTGATCGGTACCGAAAGGGAAATTTTGATGTGATCACTTGGCTAACTGTGTCTAAATCTTAAATAATGGTTGGCAGATTTTATACTCAAAGGTATTACAAAATATAAACGTGATTATTTAGAATTGAAAGTTTTAAAAAAATAGTAAAATGAGTGCAATAAAACTATTTGAAGACAAAAAAGTAAGAAGTCATTATGATCCTGAAAAAGAAATTTGGTATTTCAGTATTGTGGATATTGTAGGTATCCTAACCGACCAGCCTACTGTTGATAGGGCAAGAAATTATTGGAAAGTACTTAAAAACAGACTTAAAAAAGAGGGAAATGAGTCGGTTACAAACTGTAACCAACTGAAATTAAAGTCGGAAGATGGTAAATTTTATAAAACGGATGTTGGCAATGTGGAAGATATTTTTCGGCTTATCCAATCTATACCTTCACCCAAGGCAGAACCTTTTAAACAATGGCTTGCAAAAGTGGGTTACGAAAGGTTGCAGGAAATACAGGATCCAAGCTTGAGTTTGGACAGAGCTCGAGAAAATTGGCAAAAAATAGGTCGTTCTGAGAAGTGGATTCAACAGCGGATGACTGGGCAAGAAACAAGAAATAAATTGACCGATTATTGGAAAGAAAGCGGTGTAACACAACAAGATGAATTTGCTTTATTGACCAATATTATTCATCAGGAATGGACAGGTTTAAGCGTAAAGAAGCATAAAGAAATAAAAGGCTTAAAATCTCAAAATTTAAGAGATCATATGAGCGAAGCTGAATTGCTTTTCACAGCATTGGCTGAGCTATCTACAAGGCAAATTGCAGAATCTGACGAAGCAAAAGGCCTGTCGGAAAATGCAAAAGCCGGCAAAAAAGGTGGAGCTATTGCAAAAAATGCCAGAAAGGAGCTGGAAAGCAAAACGGGAAGAAGTGTAGTAACAGGAGACAATTTCCTAAAACCCAAAAAGAATCTAAAATGAACCTTAGAACCACATTTATCGAAAACGAATTAAAACAAAACCAATGATAACCTTGCAAAAGTTTGCATCAGAAGATTTTTTAGGAGCCATAAAGGATTTGTTTGTACAGCTCAGTGTGCCTGTCAATTATATCAGTGACAAACCTTTCAAAGCTACGGATGTACTCAAGCTTACGCTCAAAGATGCCCCATCTTTTCAGCTCATCAAGGAAATATACACAGTAGGTATCGTAGATGATGCGGCTTTTGAAGGTAATACTTCTCTAGAAATGAATAAAATCCAATCAGACTACGATGGGATTTTGATTTTCGGAGTGACATTAAAATCAAGAGAAAATGGACAATTACCTACAAGAACACAGCTAGCAGAAATCACACGAGCTTTCAATCGGAATTTTTCTATACTCCCGTCGTGGTCGTTTTTAAATATGAACATTTTCTTGCCCTTGCCAATAGTGAACGATTGAAATATAAACAAGAATGGAGAGAAGGGGAAAAAGCAGGGAAGGTAAGTTTGCTTAGAGATGTTGATTTTAATCAACCACACGCGGGTCATCTCAGAATTATTTTTGGAGATGGGAAAGAAAAAGGATTGCAAATAGATCGAAAAAAAATCGATTCATTTGATACGCTGTACAAATACTGGCAGGAGATTTTTAGCGTAAGTCTGCTCAATAAGAAGTTTTATCAGGAACTATCTAATTGGTATTTTTGGGCCATCAAACATGTAACTTTTCCAGGTGAGCCTAAGCTTGCTGATGCACATATTAAAAAAGCCAATCTCGACGACTTATTACAGGAACATAAGGCTACCAATGTCATCCGATTATTGACCCGGATTTTATTTGTTTGGTTTATCAAAGAAAAAAAACTTATACCTGATGACCTTTTCGATCTGAAAGCGCTACAAGATGATATACTCAATGATATATCGCCGTACCATGAGATAGGTATGTTTAAAGACATGAATAAGGAAAGTGTGTACTATAAAGCCATACTTCAAAACTTATTTTTTGCCACCCTCAACTGTCCTATCCAAGGTGATAAGCTTGATAATAGGAAGCGGAGCTTCAGAGGCGATGGTTATGGCACCCATCGTGGTATAGACTATCTCATGAGATACAAGTCTTACTTCAAGAATCCTGATGCTTTTCTTGAAAAATTGAATAGCGTAGTTCCTTTCCTAAATGGTGGACTTTTTGAATGTCTTGATGACAAAGAAAACAATACCTATATCGATGGATTTTCAGATCAAATGACCAAGGGCGAACAACTGATAGTACCAGATTATCTATTCTTCGGAGTGGAAGAAGAAGCCGACCTTAGCGATATCGTAGGCATCAGTGATAAAAAATACAAACAAGCGGCGGTAAAAGGACTTATCAATATCCTGAAATCTTACAAATTTACCATCACAGAAAATACGCCTATAGAAGAGGAAGTAGCACTAGACCCAGAGCTACTTGGAAAGGTTTTTGAAAACTTATTGGCGAGTTATAACCCAGAAACCAAAACTACGGCTCGTAAACAAACTGGGTCATTCTATACGCCTAGAGAGATTGTAAACTATATGGTGGACGAAAGCCTAATAACTTATCTGAAAAACAAAATCTTGAGTGAACAATCTGCATATATAGAAATCGGCAAAACTCAGACCAATTTGTTCGGAAATGAAGGCAAACAAGGTCAGCAAACTTTTCAGATGGATATTAATGGGTCAGAGTTTAAAGGGAATGTAGATGAACTCGATGTTTTGTTGCATGAACTGATGTCTTACAATCCCGGCAACCCGTTCAAAACCTATCCCAATACCACAAAACTCATTTTGGAGCATCTAAATAAGTGCACCATCTTGGACCCTGCGTGTGGCTCAGGAGCATTTCCTATGGGAATATTGCAAAAAATGGTGCACGTACTGCAAAAACTGGATCCTAATAATACCATCTGGAAGGAAATACAGATAGAAAAAGCAAAAAAGGAGAGTGATGCAGTCTTCGAAATATCTGACAAACAAGCTCGAGAAGAACGATTGCTAGAGATCAATGAAGCCTTCGATCAAAGCATCAATGACCCTGACTATGCCCGTAAATTGTTTTTAATTGAAAACTGCATCTATGGGGTGGATATACAACCTATAGCTACCCAAATATCAAAATTGAGATTTTTCATTTCCTTGGTAGTGGAGCAAAAAGTGATACCTGAAAAAGAAAATTTTGGCATACGACCATTACCCAATCTGGAAACCAAATTTGTCGCCGCCAATACACTCATAGGTATCGCCAAAGAACATTCTCTTTTCTACACGGATGAAATCAAAAATCTCGAGAAAGATCTCAAAAAAGTAAGACACAAGCTATTTTCCGCACGCTCCAAAGATACCAAAATCAAATATCGCCAAAAAGACAAAGAACTGAGAGAATCCATAGCTGACATCCTAGAGCAAGGAGGCATGCCGCTCGATGAGTCAAAAAAACTAGCTGCTTGGGATCCGTATGATCAGAATGCTTCATCCCCATTTTTTGATCCTGAGTGGATGTTTGATATAAAGGAAGGATTTCATGTGTTAATTGGGAATCCTCCTTATGTGAAAGGTGATGCTATAAGTCAATTAAAACCTGAATTTAAAAAACGATATGAATCATATACAGGAAATGCTGACTTATATGTTTATTTTATTGATTTTGGAATTAGCCTATTGAATTCTAAAGGTGTATTAAGTTTTATAACTCCCAATAAATGGATTCAATCAAATTATGGGATTAATTTAAGAAAGATAATTGCTGAAAAGGAATTATTAAAAGAGTTTTTAGATTTTGGGGAATTACCTGTATTCAAAGAAGTCAGCACGTTTCCAAGTATTCTAATGCTCATAAAACAAGGGAGTAAAACATTTACATTCAGTCAATTTACTAACATAAATGACATTTTAATTGATTTTAAGAAATCATCATTTAACAGCGCTTCACTTAATGAAAACCAATGGGCATTTACACAAGATTCATCGATTGTAAAAGATTTAATTGATATGCACCCAAGACTAAAGGATGTACTTGGACGACAACTTTTAGCAGGTGTCAAAACTGGTGCTAATTCAATTTTAATCTTAGACAAATCCCAAGTGCCTGAAGGTGAAGAATTCCTTTACAAAAAAATTGTTTTTGGTAAAGATTTAGAACCTTACTCAATCAAGGAGACGAGCCAATATTTATTTTACCCATATAAATTTGATAACGGCAAAAATAATTTGTTAGCAATTGATAGTTTTAAAAGAACTAATGAGTACTTCTCAAGTTTTAAAAGTCAACTTACTAATCGCGCTATCATAAAAGAAGGTGTAAAAAAAGGCAATAAAAAATGGTACGAACTTCAACAAATTAATATGAAGTTTGATTATACTTTGCCAAAGATAATTTACCCAGATATTTCATCTAAAAATAAGTTTGTATATGATGAGTCTGGAGTTATTCCAGATATGACTTGCTTTTTTATACCAACATCATCAATTGAGTATATTCCAATTTTAAATTCGTCAATTTTTTGGTTTTTAGCTGCACACTTCTGTCCTATTCTGGGTAATTTTAAAGAAGGTGGACGTATAAGATTCAAATCTACTTACCTAGAAAATATTCCCTTACCCAAATTGCATTTAAATAGTAAAAAAGTTCTAATCAACCTAAGTCAAATAATGCATATGGGTGCAAAATTTAAAAATATCGCTGATGCAATTAGTTTCAACCTTTACTTCCCCGACCACATGAAAGAGCGTGGCATAGATGTATTGGAATTTGTGGAGCGTGATTTTGCAGAAGTGCTGAAAGGCATGGAGTTTGAAAGTCTGAGTGACCCAGAAAAGGAAGACGTAATAGAAGCCCTACATGCCAAATGGAGTCACCCTGATAATGAAGTCCGCAATCGTATCAAACTTTTTGCTGTGCGTAGCCCAGAGATTTTAAAACCTATACTGGAGAGCTGATGATAAAGATTAAAGCTGAAGTAGAAAAATAGAAATTTATAACAGTTGTATATGAGATGAAGTAAAATGAATAATATGGACACTAAAGTCGAAGATATTTATAGCATTATAAAGGATTATCATTGTGATGAAGTCGATGGATCTCCTATCTCTACTGAAAGTATCGTACAATGGGTCAATCAATTTGATACCGATGATCGAGATTTTATACTGGATGAGTTGCTTCATTTACTAAGTCAAGACATATATGTGTCTAAAGCTAAAGCATTAGAACTTTTATCGAGTTTTGTACAAAATTTACCATCCTTGTTAGGATATAATGATTTGTCAGATTGTGTAAAGCAAACAGAATTTATATGTGTTCAAAAACCACAAAAAAGCCAATGTGTTTTGCTTGAGCTGTTGGACTCCATAATTTTGGAAAAATGTGGATTTTCATTAAATGCATATTCTGACAATGCTAAGAAAAACTATATTTACATTGATGACATACTGGCAAGTGGAGGAACATTTTGTAATGACATTCATAATTATGTCAAAACTCAAAATTTATTGGATAAAATAAAATCTAAGGAAATAAAATTTTTATCTTATTTCTTTTGTGAACATACATGGGGTAGTAATAATGCTAGATACATTCTGAAAAACAAATTTAATGGAGATTCAGTATTTCTTGAACCTAAGTTATTTCCTATTTTCTCTGATTACAAAATTGAAAATAATATACGTGCGGTAAATGATAAACTGAACCTAGTTTACCCAACTAAGAGCAAAAGTACATATGACGATTATCTCGCAAATATAAACTCTGATAGACAGGCAGAAAAAGCTTACAGAGTAGCAAATCAACCGTCTAAAGAGGCCTTTTTTAGATCTAGTGAAAATCGATTAAAACTTGAGCAAATTTTTCTAGATAAAGGTATAGAGATCATTTCAAAAATAGCTGATGATGACACCAAGAGTAAACACAGACCATTAGGCAAAACTTATCCCAGTTATAAAACTTTTGGTACAGGTACTATGTTCTTCACTTGGAGGAATGTAAGCAACACATGCCCAATAGTTTTTTGGTGGAATGTGCCAGGTCATGGTTGGATAGGTCTTTTTCCTTTAAAAAATAGAGGAATTAAAATATAGTAATTACATTTGTCGTTTAAATAATATATGATAAGGGAATATAACATATCTGATTCAGTAGTTTTTAGAAAAACCAAAGAACAATTTGGTGGTCTATCTAATATGGCTTCAGGTTATTCATTATATGTAAATGAGATTATCATACCATCTGCCGAGCATTTATATCAGGCAATGAGATATTCAGCTTATCCAGAAATTCAAGCAGAAATTATCTCTCAAGATAATGCCATGAAAGCCAAAATGGTAAGTAATAAATATAAGGATGCTTACTCCCGCAAAGACTGGGATCAAATCCAAGTAAAAGTTATGAGATGGGTTCTTGAAATCAAATTAGCCCAAAATTGGAATCAATTCAGTGAGTTATTAGCTTCTACTGGTGATAAAAACATCGTAGAATACGCCCCCAAATATAAGTTATGGGGTGCAATCCAATCAGGAAATAAACTCGTTGGCATAAACGCTCTTGGACGTTTACTAATGCAGTTACGAGAAAAGTATATACACGCTGGTGATAGATTGTATTGTGTTGATCCACTCCCAATATCAAATTTTATGCTTTATGGCCATCCGATAGGAATTATATGTGATGACTTAATAATAGATATCGTTACTTACGAAGACGAAGATATTTGCTGTTAGTTACATGAACTATTGGCTCGTAAAATTTGCCCCTTTTCGCTACAGTTGGCAGGATATTCTTCGGAGCGGCAGATTTGAGATTTACTCTATTCGCAATGCGCAAGCTAGAAATAACCTTAAAGCCATGAAGTTGGGTGATCATGTGCTGTTTTACCATAGTCAAGAAGGTAACAGTATCATGGGTATTATGAAAGTAATGGATGAAGCCCACCAAGACAAAACAACTGCTGACCCAAAGTGGGTGTCAGTTACTTTTGAACCAAAAGAAGGTTTTGAAAATCCCATATCATTACAAAAAATAAAGGGAATACACGGATTAGAAAATATAGGATTGATACGTCAGCCCAGACTGTCTGTAATGAAGTTGTCAAAATCAGAGTATGAGCTTATTATCTCTCTCTATTGATGTGTAGAAACTCCAATAAAGCACCTATCTTTACACCATCAAAGTGCCTCTTTCAACTTTTGCTTGTCAGGTGCACTCTAAAAAAACATTCAGCCTGATTAGCAATAATCGGGCTTTTTTGTGTACCATAGCTACATTTTAGACATAAATCTCACAATGTGATGGTGCAAATGATGGTGTAAAGCTAAAAAATGATGGTGTAAATATGATCGTTTGAAACAAGTTAAAAAACTCTGGTTAGGACTTTTATGACGTTTTTCTAGAACGCATTCAGGAGGTTCGGTGTAGATAAATTGTAGTAGACGGAATGCAGTACAAATAACCATAATCGAGTTCCATTGTTTATAACCATAATATTTTAATTTCCATGAACGCATCCATCATCACCGTCGGCGACGAAATACTCATTGGTCAGGTTATAGACACGAACTCTGCCTGGCTCGGTCAGCAATTGTCAGATATCGGTATCAGAGTCAGGAAGACTTGGTCGGTAAGTGATGATCATGGCCAAATCATAGTAGCGATGCAGCAAGCATTGGAAGAAACCGATATTATATTTATGACGGGTGGCTTAGGCCCAACCAAAGATGATATTACCAAAAAAGCGATTGCTGATTTTCTTGGTGTGGAGATGTATTTTGATCAGCCAACCTTTGAAAGGATTCAAAAGATCTTTGAAAAACTCGGTCGTGTTATGTCACCCAACCATCATGACCAATGTTTGATGCCTGTAGGAGTGGAAATCTTGCGCAATAGCATGGGTACCGCTCCCGGTATGTTGTTCAGGCACAGAAGTAAACTGATCATATCCATGCCTGGTGTACCGTATGAAATGACGGCCATTATGAATGAGGAAGTATTGCCGTGGTTATCTCAAAGTTCCGACATTCACATATATCACAAAACCATCTTGACAGCATGCACTGGCGAAACTATCATCGAAACTGCTATCAGTGATATACTTGACGAAATGCCAGAAAACATCAAAATAGCTTATCTACCATCCATAGCTAGTGTCAGATTGCGATTAAGCGGTACTGGAAATAGCAACGATGCCTTAGTAGCTGAAGTAGAAAAGTATTCAGATAAGATTGTATCAAGACTTGGTGAAATTGTTTTTGGATATGGAAATTCATCCTTAGAGAAAGAAATTTACAATATTTGCATACAAAAAAATCTAAAAATATCCACTGCTGAAAGCTGTACGGGAGGAGCCATTGCCGCTAGGTTAGTCACCATCCCAGGTTCTTCAGCATATTTTATGGGAGGCATCGTAGCTTATGACAATACTGTAAAAGAAAATCTTCTCAAAGTAAAACCTGAAACCTTAAATCAATATGGTGCCATAAGTGAACATACGGTCATCGAAATGATACACGGCGTCAATGCTATATTGAAAACAGATATTGCTATATCTATATCAGGTATCGCTGGTCCGGATGGCGGCACTATTGAAAAGCCCGTAGGCACTATATGGATTTGTGTAGGAAATGATATGGATAAAATCACATACTTACTTAAGGCTGGAAAAGACAGAGCAAAAAATATCGAAACAGCCACCATTTACGCATTGGACATACTTCGTAAGTTCATCTTAAAGTACTATTAAAATGTGTATTTGATTCAACTCCTTTTTGTATAAAAGAACAAAGATTTTCGTTCAGACAATAATAATTCGTAATTTTGCGCTTTCATAACCTAACCGAAATCTTATATCATGTCTAAAGTCGAACTTTTGATGCCCAAAATGGGTGAAAGTATTATAGAAGCGACCATACTAAAATGGGTAAAAAATGTGGGAGACAAGGTTTCTGTCGATGATACTATTTTAGAAATCGCAACAGATAAAGTAGATTCAGAGATTCCTTCACCTGTTAACGGAGTGATATCAGAGATTCTTTTTCCAGAAGATAGCGTAGTAGAAGTAGGTAAAATCATAGCAATAATTGCAACAGAAGGAGAAGATGTAAAACCGCTTGCATCTCCATCTGTAAAAGAAGAATCAATCACTGAAGTTACTTTAGTGGCTGAAAAAATAGTAGCCGATATCCCAACAGTGAATACTGATTTTAATATTTCCAACAGCGAAGATAGATTTTACTCTCCCTTGGTAAAAAGCATCGCCAAAGAAGAAAAAATAACGCAAGAAGAACTCAATAATATAAAAGGCACGGGAGCCAATGACCGTGTCACTAAACAAGATATATTGAGTTACATTGCAACAAGGTCTATTTCCGCTCCTAAGGAATTAATCACAACACCTCAAAAAACTGCAATAACTGCTAGCTCTTCTACAATACCAACCACTGCAAGTACATCTTTGTCAGGCAATATAGAAATCATAGAGATGGATCGTATGAGAAAACTGATAGCAGATCACATGGTCATGTCCAAACAGACTTCACCACATGTCACATCTTTTGTAGAAGCGGATGTGACTAATCTCGTCAAATGGCGCGAAGCGAATAAGAAAAAATTTCAAGAAAAATATGGTACAAACATCACATTTACACCGCTATTTGTCGATGCAGTAGTAAAAGCAATCAAAGATTTTCCACTGGTCAATATTTCTTTGGATGGTTCTAAAATCATAGTAAAGAAAGATATCAATATCGGAATGGCCGCTGCGCTACCTAGTGGTAACCTGATCGTACCTGTTATAAAAAATGCAGATTTGTTAAATCTGGCTGGATTAGCCAAAATGGTTAATGATTTGGCTAGTAGAGCTAGGGAAAATAAATTGAAACCAGAAGAAATTAAAGACGGAACTTTTACAATTACCAATGTTGGTACTTTTGGCAACTTAATGGGTACACCTATTATTAATCAACCCCAAGTTGCAATACTAGCCACTGGAGCCATTGTAAAAAAACCAGCAGTGCTCGAAACCGAGTTTGGAGATGTCATAGCTGTTCGCCAAATGATGTTTTTATCTCTATCTTATGACCATCGTGTAGTTGATGGTTCATTGGGAGGCGCATTTTTAAAACGAATTTCAGATTACTTGGAAAAATTCGATCCAAACACACTCATTTAATATGAATATCAAGCGCTTAGTTATTTTAGTTTTTATAATAAATTTAGTTTTTATACACAATACTTATGCTCAGAAAGCTCAACTCAAACAAGGTAATATTTACTTTGAAGCAGGAAAATATAACCAAGCACTTAAAGCATTCAACACTTATAAAAAGACAATAAAAGAACCACAAACTTTAATCAAAAGAGGTATTTGCTACTTAAAAACAAATCAGCCTGATGAGTGTATAGAAGATATGGCAGCCGCACACCAATTAAAATCACTTGATAATACCCGATTTAAGTATAGTGCAATGGCTTATTTTGCTAAGGGAGAATATATAGACGCAGCACGATTTTATAAAACTTATCTCAATACACTAAAAACAAACTCAGATGAATGGATCAAAATTGTTTCTGAAATAAAAAAATGTGGATTCGCCAAAAATAAAAGGTTTAATTCACAAATAGCATTTGTTGAAAACCTTGGTGGCTATGTGAATACTGAATTTGACGAATATGGCCCTGTACAGAGCCCAACAAAAGTAAATAGATATTATTTTTCTTCTACGCGTAGTGAGTCAACTGGTGGACTTAGGAATGGAGAAGGGTTAACTGATGTAATAAGAGGTTTTTATTCATCAGATATCTATTATGTGGATCTAAAAGATGGTAATTGGAGCAGTGTTTTACCGTTTGACAATCTTATAAACACTTCAAAAAGTGAAAGAATACAAGATTTTAGTAGTGACGGATCTATCATGTTTTACACCAAAGAAAATATTCAGAATAAAGGAATTCTTTATACAGATACTTTTCAGTTAGACAAAAACTTAGAAAGACTTCCTACACCACTATATAACTTTCCTTTTAATGGAGATAATGGAGATAAAGACCTTCATTTTTTTAATGATAGCCTTATCATTTTTTCTTCAAACAGATCTGGAGGGTTTGGTGGATATGATATTTATTATGCTATTTTATCCAATAATGTTTGGTCGGAAGCCACAAATTTTGGCCCTGTTTTAAATTCTTCTTCTAACGAGGTTAGTCCTTATTTAACTAAAAATAGCAAATTTTTATACTTTTCATCCGATAAGCCTGAAACATTGGGAGGATATGATATTTTCAAATCTGAATATAAATATGACCAATGGACAGAAGCTATAAATCTCTTTGCACCAATAAACTCACCAAGAGATGATATTGATATGGAGATCTCTGCTGATGGTATGACCGCCATCTTTGCATCTAATAGAATAACATCCAAAGGTGGTTTTGATTTATACATGGCTTACTTCAAAGAGCAAATCATAGATCAATTAGAGTACACTGAAACACCAATATTTGTGGAACCTCTTATGGTAGCAGACGTATCTCAAGACTCTATCACATTAATTAAGCAAAATGTAATCAAAGAAATAATTACTCCAAAGCCAATGCCCGAACGCGAGTTAGTAGGGAAACCTTTATATTATACAAGTGATGAAGATGTATTAAATATTAGTAATGTAAACCAACTTAAAAAGATTGCTGAAATGATGGTAATCTATCCTTTGAGTAAGATTATGCTTTGGAGTCACTCAACTTCTGAGGGAAGACAAGAAATAGATTTATATTTTTCTATCAAGAGAGCTGAAAAAATATCAGAACAATTACAAAAATTTGGTATTGGATTGAATCGGATTCAAATGTTTGGATGCGGATCCAATTTTCCATTGGCAGCACCCTATCTCAATAATATACCATCAAGTCTTGCAGAAAAGACCAATAAAAGGATTGACTTTAACATCATTTCTGATAGTTCCACTACCATTAAAGTAACCTATGATCTGCCAATTGTAGCGGAACAATACAGGGACACTAAGTGGGACATATTTAATGACAAAAATAAGGGTGTAACATTTAGAATACAATTTGCCGAAGCCATTCAAATGTTGAAAAATGATATTTTGAATCATTATACAGACATTATTATTGAGAAGTCTGCTGATGAATCAAAATATATATACACTATTGGTAATTTTAAAACTTATAGTGATGCCTTAAAAGTAAAAGAACAGTTGGCAAGTAAGTATGTTATTGATACCCAAATAAATGCTTATCATCAAGGAAGGAAATTAAATAAACAAGAAGCATTAAAGCTTTCTGTGGATTTTGATCAGTTAGAATACTTTTTAAAAGAATAAAAGGCCCGCAATTTGCACGGACCTTTTATTCACTATTAAAACTATACGGGCATCATATCCAATCTATAAACATCCGGCAACTCATTATTGCTTCCGTAATTTACGCCTAAGTCTTTTACCAAACCATCATGTATGGAATAAACCCAACCGTGAATCCAAAGATCCTGTTCTTTATTCCAAGCACGTTGAACAATAGATGTTTTGGCAAGATCCATTACTTGTTCTATTACATTAAGCTCCACAAATCTATCAAATTTTTTCTTTTCATCTTCAATAGCATCGAGCTCACGATAATGAAATCTGTACACATCCTTAATGTGCCTTATCCAATTGTCTATTAAGCCAATATTAGCGTTACCCAGAGCTGCCTTCACACCACCACAGCCATAATGTCCACAAACAATCACATGTCTGACTTTAAGTACATTTACTGCATAATCTAAAACGCTTAGCATATTCATATCAGAATGTATCACCATATTGGCTATATTACGATGCACAAATACTTCGCCTGGTTGTGTGCCTGTAATCTCGTTTGCTGGCACTCTGCTATCTGCACATCCTATCCAAAGCAAAGGTGGTGTTTGACCTTCGCTTAATCTACTAAAGTATTCTGGATCACTTTCTATTTTTTGGGTTACCCAATTTCTATTATTTTCTAATATTTTTTTATAAAATTCACTCATTTTAAATTTGTTTAATTAATTGACCAATATAAGTTTTTGCTGCTTCAGCGCATAGTAACTCATCATCAAATATAGTGTTTATTTCTACTACATTAGGGATCAGTAATATATTTCTCATCATAGCTTCTGGTTGTTTTTGTAAATTTAATAAATAGACCTGCACCCCTTTTTGCTCAAGATTTAGAATTATGGATTCCAACGAATATAATCCTGATTGGTCTATGTAGGGGACATGTTTCAAATCTATGATCAGAAGTTTTATATCTTCAGAAACCTTCTTACTTAGTTGCATGAAGTATTCACTATTTCCGAAAAATAGGGGACCATTTATCCTTTTGATCGAAACATAAGGTCTGATACCTAACGCAATATGATATCTATCATGAAGTTTTTCAGCCTCTTGAGATGTCTGTATCGTAGTAGAAGTCGAATCTTTTTGGGTGATATCGCCCATCTGCTTGATAAATATCACAGAAGAAATAATCATACCTGCCGCAACTGCTTGCAATAAATCCACAAATACGGTAAGAATGAGAACTGTTATTAAGACGATGGCATCAGTTTTAGTGATTTTACCGATATGGCTTAATCCTCTCCTATCCACTATACTTATACCAACAGTAAGTAGAATACCCGCCAATACCGGTATGGGAATTAAAGAAGCAAGAGAACTTAAACCCAGTAATACCAATAATAGAAAAACTCCATGAATGGCTCCTGAAATTTTAGTAGTACCGCCAGAGTTTATATTTACCAATGTTCGCATTGTAGCACCAGCACCGGGTATTCCTCCTATAAACCCTGCTACCACGTTTCCAATACCTTGACCTATTAGTTCTTTATTAGAATCATGGCTTGTTCTCGTCACATTGTCCGCTACTACAGATGTCAATAAACTATCGATCGCACCTAGTGCAGCAAGAGTGATAGCAGGCATCCAAATTATTTTTATATCATCTATTGCTAAATAAATGTCATAATGTAACTTGGGTAATCCTGATGGAATATCCCTAATGATGGCTACATCAATAGAAAACACTAAAGATAAAACAGACACTAATACCAGTGCTACTAATGTACTAGGTATTACTTTAGTTATCTTTGGAAATAAATATACAATCAACATTGTCAATGCAGTTAATGCCACCGATGGCCAATGAATATTACTTAAGGGATTTCCTAAGTTTGAAATAATCTCAATAATTGATTTGGGCGAAGTATATCCAAGCATTGGAAACAGCTGTAGTAAAATTATGATCACACCTATACCCGTCATAAAACCAGATACTACAGGGTAAGGTATATATTTGATATATTGACCGATCTTAAATAAACCCATTAAAATCATAAATCCACCTGCAAGGATAAAACAAAGCAAAATTGTTGGTAATGCCGTTTCTAATGAACCCTTTTCTGCAATTATCAGCGCCACCATAGATGCTGTCACTACCGTCATAGGACCAGTTGGCCCACTAATCTGAGAATTGGTACCGCCAAAAATAGCCGCAAAAATACCTAAACCAATAGCACCATATAATCCAGCAGCCGCTCCCATACCTGATTGTACTCCAAATGCTAAAGCAAGAGGCAATGCTACAATGCCCGCTGTAATACCACCGAAAATATCACCTTTCAGTGCTTTTTTATTTAGTTCCATTAAATAATTTTTTAACAAAATATTCTAAAATCGACTTATAAATAGTATTAGTAGAACATTTTATTGGGTGGTGGAGTCTCTACAAACATTATTGGAGACATTTGAGCTTTTGAGGTAAGAGTAGGAATTGATTTGTTTTTTATAACGTTATTCTGTAATTTATCAAAGCTAGAACCTAATGTTACGAATGTATATTCTAATATTTTATGCTCAGTAGATTGTTCTTCATTATTTTCTTCCGTAACAACAATCAATGAAGATTTTGACAATATTGTAATTTGTACTATACTTTGAATAGTAAATAATAGTACTAATAAAATTAAATATTGCTTCATATTATATTAAAAAGTCATTAACTTCTAAAGTAATTTGGTTCAATTTGAACAAAGATAATACATTATTAGTTTATGAAGTGATGAAGTTAAATAATGTATTTATAATTTGTATAGCTTTCTTTATGATGAGCACCACAACAGGTGATCTAGCTAATTATTTTTACAAAGTTAAAAATACCGTTGCAATATTAGAAGAAGAAAACCATAACACAAATTGTGAAAAAAAAGCAGATGATAAATTAATCAAGTTAAATCTACCTACTAATACTAACTATTTCGAAATTAATTTATACAACAGGAAAAAAAATTACTGCTTTCATTTTTCGGATTTTAATAATATTTCGGATCTATATTTAGATTTAGAAAACCCTCCAGAAGTTTAACCTATCTTTTTCCTTTGCTATTTTGCCTTTGTGGTAGATGGCATTAATTTTATTAATTAGACTCTTAATAATCTGTTTTAAGCAAATAATAGTATAGTTAATAATTTGATCTAAATCCATAATATTTTTTTTAACTAAAATATTTGTAGGTATATACCTCCAATATACAAGTAGGTTATTAAGCACAGTTCTTTTTGACATTAAAATTCGTGTCAAATAGTTACGGATTGCTTTTAAAACTTATTTGATCTTAACATTACAAAAAATGAAAAATTTT
Organism: Saprospiraceae bacterium; assembly: GCA_016714785.1. GTDB lineage: Bacteria > Bacteroidota > Bacteroidia > Chitinophagales > Saprospiraceae > OLB9. The sequence continues at coordinate 141,016 of JADKCC010000002.1, forward strand.
AATTCTTATTTCAAACACATAAAATCAGATTTCCCAGCTGGTTTAGTAGTATTTTTGGTAGCGTTACCATTATGTCTAGGTATAGCTATGGCATCGGGAGCACCATTATTTTCTGGGATTATTGCTGGTATCATAGGTGGTTTGGTAGTAGGAGTATTGAGTGGGTCACATGTAAGTGTGAGTGGACCGGCTGCCGGATTGGCTGCTATCGTGCTATCATCGATTAGTTCTTTGGGTTCATTTGAATTGTTTTTGCTGGCAGTGGTATTATCAGGATTTATTCAACTGGTCTTAGGCTTTTTAAAAGCAGGAAGCATCTCTAATTATTTTCCCAATAATGTTATCGAAGGCATGCTCGCAGGTATTGGAGTCATCATTTTTTTAAAACAAATACCTCACGCTTTCGGATATGATAAAGATGTAGAAGGAGACCTTGCTTTTGTAGAAAAAACAGGTGGAAATACGTTCACCACATTAATGGAATCTTTTGACCACATCAGTCCAGGTGCAACACTCATTACATTAGTATCGCTAGCGATATTAATTACTTGGGATAAAGTTCCTTCACTTAAAAAGATAAAACTTTTACCAGGTGCATTAGTAGCTGTGTTAGTAGGTATTATTATCAATGAAATATTTGTAAGGACGGGCTCAAATATGGCTCTAGATAAAGCACATCTAGTGACTCTTCCTGTTTTAAATAATTTAAGTGAGATTGGTACTTTGTTTACATTACCTGATTTTAGTGGATTGACTAATAAATCAGTATGGATAATGGCTGTTACCTTAGCTGTTGTAGCATCCATTGAAACATTATTGTGTATAGAGGCTGGAGATCGAATGGATATATATAAAAGATATAGTAGTACCAATACTGAACTTAAAGCACAAGGTATTGGTAACCTTCTTAGTGGTTTGTTGGGCGGTTTACCAATGACCTCGGTGGTAGTCAGAACTACAGCCAATATCAACGCTGGGGCAAGAACTAAATTATCTGCCATCATTCATGGTGTTTTTTTATTGGTGAGTGTTTTGGCTATACCTACATTACTTAATAAAATTCCATTGGCTACTCTGGCTGCTATCCTTCTTTTGATAGGATACAAATTGGCTCATCCTGATAAAGTAAGAAAATTCTGGGCTCAGGGCAAGTTTCAATTTATTCCATTTATAGTTACATTACTGGCAGTAGTGTTTACAGATTTATTGACTGGTGTAGCGATAGGAATGTTTATTAGTATATTGTTTGTTTTACAGGGCAATCTCAAGCGCGCTTACTATTTCAGAAAAGAAACCTATCATACAGGAGATGTTATACACATTGATTTGGCTCAGGAAGTTTCTTTCCTTAATAAAGCTGCTATTAAACTCACCTTAGGGCACCTTCCTGAAAACAGTACAGTAATCATCAACGCAGCACAGTCAGAGTATATCGCTCATGATGTACTGGATCTAATCAAAGAATTTAAAGAAGCAGGTGGCCCTGAGAAAGGTATCAAAGTAGAATTAGTCGGCTTTAAAGATAAGTACAAACTTGAAAACACATTGGAAGATAATAGGCATACTTGGGTAGAAGGTAATTAATACAATAAACACAGAATTTTGAAATTAAATAATTAATAAAATAAAAATGAAAGCACATAGCGCAGAATCACAATCAACCGTTACACCTGATAAAGCACTTCAGTTTTTGAAGGAAGGTAATAACCGTTTTGTAAATAATCTCAAAGTAAATAGAAATCTTTTAGAACAAGTTAATGATACCCGTGAGGGTCAATGGCCTTTTGCGATTGTACTTAGTTGTATTGATAGTAGGACTTCAGCAGAGTTGATTTTTGATCAAGGATTGGGTGATATTTTCAGTGTTCGGATAGCTGGAAACATTCTAAATGAAGACATACTAGGAAGCATGGAATTTGCCACAAAAGTGGTAGGTTCAAGAATTATTGTAGTCTTGGGGCACACTAAATGTGGTGCTGTAAAAGGCGCATGTGATCATATCGAGATGGGTAACCTCACAACACTACTCAACAAAATCCAGCCAGCAGTATATGAAGAAAAATCAGTCAGTGACAATAGGACAAGTAAAAATTCAGAATTTGTAGAGAAGGTGGCAACACTCAATGTTCAATTGACTATGGAGCTCATTAGGCGAGAAAGTGTTATCATTCATGAATTGGAAGAAATAGGAGCCATTAAAATTGTTGGTGGAATGTATAACGTGGATTCAGGAATGGTAGAGTTTTATGAATAGTAAATGATTTATTAATGTACATAATGAAAACAACCTTATCGAAATCTTTGATAGGTTGTTTTCTTATTGTAATTTAGGATTGGAAATGTGGCGATTTCTATCTCTATTTGTTTTTTTTAAGATATTTGCCTGCATAGCTGATTCTAAATCTATACCCGTCTGATTAGCTAGGCATGTGACAACCCACATAACATCTGCGAGCTCGTCTGCTAATTTTTCTTTTTGTTGTTCTTCAGAAATTGACTCCTTAAAAGATTGCTCGCCATACATCCTTGACATTAGACGAGAAACTTCCCCTACCTCTTCTGTAAGTATAGCCATATTTGTCAATTCTGAAAAATATCTAACTCCAATAGTTTTAATCCAATGATCTACCTCTATTTGATATTCTTTAATACTCATCATTCTCTATTTTTTGAATCTATTAATATTGTTACGGGGCCATCGTTGACTAAACTTACTTGCATATCAGCACCAAATATACCTGTCTTAATCTCAGTATGAGTTTCTATGTTCAATTGTTTTATAAAAAGTTCGTAAAGTGGTATAGCAGACTCAGGTCTTGCCGCCTTTATATAGGATGGCCTATTTCCTTTTTTTGTACTTGCATGTAAAGTAAACTGACTTACTACCATAAATTGACCATTTACTTCTCCTATAGATAGATTCATTTTACCATCACCATCATTAAAAATCCTTAATCCGCATATTTTAGAGACTAGCCATTCAACATCCTCAAATGTATCTTCAGTCTCTATTCCTAATAAAATTAATATACCAAGATCCATTTCTGAATGAATTTGACCGTCTATATTAACACTAGCTGAAGATACTCTTTGTAAAACTACTCTCATAAAAAGTTATAAACATTTTAAAAATTAATAATACCTAAAATACTCATTTAATAATGATTTAGAAAATGACTTATCCACATGGTTTTTGTAAAATTTAGTGTAAAAATAATAGAATAAACATAAAATGTACAATTACATATCTATAAAATTAAGATATAAACAATATACACATTTTTAAAAGTGTTAATTAGCATCTTATACACATTCCATTCATGACAATTGAGCCATATTACTTTGTTAACTTATCCACATGTTAATATGTTAATTAATTGAAATTCAAGTAATTAATATACAAAATCTACTGTATTACTTGTTTATAACCAAAGGTGAAAAAATTTTAGGTAGTTTATCCACTTATCCACATCAGTAATAATGATAAAATTTTATTTTTAAAAAGAATTATATTATTAATACACAAATAAAATTCAAACAAAATCAAAATTTTTTTTCTGGTGTTTGAATGCTTATTTTTGCGTCATGAATCAACAAAAGCAATATTCGCAAGCAGTAATAACATGGTTAATCATTGGATTGATTATGGTATTTGTTCAGGTAATCATTGGTGGTATTACAAGATTGACAGAATCGGGATTATCTATTACAAAATGGGAAGTAGTAAGTGGTGCTTTACCTCCTATGAGTGAGCAATCTTGGCAAGATGAATTTGATCTTTATAAGGCTACTCCGCAATACAAAGAAATAAATGAAGGTATGTCATTTGATGATTTTAAGTTTATTTATTTTTGGGAATATATTCATAGATTTTGGGCTAGATTAATGGGATTTGTATTTTTAATTCCGTTTATTTATTTTTCTATAAAAGGGTATTTAGATAAGCCGCTCTTAAAGAACTTACTTGTGGTAATTTTATTAGCTGCACTTGCTGCTACATTTGGTTGGATTATGGTTGCTAGTGGATTAGTTTCTAGACCTTGGGTCAATGCTTATAAACTCTCATTGCATCTGATGATAGCTTTTAGTGTATATGCTGCTTTATTTTGGACATTTTTGAAAGCAAGGTTTAAACCTATCGAAATTACTTTTAATAGACATTTAGAAAGTGTAAAAATTATTTTTTATTTTTTAGTTGTATTTTTTATTTTGCAGATATTTTTTGGAGGTGTGATGTCTGGAATGAAAGTGGCTGTGGTTTACCCTACGTGGCCAGATATGCGAGGTTCTTATTTACCGGATATAATATTTGAAACTAGTCAATGGAGTAGCAGTAATTTTAACCATTATGATACTAATTCATTTATGCCAGCATTAGTACACTTTTTACATAGAAATACAGCTTATTTGATCTTTATTGTAGGTATTTTTTTTAGTTATAAATTATATAAAATTGGAAGTGAATTGAATATTTCAGTTTTCGTTAAAAGTGCTTTTGGGCTAATTCTTTTTATAATATTACAGATAGTTATTGGAATAATTACGGTAGTGAGTAGTGTTGGAAAGATTTCAATACTTTGGGGAGTGCTGCATCAAGCTGGTGCTTTAGGATTGGTAAGTATATTTGTTTTTATATTTTTTGTACTCAGGATAAAAAAAATTAAAAAATAGCTATATATTGCCACAATTTTCAAGCAAAAACCTTTATTAGGAAAGAAATGTCTGAATTAGTAACAAAAGAAGAAGGTAAGTTTAAATACATGGAGACTGGTGGTGAGGGTACTCCCTTAGTACTTTTGCATGGATTATTGGGAGCTCTCAGTAATTTTGAAGGCATAGTAAGTCATTTTTCATCTACTCATAATGTAGTAGTACCTATTTTACCATTATTTGAAATTTCGTTAAGGAGTCTCTCTGTAACGAAGTTAGTTGAGTATGTAGAGGAATTTATAGACTATAAGCAATATGATAAAGTGCATGTTTTGGGCAATTCTTTAGGTGGTCACATAGCACAGTTATACACCTTGAAGCATCCTGACAAAGTTGAAAGTATGATTTTGACAGGGAGTAGCGGTTTGTTTGAAAGTGCAATGGGAACCACATTTCCTAAAAGAGGAAATTATGAGTATATGAAACAAAAGGCAGAAGGTGTATTTTATAATCCTGCCATTGCTACTAAAGAGCTGGTTGACGATGTATATTCTACTGTAAATGATTTAAAAAAGGCTATGTGTGTAGTAGCTATAGCTAAGTCTGCTGTAAGACATAATTTAGAAGATAAACTTAATCAAATTAAAACTCCTACATTGCTTGTTTGGGGTATTCAGGATTCTGTTACTCCTATATGGGTTGGTGAAAAGTTTCATGAGTTTATTCCAAATTCTGAGTTGGTTAAAGTAGATAAATGTGGTCATGCACCTATGATGGAGCGGCCAAATTTATTTAATGAAGCACTGCGTAGTTTTATGACCCGCGTTGAAGACGGAACATTTTTGGATAATAAAAAAGAGCCTTATATTTTAGGATAAGGCTCTAGATTTTTATCAAGGTTTTAATATCTTTTTGGCTTCTATTTGCATAGGATTTTCTTGCTGGTTTCTCTGTGTATTTTTCTTAAATATTTCAAATTTACTAAACTGTTCTTCTCTAGGATAATAATTATTATTAGTATCAATATCAGCTGTTTCTAAATAGGGATCCAAAATTATTCTTGTTATTTTTTGATCACTTTCATGTACTTTACTAATACTCGTTTCGCCTTTTCGCCATATTTCAGCAGGAATTCTAATGATTTCATTGGTTCCATCTTCATATTGTAGTTCATAGATTATTGGCATAACTAATCCTCCTTTTCTTTCAAATTGTATTTCGTAATATAGTTTTTGACTATTTATAATGTCTATTTCTGATTCTGACAGGTTCAAGATAGATTTTTTATAACCGTTAATTTCATTTTGATCTATGCTATTTTTATTCCATCTTGTATAAAAATCATTTAGTGTAGTATCTATTTCATTGTAAGTTTTTGTGATAGCAGTTTCATTTCTTACAGCACTTATATTTTTTCTTTTTATTTCTTCATTCATTTCTTTTTTAATTAAGGAAGGATCTTTTGGAGTAACTTTCTTAATTTTTACGTCAGTTATGGATAGGTCCACATGATCAGTTGTAAAAAACCAACCACGCCAAAACCAATCAAGATCCATACCTGAAGCATCTTCCATGGTTCTAAAAAAATCGGCTGGATAGGGTTGTTTAAATGCCCATCTTTTGGCATACTCTTTAAATGCCAGGTCAAAGAGTTCTCGTCCCATAATAGTTTCTCTTAAGATATTGAGGGCTGTTGCTGGCTTAGCATAAGCGTTATTACCCAATTGGTAAGCGGATTCAGGATTTACCATAATGGGTGACATCTTTGTTTTATCACTTGCCATGTAGTCCACAATCTTTTGAGCTTCTCCTCTCCCTGATGGATAATTTCGCTGAAATTCTTGTTCAGTTAAGTATTGTACAAAAGTATTCAAACCTTCGTCCATCCATGCCCATTGCCTTTCGTCAGAGTTGATAATCATGGGAAAGAAGTTATGACCCACTTCGTGTATGATCACACTTATCATACCATATTTTGTTCTTTCGGAGTAAGTACCATCTTTTTCACATCTTCCGAAGTTAAAACAAATCATGGGATATTCCATTCCTATCCTATCAGCATTAATAGACCATGCTACTGGATAAGTATAATCGACTGTATATTTAGAATATGTTTTTAATGTATGTGCGACAGCTTTGGTTGAGTATTTTTCCCATAATGGATTTCCTTCTTTCGGGTACATTGACATTGCCATTGATGTATTTGTATTACTTATCTGTACATTCATAGCATCCCAAATAAATTTTCGAGATGATGCAAAAGCAAAATCCCTTACATTGTCAGCTTTAAATATCCATGTTTTTTTAGTTTTTTCTTTAAAGTTTTCTCTTTGGATGGCTTCATCCTGTGTCGCTATAATTACAGGTTGATTAAATTCCTTTACTGCTTTTTTATATCTTTCTATTTGAGTTTTAGTAAGTACTTTTTCCATATTTTGGAGGGTTCCAGTTGCGGCTACTAAGTGATCACTTGGTACAGTTATAGCTACGAGATAGTTTCCAAATATTAAAGTGAACTCTCCTGAGCCTAAATACTGCTTATTTTGCCAACCTTCTATATCATTGTATGCGCACATACGTGGAAAAAACTGCGCAATTGTATAAAGATAATTGTCGTCCTCTTTGAAGTATTCATAACCAGATCTACCACCTAGTTTCATTCTATCATTAATATTATACCAATATTTTATTTTAAAAGTAAATTTCTCATTTATTTTCAATGATGTAGGTAGTTGAATTCTCATCATAGTTTTATTAATTATATAGTTTAGGCTATTACCCATAGCATCTTTTACGTATTCTAATTTGAATCCACCATCAAATTCTTTTTTGTCCTTTGACATAAAGGTTATATCTTCCTTTTCTGATATAATTTCTTGATTTATTTTATGAGAGTCAGAGTCTTTGCTTTGTTGATTTTGATCTAACTGTACCCAAAGATATGTAAGAATATCTGGTGAATTGTTGTAGAATGTTACGATCTCTTCCCCATATAGCTTTTGGGATTGATCATCCAGTTCTACATTTATATTATAATCTGCTCTACATTGATAATATTCATGACCAGGTGCGCCTGTAACAGTTCGATAGTTATTGGCTGGTTGGAGAAGATCATACATCTGTCTAAAAGGAGATGTGTCTGTATTTTGACAAAGTACTACAAAAGGTAAGAACATTAGTAAGATGAAACTTTTCATTGGGTATTATATTTTATGAGATATAAATAGTAGTAAGTGCATTAAAGTTTAGAAAGTAGTTAAAATGTTTCACGTGAAACATTCATGTAAGTTTTAGATTAAGTATAATTTAAATAAAAAAAGGCCAGCAATTGCTCGCTGACCTTTTTGCTAATTTATTTATCAATGCAAAGATAATACAATTATTTTACATAGGTACTATCTTTTGCAACACTTGCATATAAAAATGCACCGCCAGCCAAAGCTATATTTTTTAGTATATTTATCATTTCCATATCATTGGTAGATAAATTTTGGGCATGAGGTAGAATAAAAAGTAAAAGCATAATACCTAATAATAATGAAGCTAGTTTGTCGTACTTACCAATAATGATGCTTACTGCCGCAGCCAAAAGAGCTATACCGGTGAAATATACCATACCCACACCACCCTGGTGCCATAGCAGCCATGTCTCCTGCTGCCATAAAGTGCATAATGCCAAATACTGCCATAGGAATAGCAAATAAATACTTTCCTAAACCGATAATACTGTTCATAAAAATAAAATTTAATGTTATTTAATATTGTTTTGAAAACACAAATATAGAAACATTTTTATCTGATTTATTTATTTAATACAAAATTATGCACTTTGTTTGATTTTATTATTAATATTTTATACTTATAGTGATGTATGTATAGTTTACAATCTAAATTTTTAGTTAAACTTCAACTATTTGTGTTTCTATAATAGTAATAGTTTGTATGTAATAATGTGTAGTGTTTATTATTTACTATTTTTTTTGTTGTAAGCAATTGTTTCACGTGAAACATTTTGCTTACAAAATAAAATTGTTGGCGTTTATAAATAATAGACGTAACTATTCAGGTGTTTACTATTTCACTATAATTTTGTCACGATTTTTGCAACTTATAGGCAAAAATAGCGCCAAAATTAAGTTGGTTTTCCATTTTTACCGCGGATATATATCCGCGGTTATTAATTTTCTACCCCTATGGGGTTATAGCTGAACAGTTACTAATAGACACTTTAATAAATATGAGTTTCGATGTGTATTTTTTGATATACTGAATAGAAACCAAAAGTCTTGAAATAATTAAATGAGCTGTAGATAAAGATAATAATTCGCGAAAAAAAACTGGTAATACTTAATTTCATTTTGTATATATATTGATGCCAACTGCATCAATATTACCAATAGTTGGACAGCACTTCAATATATCTTCATTAAGTAAAAAGTTAATAAATTTAAAACTAACAATCATGAAGAGCATACGCTATTCAGAGTATTACAATTTTTCTATTATTTTGTAAGTAGTATCAACATCCCCCATTGTATAAAAGTGAAGACAAGGCACGCCTTCTGCTTTTAATTCTTTACACTGATTTATACACCACTCGATACCCAATTGCTTTACATCTTTATCTTCTGTTTTTTGTAATTCTGTAACTAATTCTTCTGGATAGTTGATAAAGAATTTTCTAGGAATAGAAGTCAGTTGGTATTTTTTAGTAATTGGTTTTAACCCAGGTACTATGGGAGCATTAATTCCAGCTTTTTCGCAAGCATCTCTAAACTTAAAAAATTGGCATTGTCAAAAAACATTTGTGTTACAATATAACTTGCACCGGCATCAATTTTTTGCTTTAGGTATTCGATGTCAGTAGCAAAGTTTGGCGCTTCAAAGTGTTTTTCTGGATATCCAGCCACACCAATACAAAAGTCGGTAGGTGTACCTTTTTCAATATTGCTATCTAAATAAGTCCCATGATTCATATCATTGATTTGTCTCACTAGATCTACAGCAAATTTGTGGCCGTTGGGTTCAGGTATGAACTTATCTTCAAATTGTCTAGCATCGCCACGTAGTGCTAAAACATTGTTGATACCTAAAAAATTAAGATCTATTAGAGCATTTTCTGTCTCTTCTATACTGAATCCACCACAGATCAAATGTGGGATGGCGTCTATACCATATCTATGCATGATAGATGCACAGATACCCACTGTACCTGGGCGCTTGCGAATGGCTGTTTTTTCATAATATCCACTTGGACGTTTATTATATACATATTCTTCTCTATGGTAAGTAACATCTATAAATGGTGGTTTGAACTCCATCAATGGGTCCAAAGTATTGAAGATATCTGACATGCTTCCACCCTTAAGTGGTGGTAATACCTCAAATGATACCAAAGTTTGTCCTTTGGATTTTTCAAAATAATCTGTGATTTTCATTAACCTTTTACTCTTAATTGCCACAAAGGTAAGATACAACAGATAATATATCCTAACATGGTCTTATAATTATTGTAAATAGGCTTTTCTTAATCGGAAGATTAGGATGAATAAAACATTTTATTTTTTATCTTTTTTCTTAAAATCCCCTCTTCTCCATGCATCTATAAAATTTTTCCATGCTATTGGGTTGAAGATATTTTGAGGTTTCATTTGTCCAGTATAGACATAATCGGTTGCCTGTTGTTTAAGAACTAAACTTGTAGTTTCTCGGCCATCCACCGGTACTGAATATCTAATTTCTTTCATTTTTTCATCGGCAAGATTGGCCATTGCGTTTTCTCTTAATTCATTGGAAATATCAATAGCCAAAAATTCTTGTTTGAAATGTTCTTTACTTGGCCATGGCATTATTACTGCTTCTGGAAGTAAGTAATTATCTTCGGTCATTATCTGAACCCAAGTATATCTGTCTGAAATTAATTTTTCAGGAATTTTTATTTCAACTGTTTTATATCCTATACGTGAAAAAACAACGGTTTCACCCGCTAAAGCCACTAACGCAAAAAATCCATCATACTCAGTGTAGGCACCTCTGCTTGTACCTTTGACCGCCACATTGGTGTAGGGAAGCGGCGCTGGATTACCTTTGTCATCTTCAAATACTACTTTACCTGAAAACTCTACTACCTTTATAGGTTCCTCTTTTTGTTGAGCATTAGCTTTAGAAAAACCTAAGATAACACATAAAGCTATAAATAATCCAAAACGCATAATTGACTAGTTGTTATTAATAATAAGGATGAAATTACCAATCTTTATATTTCCAAACGTATAAAACAGTGTAAATATAGTAGTATTCAGCTATTTAACATGGTTTTAACGAATTTTATGGTTGCTCATTTATTTTTTACCTACAAAAATGTCAATACTGAATAAATTATCTATCTGCTAAAAGACCAAAAATCCTAATGCGTTTTCAATGACTTGATCCATTTTACTCACATAAGTAAATTCCATACCTTTGATATAATCCATAGGAATTTGTTCAACATGTCTTCTATTATCTTCGCAAAGCATTATCTCCTTAATGCCAGCTCTTCTTGCGGCCAACACTTTTTCTTTAATGCCACCAACTGGCAACACTTTACCACGAAGTGTGATCTCACCAGTCATGGCAAGATATGGTTTGACTGGTTTGTTTTTGAGTGCAGATGTAATGGCTGTAAGCATCGTTATTCCAGCACTAGGACCATCTTTTGGTATCGCACCTTCAGGTACGTGTATATGTAAATCTGTTTGCTCAAATGTATCTGGATCTATACCTAATGAAGCAGCATGTGCTTTAATATAACTTAATGCAGTGGTTGCAGACTCCTTCATCACATCTCCTAAATTACCAGTAAGTACTAATTTACCTTTGCCTTTACTAGAACTGGCTTCAATAAAAAGAATATCACCTCCTACTCTAGTCCAAGCTAATCCTACAGCAACGCCGGGTAGATCTACTTTTAAATATTGTTCGTTGTCAAACATGATTGGTCCTAAAGCCTCAATGACATCCGATTCTACCAATTTAGGATTATATTTTTCACTCATTGCCACTTTTTTAGCGACACTTCTCATCACACCAGCCAATGTCCTATCTAAAGATCTTACACCGGACTCCCTAGTGTATTTTTGAATTATAAATTGTAACAATGATAGAGACAATATAGCAGAATCTGATTTTAATCCATGTTCTAGGGCTTGTTTAGGTACTAAATGTCTTTTAGAAATTTCGACCTTCTCCTCTAATGAATAACCACTAACATCAATAATCTCCATTCTATCCAATAGTGCAGGCTGAATAGTGGACAATGAATTTGCTGTAGCTATAAATAAAACTCTAGATAAATCATAATCCAAATCCAAATAATTATCATGGAAAGTGCTATTCTGCTCTGGGTCCAAAACTTCTAGTAAAGCTGAAGAAGGATCGCCTCTGAAATCTTTGCCTAGCTTGTCTATCTCATCCAAAATAAAAACAGGATTAGACGATTTTGCTTTTTTAATGGATTGAAGTATTCGTCCTGGCATTGCACCTATGTATGTTTTGCGATGGCCTCTTATTTCACTTTCGTCATGCAATCCACCGAGAGACATACGTATAAACTGTCTGCCCAATGCTGTAGCAATCGACTTACCTAAACTAGTTTTTCCTACACCAGGAGGGCCAACCAAACATATAATTGGTGCCTTCATATCTCCCTTCAGTTTCAAAACAGCAAGGTGTTCGATGATTCTTTTTTAACATCTTCCAGTCCAAAATGATCTTTATCAAGTACAGCTTTGACCTTTTTTAGGTTGAAAATATCTTTAGTGACTTCATCCCATGGCAGATCAAGCATTAACTCAAGATAATTTAGTATTACTGAGTATTCTGCTATCTGTGGATTGATCCGTCTTGCTTTTATAATTTCTCTATCAAAAGCATCTTTGGCATCCTTTGGCCATTTTTTCTTGTCTGATAGTAGTTGCAGTCTATTGAGCTCTTCCTCTTGTGGATTACCACCTAATTCTTCCTGAATGGTTTTCAGTTGTTGGTTGAGGAAATATTCTTTTTGCTGCTTTTCGAGATCACCACGTACTTTAGACTCTATTTGGTCCTTGATTTCAAGCAACTGCAACTCACCGTTCATCACATTCATCACTAAATGTGCTTTGGCCATATAATCATCTGTCTCTAATATTTCTTGCTTTTTAGCTACACCCATATTCATATTGGACGCGATAAAGTTGAGCATAAAGCCATTGTTTTTGATATTTTTCAACATCATATTGGCTTCTGTAGGAATATTGGGAGATAATTCTACTATTTTTTTAGCAAAATCTCTAATAGTGGACATAATGGCGTTAAACTCTACATTTTTGGTAGGTACAGCATCTTCAATAATGTTTACAGTAGCTTCAAGCATTTTATCATTTGCTAGAAAGATACCGGGAGTAAATCTTTTTCTTCCTTGGAGGATAGCTGTAGTACTACCATCGGGCATTTTAAGTATCTTCATAATTCTAGCCACGGTACCTACAGCATGCAAACCCTCTTGGTCTGGATCTTCACTTTCCATGTCCTTTTGGGTGAGCACACCTAAGAGTTTATCTCCTTTTTCAGCTTTCTGTAATGCTTTGATAGACTTGTCTCTACCGACGGTGATCGGGATAACAATACCTGGAAAAAGCACTGTATTCTTAAGTGCTAATATAGGCATCACGTCCTTATACACATCATCAAACTTGAGTTCATCATCTCCCATACTAAATACCGGGATGATATCTCCTTCTTCTTGCATATCGTCCATCATATATAAATTTCTGTCAAACATCTGATTTTCCTATTAAGTAAATAGATATGTCAATATATATACCAAACGTAAAAAATGCTAAAAAGGTATCAAAATGGCAGAGAATCGAAATGGCCTTTGGACAAAGTGTCAGAAGGTGTAGGAAAAAATATTTTAGAATGAGGTTTTAAAAAACAACTCTACATCAAATAAGTAATAATCACTTCTTAAAGTAGAATTCTATATATTATATTAGTTTAGGCTTTTTTGTAATCCAAGCTTTATGTTCGGAAGTAAGATATCTGACTCTTTCCGGAATTTGTTTAAATCATCATTTAATTTTATAAAATTTAGATCACAGAATATTCCAAGACCACCATATTTATCTAAATCTTTACCATAAAATATTTTTGTTCCAAAATCATAATACCATTGTTTATTGTCTTCCAGTTTATATAATCTTTTATAAGAGTCGTTACCGCTCACAGAAGTATCATAATTGACATTGAAATAAAAACTCAAGAAGTTTTTGAAAACAACTGCTTCTCCTCCTCCTTTAATTTGAACCATTTTAAAAGCAAATTTATCATTACCGTCGAATCCAATAGTCTCTTTGTCGTTATAAGTGATGGAATAATTAAAACCGATAAAGCTAAATATACCAGTATTACTTTTACTTGAATAATTAACATTTCCCTTTAAGTTCATGCCATATCTACTATTTTCTGGTAAAATTAATGTACGAATCGATGCAGTATCACTGACACTGTTTCCAACAAAAATACCAAGATTATGAACACCAAATCCTTCAATTTTGGCGGAACCCAACATCTGAATATTAGGTTTGTAATAATTATCAAGGCCTGAAATAAGAGGTAGCGTGGAAACTTCTGATTTAGCTTTCTCATTAGGTTCAATGGCCTTTTTAATAGTCATTAATTCTGAATTAGCTTTTTCATTAAAAATCTTGATAGAGTCTCGATATGCTAATATATTAATTTTTATATGATTTAACAGATGTATTGAGTCACATTCTTCGATATTGTCCTTCAATTTGATAGTAATTTCTTTAAAATCGTTCAATTTATTTATAAAGAGCATATAGTCTAAAATAAATTTTGATTTATTGAATCAGTACCGAAGATGTATTTTTCTAAAAGTTTTGTTGTTAATGTGGAAAAGTGAATTAATTTATTTGTTTCTACATTTACTTCATTGGCAGCTTCTTGCAATTCTTTTTTTGTTAATGCTAATTTTACCGCTTCATTAATTTCATTAGAACTTGATGTATTATATGTATCAGACTGATCAAGATTACATTTGAAAGTTGAATTTGTCGCATTTGTATTCTGAAGAGTTGTAGAAGTTCTTAAAAAGATTGCATTCTGACTAGATTGTGATTTTAAAATTTCAGGAAAAGTGAAAGAAATTAATGAAATAATTAGGTACAAAAATTGGTTTTTCATGATATCTGTATTTAAAAATTATGAATAATGACCTTTATGAAAATTAATATATAAAAGTAACCTTCATAATTCAATATTTTTTATCTTCACCCTGTCAAAACCCAATGATCAGCGTGATAGACTGGATCCAAAAAATCAAAACCAACGAAAATGAAGCAATTAAAGAGATTTATATGCTTTGTAAATCGGAATGTCTGCAATGGTTACAAAAAGAGTATAATTGCACCAAAGACGATGCCATGGATATTTTTCAGTTGTCGATCATGATTTTATATGACAATATTAAAACCCAAAAGCTGAAAATATTGACGTCCAATCTTAAGACTTATGTATTTGGTATAGCTCGAAATAAAGCGCTAGAATTACATAGAAGTCGTCAAATACCTGTGACGGATGATTATTTATCCTTTGTTGCTTCTTATGTCATAGATGAAGATAATAATGTCAATGAAGACCAAATTAATATGGTATGCCAATCTCTAGATGAATTAGGAGATCCTTGCAAAACGGTTCTTGTACAATATTATTATCATGATAAAAGTATGGATGAAATAACACTTATGATGAGCTATAAAAATGCCGATACGACTAAAAACCAAAAATATAAGTGCTTGAAAAGGTTACAAAACATATATTTTAGTCATAAACAAAAAAGTATTAAAGATTGAGAAGCTCAGAGAAAGATTTGATGTTGCTGGATGGATACATTAAAGGTAGATTGGATGTAGATGTCACATCAGAATTTGAGATGCGCCTTGTCCATGAGAGAGACTTAAAGGCAGATCTTGAAGACTTGAAAGAGTTGCATCAAGGTATGCGGGTAAAAGCATTGTTGGAGAAACTGGAAATGATGAAAGGATGGGAAAATGATATGGTAGGAGAAGTATCTATCGCAAAAATTCTGTTTCAATAGTAGCTATAAGAAAATGGATGGCAGCGGCTAGTATTGTACTTTTATTGGTAGCCGTGTGGTTAATAGAAAAAAGAGAAAAAGTTTACAATGTGCATTATGCAATTTTTGAAGATAAACAATTTGAAAATGAATTAATATTGCATAGCACTAAACGAGCCATAAAGCAAGATATTATTTTATCAGCTGATCAGCGCAAAGCATATGAATTATATGGTTTGATGCTATTTGAAGAAGCTTCCCCTTTGTTATTAAAGTTATGGAACACAAAGTCAGATACCCTTGCATTATTCTCTCATGGAGTATGTGAAATGGGACTTGGACACGAAAAAACAGGAAGACAAATATTTATAAAATCAGAATTGACAAGATACCAAGATAAAATTAGAAAGTTTGATAAAATTGTAAAATAGTATGCCATTAATATTAAGGAGCATTTCGAAAACACTCATACTATTTTATATTTTGTATTTTCTCATGGCTTGTAAAAATTTAAAGTCAAATTATCCTAGAGTTCTAGGTTCGTCCCAATTAGAATTACTTAATGAAATTGATCTTTTAGCGAACTGTGATCGAAGGCAAGCAATTTCACAGTACGAAAAATTATTAATCAAAGAAACCGACTTGCCATCTAGAAATTATGTTCATTTTAAGATGAGATCCCTTGCTTACGTTCATAATTTGTATAGTGTTGATAGTATTCACATTGATAAAAATTATGTTCAGTCCTTAGATAAATTCAGTAAAATATTGATTTATACTGATAGCTTATTATATGGATACAACAAATCTGATTACATGATTGACCCATATTCTGATCAAATGGATCAATTCGGTATAATAGCAAATATTTATTTCTTTGCGATCGGCTTACATTTTAAATATGATTTTCCGAATGATAAAAAAGCTTTAGAATACTTTCAAAAAAGTATAGATTCGTACAAAAAACATGGATATAACCGAAATTTTTGTTTATTAGCTGGCGTAGAAGGAATCCAAAACGCATTCAATGACAGGGAATTTAACGTCGCACATTTGTTTGGAGAATACGCCTATAACATATCGGTTGGTTGTAATTCGGATAGTTTTTCATTATGCTTAGGTTGGATGGCTCGGGGCTACGGAATCAATACCGATGACAATGATAAATGTTTGGAATATTTAATAAAAGCAAAAGAATTTGGAAATCATCGTGATGTAATTGTGGCCCAACAAGAAATTCTAAAATATTTATCGTACTTTCATTATGGTTTAGACTCAATATCATTCAAAAATATCTCACTGCCTTTGTAGCAAATAGTAACAAATATGGAGATAAAATGAACCTAAAAAGAAGTTTGGCATATTATGAATTGCAAGAAAGTAATTACCAAAACGCAATCAAATATTACCATGAAGCTATAAAATTTTACGATAATAAAAAACGATATGATCCAGCATTGTTGTTAACGATTTATTTATATTTATCTGAAGCATATCGGGAGAATGGAGAATTTGACAAGGCCATTAATTATAGATTAAAAGGATATGAATTATCTGACCCAAAACTTCAGAATTTAGATACATTGTATAAAAAATTTATTGATTCCATAGCATATATTAATCCAACAATAAATTACATCTTAGGCAATGACATTTGTGTGATTTTGTCCAAAAGGTATGAGAAAAGTAAGAATATAACAGATTTGAAACTTGCTTTGAAGTTTATGGAGCTTTCACTACTTCCCCAAAATAGTCCCGTTCAATCCAGTGATGAATCTAAAGAACTTACTGTTTTTAACGATTACGCCAGATATTATATTGATAATGCTATACCGCTCATTTTTAGATTGTATAAGTTGACAGGAAGTCAAATTTATATCAATAAATATATAGAACTTATTGCTTACAATAAAGCTAAAGTAAGTACAGCTAATAATCAAGAGATTGCTAATAAATATGGAGTTAATGAAAAATTGTATATGAAAGAAAAATATCTAAATTCTCGTATTTCAATGATCAAATCTACACAAAATTTTGGATACGACAGCATCAGTAGTTGGACACAGCAATTGCAAAAGATTTATGTTGAATATTCAAAGCACTACCCTGAGTATATATGTGAAACGCGCCAATCAAAAGCAAAATCAGTGTCATATTTGCAATCAATATTGCCTAAAAATACAGCATGTATTCAATATGATATCGTAGATAATAAAGTGTATATATTTTATTTTACAAAGAATAGAGCTGATATCGAAGTAAAACATTATGATAAGGCTGATCTTCTTAGTTTGTATAAATATCAGTCTGGCGAAATTGAGTTGGATTCTATTTATTTTAAACTTTCTTTAGAAGTGTTTAGAAATTTAATCCGGAATCACTTCAAGAAATAAATAATATTATGATTGTTGCAGATGACGAATTACATAGGCTGAGTTTTGATGCATTGGCAATGAATTTTAAAAGAGAACTTGCCATTAACCAGCATTCGTTTAGTTATTTGATACATATAGATAGATGTACAGGCCCCAAAACGAAAGTTAAAATAACCAATGACAATACTGCTTTATTTTCGTTTTCTGATCCAGAAACCATAAAGGAAGGTAGTAACTCTGATGTCCCGGAACTAGGTGGTACGTATAAGGAAGTAACAAATATTGCTCAAAAGCTACAACTAACTCACAAATATTGTGGGCTAAATGCCACTAAAATTAGATTTATGAATTATTACGAAAACAAAAAAATTAATCATATCCATCTTGCAGTACACGGTTATGCAGACGAAAAAAAACAACACTTAGCATACTTATTGTTTAGGAATGATTCAAATACAACATTTTTCGATACTGTTTATACATATGATATAGAAGCAATGAACGCTTCAGTTCAGTCTGTCATACTTAGTGCCTGCCAAACCCATTATGGTAAAATTATGCATCAAGAAGGAACCATCACACTGGCAAGATCTTTTTTGAATAATGGGGCTCACCAAGTAATATCCACATTATGGGTAGTCGATGATCAATCAACTGCCCATATGATGGACCATATTTATAAAGATGTAACAGAGATAAACTTAAATGCCGTCCATGAAGCTAAGCGAAATATGTACCAATCTGGAAAATATAGCATAGATCAATGGGCAGGTATTCAGTTGATTAGATAGAGTTACATTTTGATATAAGTTCCCCAAATATTTGAATTTTCAATTTTATTGTTAGTGTCAAAATTTTGATTCTTTTTTACAATATCATCAAAACTTTGGGTTTTATCAAAAAGTAAATAGAATCCAATCAAGTCTTCATTAAACATTCGGTCTTCACCTGACAATTGACTATAAAAACCGTAAAAAGGCACTAAATAATAATACTTTTATCAAGTTCTATATCTATTTTATAACAAGGATAATTTTATCATCAAATAAATGGTTGTGTTCTCGTGGTTTGCAAATACGGTTTGGTTTTGTATAAAAAGTATATTCTAGTAAATCAAAATTTATAGGGGAGTAAAATGATTGATATTGAACATATAAAAAATTTAGTTTATCAAGTTTTACTTCTTTTTCTACAACATCACAATAAAAAACATTGCTACTCTTCAAAATAAGCATATCAGCTGACATCCAACTATTATTTGGAAATAGTTTCATTTTGTAAGATGCAAATTCTATTTCATCATTTACCTTTAAAGTCTCTTCATTTTGATAATAGTAAAATTCATGTAGATCACCATTTTCTAGCTTAACAGTGGTTTTGCCTATAAAATTTACAATAAAGTTTTCTTGTACATCAATCACTATACCTTTTAAAAGGCAACTACATGTTTGTCTCCCATTTTTTATTATTTTTAAATTGGTTTACTAATACATTTAATTACCAAACAAGACAAAAGTAACCCAACAAAATTAAATAATTTTTCAGAATGTATAAAAATTTTTGTAATTTTTCTGTTCTTCACAAATTTAGTTATCATTTCCCTCATCACACCAACCTCATCATCGCCCACTGTAAAAGTACAATTGTCTTAGCATCTATAATCTTGCCACTTATTAATAAATCCGGAATTTGATCGTATCTATATTCCAAGATCTCTATATCTTCTTGCTCAGATATATCGCCGCCACCATTGTGTATCTTCATACCATAGTTGTACTCAGCGGAGTAGAAATGGATCTTTTCTTTGTGTGCACCTGGTGTAGCGAATGCTTCATAGATCTTGGTTACTTCTGTGACTTGGTAACCAGTTTCTTCTTCTATTTCCTTGATGATGGCTTGCTCAGGATTTAATTCGTCGAGCATACCTGCACAGCATTCTATGATAAAACCATCTGCATGTCCATTGAGCAAAACGGGTAGCCTGAATTGTCGGATTAATAGAATCTTTCGAACAGATGGATTGTAAAGCAACACTGCTGCACCATCACCACTATCGAAAATTTCTCTTGTTTGTTGTTCGGTCCTGCCATCACGTCGAGTATAGTCTATTATATATTCATTGAGTGTGGACCAACCTTTGTACAGGGAAGTTTTTTTGAGTATTTTTATATTGCTGGAACTTTCAGGTCTTTCCTTTAGCATGATTAATTTTGAACTATAATTGAAGAAAGGGCAGGAATATGTACATTGACATTATGACCAATATTTAGTGATTTGATTATATAGTTTTGATTTTCAGATACTTGTATTTGTATAGGAGAAATAGGGTGTGATGGGAAAACCACATGATGACAAGATTGAGGTAGCATAAGCAGAGACCAAAACTGAGGATTTTCCCATGCTGCGTTCGTTCCTGTCCATTGATTGACAAAAGTTTCTGCAATACTTATATTTATCAAAGTTTCTTCACCTTTAGCGTCCCAAATACTATAAGGTGTTAGCTTTATCTGGTGTATAGGTTCAGTCAAATCCCACAATACTGTTATTTCTGTAGAATTGGTGTTTTGAGTGATGAAGGTGCCACCAGTTATTTTCCAATCATAATAGGCTGCATTATTAGAAACCGTATGGTATGTTTGTACTAATGATGATTCACATACATATTTAAGACCTTCTATAGGATGCTGTATTGGCTTGAGCAATTCTTCGTAAAACCAATTGGAAATGCCAGGAATTATATCGTTGTATAATGAACTAGATGTTTGTTCATGTACATCATGGCCTCTATTATTATAAGAATAAAATTGGTCTGGTAGATTGATCACATCAGCACGTTGTGACATAGGTAAACTACCATATACATCAGGTAAATCGAATCCAACAATCCATCCAGACACACTACTGAACGGTTGACCTGAGTTATATGGTACTGTATCGTCATCTTGACTATGAAACATGACTATCTTTGGGTCAGTAGCAGATTCCATATAAGAAGTAAACCCTACTGCACCGGCTAAACTAAATACGGCTTTAGCTTGTCCATTAAAAGTTTTATTATTGCCTACACAATCCAAACATCCCTGATCTGGACAGTTACACGTAGAAAGATCCCAAAAACCACAACCTTGGGTCCAAACATAAGTAGATGCTGGCCTTTCACTTTCTTTGTCTAGATACGCATTATGCGTAGCTACAAAAGCTCCAGCACTATGTCCACCGATATATATTTGATCGGGGTCAATTTTAAAAGTATTACTACCAGCAGCATCGGCTTTAAAAAATCTGACGGCCGATCTGCCATCTTGGACGCCTCGATACACGGCTCTCACAGACAAGTCTTCATCAAAGATATTCATACCGAGTCTATAATCAATCACCGCTGTTACAAATCCTCTCTTTGCCAATTCTTGCGCTATGAGTCGAATACTCCAATGATCTTTACTACCAGTTATAAACCCTCCACCAAAACAAATAATAACTACGGGTCTTTTACTTAAAGTATCCCCTGATGGTTGAAAAATATTCATGTAAAGGTTTACATTAGTGAGACTGAACTCATCGACATTTAGCGGATATCCAGTTAGTGTCTCATAAAACCCTCCACCAGGATTTGGTATTGGAACATTACTGGAAAACAATACATTGGTTGTTTCAGAGACAGTACTAAATAATGGAGAGACATATCGATTGTTTGGTGGTTGTGCAAATGAGAAAAAGGTATAAATAATTCCCCAAAAGATTAATAAACATCTCATTTATTAGCAATTTCTGATGATATAATAGGCAATAGTGCCTGTTGGTATGTTATATCTTTACGATATTTGTCCAACAAAAAATCAAACCTTTCTCTATTCAGTTTTTCTTTTACACATAGAGCGTTTAGTGTTTCTTCTTTACGTGTATTAAATGCTTTTTGGATAACCTTAATTTTTAATAGGGTGGCTGAGTCTTTTTCAGTTAAAACAATTTTTAAACCATCATATCTCGATCGGATTATTTCTCCATATCTTTCAATATTGATGCCCGATTCCTCTATTGTTTTGATTAGAAGAGATTCTATATTTTGTTTATACTGTTTTGATGTCAGCATTATTTTTACAAATGATTTAGATTCATCATCAATTGGGTCATTGATTTGGGCTAAAATAATACTAGATACCATTAGTATCCAAGTGATGAATAAATATTTCATATTTTTGCTAACGATTACTTTAATGTAAAACCTAAGAATCTTAAAGGAACTTCCTATAACAGGTAAAAATGCTTATTTTGTCTCACTTTTGACCCTTATCACGGAATTCATTATGGATATTTAGGTAAAAGTAAAAAGATTGTTTAAAAACAGGAAATGTTTTCTAAATTATTTAGAGTATTTACAACTTGTCAAAGCATATTGATTAGGGAAAATAGAAAATTAGTATATTGAAAAAGCCAATTTGCATAATTCATTGCAAATGGGAACAATAATTTTTTAAAACAAACACGTATTTAGTAATCAATAACCTATTTCCACCTAAATGTTGCAATCAAACTATCAATATCAGTTTTTATAAATGTCAATACTGGCGCTGTTGAGTCCGGATTTACTTTACTGTTGAAATATAATGATGCTCTAAAGAAATGGTCTTTTTCATCTGTTAAATAGAATTGGCAAGGACTAGCTACAGGACCTTCTATGTCAAACATTACGCCTTTGACACCGTATTTATTTAGGATGATAGCTTCTTTTCTGTAATTGGCCTTTATGTTGTGTTTGCCTGCTATTGTGAATGCGTCATTGATGAGTGATGATAAGTCCTTTTGCTTAGTCACTTGGTAATAACTGCAATGTAAGCTAGCGTTTAGTTCGGGTATCTGAATATCAAACCAACAAGGATGCAATGGTTTTCCATCAAACACAAATGAATCTTGCATTATTTTACCATAAGAAGGAAACCTAAAGTTGAAATTACATAAAACTGTGTCAAAACTCACATAACTCTTTGATGGATAGATCACTTTGGGATACATTCTCGCTTTAGGTGTTTTGATTGCTTCTTCACTACAAGAAATCAAAAAAGAACTTAATATTACAATAAGCAGGACATTTCTATATTTCATTTACTATGAGGCTTACTTTTTCAATTCTACGTTTGGTAACCGATACTACTTTAAGCGTGATATTGTGGATAGATATTTCTTTTTCCGAAGTAGGAATGTAGCCTATTATTTCTAAAATTAGACCACCTAAGGAATCTGCTTCACCACGTACTGTATCAAAAACGCTCGTATTTTCGCCAATGATCCTACATACATCATTGAGCAATGTTTTTGCTTCGAATATATAATTATTGTCTGAAATTTTGATAAAATCCACTTCTTCTTCTTGGTCAAACTCATCTTTAATATCACCCACTACTTCTTCCATGATGTCTTCTAATGTAGCTATACCAGCGGTACCACCATATTCGTCCACAATCACTGCCATGTGCATACGCTTTGACTGAAATTCACGCAGTAGCTCATCTATTTTTTTAGATTCTGGTACAAAAAGCACTGCATTTCTAATCAATTTTTTCCAATCAAAATTTTCTGTTTCTTCAGTATGTGCTAGCAAATCTTTGACATATAAAATTCCAATAATGGTATCCAACTCTTCTCGATATACGGGTAATCTAGAATATCCTGAATCACGCACTATTTTCATCACTTCTTTAAATGTCAACTCTTCATCCAAACCAATGATATCCATTCTAGGCTTCATGATTTGCTTGGCTGATGTATCTCCGAAATTGACAATACCTTTCAGAATATCTGCTTCTTGAGAGGATGATTCTGAATTATTGGTAACCGTTAGATCTATGGCTGTATCAATATCTTCTTTACTGGTCATACTATTAGCTCCAGATGAAACTAGGGATTTTTCTAAAGCTGATGACCAGCCTACTAAAATTTTACTTAGGGGACTAAATACATACATCATAAAGGATAGTGGTCCGGACATGAGATGTATGATTCTCATCTTATTGAGTGTAGCATATATTTTGGGCATTGCCTCACCAAATAATACTAGTATAAAGGTGACTCCTACTACGGTAATCAAAAAATTGAAAATATTGGCTATTGTGCTTGGCGTTGCCAATCCATATAATACATTGTCATGAAGCCATTGACCTATGAGGAGCAAGGATTCCTCGCCAATCAAAATTTTTAATATACTGTCAGCTACGATAACTATTGCAATATTTACAAAATTGTTAGCAATAAGTATGGTAGCTAGCAAGTATCTGGGCTTTTCTTTTAAAACTAAAGCTCTTTTGGCTGATGGCGAAGTTTCCTCTTCAAGATCTTTAATATCTTTAATTCCTAAGGAGAAATAAGCAACCTCAGAAGCAGATACTAATCCAGAACAAATAAGTAGTGTTAAAAATATAAATAAACTAAACAACAAACTACTATCAGGTTGTTCCACCAACGTTTGTAAAGCTATGAATAATAAATTGGGAGGTTCAGGATCCAAAATAATTGTTTTGATTCAGAAAATAAGATGCCTTTAAGTTAAAAAGGTAGGTCATCTTCTATTGGGTCAGGCGCTGTATTATTACTCGGTGTTGGATTGTTGTTAGACACAACTTTGTTCATAGGGTCATCATCAATAGATGGAAATCCTCCCGATAGAGCATTTTGACTTTTTTCTTTCTTGTCTAAGGAGTTCACTACTGAAGCAACTATATCTGTTGTACTCCGCTCTATGCCATCTTTATCATTATATTTTCTATGAGTAATTTTTCCTTCTATATAGGCTAAACTTCCTTTTTTGAGATCTCTTTCTGCCCTTTCTGCTTGAGCCCTCCAAACTACGATATTGTGCCACTCAGTGACCGTTTGCCAATTGTCTGTTTTGTCTTTGAAATTTTCGTTTGTTGCTAATGTAAATGTGCCAACCTTAGTACCATTTTCCAACGTTCTTATTTCTGGGTCTTTTCCTAGATGACCTATTAATGTTACTTTATTAATCATATCTCCTGAATTTTTATAAATTAAATTTTCTTTAAATAAGCTGAATATGAGCTATATAACTGTGGTTTTAAAGTAATCAGCAATGATTTTTGGAAACGCAAAGTTGCTTACTTTTGTTCGTTCTACCAAATAATGGTCTTGATTTATTTTATGAGGTATATTTTCTAACTTAATTTTGTAAAAAAGGGCATGTATATTTTGGTGAGTTAATGGTTGTTTGGTGGAGGAAATACATTTAGGTTCTTGATCAATCCTTAGCTTATTGCCAAAAATAGTTTTAAAAAAAATAGTCAATTCATCAATATTGGGTGCATCGGTTGATATTGATTCAAATATGGGTAGTTGGTATAGGTTTTTCCATATATCCGTATTTTTTCTTTGTATGAGCAGGGTGCGTCCATTAGGTAGATCAAAATCAAAAATATGAAAATACCGATTTGTGCGGATGATCTTTTTGGCTTTGTACGGTATTAAACGTATTTTTTCGGTTACATGCGCTATGCAATATTCTTGAAACGGACAATTGTGACAGTTTGGATTAGTTGGTGTACAAATAGTAGCACCAAAATCCATCAAGGCTTGATTGTACCCTGCGGCATCAACATTTGCTATACCTTTAGTGACAAAAGATGTGATGCTTTTTTTTACAGAGTTTGAGTCAATAGCTTCGACTATTCCCAGTAATCTTGAAATCAGTCGCAATACATTTCCATCAACTACGGCATATTTTTGATCAAAAGCAAATGACACAATCGCTGCTGCTGTATATGGGCCAACTCCTTTTAGACTTAATATTTTATGGTAATCAGTGGGAAATATACCATCGTATTTCTCTACTATTATTTTGGCTGTATGATGTATGTTTCGTGCACGAGTATAATAACCTAGTCCTTCCCAAAGTTTTATTACTTGATCTTCTTCTGCTTCTGAGAGAGATTTCACGTTAGGAAATGTATGTATGAATTTTAAAAAATAAGGAGTGCCTTGATCTACCCTTGTTTGCTGCAAGATAATTTCTGAGATCCAAATTTTATATGGGTCTTTATCCTTCTTCCAAGGCAGATCTCGCTGATTGTCAGAAGACCAAAGGAGCAGTATGTTAGAAAAATGATGGGGATTCAAGTTTTTAAAATTTGGAAGCAAAAAAAAAGCCATCTTATTTTTTGGATGGCTTTTTGTATAATGTTTAAGCTGATAGAGATCTTACAAACGTATAGTCGCCGTAACTCTCTTTTATCATCTCTTTGAGTGCTTTTCTAGCAAAGAATATTCTACTTTTTACTGTACCTAGAGGCAAATTGAATTCATCAGCAATTTCTTGATACTTGAAACCTTCATAATGCATTACAAAAGGTATCCTGATACTATCTTCCAAAGAATTGATCATACCATTTAATTCGTCCATTAATATATTTCTGTTGGCATCATTTTCTATAAGTGCACTGCCTGAGTTAATAAAATATAGATTGTCAGTAGAGTCTATAATCGTGTTGGACTTCACTTTTTTACGGTAATTATTAATGAAGATGTTCTTCATAATGGTAAAGGTCCAAGCTTTGAAGTTTGTATCAGGTCTGAACTTATCCCTATTGGTAATAGCTCTAATAGCTGTTTCCTGATATAAATCTCTAGCGTCTTCTATATTTTTAGTAAGGTTATAGGCAAAAGCATTTAATGAATCTGTCAGGATTTCAAATTTTTTATCAAATTCCAATGTTGACATGATTATATTTTTTTGTTGCAACAAATGTATATATTTATTGAACAATATTCAACAAAATTTGTCAACATTAGTGTTAAAAAAAACCTAAATTATTGAGAAGCCTTCAAAACTAACTCATTATCAGTACTTTCTTATTTAGATAAGATAAAAATAAGATATAAATTATTTTGGGAATTCTATTGAAATATATTTATAAAATTTATTAAGAAGAGCTTAAGCCGTCATTGATCTTACTAAGTCATAATCGCCATAACTTCTTCTAATACTATCTTTAAGTGCTTTTCGTGCAAAAAATATTCTACTTTTTACAGTACCTAAAGGGAGGTCAAACATCTCAGCAATCTCATTGTATTTGTATCCTTCATGATGCATAACAAATGGTATTCTAATACTATCTTCAAGATTTTCAATCATTTCTTGAAGCTCTTTCATTAATATATTTCTATTGCCATCGTTTGTGATTACATTAGACCCACTATCTATAAAATAAGTATTGTCAGTAGAATCAAGGATGGTGTTTGCTTTTACTTTTTTACGATAATTATTTATGAAGATATTTTTCATAATGGTAAATGTCCAAGCTTTAAAGTTGGTTTCTGGTCTGAATTTCTCTTGGTTATTAATAGCTCGAAAAGCGGTCTCTTGGTAGAGATCTTTTGCATCTTCACTGTTTTTTGTAAGACTATAGGCGAATGCATTGAGAGATTCAGTAAGAAAGTTGAGATTCTGGTTAAATTCTATCGTTGACATAATCTTGATTTATTTATTTGGTACAAAGATATAGTTTTGTTTAACTTTGTGCAAGTTTTTGTTAAACAAAATTTTCTGATATGGTAATAAGATGCGATTATATGAAAGATAATGCTTTCTAATACTTTTTGTATTGGATCAAAATTTACCAAAGTTTTGCCCTAAATGGAATAATCGGAAAAAAAATAAATAGGGACGTAATAGAAGAGGTTTAAAAGTCTTTTATGTCAATATCATAGACCAAAATAGCATTTTTTCTTACACCAAATGGTGGGTTTGCTCCATATCCTTGATCACTAGGTATATAAATACTACCATTACCATTTTTTCCAAAGAAAAGTAAACCTGATTTTAATCCAGAAATAGCAGATGTTAGATTTAATTTTGTAGTCGTACTTCCTTCTGTTCTATCAAAAATTTCACCATCCAAATATCGACCTGTATAGGATAGTTCTATGGTACTTTGGGTAGATGGCTTTTCTTCTGAACCTTCTTGAGATATATGGATAAATACTCCCAATGTATCTAATGCTTCTATGTTATTTAATGCTAAATAATCTATGATCTCCGTTCTATCATCTTGGCTAGAAGTACAGGAGACAATGTAAAAACAAAGAATCAGTAAAGAATATTTGAAGATGTACAAAATTGTGAGATATAATTTTTATTTAAAGTCTATCAGTTCGATATCGAATGCTAATACAGCATCTTTGCGAATAGCACTAGGAGGGTTACTGCCATAACCATATTTTGACGGGATGTATAATTTACCTTTGCCACCTTTACCAAATTTTGGTATGCCTATTTGCCAACCTTGAATAACATTAAAGAGTCCAAATTCTGAATTATTATTGGCGTCAAATTGCACATCATCTAAATAATAACCTTTATAGTTTGTTGTGACGGTACTGGTAATTTTAGGTTTAGACTCTCCTCCAGGTACTTCAAGAACAAAATAGATACCTTGTACAGTTTTTTCTGCTGTCAGATTTTTTGTCGCGAGATAATCCTCTATTAGTTTTATATCAATAGCAAATTGTTTGTCAACATCTGTTTGATCAACATCGTCAGTCCCGCACGATGCCATTAGAAAGCCACCAAAAATTATCAAAAAATAACTCAAATATTTCATACCCAAAAGATTAAATTCACGCAAAGATGAAACTCTTAAAGGATACTATCAAACTTATGGCATATAAAGTTAACATTTAGAATTAAAGTTCGTCTCCTCTTAACTTTCTAAATCTCTGCCGAGCTTCGAATGCAAGTGTACTAGCACTATAATCTATGAAGAGTTTTTCGTATAATACTTTTGCTTTTTCTGGTTCGTTTAGTTGCGTTTCATATAGCTCGGCCAATTCAAATATGGCATTGTCTGCTTTAATTTCTTCGGGATATTTTTCGATTATTGTCTGATACATGGCTATCATATCTTCAGTTTTTCGTAATTTTCTGTATATCTGCGCCTTTGTGTATAAAACGTCATCGTCTAGACTGTGTTCAGGAAACAATATTTTGATAGAGTCCAATTTACTTATTGCTTCGGTGTATTTATTTTGGAAAGCTAGTAAATCAGCAAGGGCAAACATTTGCAAGGTCACTTCGGTAGTATCCATACCTAAATTGTCCAATATAAATACCGACATATCTATAGCATCATTGGAAATTAGTTTAGATGTAGCACCTTTTAAAATCTTAAATTGTTCTTGCGCCCACTCAAAGTCTCCTGCGTAATAAGAGAGTTTTGCGTTTCTGTATCTTGCATATTCACCCATCTGGCCTTCTTTAAAATCTTTATCAACTTGACTAAAAAGTAAACTAGCTTCCCATCTATCTCCATTCATCAAGTAATAATCGCCAAGGGCCAACTTAGCTTTAGCTATAGATTCTGGATGTAGGCCGCCGAATTGTCGCAGTTCTTCCAAAATTAAGATGGCTGTATCTAATTCATTGACATACAAAGCTTCAAAATCTGCAAACTCTTGCATCAATGGTGCTGTTTGTGTGTTTCTACCTAATTCATTTAGAAAAGAAATATATTCCGTTTTTAAAGCCAATAAATCTTCTTTTGTGTAATTAAAATTTTGTGTGACTTTTGCTTTTTTACTATTTAAAAGTCCTCTTTTGGCTTCCAAATAATAACTGGTATTGAGTCCATGATTGGTTACTATGTACGAATAAGCATCTATGGCATTATTATAATCTGCATCGTTGAAAATAATGTCAGCAAGAGTAAAAACCCTATTTCCGTTTTCTTCAAATTGTCTATCCAAAGCTTTTGCTTGACGCAATGCCTTGTCGTATTCTTTTTTTTGGGTAAAAG
Source organism: Saprospiraceae bacterium (assembly GCA_016714785.1). Classification (GTDB taxonomy): domain Bacteria; phylum Bacteroidota; class Bacteroidia; order Chitinophagales; family Saprospiraceae; genus OLB9. Next base: position 170,955 of record JADKCC010000002.1, read on the forward strand.
TCCACTGCAATAATTCACCATAATGGGGAACATCCGTTTTCTCTTGAATTTTTTGATACAATTGTTTTTGAAGTTCGGGGTAATCATCTTCAGACAAAAAGCGCTGTAAACTTGTTTGTGTATTAAAGCTAGATTTTTCTTTTTCAGTTGAAAGGAGGTAATATTTTATCATATTTTTAGTATCCCCTTGTCTTCTATATAAATCAGCCAAATTATGAACAAATAAGTTTTCGATATTTGAAAGCTTTTCACCTTTAATAAAAGTTTCTATGGCTAGGTCATATTTAGCTAAATTGGTAAAGGTGTTGGCAAGATTGGTAATATTGGATGGGTCTGGATTAAGATAATTTATAGCTTTTCTAAATTCGGTATTGGCTTTATCTGGAAAACCTTGTCTTTCTAGTAGATTGCCATTTGTAACGTATAATGAAACATCTTGTGGGTTTTTCTTGAGTTCAAATTCTACAATTTTTTGTGCATTTTCAAAATCTTTTAAATCTAATAGACATTGAATGTAAAGATTAAAATAAGACTTATTGTTGGGACTCTCTTTGTATAATGATTCGTAAAGTTGTGCTGCTTTTTCATATTCACCAGAGTTGTAATATTCATTGGCAAGTTTGTACTTCTGCTGTCCGAAAGTGGGTGATACCGACAGTAATAACAAAATAAATATTGAAAAATAGATTATTTTCTGACCTTGGAGCATATTTTACTTATTTAATAACCAAACAATCAACAAATGTACCTAAAATAAAGTTTCAAGCAAAATATGTCCATAACCTAAGCATTAAAGCAATCAACTTATTATTTTGCAAAATATCAAAATGTAACTAAATTTGAAGTTGTAGTAGTAAATTTTACAATACTATCCATTTTAAAGTTTTTGTTTTCCCGGACAGAATATCTTTTATTTGAATAAAGTAAATGCCAGAACTAAGCTCAACACCAATTTCAAATGTAGTACTTCTAATACCAGGACCTGATAAAATTTGATTATTTCCATCTGAAGTTTTGGCAACCCAATTTGTTTTTCCTTGGATATTTATAAGTTTTACCTCCGGCATATTCAGGTAAATTATATAAGTGTAATGCCATTTGGCTACTGTGAATACCTACTGGATTGGGACTAACATAAATCTTGTCTAAAGCAGATTCTGAATTGGAAACTTTACTTATATAGTCATTATCGAAACCAAACTCATAAACAGGATGGTCGCCATCTGTGTCGCAAGCTCTTTCGCGTGCAGTGGTGTATTTGCGTGATTCGAAGTATGGATTATCCACTCTAAGTCTAACAACTAAATCATTGGGGATCAGCCCATTTTGTATTGATAGCATGGGTAAAGAGGGATGTAAGATAGGAAATGATGTCCACGTAATTGCAGCAGCTACTTTGGCCTTATTGATGATGCTTGGTCCAGCACCTGATGTGGACCTCTTAAGACGTTCAGCAAATTCAGTACAACCGTCGTACTCCATCCTAGTTATGTATATATAATGTTGGCCACCAGCCACAGGTCCACGAACATCAGTAAAACCTATTACTTCACCATTGGTGGAATTTCTTAATGTAAATTCTTCTGCAACGGTTTGCGAAGATGGGTTAAAGATCATGTCTCCACCAATAGGGATATTACCATCTAGTAATGAGGCATTTGCAGCGGAATAAACACTATTTTCTCCAAAAAATATATTTAATCTTTTACCTGTTTCTACATTTATGGCATATCCAGGGAAATAACTAAAACCAATAGAGTTTTGTATTTCATTTCCGTTTTCATCTTTGGAAGGAGAAGCTCTCAATTCAAAATTTTTGGTAACGGGATCTCCTTCTTTAGCCTTGATAGTGGTAAACCCAGCGTCCAAATAATCATTTGTTGCCGTTTCTACCACTATACACTTGCTCCACTTGGATTTATCACTGGTAAATACTATATCCACATTGTTTAGGTCACGGTATCTAAGAGAATTGGTAGCGGCAGAAGTCATATAACCCATCAAATCTCTTGCTGCAGGACTCAAAAAGAAAGGCAAATTTTCATCATTTTGAAATTTTGTGGACAATAAAGGTACAAAAAATCCATCGCCCAATTTGGATAATGACGCAGAAGGATCTTGATTGAAACCATTTCTCACATGATCATAAAATCTTATTTTTGGGAAACCACTTCTTATTTCTCCATCATCTTTGACTGCGTTAAACCATTGTAGGCCATTTGGATTTTTGTATTCCACTGTTGCTCCAATACCACCATTGTTTTCATAAGTGAGATTTCCCGGTTCAGGATGTTGGTGAAGTGTTAAGGCAAACCCTAGCTCATTGACTGCATATTCTTTAATGTACGATAGTGGTTTGTCTTCTAGTAAGACTGCATTGTTGGTAATATCGGTCAGATTCCAGACTGCGTTATCATCATATTCGCAAGTGTTCCCATTAGCTGAAGATGAGAAATTTCCAGTTATTTCCAACCTGTAGATGTTTCCACTAGTAAGTTTGTTTTGATCAATTACTTTTCCTTGTAGTGGCCCATAACCAGTTTTGTACTTTATCTTTCCATCAAAACTGGGTGATAGTATTTTGCCATACATGTCATCCTCCATCAGTAAGAAGGTGTGTGGATTGCCTTCTCCAGAGATACGAGTGACTTTCAGTTGTGGTGTTTCATTATTAATATTTAATTTTGGGATGACTTTATAAATTTTAAAATTACTTCGACCTTCTAAATAAGCTAGCTTTTGACCATACCTTTCGATGTTATCAAATTGCCTCCAATTATTGTGCGCATACGCCACGGCGCAGAAGTAATACTCTTTTCCGTTAATAAGTGATTTATCTGTATCAGCAAATTGGTCCTCATTTACAAAAAACACTGATTCTAGTCCATAATTTTTACCAGTTACCTTGAGTTCTGGCATCCAAATGTAGGGATCTACTCCATTTGTTGTGTCAGGATTCAAAACATATCTCCAGTTATAAATATCTGAAACTTCATTTTTTAAATCACTCTGAGCAATCAGTTTTGCATAATTTGAATCATTTAACTGATCAAATCTTACATTTTGATTGGACACTTGGTATATTTTATATCCTTCAAATTTATAATTATTGTCAAAGACACTTGGAATATTGGGTAATGCCTCTTGAAATTTTTCATTATAATTATTTGAACTTTTAGCATTACTTAAAACAATAGTAATATTACGATCCTTACCTATGCCTGTTAAATCTGGAGCATCTGGACCATCTGGCAGTCGATCAAAACACCCATCAAACAATGATTGAGCAACACCATTAACATATTTTAATTTAGTAATATCAGGGCACGGGTATCTTACATCAAAAACCGAGAATATAGACATGGTTAGATATTTTGTAGCCCCTGGATATAAAACCATTGGGCCAACTGGCATAATCATATTTTTATCACTTGTTGGTAATCCTGCCGTACACATAGACCATCCTGTTAAATCGTTTGGTGCGTCAGGAAAAGCATATTTTGTAGTATCGGTGCTTCCGGGATTATACCCTGATCCACCTTTAGTAAATGGTGTACCATCAGCCCAAAATCCCCTAATATAATTGTAAAAACCATCTTCTCTACCTCTTTGTGGAGTTACAGTAGCTGGCGGGCCGTCATAAAGGCCTCCTGCTTCGCAATAAACAAATGAACTCATTTGGCCTTCCACCAAAGTATCTTGATCACCAGTAAATGGTGTTGGGTCAGATAATACCTTCTCGTATAAGATTTGATCGCCAACTAACACAGTATCACCATTCATATCTAATTTTGGTGTATAAACAATATTTCCATTTTCATCTTTTTTAAATACCTTGGAGACTAATGGTCCTTGAATAAAATCAAATCCAATAAGTGGTATTTTTTCTCCATAAGAATTTATACCTGTACATGAATTTTCTGGATTGCCATCAAAAGCATCTTCATTATAAATATACGCCATACCTAAATCAGGATCACAACCAATGTAATCGTCCTGATAGCAACCTAAATCGGGATCTACCCACCAAGCAAAGTAACAATCGATTAAGTCTTCATTGGCTTTATTGATCAATTTGAAGTTATAAAAAGTCATATCATTTAGCTCATCATTGGTACTATAAGCAAAAGCATTTACTTGAAACTCCATTTGCATAGATCTTGGTCCAGAAAGTGTTTGTGGTCCAGCGTTATCATTAAAAATAAAAAAATTGATTTCGGAAGGTATTGGATATTCAAAATGGTAACCTTCTTCGCATCCGTAGTTAAATACATAAGGATAATCGCCATCACAAGGATCGTAAATGCCATCATCATTCATATCCCAGTATCCTGCTAGTGGTTGATCAGGAAGCGACCATCCAAATTCTTCCCAAAAATATGGGTTGCCTTGTGCGGGCCAATATAAAACATCCTTTGGTATATCTTCACATTTAAGCATTTGATTTTCGGATAAAGCTTTTTTATAATTGATGATGTGTTGAGAAATATTGTTACCTTTTACACTAAAAATTTTGTCCCATTGTCGGCAAATATCGCCATCTGAAGTTCCATTGATATCTAATGGGCCTGAGAAAAAATCATATCCTAAGGACATATAGGTAATACCTGAAAATTTAATATTTTTTGCTCGGTCAACGCCTCCCATCCAAACACCAGCGGCATAAATTCCAGAAACAGGTGATTCATTATTTGATGGCGTAATATATTGTGCATCTGAAAAAAGATTGCCTCCTGAGTATAATCTTGCCCTTACATTATTGACTTTCATATCGTAAGATGCAGTTGGTCTCACGCAGCTGGCTAGTATAGATTCAGTAGCGTGATATGTTTTATTACTTTTGGCACTAATCCAGCTGGTCATCAAGAATAATATGACATGTAAGCTGATTTTTAAGATGTTTTTCATGATATATGTTTTTACAATACTATCCATTTTAAAATTTTTGTTTTCCCGGACAGAATATCTTTTATTTGAATAAAGTAAATGCCAGAACTAAGCTCAACACCAATTTCAAATGTAGTACTTCTAATACCAGGACCTGATAAAATTTGATTATTTCCATCTGAAGTTTTGGCAACCCAATTTGTTTTTCCTTGGATATTTATAAGTTTTACCTCGGCATATTCAGGTAAATTATATAAGTGTAATGCCATTTGGCTACTGTGAATACCTACTGGATTGGGACTAACATAAATCTTGTCTAAAGCAGATTCTGAATTGGAAACTTTACTTATATAGTCATTATCGAAACCAAACTCATAAACAGGATGGTCGCCATCTGTGTCGCAAGCTCTTTCGCGTGCAGTGGTGTATTTGCGTGATTCGAAGTATGGATTATCCACTCTAAGTCTAACAACTAAATCATTGGGGATCAGCCCATTTTGTATTGATAGCATGGGTAAAGAGGGATGTAAGATAGGAAATGATGTCCACGTAACGGAAGAAACTACTTTGGCTTTATTGACTATACTTGGTCCAGCACCTGATGTGGACCTCTTAAGACGTTCAGCAAATTCAGTACAACCGTCGTACTCCATCCTAGTTATGTATATATAATGTTGGCCACCAGCCACAGGTCCACGAACATCAGTAAAACCTATTACTTCACCATTGGTGGAATTTCTTAATGTAAATTCTTCTGCAACGGTTTGCGAAGATGGGTTAAAGATCATGTCTCCTCCAATAGGGTTATTACCATCGAGTAATGGGGCATTTGCAGCGGAATAAACACTATTTTCTCCAAAAAATATATTTAATCTTTTACCTGTTTCTACATCTATGGCATATCCAGGGAAATAACTAAAACCAATAGAGTTTTGTATTTCATTTCCGTTTTCATCTTTGGAAGGAGAAGCTCTCAATTCAAAATATTTGGTAACTGAATCTCCTTCTTTAGCCTTGATAGTGGTAAACCCAGCGTCCAAATAATCATTTGTTGCCGTTTCTATCACTATACACTTGCTCCACTTGGATTTATCACTGGTAAATACTATATCCACATTGTTTAGGTCACGGTATCTAAGAGAATTGGTAGCGGCAGAAGTCATATAACCCATCAAATCTCTTGCTGCAGGACTCAAAAAGAAAGGCAATTTTTCATCATTTTGAAATTTTGTGGACAATAAAGGTACAAAAAATCCATCGCCCAATTTGGATAATGACGCAGAAGGATCTTGATTGAAACCATTTCTCACATGATCATAAAATCTTATTTTTGGGAAACCACTTCTTATTTCTCCATCATCTTTGACTGCGTTAAACCATTGTAGGCCATTTGGATTTTTGTATTCCACTGTTGCTCCAATACCACCATTGTTTTCATAAGTGAGATTTCCCGGTTCAGGATGTTGGTGAAGTGTTAAGGCAAACCCTAGCTCATTGACTGCATATTCTTTAATGTACGATAGTGGTTTGTCTTCCAGTAAGACGATATTATTGGTTTTATCGGTCAGGTTCCAAACTGCGTTATCATCATATTGGCAAGTGTTCCCATTAGCTGAAGATGAGAAATTTCCAGTTATTTCCAACCTGTAGATGTTTCCATTAATAAGTTTGTTTTGATCAATTACTTTTCCTTGTAGTGGCCCATAACCAGTTTTGTACTTTATCTTTCCATCAAAACTGGGTGATAGTATTTTGCCATACATGTCATCCTCCATCAGTAAGAAGGTGTGTGGATTGCCTTCTCCAGAGATACGAGTGACTTTCAGTTGTGGTAAATCTGGGTCAAGCTTATATTTGGGTACAAATTTATATACCTTGATAATATTATTACTCTCCATATAGGGTGATTTTTGTCCATATTGTTCTACACTATCAAAATCTTTCCAATTATTATGGGCATAGGCAACGGCTATGAAGAAATATTCTTTCCCATTGATTAGCGATTTGTCGCCAGTCGCAAACTGATCTTCTGTAAAGTTGAAGACCTTTTCAATACCTACATTTTTTCCACTTACTCTTTGTTCTTTTGTCCAAATATAAGTTGGTGCACCCAGAGAGGTATCAGGATTGAGTACAAAACGCCAATTTAAAATATCTGTTACTTGGTTTTTTATATCTGATTGGCTGATCAGACTTGCTAGTTTTTCATCCTTCAATTGGTCTAATCTTACATTTTGGTTTAGTACTTGGTAAATTTTATATCCTTCAAATTTGTAATAAGGATCAAATGTAGAAGGAAGACCTATTATTTGTGTCTCGAATTTTTCATTATAATTATTCGAGAATGTTGGATTATCTAATATTAGAGTTATTTCCTTATCTTTTTCTATTGCTTTTATTTCTGGGGCATCTGGTTTATCAAATATACCATCAATGGTACAATTCTCAAATAAGTCCTGCGCGATTTTATCGACAAATTTTAATTTCGTTATATCAGGACATGGATATTGTACACCAAATGCGGTAAATACAGATATGGTCAAATTACGTGTTGCACCTGGCTGTAATAGCATAGGGCCAATAGATATAAGCATACGCCTATCACCATTAGGAAGTCCTGCTGTACACATAGACCAACCTGTTGGATCGTTTGGAGGATCAGGAAAAGCATATTTTGTGGTATCAGTGCTTCCGGGATTGTAGCCTGAACCATCAATTGTTAATGCAGTACCATCTACCCAGAATCCTCTTAAATAGCTATAAAAACCATCTTCTTTCCTCTTTTGGGGTCTGTAGATGGGATTGGAAACATACCTATACTACCATTCTCCATATAAGTAAATGAACTCATTTTTCCTTCCACTAAAGTATCTTGTTTACCTGAAAAAGCATCTGGATCCATCAGTAATTTTTTACCATTATTATCATATAGAATATCGCCATTTACATCTCTTTTAAACACTTTTGAGACCAAAGGGCCTTTTACATAATCAATCCCTATAATAGGAATATCAATCTCGTATGTATTTGTACCTGCGCATTGAGTTCCATTAATACCATCCCAAGCGTCTTCATTATACATATATGCCATACCCAACTCAGGATCACAACCTATATAGTCATCTGCATAACATCCCAGATCAGGATCTACCCAGAAGCCAAAGTAACAATCCAACAAATCATCCGCAGCTTTATTGATCAATTTGTAATTAAAAAAAGTCATATCATTCAACTCGTCGCTGGTATTGTAAGCATACGCATGTACTTGAAACTCCATTTGCATAGAAGACGATCCGGAAAGAGTCTGTGGTCCGCTATTGTCATTAAATATGAAGTAGTTGATTTCAGCTGGAATAAGTAATCCTTCGTGATAACCAAAACAATCACCTCTGTCATCAATCATGGGATAATCACCATCGCATGGATCATAAATGCCATCATCATTCATATCCCAATATCCTGCTAACGGTTGATTGGGTAGTGACCAGCCAAATTCCTCCCAAAAATATGGGTTGCCTTGTGCTGGCCAGTATAATACATCTTCGGGTATATCTTCGCACTTTAGGGTTTGATTTTCAGTTACTGCTTTTTTATAATTGACGATGTGCTGGGATATATTTTTGCCATTAACAGTAAATATTTTGTCCCACTGTCTGCAAATGTCTGCATCTGAAGTTCCATTAATATCTAGTGGTCCCGCAAAATAATCAAATCCTACTGATCGGTAAGTAACAGCGGAAAGTTTGATATTCTTTGCACGATCAACACCGCCCATCCATACACCGGCTGCGTATATCCCTGATACGGGCAATTCTCCTTCTCCAGGCGCAGGTGTTATATACTGACCTTCTGAAAATAAGTCTCCACCTGTAAGCAATCTCGCCCTGACGTTATTGACTTTCATATCATACTGGCGGGTAGGTCGCACACAATCGCCAAGCATTGACTCATTACTCCGGAATGATTTATGACTTTTTGCATTTATCCAATCAGAAAGAAATAACAAAAGAATCAGAACAGTTATTTTGAATACGTTTTTCATTTTAGAAAATTTTAAACTTATAAATAATTTTAATTTCCATAAAAGTAAATTAGTTATTGGTGATTGCACATAAATACACAAAATTTTTGTTACAGAATGTATCTAAGGCGACTAAATCAAACAATTCAAGTATTCAAAACATACTTTTTATAGTTTTATAACTAAATACTTATGTTCCAAATGTGCAGACGAAATACACATAAGGCCTTATTTTTGCGTAATAACTTGAAATAAATAAAACCTTATTTGTGCAAAAAACCCAAAATTTGTTGTTCTTAATAGTGGATGATTCTTACTCTTTCATTCTCTTCTTTTTAATCATTCTACTACTATTTTTCCCAATAAAGTACTCAGGGACATTATTTTCTACTACTTTTGACATTTAAAACATAAAATATTATGGCGTTTAGGTACTTGTTTACAATATTGGGATGCTTATTATTACACAATTTATACAGCCAAAATAAAGTAAACCAAGATAAAGCATTAAGTATTCCGTTCGATATTGATAAAAACAAAACTGCCACTTATGAAGAAATAAGAACATTCTATACCGAATTAGACAATCTTTCACCATTGGTAGATGTAAATGACTTCGGGACTACGGATAGTGGACAACCTTTACAGGTAGTCGTTATAGCCAATGACAACCACTTCTCTCCAGAAGACAATAGAAAAGCTGGGAAAACGCTCTTATTTATTAACAATGGTATTCATCCTGGTGAACCTGATGGAATAGATGCCGCCATGCTTTTTGCAAGAGAATTTGTCAAAAACCCTAAAAGTTCAGCTATTTTAAAAAGTATATCTATAGTAATTATTCCTGTTTATAATATAGATGGATGCATTAATAGAAGCAGTACAAGCAGAGCCAATCAAAACGGACCAGAAGCCTATGGTTTCAGAGCCAATGCCAAAAATCTGGACCTGAATAGAGATTTTATCAAATGTGACAGTAAAAATGCGATCAGTTTCAATCAGATCTTTAACTATTGGCAACCAGATGTCATGATAGATACACATACATCTAATGGTGCAGATTATCCTTATACCATGACACTCATCGCTACACAAAAGGATAAACTTCATCCATTGTTATCTGAATTTATGACCCAAAATATGCTCCCATACCTATACAAAGATATGGATAAAAAAGGGTGGGAAATGACACCTTATGTATTTAGTAGGGGCTTACCCGATTTGGGTATTTATGGTTTTATGGATACACCGAGATACTCATCAGGATATGCAGCTTTGCACCATACCATCAGTTTTATGCCCGAAACACACATGCTAAAACCTTACAAAGATAGAGTGGAAAGTACCCTTGAATTTTTGAAATCTACCACAGAATATCTTTTCATGCATGGTACACAACTAGCACAAATCAGAAAAGAAGTAAGGCATCTCGTAAAGAACCAACAAACATTTCCATTAAACTATACAATAAATACACAGAAGGCAGATAGCTTACTTTTCAAAGGATATACGGCATCTTACAAAAAAAGTGAAGTTAGTGGTTTAGAAAGATTATATTATGATAGAAATAAACCTTGGCAAAAGGTGATTCCTTATTTTAACCATTATCTACCTGAAACGGTCATAAAAAAGCCTTTTGCTTATATTGTACCACAAGCTTATGACAAAATCATTGAATTAATGAAAATCAATGGTGTAAATATGCATAAGCTAACACAGGATACGACACTAGACGTAGAGATGTATCTTATTGAAAAATTTGACACAGCAAAAAATCCTTATGAAGGACATTACAATCATAGTCAAACAGAGGTATCAACCTTTTCAACCAGAAAAAAATATTATAAAGGGGATTACCTCATTTATACCCATCAGGAATCGAATAGATATATCGTAGAAACACTCGAGCCTCAAGCAACCGATAGTTGGTTCAATTGGAACTTTTTTGATGGTATATTGGCACAAAAGGAATATTTTTCAGATTATGTTTTTGAAGACCTGGCTGCAGATATCCTAAATAAAAATCCGGAAATAAGAACAAAATTGGAAAATAAAAAATTGAGTGACGAAAAATTCGCTTCAGATGGAAGAGCACAGTTAGATTTTGTTTATAAGAACTCGCCTTACTATGAGCCGACACACAACTTATATCCTGTAGCCAGATTGATAAATCCATAAACTTTAAACATACAAAATGAATGTTGTTGGTTTTTCATTTATAAAGAACGCAATACTTTATGACTATCCTATCAAAGAAGCTATTTTATCTGTTATACCTATTTGCGATGAGTTTGTCATAGCTGTAGGCAAAAGTGAAGATGATACTTTAGCTCTTATACAGTCAATAGCATCTCCTAAAATACGGATTTTAGAAACGGCATGGGATGACAACCTGCGCGAAGGAGGCAGGGTTTTGGCCGTAGAAACTGACAAAGCCTTTCAAGCGGTATCAAGTAAAGCCGATTGGTGTTTTTATATACAGGGGGATGAAGTCATCCATGAAAAATACCATGCAAATATAGTAAAAGCCATGCAAACCTATAAAAATGACAACGAGGTAGATGGCTTATTATTTAAGTACGTTCATTTTTATGGTTCTTATGATTATGTAGCAACATCTTCAGGTTGGTACAAAAATGAAATCAGAGTGATTAAAAATAACAAAAACATCTATTCATTTCGAGATGCTCAGGGATTTAGAAAAGACCAAAATCAAAAACTAAAAGTTGTAAGTATTGACGCGTCTGTTTATCATTATGGCTGGGTAAAACCGCCTGCAAGTATGCAAGCAAAACAACGAACATTTCAAAAGTTATGGCATAATGATGAATGGGTAGCACAACATGTAGCCGATTCTAGTGAATTTGATTATACGGGGATAGATGTATTGGAAAAATTCAAAGGCAATCATCCACTAGTCATGAGAGAAAGAATTGCTAAATACAATTGGAATTTTGAGCGTGATATCTCACAAAATAAATATGTGCCTGACCAAAAACTTAGATACTTTTTTTTGTTTTCTTTATAGTAATATCAAGATATGTTCCTTTATGACTTTATCATAGCCGGTGGTGGCGCTTCTGGTCTTATGCTTGCATACAGGATGAGCAAGGATGCTTATTTTGATGATAAGTCTGTACTAATCATAGACAAAGATGAAAAAAATACCAATGACCGCACATGGTGCTATTGGGAAAAAGGAACCGGAGAGTGGGATCACCTTTTGACTAAATCATGGCATAAGATCTATTTTGGAAGTACGGAATATAGTGAAACGATCGATTTGCTGGATTACACGTACAAAATGTTGAGGAGTGCAGATCTGTATCTCCATCTAAAATCAGAAATATCAAAAAAGTCTAATTTTAAATTTATAAACGATCATATACAACTGATAGAAGACAATGGATTAATGGTACACATCACCACAGATGCTAGAAATTACATCGCAAAAAAAGTATTTTCAAGCATTTTTGATGTTTCCATTTTAACTAATCAAACAGCTTATCCATACCTAAAACAACATTTTGTAGGATGGTTTATAAAAGCAGAATTGCCTATTTTTGATGAAAATGTTGCAGGATTTATGGATTTTGATATTCCACAATACGGCAACACAAGATTCATGTATGTTTTACCGACATCACGCTATGAAGCATTGGTAGAATATACCCTTTTTTCGGAAGAATTGTTGGACTTTGGTCAATATGAAGCAGCAATAAAAAACTATATCCAAGTAAAATTTAAATTGGAAAATTATATCATTACTGAAAAAGAGCAAGGAAATATCCCTATGACTTGTTATCCATTTTCAGACCAAAATACTTCCAATCTCATGTTTATCGGAAGCTCTGGTGGTTGGACAAAGGCGAGTACGGGATTTACTTTTGCAAACACTATAAGGTACTCTTCTTCATTGGTCCAATTTATAAAAGAAAATCAGAATTTAAAAAATTTCAATATTAGAAATAGATATTGGATGTATGACCTGATCTTTTTAGATGTACTTCACAAAAATAATGCATTGGGTAGCAAAATATTTACATCTATCTTTGCAAATAATGAAATAAACAAAGTACTAAATTTTTTGGATGAAGAAGGTAGTATTCTCGATGATTTTTCTATAATGACAAAAACAAAACCGACTATCAATTTTATGATATCAGGGATAATGAACTTAAAGCAGATGATATTATGAGTAAAATTAAACTCTTGTGATTCGGCTGGCTTGAGAAATAACGTATGTTTTATGTTTAGGTTTAAATCAAAAATTCAAAAAACAGAACAATGAAATTTAAATTTGAAATCATATTGGCTACGGAGTTAGAAAGTGGAGATATATTTTATTGTACACCTGATTTTGGATTGAATGAGTTTGGTGCAGATTATTTTATTACAGGTACCGACCAGATTTTTATTAAAGATGATTATTATGACGAAGATGATGATGGCAATTATGCCATCCTTGTTAACGGCGGTTGGAATATATGGTTTAAACCAGGTGAAAAGGTAGTCAGGTTGGCACATTATAGCGAACTCGTCAGAGTGATTGACATGGTCAAAGAAGGAAATCCGGACATGATACTTGGGCCCAACGACAGTGTGACCATAATAGAACAAATGAAAGCCGATAATTTGGATTTTAATATAGACTTATTATCCAGATTTGGAGATGATATAGATTTTAAGGACCATGAAGGAAGTAACCCACCAGATGATGAATTACCATTTTAATTATTGGGATATTTTACAAATAGAGATGCGAATAAATCACCTGACGCCTATCCACTTGAATTCATATTCGCTAACTGGATTGACCATGCGCTCAGAGATACGGAGCAGTCTATCTGGCAATTTGACTAAATAGTCTCTTGATTTTTCTCCGGCTTCATTAAGATTACAAAGATGCTCAAGGTTCCATTCGTTTACAAGATCACGGAGTATATTTGCATAATCTATGGCAGTATAAACTCCAATGCGTTGGGCTGCATCTGTAAAGTGTCCCCAAAGACCTCCGACTTGCATACCTGTTTCACGCAAAAAATGGGCTGGCATAACAATTTTTTTTCGCATCATATCTTCAAAAGCTATCAAAACCTCATTAGTATCGTACTCAAATATCTTTTTGATAAAAGCGGAATAAGCTTTTGCATGTCTCATTTCATCTGCTGCTATGACGCCGTTGATTTTGGAAAGCAGTTGATCTCCTTGCTGTTTGGCCAATGTTGCTACGCGACGGTGCGAGATATTAGTGGCCAATTCTTGAAAACTTGTATAAATAAAATTGCGATATGGATCTTGGCCTGTCTCTATATTGAACCCATCGGCTATGAGAAATTGAGTAGATTTTTCAAATTCTTTCATATTGACTCTACCTGATAAATATAGATACTTATTGAGGAGATCTCCATGTCTATTTTCTTCAGCAGTCCAAGCTCTAACCCATATATTCCATGGATTGTCTCTGTCAGTGTTATGAATACCTTCTATCCTACTGAGCCATGTTTCGTATGTTGGCAAAGCTTCTTCTGTAATGGTATCTCCTACAAGCACTGTCAATACGTCATAAGATAAGCCTTGTGCAGCACATTGAAGGTCTTTTACATCATTAAAGAATGTATCTTGGTGAGACGAATCTGGTAAAAAATCAGATGGTTGCCAATTGGACTCAATAGGTTTCAAATATTTTTCGACAGCCTCTGTTACAAAGTCTGTCATGGCCCTCATCACTTCAGAACGGGCACCAAAGGGTATATTTAACAATAGAATGGATTTGTAATGAGTAACGAAGTTAACATTTATTTACAAACTGAGTGTATGTTCAGTTAAAATTTATTGTAAAAAGATATCGAACTGCGAAAATTATAGAGTTTAAGCATTGAAAATGTATCTCTTAAAATTATAAAATTTTACGATCCAATTTACTTTAGATATAATCAAAAAAGTAGAAATTAATTTTTAGAAAACTTTATGCAAGCTTTGCTTATTTAAATTTGAGAGTAGCAAAATAGTGTTGCTGGTAAACAGGAAAACTAAAAAAATACTTTTGAATAGAGAGTGTAAAAAATAATATAGAGTCCACTCCTAAAAGTCAAAAATGATGAAATGCCACTAAGACTCTAAGGTTTATAAAGTATTGATTATTAACTATATGAAATTTGGGATTTTTTGTGTTTTTGTGCCTTTGTGGCAAAATTATACTTTTCGGAGCTTACTCAATATATAAACTCAAGAGAAGAAAATTTAGGAATTTTCAAAAAATCAATTTATTGTAAAGCGAATATACTTTATTTTTCGACCATCTGCTAGGTGTTCTTTTTCATAATGTGTTTTATACTTTAATTCATCAAAAGCTAATTCTGAAGCATAAATATCATTATTTTGATAAATGATATTAGCATTTTTATAATTTTTTAATGTCTCCAAAGTAAATTCATATAGGGTAGTATCATCTGTTTTGAGGTGAATTTCAGCACCCTTTTTAATAATTTTTTGATATTGATCTAAAAATCTGGAAGAGGTCAATCTTTTGTTTTCTTTACTCTCTCTTAGGAATGGATCAGGAAATGTTATCCAAATACTATCCACTTCTTTCGCATCAAAGAAGAGTGAAATTTGCTCTATGCGTGTACGAAGAAACGCAGCATTATGCTGGCTATTTTCAAGTGTATTGGTAGCTCCTTGCCAAATCCTAGCACCTTTTACATCTACACCGATGAAATTTTGATCAGGATATGCTTGGGCAAGTGCTTCAGTGTATTCGCCTCTTCCACAAGCCAACTCGAGTATTATGGGATTGTTATTTTTAAAATGAGCATTAGCCCATTTTCCTTTCATATCTACTTCCAAATCTTTTCCCAACAATAGTTTAGGGAATTTTGGATCATAGTTTTCATAGACATTAGGGTAAGAGAGTAGGTCTTCAAATTTTTTTAATTTATTTTTTTTACCCATCGGTGGTATATTTTGAGAGGCAAAACTACTATTTTCCTTTGAAATGGTGGTAGTGATAATAATTTTAACTTATTATTTTGATTTAGCCATGAAGCGAAAAAGTTGAAAACTGCGTTCTAACCTTGTCAATTAAATGTATCTTTGCACGTTTTTATAAAATAGTACGAAAAAATGAACAAGCATTATAGTTTTATTTTTGTGATTTTCCTTTTTACAGCGGGTCTGTCTGCACAGAGTTTTGGTATTAGAGCAGGACTCAATTATACCAAATTTTCAGGTCCGATAGAGCAAGGGGTAAATGAAAAGTTTTCATTGGCAAATGGGTTTCACTTTGGTGTAAACTATGCATACAAGGTTGCAGATATTTTTTCAATAAAGGGTGAATTGGTTTATACACAGATTGGCAGTAAATATAATTATGACGGAGCATCATATTATAAAGTTCCAATTGGTACCAATGCATTTTCTTATGAAAAAGGCAATGCAAGGGTTGATATGAAAGTATCCAATGCCTATATCAGCCTACCGATAACATTCCAATGGCAAGCAACAAAAAAATTAGAATTTTATGCAGGTGGTTATGCATCCGTTCTGATAGGACCTAAGGGCAGTGGAACGATATATTTTGAACAATCGGATAGTTTGTTTTTTAAGCAATCATTGATACATAACTATAATAAAGATGTAGCTGGAGGGATAGCATCAAGTACAGCAGGTCCTTCCATTTGGGTAGATGGAAAGGTAGTGCCGCCATTAGCACGTGATGCTGGTGCATACTATAATTATTTATCTACAGAAAAGGAGGCTAACCTTTATAATACATTTGATTATGGCCTTACTGGAGGTTTTAATTATTTTATAAATAAGGGTTTTTATGTAGGACTTAAGTATGATTATGGCCTAACAGATGTGACCAATGATAGGGTAGATTTTTTACGTAAAACGTATGATGAGAATAATAATGCTGGCATAAAAGCAAATCACTTTGACAGAAATGTGGGTTTTGAGGTGTCGTTTGGGTTTAGATTCTAATATTTTATAGCATGTTGCAATTATCCACTATTCAGTTTTTGAAAGACTTAAAAGCCAACAATAATAAAGAATGGTTTGATCACAACAGGAAAATTTATGATAAAGTAAAAGTAGATTATTTGTCATTGGCAAATGAGCTATTGGAAACTATGAAAAAGGAAGACCCAACACTTGAAATGCTGTCTACTAAAGACTGTATCTTTAGAATTAATAGAGATGTCCGTTTTTCAAAAAATAAATCTCCCTACAAAACCAACCTAGGTATAGCCTTGCATCCTGGAGGTAAAAAGGGTAATTTAGCCGCTTATTATTTACATATCGAAGATGGACAAACATTCGCTGGAGGAGGATTGTGGATGCCGGAATCACATCTACTAACCAAGGTAAGGAAAGAAATTCATTATTTTTATAATGATTTCACAAACATAATCTATAATCCTGCATTTATAAATACCTATTCCTCACTAGATATCGAAGATGGCCAAAAGTTAATTCGACCTCCTAAAGGTTATGATGTAGATGATCCTGCTATAGAATATCTTAAATTAAAGAGCTTTACAGCGTTGAAGCCCATAGATGATAGTTTATTGATATCAGAGCTATTAGTTCCTACTGTTGTGGAATATTTCAAAGTTTTAAAACCGTTTATCCACTTTATTAATCGAGGTTTAATGAGCGATGCTGCTGGTGGTTTATAAAAGAGCTTTGAGGATGTCTGTGAGTTTTTGTTGGCTATGACCAGATCCAATTAGACGTTTTTCTTCTTTTCCATTTTTATAGACAATAATCACAGGTTGTCCAGAAACATTAAATTTTGTAGTGATATCCTTATTTTTATCTGTATCAACTTGCCTAAATTTTACGGATTTGAGTACATCGTCTTTCGAAAGGGCTTCTACAGCAGGTCTTTGAGCTTTGCAAATAGTACACCAAGTAGCATGATAAAATATTAAACTAACTCCTGATTTAATCTCATTTTCGTAGTCGGAAAGTGAATTTATATCTTTTAGATCACTAACCACTGATTGATTATCATCACTTTTATCACAAGAGACAAAAACTAAAAATGAAAAAATAAATAAAAACTTGTACATAGGTCATTAAATTAAAATGGCTCTCAATTACGTTAAAATAGAAATCTAGAATATTAACCAAAACAAAGCAAAAAGGTTAAATTAAAGCGTAAAAAACTTGAAAAACATAAAGTTTCATTCAGTATAACCTAAGAGATAAAACTTATATTTATTTAAGTCCAAATTTGAAGTGCTTCCAATTTAAGATCCTCACCATAAAAGTTTTTTGCCGTTTCCTCAAATGAAGAAGTATAATCAGAAACATAAAAGGCATCATGACCAATTCTGTTTTCGCAAAGTAAACCTTCTTCGGTTAAAATACGCTTAACTTCATCTCTGACGACATCGGTGGAATCCAAAATTGCAACTTGGCCGCTGTAATATTCATTGATTTCATTTCTTATCAATGGATAGTGCGTACATGCTAGTAACAAAGCATCAATATTTTTTAAATCAGGGTGACTTAGATAGTTTTCTATGACACTTTTAGAAATATTACCACTGTAAAAACCTTCTTCTATCATAGGTGCCAATAAAGGCGTTGCCACTTGATTAACTTTAACTTTTTGATTAAGAGATTTTATTTTATTTTTATAGATGGAAGAGTTAATAGTAGCTTTTGTAGCTATGACACCTACATTTTTATATGCTTGGCTAATGACAGCATTGACTAGTGGATCTACTACATTAACAAATAAAGCCTTGCCTTCAAAAAAATCCAGCAACATATCATAAGCTGCCGAAGAAGCGGAGTTACAAGCAATGATGATCATCTTACAATCTTGCTCCAACAAAAATTTGCTAATCCTAAGACTATAATATCTAATGGCATCCGCAGATTTATCACCATAAGGTAGATGGACAGTATCGCCGAAATAAATCAGTCGTTCGTTGGGTAAAAAATGATGAATGGCATTGGCGACTGTAAGACCACCAATGCCACTATCAAAAATCCCTATCGGTTGATGCGGGTTTTTAAGCATTTGTTATTATTGCGCGATGCCTAATTTTGTTTTGACAAGTTTGGTCGCATCTGATGAAGGGTCTGCATATAAGACCAAACCCATACCAGAATCAAAGATATAAAGGAAACCATTTTCTGATGCTACATCTTTGATAGCGTTATTTACTTTGTCTTGGATTGGCTTAAGCAATTCTTCACTTTTCTCTCTTATTTTTTGCTGACTTGATTGCTCGAACTCTCCCAATTTTGCTTCTTCTTGCTTAAGAGCGGCAGCTTGTTTTTCTATTTCTACGGGAGCAAGTTCACCACTTGCTTGCTTTTGTTGTAGGGTTTGATACTTCATTTGTAAATCTTTAACCATTTCTTCTCCTTTTTTCTGAAACATAGATTTCATGACTTCAATATCAGAATTGGCTTGTTTTACTTCTGGAAGTATTGTAAGAATTTCTTGGGAATTGATGTAACCTATTTTTTGTGCATTGATGGTCAATGATGACACTAAAAATAAGCCTAGGAATAATACTAATTTGTTCATTTTATGTAAGTTGATTGTTTTATTTTGATATGATTTTATTTAATGCTTAGTTTCTTTTTTAGATCAGCCGTTTTATCATATTCTACATTGGAAAATAACAAGCCTGTAGCGCCACCTTTGTCGAAAATAATATCGAATCCTCTATCTGCTGCATAAGATTCTATAGCTGCAAATACTTTATCTTGGATCGGAGCTACCATCTCTTGACGTTTTTTAAACAAGGCGCCTTCTGGTCCAAATTTTGCTTTTTGAAGCTCTCTTACTTCGGTTTCTTTTTTAATGATTTCTTCCTCTTTTTTAGCTTTGTCATCTGAGCTAAGTAATACTTGTTCTGCTTGAAACTTGTTGTACATACTTTTAACCTGATCAAATTCTTGAGCGATTTGTTGTCTCCATTCAGCGGCAATTTTGTCAAGTTCCGTCTGTGCGTTTTGATATTCAGGCAATGAAGAAAGGACTTCATTAATATCTACTAAAGCTATTTTTTGAGCTTGTGATTGAGTCAACATTCCTATTACAAGGAAAAATGCTGCGATGATGTGTTTTGTATTCATTTTACTTTTTTTAAAAGGTTTTTAAAAATTTTGCCAAAATTACAATTTTATTGGTTTGTAACTAAATAAAAGACAATATCTTGCCTTAAAAAGTTACTCATCATTATATGTTAAATTTTTATTATAATATCATATATATCTGTAAAACAATGTGTTAGAATTATTTTTGACATAGAATTGACTATATTTTTAACTATTGTTTAACGAGAGAACTAGCTAGTTTGGTATAAATTAAAACTGCAAACTGCAATAATTTCAAAGGTTTCCAACTCAACCATTAGAAATCAAAATAAAAAAAATAACTAACTTTGCGCTCCCTAACCATTTTATCATCAATAGAGCCAATTTTCGCTATGAGTCATATATCCATCGATGGAACATATCTAAATGCTGTCATAATTCAAAACGCATTACAAAATAACTATAAAGTATTGTTGAGTTCTGTAGTCATCGATAAGGTCAGAAAAAACAGGAATTACTTAGACAAAAAGATGGAAAATTCTGAAGCGATTATTTACGGAATCAATACAGGATTTGGGTCACTTTGTAATGTTCGTATATCTGACGAAAACTTAGGAAAACTTCAAGAAAACTTGGTTCTTTCACATGCATGTGGTATGGGAGATTTGGTGCCCGAAAATATTTGTAAGTTAATACACTTATTGAAGATCATTAATCTTTCACACGGTTACTCAGGAGTAAGAGTCGAGTTGTTAGAAAAACTAGTAGAAATTTACAATGCTGACATCATACCCGTCATTTATCAGCAAGGTTCACTCGGTGCATCAGGAGATTTGGCTCCATTAGCTCATTTGAGTTTAGTCCTTATTGGCAGCGGGAAAGTTTATTTGGATGGTAAAATGATGCCTTCAGCAGCTGCATTAAAATTAAAAAATATTGAACCTATTTCATTAAAGTCTAAGGAAGGTTTAGCATTACTCAATGGAACACAATTTTCTTTGGCTTATGCTGCCAAAATAATCACTGAGACAAAAAAAATCTTCCATCTAGCCAACAAAATTGCTGCACTATCTATGGAAGCTTTCGTGTGTGATATATCGCCGTACGACCATTTGCTTCATGATATTCGACCACATGAAGGACAGATATTAACAGCAAAAGAAATTTTTGCATTACTGGCGGATAGTGAGATTAGAAATCTACAAAAATTAAGTGTTCAAGATCCATATTCGTTTAGGTGTGTCCCTCAAGTACATGGTGCTAGTTACCAAGCGATCAAACACGCTGAAGAAGTGATCAATACAGAAATTAATGCGGTGACCGACAATCCTATCGTTTTTGATGAAGATGACAAGGTACTGAGTGGTGGAAATTTTCATGCACAGCCTTTAGCTTTAGTATTGGACTACCTTGCAATAGCCATGTCAGAACTAGGTAGTATCTCGGAGCGCAGGGTCTATCAACTAATCAATGGAGATCGTGGATTGCCTGCATTTTTAACCAAATATCCTGGTTTAGATTCTGGTTTTATGATTGCACAATACACTGCTGCATCAATAGCAAGCCAAAATAAACAATATTGTACACCTGCATCCATTGATTCAATAGTGTCAAGCAAAGGACAAGAAGATCATGTGAGTATGGCCGCCAACGCAGCAACCAAGGGGTATAAAGTACTTAAAAATCTTAAGTCATTGCTAGCCATAGAATTACTGACTGCTGCGCAAGCTTTTGAATTTAGAAGACCTGCGAAAAGTACAGCACCCATAGAAGCAATGATGACTGAAATAAGATCTATCATCCCGATGCTCGAAGAAGATAGACTCATGCATGATGATATGGTAATGGCTGAGACTTTGATAGAAAAGTGGATCAAATAAAACTTATAAAGATGAGAAATATTTTAGCCAAAACCTTTCTGTAGATTGGCAAATATTTTGAGTGATAATGTTAAAAAAAGAAATTATGAATAGATTATTTTTATTTCTAATACTTGAGGTAATTACAAGTGTCAATTTAAGTGGACAATGTTATCTTTACAATATGAATGCTAGTGGACCTGCATTTTCATATAGTAGAATACTAGGCACTGATGCATTCGCAGTTGACTTTACTTACAAAGGTAGATTTAGTATTGGCGGTACAATGATTGGGTTAGACCAATCTAAAAGGGTTTTTGGTATCAATGGTGTGGCTAATATATTTAAAAAGGAAAATAAAAGTCATGTAGTAAGTGTACCATTGTTTTTAGGTTATCAGAGTGTAAATAGTAACCATTTAATATCATATGGTGCAGGATTTTATGTAAAGTCATTTCCAGTGAACAATATTACAAGTGCGGCAGGTATTTCTTATTTAAGAAGTAAGGTTGAGAACAGAGAGCAGCAATTTGGACAATTTGGTATGGATTTCCTATTATTCTATAAAGCGCTTAAAATAGGTCCATCTCTTATAATAAGTGATGAAAAATTATCTTTCGGATTTACTGTAGGTTTTGCATTTAATCATAATAATACTTTGTTTGTGGCAACAGATGAATATATAAATACTGAAAATTAGGAACTATGTTTAATTAAGCTATCGTGTAAAGTTTAATAATTGATATCAATCTGAAAGTAGGTATTATAAAACCACTATAAAAATGACATATTTTTCGTATTTTTGCAGCAACCTAATGCCTTAACCAAAAATGACGGAAGAACAAATATTTTCACCCACTAATAAGATAAGAATTGTCACTGCAGGATCCCTTTTTGATGGACATGACGCAGCCATAAACATCATGCGCCGAATTATGCAGCGATCAGGTGCTGAAATCATCCACCTAGGACATAATCGTTCTGCCCAAGAAATAGTAGAAACAGCGGTACAAGAAGATGTGCAGGGCATTGCTATTACTTCTTACCAAGGTGGGCATAATGAGTTTTTTAAGTATATTTATGACCTACTCCATGAAAAAGGTTGTGGACATATTAAAATTTTTGGTGGCGGAGGCGGCACTATCCTTCCAACAGAGATAGAAGCCTTGCAAAACTACGGTATCACTCGCATATATTCGCCAGATGATGGCCGTACTTTAGGACTGCAAGGAATGATCAATGATTTACTCAAGCAGTGTGATTATCCTGTGGGTGATCACCTCAATGGTGAATTAAAAAATCTCAAAAATCAAAATAAACATGACATAGCAAGGGTGATTTCGTCCCTTGAAAACTATCCAGATAAACACGCTGAAGCCTTCAAAAGCTTACAAACATCTGATATAAAAGTCCCAGTTCTAGGTATCACAGGAACAGGTGGTGCTGGAAAATCATCCATGGTTGATGAATTGGTGCGAAGATTTTTATTGGATTTTACTGACAAAAAAATTGCAATAGTATCCGTAGATCCATCCAAAAGGAAAACGGGTGGTGCTTTACTCGGTGATCGCATCCGCATGAATGCCATCAATAATAATCGCGTCTATATGCGTTCTTTAGCAACAAGACAATCTAATCTAGCACTCTCTAAGTATGTACAAGGAGCAGTAGATGTATTGAAGGCAGCTAGATTTGATCTCATCATACTTGAGACTTCAGGTATCGGTCAGTCGGATACGGAGATAGTAGATCATTCAGACGTCTCAATGTATATTATGACACCAGAATATGGGGCTGCTAGCCAATTGGAAAAAATAGATATGTTGGATTTTGCTGACATTATTGCCATCAATAAATTTGACAAAAAAGGCGCCTTGGATGCATTGAGAGATGTGCGGAAACAATATCAGCGCAATCACAATCTTTGGGATATAAATCCTGACGAAATGCCCGTATTTGGAACGATTGCTTCTCAATTTAACGATCCTGGTACGAATACACTTTACAAACAACTAATACAGATCATCAATAAAAAAACTGGTGCAAATCTTGTATCAACATTAACACTCCCAGCTGGTGAAAGCGAAAAAGTTTATATCATTCCACCACAAAGGATAAGATATCTCTCAGAAATATCTGAAAACAATCGTGGGTATGATAAAAAATCTGAAGAGCAAGCTTCCATTGCAACTAAAGCATACAGTGTATCAAATACCATTGAAATAGTAAAAGACGAAAGCATAAAGTCTGTGCTTCATGACCAATATCAAAAAATATGGGATGATCTTACAGGTGATAATAAACGAATACTTGAAAACTGGGTCAATAAAAAAGCAAGTTACGCATCAGATGAATTCATTTATAAAGTTAGAGATAAGGACATTAAAGTAGTGCCTTATACCAAATCTCTTTCTCAGACCCGCATTTCCAAAGTAAATTTGCCGCAATATAAAGATTGGGGAGATATATTGAAATGGAATTTACAAGAGAATGTACCAGGCGAGTTTCCTTATACTGCAGGTGTATTTCCTTTCAAAAGGGAAGGTGAAGATCCCACTCGAATGTTTGCAGGAGAAGGCGGACCAGAGAGAACCAATAAACGATTTCATTACGTATCTCATGGTTTGCCAGCCAAAAGACTTTCTACGGCCTTTGATTCGGTAACGTTATATGGCGAAGACCCTGATTATAGACCAGATATTTATGGTAAGATAGGAAATTCTGGGGTAAGTATATGTTGTTTGGATGATGCAAAAATATTGTATTCTGGATTTGACCTTTGTAATCCATCCACATCTGTATCTATGACTATCAATGGGCCAGCAGCTACCATCTGTGCATTTTTTATGAATGCAGCTATAGATCAGCAATGCGAAAAATACATTAAAGAGCATAACCTAGAATCAAAAGTAGAAGAGAAACTTAAGGAAAAATACGAAAATAAGGGGATAAGCAGACCGAAATACAAAGGTCAGTTGCCAGAAGGAAATGATGGTTTGGGCACTATGTTGCTAGGTATCACAGGTGATGAAGTGCTATCATCAGAAGTATATCAAACACTCAAAGCGAAAGCGCTTAGCTCGGTGAGAGGCACAGTGCAAGCAGATATTTTAAAAGAAGATCAAGCACAAAATACTTGCATCTTTAGTACGGAATTTTCTTTAAGATTGATGGGAGATGTACAAGAATATTTTATTCAGCAAAATGTAAGAAATTTTTATTCTGTATCTATCTCAGGTTACCACATTGCAGAAGCAGGTGCTAATCCTATATCTCAATTGGCATTTACACTATCTAATGGATTTACTTTTGTAGAGTATTATCTCAGTCGCGGCATGCATATCGATGATTTTGCACCCAATTTGTCGTTTTTCTTTAGTAATGGCGTGGATCCAGAGTATGCCGTCATCGGTAGAGTAGCTAGAAGAATTTGGGCAAAAGCCATGAAATATAAATATGGTGGCAATGCAAGATCACAAATGTTGAAATACCATATTCAGACATCTGGCCGTTCCTTACATGCCCAAGAGATTGCCTTTAACGACATACGTACTACGCTGCAAGCACTGTATGCTATTTATGACAATTGTAATTCATTACATACCAATGCTTATGACGAAGCCATTACAACGCCTACAGAAGAAAGTGTACGTAGAGCAATGGCTATTCAATTGATTATTAATAAAGAACTTGGTTTGTCAAAAAATGAAAACCCTATTCAAGGATCATTCATTATCGAAGAATTGACAGATTTGGTAGAAGAAGCCGTTTTGGCAGAGTTTGATCGCATTACAGAACGTGGTGGCGTATTAGGAGCTATGGAGACAATGTATCAAAGAAGTAAAATCCAAGAAGAATCTCTCTATTACGAAACACTCAAGCATACAGGTGAATTTCCAATCGTAGGTGTCAATACATTTTTATCAAAAGAAGGCTCTCCGACTATCATACCATCAGAAGTCATACGTGCCACTGAGGATGAAAAAGTGGCACAAATTACCACCGTAGAAAGTATCAAAAAGTCAAATCCTGAACAATCATCGCAAACCCTTAAGGCGCTACAAAAAGCTGCCATTTCTAATCAGAATCTTTTTCATGAATTGATGGAAAGTGTGAAAGGATGTTCATTAGGGCAGATTACGAATGCACTTTATGAAGTAGGTGGGAAATATAGGAGGAATATGTAGCGTTTCCATAAAATATCGATATTCCTAAATTATTTAACCTGCTTTAAATTGATAAATAGCAATAATCAAAGCTATTTTACTTTCATTTCTTTGCCTTATTTCTATTTTTGCAACATGAAACCAGATATGATCGACAATCAAATATTGCGCAAAGCTTATGAGCTCATTTGCACTTCAAAATCCATGACCAATGTTTATGATGAGCATTTCAAAATAGTCTCTAAATATGTACACGCTACATCTAGAGGACACGAAGCCATACAGATAGCTCTAGGTATGCAGTTGACACCAATTGATTTTGTGGCCCCATACTATAGAGATGATGCAATGTTGCTAGCCATAGGTATGCAACCTTATGATTTGATGTTACAATTATTGGCCAAAAAAGATGATCCATTTTCAGGTGGTAGGACATATTATTGTCATCCAAGCTTAAAAGATGCCGACAAACCCAAGATACCGCATCAATCTTCTGCTACAGGTATGCAGACTATTCCAGCTACTGGCGTCGCTATGGGCATTCAATATCGAGAAAAAGTCAATTTGAATCCAACATTTGGTGCGATATCTGTATGTTCCCTAGGTGATGCATCTGTAACAGAAGGAGAAATATCAGAGGCTTTCCAAATGGCCGCACTCAAACAATTTCCTATGCTGTACTTAGTCCAAGATAATGGTTGGGACATATCTGCCACAGCTGAAGAGACAAGAGCAATGAATGCTTATGAATACGCGAAAGGATTTCCAGGTCTAGAAGCGGTAAGTATTGATGGAAGTGATTTTGAGCTTTGCTATGAGACAGTACGAAATATTTTGCATACAATACGTACAGAACGAAGACCTTTCCTACTACATGCCAAAGTTCCTTTGCTCAATCATCATACATCTGGTGTCCGCAAAGAATGGTATCGCCATGATCTTGAAGAGCATCAAAAGAACGATCCTTTTGACAAGTTAAAAATAGTACTTTTATCAAATGGCTTTTCAGAAGGGGACTTGCAAGAAATAGAATTAATTGTCAAAACTAAGGTCGAAGGTGACTTGCTAAAAGCACAAGAAGCGTCTGATCCCGAATCTTCTGATTTGTTTACCCATGATTTTGCACCAACATCTATAATCACAGAATCAGGTGAAAGGTCACCTGCCAATGCGGAAGAAAAAGTAATGGTGGACAGTGCACTCATTGCCATTCAAGAACTAATGGAGGATCATCCAGAATGTTTATTGTACGGACAGGATGTGGGTAGGAGACTGGGTGGAGTATTCAGAGAAGCGGCAACATTGGCACAAAAATTTGGAGATGATCGCGTTTTCAATACCGCCATTCA
This sequence comes from Saprospiraceae bacterium, assembly GCA_016714785.1. GTDB lineage: Bacteria > Bacteroidota > Bacteroidia > Chitinophagales > Saprospiraceae > OLB9. The sequence goes on from JADKCC010000002.1 coordinate 198,310, forward strand.
AGAAGCATTTATAGTGGGTAGCACGGTAGGAATGTCTGCAGTAGGTTTAAAACCAATCGTAGAAGTCCAATTTGCAGATTATATTTGGCCTGGCCTTAATCAACTATTTACAGAAGTGAGTCGTAGTTGTTACTTGTCTAATGGAAAATGGCCTGTCAGTATGATATTGCGGGTTCCTATTGGTGCTTATGGTAGTGGAGGACCATTTCATAGTTCGAGTATAGAGTCTGTTTTGGCCAATATTAGAGGAATCAAAATAATATATCCAAGCAATGGTGCAGATTTAAAAGGTCTAATAAAAGCTGCCTACTATGATCCAAATCCTGTGGTCATCTTAGAACACAAAGGTTTATATTGGAGTAAAGTACCTGGGACTGACGCTGCCAAAAGCAAATTGCCAGCTAAAGATTATGTCTTACCTCTAGGTATCGGCAATATGGTACAAGAAGCAAATACTGATCCAGATATAAATAAAGTACTTATCGTGACCTATGGGATGGGTGTACATTGGGCCTTAAACTTGGATGAAGACGTAAAAGATTATGTAGGGATTCTGGACCTTAGAACGTTATACCCGCTAGACGAGTCACTAATCTTTAGCAAATCAAAAGAATATAGTAGAATCATTGTATTGACCGAAGAACCGGTAAATAATAGCTTTGCACAAAGTGTGGCTGCTAGAATTCAAGAACAATGTTTTGCCTATTTAGATGCTCCTGTTACAACTATTGGGGCAGAAAATATGCCTGCAATTCCACTTAATGAAGTGCTTGAAAAGACAATGCTACCAAACGCTAAAAAGGTAAGTAATGCAGTCAGGAAAATTTTAGCTTACTGATGCAACTTAATTTGTAAAGCTGTGTCTTTTGTGTAATTAATCATCTAAAAAGTAATTTACCATGTTAAAAAAAATCTTTGCATTTACACTTTTTCTTGGCTTTTGTATTTATTTGAATGCTCAGTCTAAAAGCCTTTCTCCATTCCATGCCATCAAAGCTGCGACAGGATTGAACGTACAATTGGTCAAAGGTGATGCACCAAAAGCAGAATATACCATCTTAAAAGGTAATGCAGAGGATTTATACATAGAGGTAGAAAATGGTGAGTTAATTGTAAAGTTAAAATCTAAAAATGGCAAATGGAATAGGTCTGAAACCAAAGCAAACATTACAATTTATTATACAAATCTTAATGCTATAGACTGCTCCTCTGGGGCTTATGTTTATACGGACCAAGCCATCACTTCAGATAAAATGGAGATTGAAACATCAAGTGGTTCTAAGTGCAAAATTATTTTACAATGCAATGAAGTGATTGCCAACAGTTCATCAGGATCAAGTATGACATTGGAAGGTAAATCTAAAACAGCAACTTTTGATGCATCATCGGGTTCAAAAATTAGTGCTTCTTCATTAGAAGTAAATATAGCTGAGGCAGATGTATCCTCAGGTGCAAATATAAGCTTGAATGCGGCAAAAAAACTCAAAGCTGATGCAAGCTCGGGAGGCAGTATTAAATATAAAGGAAAACCTGATGATGTAAATATAAATTCAGGTATGTCAGGTAGTATTAGTTCATTCTAAAATATTTATACCAACTTTAATAAGTTATTTACGAAGAAGTTATTAGGCTTGTATCCAAAAAATACAAGCCTTTTTTTATCCTAAATAATATTCATCATACACTACTTTTTCTACAGCTTTTCTATATGCATTTGGACTTTTACCTGTTTTCTCTTTAAATAATCTATTGAAGTGAGAAAAATTATTAAAACCACTTTCAAAACACACTTCTGAAATAGAGTGTTTTTCTTCACTTAGTAATTTGCATGCATGGACGATTCTGAATTCATTGACAAACTCAGTAAAAGTCTTACTTGTCACTTTTTTGAAGTATCTACAGAATGAAGGAATGGTCATACTGACTACTTCCGCAATGTCTTCCAATTGGATAGGTTCAGTAAAATGATTTCTTACATATTTATAAATGGTATCAATTCGATCTGTGTCTTGACCTTGTACGATCAATGTAACACCAGAAGCATTGAGTATATTGTACTCCTTGGATGTAGCCAATATTTGCAAAATCTTCAAAAACTCTACAAGTTTATCAAATTCATCCATATAAAATAAACTGCTCAATCTAGCGCCTACCTCATCTTTAGTATTGCCATAAAATGAAAGTCCTGCTTTAGACCTTTCGAACAACTGCAAAATATTGGTCATCTCAGGAAGTGCAAAAAAGTGCTTACCCAAAAATGTTTCTTTCATCTGTACTACTATCTCTGAATTGCTACCTGATAGCCGATCTGTAAAACCATAATGAGGAAGGTTGGGGCCTAAAAAGATTAAGTCACCACCATTGTAATACGAGATGTGATTGCCCACATGCCTTTTACCACTACCATGCTTGACATATACGATCTCTAATTCGGGATGAAAATGCCAAGAAGGCTGAATATTTGGATTAACTTCTTCAAATTTCCTTAAAGCAAACGAATGCCCAAAATTGGGTTCGATTTTCTCTAAAGCAGGTGAAGCTACAAAAGACCTAGTCATATAATCTGTTTAGAATACAAAAATAAACCATTTTCAGCATAATTATTGGCATTGAGTTATAAGAGTGTATTTAATTAACTTAAAATTAACTAATATTATCATTATAAGGTAAAATAGTACATTTATTGGCAAATATACAAGTAGAATAGCCTTAGTTTATACCCTTACCTTTGCAGCATCAATTAGATTTTATAATCCATAAATATTTTTAAACATGAAAACGCAGTTATTTATTCTTATTTTCTCAATCGCTTCTTTAAGTGTATTTGCATCAGGAAATCCATCAGTGTATGCTGAAAAAAATAAATCCTTGATCATTCAGACCAATACTTGGAAGTCTGCCAAAGTAAATGTGCAAATCAAAGAAGCAACAGGAGTTACCATCCTTGAAGAAACTTTAATCAGTGCAAAAGCAGGTAGAAAGTACAACCTTAAAAATCTTCCTGATGGTCAGTACACATTGGAGATGTCAGACGACTTAAGGATTACTACTCAAAACTTCTACATCAGCAACAATGAAGTAGTAGTAGCTAATGACATTAATACCATTTACAAACCTTTCATTTTGACGGGTGATAACAATGTAGATGTAAACTTAATGACTTTGGGTAAGAGTGCATTACTTAACATTTCTGACAAAGATAATAATATCGTTTTTGCACAGAAACTTGAGGCAACGGCAGTACACAAAAGATTTGATGTGTCTTCTTTGGCATCAGGAACCTATACTGTAAATATAGCTATGAATGGTAGATCATTCACACACGAATTTACAAAATAATATATATAGGACACATGTGCCGATAGTTAAGAGTGTTAATAAGACGATCGGTTTTCATGTGAAGTTTTATATAAGATTAATGTGGCTTTAATGATTTTGAAAAGGCTGCCGGATAAAGTTTCGGCAGCCTTTCAAGTTTTTAAATATTACTAACTATCTTTGCTGAAATTTTGAAGCAATGGAAATCCTATTTCGAACCTATACTGATGAAGACAAAGACGCTATATTAGCTATATTAAAACTAAATACCCCAAAATACTTTGCTGAAGAAGAAGCTAAAGACTTATCTTACTACCTGGATCATGAAAAAGAACTTTACTATGTTGCTTGTTATGATAAAATGATCGTAGGGTGCGGCGGTATCAACTTTGAAGCCAAACCAATCAGCGCTAAGATCAGTTGGGACATCATACATCCTCAATATCAAGGAATGTCTATAGGTACTAAGTTGTTACAATACCGGTTAGATATATTGAAGCATCAATATGCATGTCAAAATATTAGTGTTAGGACTTCGCAGCATGTTTATCTATTTTATGAAAAAAATGGATTTGACCTTAAACAGATTGTCAAAGATTATTGGGCAGTAGGTTATGATCTATATGAAATGGTATGTCAAAAATAATAATTGCTAAAAATCAATTGCTCTTCTAACAAAATTTTATCTTTGTGAAATAAAATTAGTGTCTTTTGAACATTAAGTTTAAGTATATAAATATAAAATTTTAAGATTATGATATTTTCAAAAATAAGTTTGGTGGTAGCAACAATTGCTATATTAATTTTGATTTTTGTATCGTCTTGTAGAGAAAAGATTGCACCAGCAGAAACGCATGTTGCCTCTTGGGAAAAGCCACGTGTACCTGATTGGCACAAAAATGCAACCATTTATGAGGTTAATCTTAGACACTACACTAAAGAAAATACTTTTAAATCTTTCGAGGCACACATACCAAGACTTAAAGAAATGGGAATCGATATATTGTGGTTTATGCCGATTAATCCAGTTAGTTTAAAAAATAGAAAAGGTGAACTGGGTAGCCCATATTCAATAGGTGATTATTACAAAACCAATCCAGATTATGGAACGATGGAAGAATTCAAATCTATGGTCAAATCTATCCATGATGCTGGCATGTATATCATAATAGACTGGGTACCCAATCACACAGGTTGGGATAATCCATGGATCACAGAACATCCTGAATGGTACACTCAAGACAAAGATGGCAATATCATCGACCCTATCGACTATAATACAGGCAAATCTTGGGGATGGACTGATGTTGCAGACCTTAATTTTGACAATGCAGAAATGCGTATAGGTATGATAGATGCATTAAAATTTTGGATCAACGAAACTGGAATTGACGGTTTTAGGATGGATGTCGCCCATGGAGTTCCAGTAGATTTTTGGAGCCAGTGTGCAGATAGTTTGTACAAGATTAAACCTATATATATGCTTTCAGAAGGCGAAGTACCTGCTATAGTCAATAATGGGACATTTATATCAGACTATGGTTGGGAAATGCACCATACTCTCAATGAGATAGCTGCTTATCAAGGAGCGAGTCGTATTAAAGGTGCCAATGTTGTGCAAGGCAATGTCAAAGAAGGTGAAAAACAAATCCATAAAAAAACAGCTTTGGATATCGATTCTGTTTTGGCTAAAAAAACATCTCAGTATCAGAAGGGCTACCAAATGCAATTTACGTCTAATCACGATGAAAATTCATGGGCAGACACTGAGTTCGCTCGTATGGGAGAGGGCCATAAGGCTTTTGCAGTATTGACAGCGACTTTTAATGGATTTCCATTGGTTTATTCAGGCCAAGAATCTGCTATGGACAAAAAATTGGAATTTTTCAAAAAGGATGAAATACCTTGGGGAGATTATAAATATGCTCCTTTTTACAAGACATTATTCGACCTAAAACACCGTAATAAAGCGTTATGGAATGGTGAACATGGTGGGCCATTGGTCAAAGTCAAAACTGGAAATGATGAAAATATTTATGCTTTTACCCGTGAGAAAGATGGCGACAAAGTATTGATTATTATTAATTTGTCATCCAAAGAGCAAAAGGGTATTATCAACGGTGTAGCTGGTAATTATACGGATGCATTCTCAACTGCACAAAAGGATTGGAAAGATGGCGATGAAGTGGTACTAAAAGCTTGGGAGTTTATGATATATAGTAATAAATAATAGAAAATGGTAACTTTTCCGGGTTTTTTTTTTCTCTTCCAAATTTTTTTGCCAATTTTTTTTATAATAAAAAAAAAAAAAAAACCAATTTTTTGTTTTTTTTTCGCCGTTTTTCCCCGCCCCGTCTTAAATCCTTGGGGTTATAGCTGAACAGTTACGAAAATAGTTTATAAACCATCTAATACAGTATTTGAAATTACTGTATTAGATGGAATTATTAGAAAAATTACCAAATCTAAAATCTAATAATTTTGATTCTAAAATTCGCTTGTAAAATGAAAATCTACATCAGGATGATTTTCTTGCGCCATTTTTAGTGTCCATGCTGACTCTGCCAAAAATACTAACTTATCATCGGTGTCTCTAGCTAGGTCTTTTTTGCGTCTTGAGATAAATTCTTTTAAAGCTAGTGGATCTTTACAGCTGACCCAACATGCTTTATGTAGGTTGACGGGTTCATAATCGCAGGAGGCACCATATTCGTGTTTGAGACGATATTGGATTACATCAAACTGAAGTGCTCCTACAGTACCAATGATTTTACGGCCGTTGTCTTCTTTGGTAAAAAGCTGGGCGACGCCTTCATCCATCAATTGGTCCAACCCTTTGTTGAGTTGTTTGGTTTTCATAGGATCTGTATTATTGACAAATCGGAATTGCTCTGGCGAAAAACTTGGAATACCTTTAAAGTGTAGTATTTCTCCTTCCGTAAGGGTATCTCCAATCTTAAAATTTCCTGAGTCATACAATCCTACAATATCTCCAGGATAGGCTTCGTCGATAACAGATTTTTTAGATGCCATAAAGGCTGTTGGGTTAGGAAATTTCATATTTTTTCCTTGACGTACGTGAAAGTAGTTGGTATTACGCTCAAAAATTCCAGAACATATTCGTAAGAATGCAATTCTGTCTCTGTGTTTTGGATCCATATTGGCATGAATTTTAAAGACAAAACCTGAAAATTTCTTTTCTTCTGGTATTACTTCTCTTTCTTCGGTCTCGCGTGGTAAAGGGTTGGGTGCGATGTCCACAAAACAATCTAATAGTTCTCTCACGCCAAAATTATTGACAGCACTTCCAAAAAATACAGGACAAATCTCTCCATTTAGATAATCCTCTCTTTTGAATTCAGGATAAACTGATACAATGGTATTGATTTCATCTCTGAGCTCTTCGGCTGGAGCTTTACCTACTTTTTGAGTAAGTAATTCGTCATTAAGATCAGATATTTTAAAGAGATCTTCCTCCTCCTGTTTCCCATGTGGGCTGAAAAGTATAAGATTTTTTTCGTACAGACTATACACACCTTTGAATCTTTGACCCATTCCTACGGGCCAACTTAAAGGTGTGACGTGCAGACCGAGTTTGGTCTCTACTTCATCCAAAAGGTCAAAAGCATCTTTTCCTTCTCGGTCCATTTTATTGATAAAAACGATAATTGGCGTTTTACGCATACGGCATACTTTTACCAGTTTTTCTGTTTGCTCTTCTACCCCTTTCGCCACATCAATGACTACAATCACACTATCTACAGCCGTAAGGGTGCGGTAAGTGTCTTCAGCAAAGTCTTTATGACCTGGTGTATCTAAGATGTTTATTTGTTTGTCTCTATATTCAAAAGCCATCACTGATGTAGCTACAGAAATACCTCTTTGTTTCTCTATTTCCATAAAGTCTGATGTAGCGTGTTTTTTGATTTTATTGGACTTTACTGCACCTGCTTCCTGTATTGCACCACCGAAAAGTAAAAGTTTTTCAGTTAGAGTGGTTTTACCAGCATCTGGGTGCGAAACGATACCAAAGGTTTTTCTTTTATGTAATTCAGTAATATGACTCATTAAAATGTATGTTAATTTTGAAATGGCTGCAAAAGTAGTAAAAAATCAAGGTTATTAAGTTATGGTTTGGTCAAGTAGTTGGTCATATTGAATAAAATTATTGCAAAATTCAAATTATTAATTAAAACAACTCATTGATTTATAGTAAAATATTAAGATTGGTTTTTTATATTCATTACATTATGCCTTGTATTGTATTTTTGTGGCACAATTTCTGTTTATACAAAGGTATGGACATTCAGAAAATAAATAGAAGGCATTTTGTAGAAACGGATCTGTATTACAGAGTAAGTTTAGGATTGTCATCTAAGTTATTAAAATATGAAAATGGGATTTTTCATCTTGAGGTAACTCTTGGTAGAAAATGGGATAAAAATTATAACGCCACAGCAGCAGAGATTGCACATGCTTGGAAAAACAATCATGCAGAGCTATCTCAAGCTATCGGATGCAAAGTATTTATTATAGACTTAAAATCAGGTGAAAATAAAACTATGTTGATTCAAGCAGGTATTTCACCAGGATATGATGCATTCAAAGGTATCCTCTTCCGTAAAAATTATCTAAATTAAGCTTATTTTCACTTATATTTGTGCCATACTATTCAGTAATAATGGGCACTTTACACACAGAATATTTCAAAATTAGAACATCAGAGATTAATCATCTCAAGTTGTTACATCCGCACGCATTGATACAACTCATGCAAGAAGCATCGATGCAACATACCATCCGCATGAAGGTCTCTGTGTGGGATTTGGAACGGTTGCATTCGAGTTGGGTTTTACTCAAAATGCAAGTTACCATTCATCATTATCCTACACTCAATGAAGATGTGCGAGTGGAAACCTATCCTTCTGGGCTAGATGGCTATTTTACTTATCGAGATTATTTTATGTATGACCAAAACGATAAGTTGTATGCAACTATCACATCCATGTGGACGCTTATGAATACAGCATCTCGTAAAATTATGAAAATTCCCGATAGTTTTGGGTCATTAGTTTATGGTGAGACTAACGCTTTAGCACGACCTGAGTTTCGGTTGAAGTCCGTTGATAATATTGAAAGGACTAGTGAAATACAAGTAAATTACTATCATTTGGATTGGAACGGTCATGTCAATAATGTACAATTAGTGAGGCTAATACTCGAAAGTTTGGACAGTAATATTACTAGCAAAATGAAAATGAAATCAATGAGCGTACATTTCAAATTAGAAGCTATGATAGGTCAAACGATTGTATTTAATAATGAAACAGTGAATGACCAGAACATAAGACATGCGGTCAAAGATAAAATTACAGGTAAAGATCTTTTGCTAGCGGAGACAGAGTGGGAAGCATTGGTATAATCTCATTTTCACTTCAAAAGTTCTCCAAAAGTATCACCAGCACTGAAGTCACCTGTTTTAAATCCACGAGTAAACCATTCCATTCTTTGTTTTGAAGTACCGTGTGTATATGTCTCTGGTCTGGTATAACCCTTGTGTTTTGCTTTGTATATTATCATCACCTACCGCTGCAGCTGCATTTATGGCTTCTTCTACATCGCCAGCTTCCAAATATTTTTGTTCATAATGGGCCCAAACACCCGCAAAAAAATCTGCTTGAAGCTCAGTTGCTACTTGCACTTGATTGCCTTGCGCTTCGCGCATTTGTCTTCGGATATTATGAGTTTTTTCTAATACACCAATTTGGTTTTGAACATGGTGACCTACTTCATGAGCTATAACATAAGCAATGGCAAAATCACCACCTTCAGCTCCAAAACGACTTCTCAAAGTATTAAAAAATGACATATCCATATATAAGGTTTCGTCTCCAGGGCAGTAAAATGGTCCAGTGCTACCACTAGCTCCGCCACAGGAAGACTGAGTGACATCCTTAAATAAGATCATTTTAGGTTCGCGATATTGCAACCCTTTTTGCTGAAATAATTTTTTCCAAGTATCTTCTGTGGATGCCAAAATCGTTGACACAAAGTCCCCAACTACTTGTTCTTCTTGTGTCAGTGGTGCAGCTTGTTGACTGCTATTAGCGCTTTGGTTGAGTTGGCTTTCAAGGGCTTGGGCTATCTGAGCACTATCACCACCTAGGAAGAGTTGTACTAACAAAAATATAATTCCTAAAGCACCTCCGCCAGCCACTACCTTGCCAGTAGTGCCCATACCTCTTCGATCTTCCATATTGTCGCTTTTGCGACGTCCTTCCCATTTCATATTATGTAAAATATTTTATTAATGTTCAAAATCACTACAATGATAATTCATTATGCAATATATTTTGCTATTTCAACACAAAATATTTCAACCAGATGATTTAATACATTCAAATCATGCTTCTGCAACACTGTAAGCTAAAATAGCACTTAATGTTGATTTTTTAGGACTGAAAGTGACTTTTGGCAAAATATTGAAACCTTCCAATAATTCGCTATAGGATTCGAGTATTGTACTATCATCTTCCATGGCAAATTCCATTTCGAGCCTGTCGAAAAGATCGCATTCTTTGTAGATAAATTGTATGATTTGATTTTCAGTGTAACCGTGTGTCATGCATTGGATTGAAGGGTGATACAATAATAAAACACTCTAATAACTGATAATCCAAAAATTTATTGTGTAAAAAGTCTTTATTTTACCCTATACCAAGTTTGAGTCCTTCCGAACATAGAGACACCAATATACCCTCTAACTTTTAGTTTATCCTTGCCATCTAATTCCATTTTGCAGGCATAAACTTTTCCTTTTTTAGGATCCAATATTTCGCCATTATCCCAAGCATTTGCTTCTTTGGTCATATCCCATAAAATATCCATGCCCACCAGACTTTTGCCTTTGTTTGCACCAGTGCAAGCATCACATTTGGTTATAGTGGCGGCTGGAAGTAACTTGATGACCTTACCTCTAAGTTTACCATTTTTTTCATAAATTTCTATATGGGATTTTTCTTTGCCATCTTCATCATCTAGATTTTTCCAAATACCTATAGGGCTTTGAGACCATGCAAAATGATAAAAGGCGATGAAAGTAAGAAGTACAATATGTCTTGACATGTATTCATTTTTAATTTTAAAGAACAAATAGTATAACGCTTTAGTATTCTGCTAGTTCACGAGGATGCCAAAAATAGTGGTTTATATTATCAATTTTGTCATTGACTACAATGACACCTTCTTTTTCCAATCTTTCCTGCATAAGAGTTGGGGTAGCAAAGTGCATCCGGCCCGAAAGTTCGCCCAATCTATTTACTACCCTGTGAGCTGGTATAAAGTGTTCTTGACGATGACTCTGATTTAATGCCCATCCGACCATTCTGGCTGAACCTAATGCTAAGAAATCAGCAATAGCTCCATAAGTACTTACTTTTCCTTCGGGAATTAAACAAGTGACATCAAATACTTTTTGAAAATAGTGATCATTGTGTATATCTTTATCTCCTGAGGATTTTTTAGATGGCATGAGACTTATTACTTTTGTGCAAAATTAGTGAAATGTCCCATATAAAAGTAAAAATTAATAAAGTAAACAATCTTACAGATGCTAGGTACTTTGCTGCCATGGGTGTAGATTATTTAGGGTTTTGCTGCAACACGGGCACAGAAATGTATTGTTCTCCATCTAAGATTAAAGATATTACTTCATGGGTACAGGGCCCCACTTTTGTTTTGGAGTTTGACGGCTGGCAGTCTGAAGAAGAAATAAAAGCGATAATTGCAACAGAACTTGGCCAAGCGGTTCATTTTGGTGCTTTTGCAACTTATGGTGATACTTTCGAAATACCTGTTTTTAAGGATTTTATTTTGGAGAATTTGCTTGAAGCTGATTTTTCTGAAGTAGATTATCCAGTCTTTCGTTCCGACAAAAATTATTTAGACCTTACAGACAAAGAGCTTAAAGTATTAAAAGAAGAATTGACAGCTAAGAAGGCATTTTTGGATATACATTTTGATATTGACACATTGCCCAAAATACTCGATACCTTACCTATTTATGGCTTAGTGATTCGGGGAGGAGAAGAAGAGAAAATAGGATTTAAGTCATTTGAAGAGTTGGATAATATATTTGAAATATTGGAGAGTAATTTGTCATAATGATTACAAACTAATAACAGAAGCAGGATGAAAGATGAAATTATAAAAACAAAATTAATAGAAAATGGTAATAGTTCCTACTTTTTAGACATGTTGAAAACGGAGACTGGTTTATACTATTTCACATTAACTCAAAATACATTAAATACTGTTAATAGGTCTGATCTAAAGAGTATAAAATTCAGATCAAACATGCTAAATGACTTAATAGAAGACTTACAGGCAATGAAAGAAGCGCTTTCTAAAGTTCAAAATCTTTCAAAAGACATTATCGTAACTAAGTCCTTGGGTTTACATCGACGGGAAGATGAAATCATAAAACGTTACTATAAAGGAATAAGTTTAAAAGACTTGAGCGTTCAATTCGACTGCTCAATCAGTTATATAGGGGCGGGGACTTTTTTATCCTGTCTTGTCCCCAAAAAACCTTTTCCTTTTTCCTCTATATAGAACAAGTATTGAAATCAAATGACATTGAAATCGTTAGCAATGAAATTCCCAAAAATATTGGTTATCGATATTTTAAGCGAAAAAGAAAATAGCGAATAATGTTACCCTTTCACTAATTCTGCCTTTTCAGTGACTTCCCATTTTGAGATCACTTTTTTTTCTCTTTGTTCACATCTATAGGGTCATCATCTTTCAGGATTAAACGCAGCGAACTATTTTTAGAAATATAATTCCATGCCCAGTTGATAAAGATGATCAGTTTGTTGCGAACACTTAGTATCAGCATCAAGTGCAAAAACATCCACACTACCCAAGCAAAATATCCTTTAAACTTCATAAAAGGCAACTCCACTACTGCTTTATTGCGACCGATAGTAGCCATAGATCCTAGGTCACTGTACTCGTATTCCTTCTGTGTTTTGTCCTCAATAAGTGCCAATAAGTTTTTGGCAAGTAGTTTACCTTGATTGATGGCGACGTTTGCTACTTGTGGGTGACCTTTGGGGTATTCGGGTGTTTCCATGTACGAAATATCGCCTATTGCGTATATGTTTTCAGTGCCGTCTATTTTATTTTGTCTATTGACTTTGTACCTGTTGGTAGGTGTTATGTTTTCAGAATTAAGCCCTTTGATCAGATTTCCTGTGACTCCTGCTGCCCATATCACTTGTTTGCTTTTGATTGTTTCGCCATTATTCATTTTTAGATTGATACCATCATAATCCGTTACAAATACCTGGGTTTTGATTATAACACCGAGGTCTTTAAGGTAATGAGCGGAAGCTATCCTCGATTTTTCACTCATATTGTTGAGCGTATTCGGACTGCCTTCCAGCAAGATGATCTGCATCTTTGTAAAATCTATACGGAAAAAATCTTTAGGCAAGATATCTCTTTTTATCTCTGCAAATGCACCTGCCAATTCGACACCTGTTGGTCCGCCACCTACCACGACGATATTGAGAAGGGCTTCTTTTTCATTGTCATCAACATAAAGCAATTTCTCAAAATTCTCTAGTATGCTGTTTCTAATGGTGATAGCCTGATAGGTGGATTTGAGACTGTAAGCATACTTTTTGATATTTTTATTACCAAAAAAGTTGGTCTTACATCCTGTAGCGATGATTAAATAATCGTATTCAAAAATTCCGATGGACGTGAGAACTGTTTTGGTAGATTGATCTACGCCTTCTACTTTAGTCAAGCGAATTCTGACATCTTTTCTTTGCTGAAATATCTTACGAAAAGGGAATGATATGCTCGAAGGTTCTATTTGTGAAGTAGCCACTTGATAAAAAAGTGGTTGGAACTGATGATGATTGAGCTTATCTATGAGGAGAATATCAAAGACATCTTCTTTAATATTTTGGATAAATTGTAATCCGGCAAATCCGCCACCAATGACTACAATTTTTGGTTTGGTATTTTCTGCCATGATTCTATACTTTTTAATGACCTTTAGTATGGAGAACATTGTAATATATTATTTGTTCTCAAATGCATTGTTAAATAAATTATAAAATATAATTTGGTAGAATATAAATTTAATTTATTTAAATAGTGTGAAATTGTTGATGGTTTGATTTTTGGTATTTAAAAATTTTGATCAATAATTAGGTCTAAAATCAAAAACAATGGCCTAAATTTTTAGATAAAATAAAAAATTATATTTTGTTTAACATACTAATCATAAAGTAAAGATTACATTTGTCCGTTGAATAGTTCATATTATTCAAATTAATTTGCCTATGAGGTTAGCATTTAGACTGTTTTTGGCAATTTTGCTTCTTGAAATAATGGGTTTATACCATTGTTTCGGTCAGGATGTGCGACAGGTCAACTATCCAAGCCCAACAACCATCCAAAGCAATGAAGATCAAACAAAACCATCGGAATCTTCTCCTATAGATTTGATGGAGTTTCTAGAAGTAAATATTGGCGATGAAAATTCAGAAGATGATACAGTACATAATTTCAGTTCGGACAGTGTAGTAAGTGTCCAATTTGAATTGATAATTGACCAATTGGCAAAAGATCAAAATGCTATAAATCGGCTACTAAACTTTAAAGAAAAAAGAGCACCCCTTTTTGTATTGTTCCACAGTTGGAAGTATCACATTTCATAAAGAAAAAAGATAATAGATTGATCGAATTGCAGATTTTAAGACATTGAAAATATGTCTTATTGGATTGCATAATTCTATGATCTATTTTACTTTAGGAATTATATCAATTTTATAATTCCATCCTGAAAAATTTGTATTTGGTATAATGCTAGTTTTACACAACTGTTTGGTTATATCAATTTTGTGGATCAATAATCAAGTATAAAATAATGAAAAATAAAAGTTTAATCTTACCTAAGGATGGCTTGGCTGGCCTTAAGGAAAATTTCAGTTCGGATGCTATCTCTGGGTTTATAGTATTTCTATTAGCTTTACCATTAAGTTTAGGTATTGCCAAAGCTTCTGATTTTCCTCCTATCATGGGGCTAATTACTGCGATAATAGGTGGTTTAGTTGTTAGTTTTTTTATGGGTAGTCGGCTTACCATCAAAGGACCTGCTGCAGGTCTGATCGTCATCGTAGCAGGTGCTGTCACTGATTTTGGAGGTGGAGAGACGGGATGGCATCTAGCCTTAGGTTGTATGTTTGTGGCTGCTTTATTGCAAATAGTATTTGGATTGCTCAAATTTGGAAAATTGGCAGATTTTTTTCCGTTGCCAGCCATACACGGTATGCTTGCAGCGATAGGTATCATCATCATAGCCAAACAGATTCCCGTATTACTTAATGTCAATCCTACCTTAATGGCAGGAATAAGTCCTTTGGCTATTTTGGGCTCATTGCCTATTGTTATTGCCAATTTAGACCCAAGGGGTGCCATGATAGGTCTAGTGAGTCTTGCGATCATGCTTGGATGGCCTTATCTTAAAAATTCACTTATTGGCAAAATACCTGCACCATTGATGGTATTGATAATAGCAGTACCTGCTGAGTTGATGATGGATTTTTCGCATACTGGGGCAGCTTATGCATTGGTGCACATAGGCAACTTAGTAGAAAATTTACATCTCAATGTCGATTTTGGTGGATTTAATATGCCGGGCTTATTTATCAAATATGTTATTATGTTTGCACTAGTAGGTACCCTTGAGTCATTGCTTACTGTAAAGGCAATAGATCTGATAGATCCATACAAAAGGAAATCTAACAATAATAAAGACCTCATAGCTGTAGGTGTGGGCAATGCAATAACAGCTGTATTGGGTGGTTTGCCTATGATTTCAGAGGTAGCGCGTAGTTCAGCCAATGTAAGTAATGGTGCAAAAACTCGATGGGCCAACTTTTTTCACGGGTTTTTTATCTTAGTATTTGTGCTCGTAGCCTCTAGATATATCGAGATGATACCCAATGCTGCGCTTGCGGCCATGTTAGTAGCTGTAGGTATTAAACTGGCTCATCCAAGAGAATTTGTACATACCTTTAAGGTAGGGAAAGAGCAATTGGCTATTTTTTTGGTAACGATTTTTTTTACTTTATTTGAAGATTTATTGATTGGTATTGCTGCTGGTATGTTACTAAAGATCATCATTCATTTGTATAATGGTGTTCCATTGAGCGCATTATTCAAAGCACCTACCATTATTTCATTTGAAGGCAATAATTATTTGGTGGAGATCGATAAGGCAGCCATATTTACTAATTATATCAGGATTAAATCAAGATTAGAAAGTATTCCTCCCGGATTTAATGTGACCATTGATTTGCAAAGAACGAAACTAACAGACCACTCTGTGATGGAGAATCTGGAGCATTTCAAGCATGAATATGAATCAAAAGGCGGTAAAGTAAAAATTATAGGATTAAAGAATCATACCCCCTTGTCTGAACATATATATGCAGCAAGGAAGAATAAAAATAAAAAAATGGAATACCATAAATAAAAATTTAATTCTGAATTCATATCATAAATATAATAATAGTTTACTTTTGTCCTTTATTTTGTCAATTTTGTTGAAATAAATTCTTTAATGTATCTAATAAAAAGAATTTTTCTTTTCTTATTTTTTATAGTTGAATTGGTATTTTTATATACTTATTCTTCAGCAATATTATTGCTAAGTGACAATAGTTTCTATTTATTAAAGGAACAGCAAATATCTAGTGCTGAAAATGCTATTTCAGATCACTTAAGTTTATTCGAAGTTGTAGAAAATTTTGAAGAAAATGAAGAAGAAAAGAATAGAGATTCATACTCTCTAGATGCAAAATTGTCATCCCATTCTATTTCATTAACTACTTCATTATTTGATCTTATAGGCAATTCAATACTTATTGGATCTGGAAAATACTACAGAGTTTCTATGCTGATACTTTTCCATTCTTGGAAGAATCATATTTGAATTAGTACCCTCTACTTATTCAACATTTTACTTTGTGCATTGGATTTTCGACAATAAAAATCTTTTTGCGTAAAACCAAGACCTATTAATATTCAATAAAATCTGTAATAACTATTTTAAGCCAAGATAATACATCATTGGTGCAAATCACAAAATATAAAATATGAACACTTCAAATAAAAACGAAAGTACATTTGTGTACGATATAATAGCAGGATTGACAGTAAGTTTTGCTGCACTAAGTTTAGGTGCGGCGTTTGGAACAATGTCTGGTAGAGGCGCTTTTGCGGGAATGGTAGGAGCAGCCATCATTCCAATAATAACGTCACTTTTCGGAGGCACAAGGCTACAGGCCTCAGGCCCAACAGCACCAATGACTGCTGTTTCGGCTTTGGTTGTGGCTTTTGCTTATGAAAACTTTCCTGACAAGGTGCTCGCAGAACAATTCATCACTTTGATATTTATAATGAATGCATTGTTTCTTATTATATTAGGCATTTTGAAAATTGGGCAGTTTATAAAATATGTGCCACAAGTGATCATCTTAGGATTTATGAACGGTATCGGTCTTTTGATTTGGTTTGATCAGATAAAAAGATTATTTGGATTGGGAGATAAGACACAAATTGGCGGCTCATTGACTACTAATATACTAATTGCTTTATTGACTCTTGGTGCTATTTACCTCATACCCATACTTTTGCAAAAAGCAGGCGTACCGCAGAAGATACGTAAGTTTATTCCTTCAATGTTTGTAACAATAATTTTGGCAACCATTGTGACAACCATTATGAATATAGAGATAGAACACGTCAGTTTGGGAAATACCGTAAGTAGTTTTGGAGAATTTTGGAATACAATGATACTATATTTCCCTAGTAATTCTCAATTATTTACATCCGAAATACTTATACAAGCATTACCTTTTGCTTTACAGCTTACTTTATTGGCATATCTTGACTCTTTACTCACCAGCCTTGTTATAGATAATATGACCAAAGAAAAAACAAAACAAGATAAAGAATTAATCGCCCAAGGATTGGCCAATGGAGCAACTGCCATTTTCCAAGGAATTCCTGGCGCTCAAGCCACAATAAGGAGTGTTTTGTTATTGAAAGAAGGCGCTAAAACAAGGTTAGCAGGTGTTATGGTTGGTGTTTTCGCTTTATTTGGGTTTTTGGTTTTTAGTAAATATATAGTGATGATTACATCCGCTGTTTTTGTGGGTGTATTGTTTAAAGCAGGATTGGATGTAGTAGATAGAGATTTTATGATTGCCTATTTTAAGAATAATTGGAGAAATAGTAGATTAAGAAATATTCAGTTGTTTTTTATTGTTTATTCTACTTTGATTACTGTATTTATTGATTTGAATGTAGCAGTAGTTACAGGAACAATAATGTTTTTTATTGCTAAAAAATATTTGAAAATCACTGATGCAGAAGATGATTTTTCAAAAGTAGAAAGTGAGTTTATTCAAGAATAGTTAAATTTCTTATTATGGTCCACAGTAGTATATTTAAGGAAGAAAATGTAATCCATCATTTAAAACATTATCTACCAGCACAGGCAGCCTTAAAAGATTTTATCCATCACAATACCCTCCACGCTTTTCAAGATCGGAAGTTTTATGATGCGCTTACGGAGTCTAGTAAAATATTTGGGTACAAGACTAGTTTATCGCTTAGAGAGTATAGACAACTCTTTGAGGATAAAAAAATCAGTGAAGCCGTATTGGACAAGATTCTTTATGACAAAAAAGGAATGGAAAATGTGTCTGTTTGGAAATACAAATTGCTGGAATATCCGTATGAAGATAATTTTTCAGGGAGACGCAGTCATTTGAGAAATAACTGGAAAGATTTGTATTCAGTGGATTTAGATCTGGCAATTCAACCGTTCCTATTCCGATTCCTTTGTAGTTATCTTGACCAAGGAATTGCTATTTGGAAGTTCCCAGATTGGAATAAAGGATTTCTGACCACAATAAGGGAAATGGAGCGCAATACGTACACCAGTTTTTTTAAAAAACCAAGGGCCAAAAGACTCTTGATGGATCGAAAGTGTGAGATAAGTGATTTACTAAAAATCTTGGTAGGAGACGAGACTTTGTATGAACATTATCTTTTTGATCAACAGTTTTCGCATCCTGGTTGGTCTGGAATGGTAGCCGTGGTAGAGGAAAACCCAGGGACGTTAATAGACAGTCGAAGGATATCGTTGCAAGAACTCATTATTTTTGAGTTACTGCTCGAAATAGATACATTGGATGAAAAATTTGGTGAAAACTGGTTGCCACTTAGTATGAGATTGCCCAAAAAAGTCACGCCACTATTTGCCCCTGTAGAAAAAACTGAATATAATGAAGTGCTACACCTATGGCAAGATGCTTTTGAATGGACTTATTATGATCAAGTATTGTCGGGCATAGTTGCTGAAAAGGCAACACCAAAAGAGCGTAATCATAAGAGTTTTCAAGCACTTTTTTGTATTGATGATAGAGAGGGTTCATTGCGTAGATATGTAGAAGATCAAGATCCAGATGCAGAGACTTACGGTACACCAGGTTTTTTTAATGTTGAATTTTACTATAAACCGATGGATGGCAATTTCTCCATGAAAGTCTGCCCAGCACCTATGTCACCCAAGTATCTTATCAAAGAAGAGATAGACAATAAAGTCAATAAAAAAGATTTTCACTTTGCCAATTACACTCATTCTTTATTTTTCGGGTGGCTTATCACACATACCATAGGTTTTTGGTCAGCTATACGATTGTTTATCAATATATTTACACCTAGATTAAGTCCCGCCACTACGTTTTCTTTCAGACACATGGATAAATTTTCGAGATTGTCTGTGGAAAATGCGGATGTTTCTATGCAGGAAGATGGATTGCAAGTAGGCTTTACTATTCCTGAAATGGCTGATAGAGTAGAAGGATTATTGCGAAGTATAGGTATGGTAGAACAGTTTGCACCTTTAATATATGCTGTGGGTCACGGTGCAAGTAGTGTCAATAATACCCACTATGCTGGATATGACTGTGGTGCTTGTTCTGGCCGACCAGGTTCTGTCAATGCTAGGGTCATCTCTTACATGGCTAATCATGCAGAAGTGAGGGCAATACTGAAAGAGCGCGGTATCGTGATACCATCAACTACTTTGTTTATGGGTGCAATGCATGATACTACACGCGATGAGATAGAGTTTTATGATGAGATGCTTACCGATGCCACAAAAAGTCAATTGCATCAAAAAAACAAAATGAGTTTTATAAAGGCACTTAGCAAAAATGCTAAGGAACGTTCTAGGCGTTTTGTTACAATGAATTCTAAAATAGATATTCAAAAACTGCATGAAAAAGTAAAAACACGGTCTGTATCACTGTACGAGCCAAGACCAGAACTCAATCATGCAACCAATTCCCTTTGTATAGTAGGAAGTCGAAGATTGACAGAGGATCTATTCTTGGATAGACGGGCATTTATGAATTCGTATGATTACAAAATCGATCTCGAAGGCAATTATTTGTTTAATATACTCAAAGCAGCAGCACCTGTGTGTGGCGGGATTAATCTGGAGTATTACTTTTCGAGAGTAGATAATCTGAAGCTAGGTGCAGGGACCAAATTGCCTCATAATGTCATGGGACTCATCGGTGTAGCCAATGGGATTGATGGCGATTTACGACCAGGATTACCCAATCAAATGGTAGAAGTACATGATCCACTACGATTATTGATGATCGTGGAGCACCAACCTGATGTGGTGCTGAAAACCATACAACGCACACCAGAACTTTACGAATGGTTTATTAATGAATGGGTACATTTAGTAGTGATTGCGCCAGAAGTTAAGACATTATGGCGTTTTTCAGAAGGTAGTTTTCAACCATACAATCCTACAGCCCATACAATAGCATCTGTAGAAAACCTAGAAACAATATTTGAACATCAATCAGAAAACTTACCAGTTTATCTGTTAAAAAAATAAGCAAGTGGAACAAATATTAGAAATTTTAATTGTCTGGCCATTTTTGGCATTCTTTATATCCTTATTTCTTCCAAAAGAAAACGAAAAAATAATTTCTGGTTTTACTTATGGACTCGTAGGATTACACTTTCTTGCCATAGTTTCGTTTATCGTTTACTGGATGACAAAGGGAATACCTGATATCAACATTAAGGAGATATCATTGTATCAAACATCCCATCTCAATTTTTTTATTGACTTTTACTTTGATAATGTCACTGCAGTCTATTGTTTTGTAGGATCAATGCTTACATTTTTGGTCGCTACTTACAGTCGCATTTATCTACATCGGGAGTCAGGGTATAAGCGCTTTTTTAATACTTTGCTCCTTTTTTATGCAGGATATACATTGGCTGTTTTTTCTGGAAATATGGAGACCCTTTTTATAGGGTGGGAAATCTTAGGCCTGACATCTTTCCTATTAGTAGCGTTCTACAGAGACAGATATTTGCCTGTAAAAAACGCATTTAAGGTGTTTTCTATCTATCGTATTGGCGATGTTGGTATCATATTAGCAATGTGGGCGAGTCATCATCTCTGGCATGAAAATATCACCTTTGCCAAACTTAATAACTATGAGTTGGTTCATGAGCATTTAGTAGGGCATTCGCTTTTTGGAATATTTATTTCTATGATGATATTGATAGCGGCATGTGCAAAGTCTGCGCAATTTCCTTTTTCATCATGGTTGCCGCGAGCGATGGAAGGTCCTACACCATCGAGTGCAATATTCTACGGATCACTTTCGGTACATCTTGGCGTGTTTCTTTTGTTACGAACTATGCCATTTTGGGAGCAGCAGATTTTCGTCAGGGTCATAATAGGATTGGTAGGATTGGTGACTGCAGCAATTGGTGCATCCATAGGAAGGGTACAATCATCGGTCAAAAGCCAGATAGCCTATGCATCTGTGGCACAGATAGGGCTTATTTTTATTGAGTTAGCTTTAGGATTAGAAAGTGTAGCATTGGTGCATTTTGCTGGTAATGCTTTTTTGAGAACTTACCAATTGTTAGTATCTCCATCTGCAGTCAGTTATTTGATTAGGGAGCAGTTTTATCATTTTGTACCTAAACATCAGAATATTGAAACGCACTTCTCCAAAAAAGTGGAGTATTCTTTATTTCTATTGAGTATAAAAGAATACAATATGGATGAGTTATTGGATAGATTTATATGGAGTCCATTTAAAAAACTGGGAAACTTACTACGATTTATCAATATTAAAAACATATACTACATCACCATTCCGACTTTTTTGATTGGTGTATTGATCCAAGTAACAAGGTATAATATTCCTGATTTTGTGGTAGAGATTATGCCTGAATTATTTGCTTTTATAGGTTTGTTACTTGTTTTTAGAGCTTATGCAGGACGTAGAAACGTATTTGTAGTATGGACCTTACTCATCATGAACCATTTCTGGACGGTATTGGCCATCTCATTTAATGACAACCTTACGCTCAATGAAATAGTATTTTATTTAGTAGGCGTAATTCTAGCAGGTGCAGTAGGATATTTTATTTTATACAAAATCACACGTATGGAAAAAGATGTTGATCTCAATAGATTTCAAGGTCATGTGTACGAATATCCAAAACTAGCAGCAGGATTTCTTATTACATGTTTGGGATTGGCTGGCTTTCCGATTACTTCCACCTTCATAGGTGAAGATATATTGTTTTCGCACATTCGATATGACCAGGTATTTCTAGCCTTTTTTGTGTCATCAGGATTTGTCATCAGTGGAATTGCCTTGATCAGAATGTATGCTAGAGTCTTTTTAGGTCCACACGTGAAGCGTTATCATGAGGTGGCACAGCGGTCAGCTTAGGTGAAGTCTTAGGATAGGGAGTATATGTTTATAGATATTTTAAACATATACTCCATTTTAAACTTGAATCAATAGAATAGAATGGTTTAAATGGAACTTTTATAGCCAATTTCATAAGATATCATTTTGGGTAGATTTAATTCAATTTCAGCTGACTATAAAACTTACCTATTTAATCCATCCATGGTAAGTTTTAACCCGATGGTGCTAAAGTTTTTGATAGCAGTGGCGGCTTTTAAAATCATATTTTCTACTGCTTCCTTTTCATTGGGTTTCCATTTGCCCAAAACATAATTGACTTGTTGCCCTGGATGAAAATCTTTACCAATACCCATTCGTAAACGGACATAATTATTGTGTCCAAATTTTTCTTGGATATCCTTAAGCCCGTTATGACCACCATCACTACCTTTATCTCGTAGGCGCATTTTTCCCAAATCAAGGTGTAGATCATCAACTATAACTAATAAATTTTCTGGTTGTATCTTATGTTTTTCCATCCAATATTTGACTGCTTTTCCACTTAGATTCATATAAGTGGAAGGCTTGAGCAGGATTAATGTACGTCCTTTAAATTTTATTTCAGTGATGTCACCATGTGTTTGCTGACTAAAGGAACTTCCTGCATCTCGTGCCATATAATCGACTACATCAAATCCTATATTGTGGCGTGTTTGATTATATTCAGAGCCAATATTGCCAAGGCCAACGATAAGGTACTTCATAGGGTCGGTTACAATTATATTATTTTTAAAAAAATTTCTAAACCAATCAAACATGGTGCAAAGGTAAAAAGGTAAGTGGTGAATCCCAAATCTTAACAACTGAAAGCAATATTTTTCGTTATTGAATAGATAATTTTTAATATGCCTTTATTGGAATTTACAGATCGAGGTATTTATTGTCCTCAAGCAGATTGCTACATTGATCCAAGTAAAAGTGTCAAAAAGGCACTCATAACTCATGCACATGCCGATCATGCTAGGGCTGGACACACACAGTATATAGCAACACATCAAAGTGTACCAATCTTAAGACATCGGTTGGGCTCATTTATCAAAATACAAGGAGTCAATTATGGAGAAAAAATTGCAGTCAATGGTGTGGAAATTTCTTTTCATCCGGCGGGCCATATTATAGGGTCAGCACAGATCAGGCTGCAATATCGAGGAGAAATGTGGGTAGTGAGTGGCGATTACAAATTGGAAAATGATGGCTTTTGTACTCCATTTGAACCTGTAAAGTGTCATACTTTTATTACTGAATCCACTTTTGGTCTTCCTACTTTCAGTTGGCAAGATCAGTCGATAGTATTTGATGAAATCAATACATGGTGGCGTGAAAATAATGCAAAAGGAATAATCAGTATCATATCAGCCTATTCTTTGGGAAAAGCACAGCGTATCCTGCTAAACCTTGATCCAACTATTGGAGATATCTACACCCATGGTGCTATTGAAAATACGCATGATGTATTAAGGAGACAAGGATTTGATTTAATGGAAGGTAAAAAAGTTACAAATACGATTAAGTATCAATTTATGGAAGGTTCGATGGTATTGGCACCAACATCAGCACTCGGTTCCGAATGGACAAAGAGATTTGGAAACTATAAAGAAGCGATAGTATCTGGTTGGATGGCTATAAGAGATACAAAAAAAAGATACGATATGGAGCGAGGCTTTATACTGTCTGATCATGCTGATTGGGATGGGCTAAATACTGCAATAAAAGCTACAGGAGCAGAAAATATTTTTGTAACTCATGGATATTCTGAAATGTTCGCTCGATGGCTCTTAGAACAAGGATATAATGCTGGTGTCGTTAAAACATCTTTTTCAGGAGACGAAACCATGGTATAAATAAGGTAGAAAAGTAATGAACAGTTAAAGTATGTATAAATTTTTATTGCCTTACAATCAATACCTTATGAAATTTAATTGTAAATATTCTTACAGTTTGGTTCACCTGACATCCTACGGTTTTAGACAATATTGAGTAAATTCATTAATGATTTTATTGACAGAACCTGTTTTAACCATAATTTATTGATTAGCAACTAAGAAGTCTTAAAAATATCAATTTCTAATATTTATGGTGCTCTTTGAATATGGTTGTTTATTACATTGTCACTAAATTATGATGAAGTGATAGGAAATATTATCCAAATGGTGCTGCTTTGATGATATATTAAACATCCAGATAAAGGTAATTTTGTTTCATCAAATTCGAGTATAGTATCCATTTTTTCAATCAATATTTGGACATTATTTATTAAATACTTTTCGGAGATGACTGAATATTATGAATTTATAGAAAAAATTGTATTATCTTTGCACGCATTTTTAAAATCTTTATACATCAATCAAATGATATCATGAGTAAAAAGAAAGTTCTATTTGTCACACAGGAGTTAAATCCTTATACAGAAATTTCCTTTTTATCAGACTTAGCACGGAGAATTCCTCATTATGCTGCCAACGAAGGCTTCGAGCTTCGAGTACTAATGCCAAAATTTGGCATAATCAATGAAAGACGTCATCGACTACATGAAGTAGTCAGACTTTCAGGTATGAATATTATTGTGGATGATGAAGATTATCCGCTTATTATCAAAGTAGCATCATTGCCAGGCGCTAGATTACAAGTTTACTTTCTAGACAATGATGAGTTTTTTAAGAGGAAAGCAGTATTTACAGACGATGACAATCATACATTTACAGATAATCAAGAACGGTTGGTTTTTTTCTGTAAAGGGGTGATGGAAACTGTCAAAAAATTTGGTTGGGCTCCAGATATTGTACATTTACATGGTCAAATCACGAGTTTGATTCCACTATACATGAAGGAAGCCTACAAAAGTGACCCTGTTTTTTCTGAAGCAAAAATAATTTACTCTATGTACAATAATGAATTGAGCGATTCGTTTGATTCAAGGTTTTTAAATATTGCAGCTATCAATGATCTAGAAGTTGAGGATTTGTCTGCATTTAAAGAGAATGATGGTATAAATCTTGATTTAGGTGCAATAAAATACGCTGATGGAATTATTTCAGGAAGCGAAACAATGGATGACCTCGTTAAGATGTATAGTGAAGCACATGGCAAACCATCTATACCAAATGGAGAGGATATAGACGCATCAGCCCAGGCTACCGTAGAGTTTTATAAAACACTTCTTGCAGAAGAAAATGAAAATTAATAGAATGGTAAAAAAATCCATATTGACCCGAGTTGTTGTGTTTGTATTTGTATTAAGTATTTTATCTAGCTGCCAAGATCCAATTTTAGTTGGTGGCAGTCTATTGGATGATGAAAAACTTAACATAGGTTTTACTAATACCTTTGACTTAAGTACCAGTGTAATAAGTGGCGATAGAGTTGTAACGCACCAACCTAATCTAGATTCAAAGACCTATCTTTTAGGTAAATTGGTAGATCCTTTGTTTGGAACTATTTCTTCAGAATTATTTATGAAATTTCAATTTTCATCTACAAAACCGGAGTATCAGGTCAATGAAAAATTAAGATTTGATTCATTAGTATTAGTACTTCAGTATGATACTTTGGGTACTTATGGTAACACAAAAAGTGTGCAATCTATTAAAGTATATCAATTAGATGAAATTATAAGTAATACAGATACATTTTATGCTGACACCAATCTGAAGTATTTGCCTACAGAAATAGCAAAAGTTGATAAAAACATAAGTCCCAAAGATTCGGTTAAAATAATAGACCATCTTACAGGAAAACTGGTCACACAAGTACCTCAATTACGCTTAAGACTAGATAATAGCGTAGGTGAGGCACTCCTAAATAATGAAAATGCTGCTAAAAACGATACTATATTTAGAGAATATTTTAAAGGAGTGTATATAAAGTCTTCATCACCTACCAATGAACCGTTTATGTACGGTTTTAATTTTAATGCTGCAGCACTGTCCACTTTGTCACCCGTAAATAAGTTGATAATGTACTATACTGCAAATGATACTACCGAAAAAACTTATGAATATCTGATCAATACAGCCACAATCAATAGATTTGTACATGATAGAGACGGCAGCCAAGTTGCATCTTTTATGATGGATACTTCAAAATCTGATTCTTTAAGTTTTCTACAAGGAATAGGTGGTGTAAAAACAGTAATCAAATTTAATGATTTAAGCTCTTTGAATCCTGATTCCATAGCAATAAATAAAGCCGAGTTAGAAATAACTGTGGCAGATATTTCTACTCAAAATGGTATCTATAATTTACCAAAAAATCTTATTGCCACACGCAAAAATGAAGATGGTAAGCTAATATTTATAGATGATATCTCACAACTATTAAGTGGAGGTGTTTCTTTTGTAACATCATTTGGAGGCACACCCAACACATCGGGTACACTTCGAAAGTACAATCTAAACATCACCAATCACATAAAACAAGCTGTCAAAAACAAATCATTTGATTCAGATATATACTTAAATGTATTGACAGAACCAGAAAATCCATCAAGATTAATATTTTACGGAGCTAAACATAGTCAATATCCAGTAAAATTGAAGGTCACTTATACAAAAATTTAAAATTATCTCATTATATGTGTGGTATAGTCGCATACATCGGAACACAACAAGCTTATCCTATCATACTTGAAGGTTTAAAAAGATTAGAATACAGAGGGTATGATAGTGCTGGTATCTCGGTATTGAATGGGGATATCAAAACAGTAAAAAGAAAAGGTAAAGTCTCTAAACTTGAAAATGCTGCTAAAGAAAAAGATGTTACTGGTTTTGTAGGTATAGGTCATACTAGATGGGCTACACATGGCAAACCTGATGATACCAATGCACATCCTCATTTGTCGGGTAATGGTAGGTTGGCATTGATTCACAATGGAATAATAGAAAATTACTCTACATTAAAGAAAGCTTTAAGTGAAATTGGACACGTTTTCAAAAGTGAAACCGACACAGAGGTTTTGGTACATTTAATAGAAGAATACCAAAATAGAGATAACTTAAGCTTAAGCCAAGCGGTAAGACGTGCATTAGAAAAAGCAGTAGGGGCTTATGCTATTGTCGTGATAGATAAAGAAAATCCAGATGTCATAGTTGGCGCAAGAAAATCTAGTCCATTGGTCATGGGGCTTGGAGATGAAGAGTATTTTTTGGCTTCTGATGCATCACCTATCATCAAATATACCAATAAAGTTATCTATCTTAATGATGAGGAAATAGTAACTATACACAAAAATGGAAGTTATGAAATCATTAATCTGAGTAATGAAGTACAACAACCTACCGTCCATGAACTTGATCTAAAATTAGAAGAGCTGGAAAAGGAAGGCTTTGACCATTTCATGCTTAAAGAAATATACCAACAACCCACCACTATTGGTGAAAGTATGAGAGGTCGTATCAACGCACATGATGGTTGGGTATTGGTAGGTGGGATGCAGCAATTTATCAACAGAATCATAAATGCAAAACGAATCATATTTGCAGCTTGTGGTACTTCATGGCATTCTGCATTGGTAGCAGAGTATCTTATAGAAGAATTGGCTCGGATACCAGTAGAAGTAGAGTATGCATCAGAGTTAAGATACAGAAACCCTATCATAAACGCTGATGACGTGGTGGTAGCAATATCACAATCAGGTGAAACCGCAGATACACTGGCCGCACTTGAGCTAGCTAAAGAGAAGGGTGCACTCATTTATGGTATCGTAAATGTAGTTGGGTCTTCTATAGCTAGGATAACACATTGTGGGTCATACACCCACGCAGGACCTGAGATAGGAGTTGCTTCAACCAAAGCATTTACCAGTCAGCTTACTGTACTTACTCTGATGGCCCTTAATTTAGGTCATAGAAGAGGTACCATTTCTGAAGATTATTTTAGACAGTTGGCTTATGCAATGGAAAGTATTCCTTCTAAAGTAGAAAAAGTGCTCCTACAAGATGAAAAAATAAAATATATTGCTAGTGAAATAAAAGATGTATCAAATGCACTTTATCTTGGTAGAGGGTACAATTTTCCAGTAGCGCTAGAAGGTGCACTGAAACTTAAGGAAATCTCATACATCCATGCTGAAGGATATCCAGCAGCAGAAATGAAGCATGGACCAATAGCTTTGATAGACGAAAATATGCCAGTGATTATCATAGCAACCAATAAATCTGCTTATGACAAAGTGGCTAGTAATATTCAAGAAGTTAAAGCAAGAAAAGCCATTGTGATATCTATTGTTACAGAGGGAGACACAAAAATAAAAGAAATGTCAGATTACTGTATAGAAATACCAGAAACGGAGGAGCCTTTGACACCTTTGCTATCTGTGATCCCATTACAGTTATTGGCATACCACATCGCTGTATTCAGAGGATGCGATGTAGATCAACCAAGAAATTTAGCAAAATCAGTTACCGTAGAATAACTTAAAAATTTGTAATATAATGAAAAAGGTATTAAGTCTTGAGTATAATTCAACAAGAGATAAACTCTTGTTTTCAGAATATGGACGAAGTGTACAAAAACTCATTGCATACGCCAAAACATTGGAAAACAGGGATGAACGACAAAGAGTAGTAGAAGAAATAGTAGAACTCATAAATCAGCTAAACCCTCAAACAAAAAATGTACTCGAATACAAGCAAAAACTATGGAGGCATGTGTTCAAAATGGCTGATTATGAACTTGACGTAGATCATCCATTTGGTGACAATCCTACAGAAGACGATATCAGATTCAAACCCAAAACGGTACCTTATCCACAGCACGAGTTCAACTGGCGACATTATGGTTACAATATTCGTGTAATGATAGATAAGGCACTAAAAATGGAAGATGGTCCTGTCAAACAAGGATTTGTAGAGACTATTTTATCATACATGAAGCTGTCATATCGCACCTGGAACAAAGAACATTTTGTCAGTGATGACATTATTATTTCAGATCTTTCTGTCATGTCTGGCAACAAATTGTCGGTAGATGATGATCACACCATACAAGTAGTTACAAAAAACAATCTACCTAATTCAAATGTAAATACCTTTATGGTCCAAAAAAATAAAAATAAGAATCCCAACAACAATCAAAAAAATCAACAAAACCAACAAAAAAACAGACCAAATAATACAAACAACGCTAACAAAAACAAAAGGAAGTAATTAATTAAACCTTCACTTCTTTCCATTTTCCTCGGCGGAAGATTACAAAAGCTGCGATGGCAATAGTTGTCTCAGCGATGGGGACAGCAGCAAAAATGGCATCAAGGCCCAAGGTAGTATAATACATAAAATAGTAGGCTAAAGGTACCTGAAATATCCAAAAACCTACAAAATTGATCAAGGTTGGTGTTCTAGTATCCCCTGCACCATTGAGCGATTGGATGAGTACCATACCAATGCCATAAAATATGAAACCAGAACCAATGATCTGCAAAGCCCTTACCCCTATTTGATGGACAGCGACTTCATCTGTAAAAAATGAGACAATAGGTGATGACAAAAATATAAAAACTACACTCACCACAGCCATAAATATTGCATTATATTGAGTAGCTAAAATCACACTTTTTTCAGCTCTTTTTGGATGACCTGCACCCAGATTTTGACCTACTAAAGTGGCCGCTGCATTGCTCAAGCCCCAAGCAGGAAGTATAAAAAAGACAACATTCCTTATAGCTATCTGGTAACCTGCGGATGCTTCAGTTCCTCCACTTTCTGCAACAAATCTAGTTAAAACTATCCAACTACCTGATGCAATAATAAATTGAAATGTAGCGGGCCAAGCTAAATTTATCATTGATTTAATAATAGTCCAATCTGGTATCATCGCTTGCCATCGCACTTTAATAATACCTCTTCCATAAAATAAATGATAAAATTGGTAAGCTACACCTGATCCTCTACCAATACAAGTGGCAATAGCCGCTCCTTCTAATCCCCAACCATGCCACGTACCAATGCCATAAATCAACAAAGGGTCTAAGACAATGTTAATAATGCTCGCAATCCAAAGACTTTTCATTGCTAAAGCAGCATTACCAGCTCCACGAAAGATACCATTGATCAAGAATAGTAACATTATAACAATGTTACTTCCAAACATGATTTGTGTAAAGGAGACTCCTTGTAAAACAACATCTTTTGTTGCACCCATAAAGAGTAACATTTCTTCAGCAAAAACAATACCTACAATACTAATAATAATAGACATAGTAATTCCTATAAAAAGTGCTTGAATAGCAGCCTTGGAAGCTCCCTTCAATTCTTTTTCGCCTACACGTCTTGCTATTATAGCAGTAGCGGCTGTACTTAAACCGATAGCAACAGAATAAACCAAGGTTATCATTGATTCTGTGTACCCAACTACAGCAATAGCGTTTTGGCCCAGTTTACCTACAAAATACATATCTACCAAAGCAAAAATACTCTCTAAACTCAACTCGAGAATCATAGGAATAGCTAAAAGTAAAATAGCCACACGAATACTACCTTGCGTGTAATCTCTTTCTTCGCCATTCAATGCATCCTTGATCAAAGAAATAGATGTCTTAAATTTGCTCAGTTCCAAAATATTGAATTTTTAGAAAGTGTAAAGGTCTTAAACCACAATTTGATGCACAAAGTTTTTTATACTCTATGATTAAAATCATTTCATTTTGTCATTTAAAATAAAATATAATTCAATATCTTTCCAAAATTATTTTTTGTGATAAACTTAAATTACAACAAGTAGAAGAAGTAAAGCTATAATTAATTAAGTAATAAAAAATTATATTTCGTGAAGCATTAGAACTTAGTTTTAAGTGCAATGGGATAAGTAAAGAAATTTTTATCAAAGTTGTTTAAAATTCAAAAAAAACTATACTTTTAGCTCCAAAATAATCAAAATCAATATGAGTACAGTAGCAACTAATACATCACATCCTAAGGGATTATGGGTACTTTTCGGTACCGAAATGTGGGAGAGATTTAACTTTTATGGAATGCGTACTTTGCTTACGTTATTTATCGTGCATGCGTTAATGATGAGCGAAGAACAATCTTCCATTATTTATGGAGGTTTTTTAGGATTGTGTTATTTGACACCGATGTTAGGTGGATTTATTTCGGACAGGTTTTTAGGTAATCGAAATTGTATCATGATCGGCGGTCTATTGATGGCCATGGGACAATTTTTATTATTTGCGAGTGCAAGTACATTTGGTACTAATCTTGAATTTGCAAAAACGTTACTTTACATCGCCCTAGGCGTTTTGATATTTGGAAATGGTTTTTTCAAGCCAAATATTTCAAGTATGGTTACTAATTTGTACCCAAAAGAAGAAAAAAATAAACTTGACACCGCATTTACAATCTTTTATATGGGTATAAATGTTGGTGCCTTTTTAGGTCAGTTTATATGTCCTGCATTAGGAGATGTAGTTGATGTAAATGGTACTAGAGATGTATTTGCATTCAAATGGGGATTTATGGCAGCTGGTATAGCTATGTTGATAGGTACTTTTACTTTTTATTTACTTAAAGATAAATATGTAGTAACTCCTGAAGGAAGACCATTAGGTGGATTGCCAAAAAACAATATTGCTTCAGATTATGAAGAAGGTGAATCACAAAAAGCGATATTTTCTAACCAATCTTTAATGCTTGCAGTCATTGGTTTTATAGGCTTAGCAATTTTTTTCTATATGGTGGTAGGCCAAAATATGGTTTATTCGGCTATTTATGCTAGTGGTTTGACTTTGGCTGGGCTTATTCTTACGGATTCATCATTATCCAAAATTGAAATGGATAGGATTCTTGTAATATATGTTGTTTCATTTTTTGTAATTTTCTTTTGGGCAGCATTCGAACAAGCAGGTTCGTCACTGACATTTATTGCCAATAATCAAACGGATAGGAATTTTTTAGGTTGGAATATGCCTCCTTCTATGGTTCAGATATTTAATGGTATTTTTGTGGTAATGCTTGCTATACCATTTAGTATTTTATGGGATAAATTAAGAGCTAATGGTAAAGAACCCATATCACCAGTAAAACAAGCCATAGGTTTAGCAACAATAGCTCTGGCGTACTTTATAATTGCTAATAATGTGAAAGATTTAGGAAATACAGGGTTGTTGGGCATTAAATGGTTGATATTATTGTATCTTTTGCAAACTATTGGTGAGTTGTGTTTATCCCCTATAGGTTTGTCTTTGGTAGGGAAGTTAGCACCTAAGAGATTTACATCTTTACTTTATGGTGTATTCTTTTTATCTAATGCTTCTGGATATGCACTTGCAGGTACTTTAGGATCCATCCTTCCTGCTACAGGTGATAAATTTAAAACGGCGAGTGACATGGGCATTGACTTACAGGCTGTTTTGGACAAAACTGTGACACCAACACCTGAACAAATAAAAATGCTTGCGGATAAGAACATAATGGATCATTACCCAATGTTTGCTGGCTTTCAGATTACTAATTTATATGAGTTTTTTATGGTTTTCGTAATTTTGTGTGGAGTTGCAGCAGTATTGCTTTTTGCGTTGACACCAAGGCTTAAGAAAATGATGCACGGAGTAAATTAATATTTTCATTAAATAGAAGAAAAAAGGGCAGGTATCGTCAGAGATCTTGTCCTTTTTTGATTTACACACAAAATCTAAAATCTATTAAGTATGACCACTTTGGATCAAATACAAAATTTCGAAGGCAAATATCCTAAGCAGATCTGGCCATTATTCTTCTCTGAAATGTGGGAGCGATTTTGCTTTTATGGCATGAGAGGCATGTTGATTTATTTTATGGTTACCGAACTCATGCTTAATGATTCAGTAGCAAATCTACAATATGGTGCTACACAAGCATTTGTTTACGCATTTACTTTCATCGGTGGTCTATTTGCAGACAAGATATTAGGTTATAGAAAGTCACTTTTTTGGGGAGGATTATTGATGATAGTTGGTAGTTTGATTTTGGCTATTGACCCTAAGGCATTTTTCTTTTTTGGCATTAGCTTTACCATTGTAGGTACTGGCTTTTTCAAACCAAATATATCCACAATGGTTGGACAATTGTACAAAGAAGGTGACCCAAGAAGAGATGCAGGATTTTCATTGTTTTATGCAGGTATAAACATAGGCGCTTTATTAGGTGGGTACTTGTGTATTGCAGTAGGCAAAGGCGAAATGTTGAGTAGTATTATACCTGAACACCTTAGATGGAATATTGCTTTTGGTTTTGCGGCTGTAGTGATGGTGATAAGTTTGCTAACCTTTGTAAGGACTCAAAAATCTATAGGCGAAATAGGATTATCTCCTTTGAGTCAATTGACAGACAGTAAACGTAAAATGTTGGAATGGGCTACTTATATAGGCTCACTAGTTATACTGCCATTGATTATGATCATGGTATCCAAAACCGAATATACTGACTATTTTATGTACACGATAGGGCCATTGACGTTATTGTACATTGGATATGAAATGATATCCATGAGTAGTTCAGATCGAAAAAAAATGGTAGCTGGATTGGTTTTTATTCTATTTAGCATTATTTTTTGGGCATTTTTTGAGCAAAGTGGCGGGTCGTTAAGTCTGTTTGCTGCCAACAATTTGGACAATAAAGTTTTGGGATTGACCCTAGATCCTAATGGTGTCAACAATTCAGCCAATTCATTATTTGTCATAATATTTGCTGCATTACTAGGTATCGTATGGATTTGGTTAGCAAAAAAGAAAATGGAACCCAATACATTAATAAAATTTGGGTTAGCGTTTTTGTTTTTGGCTGGTGGGTTTTATATATTTTATAGTACTAGACTTTTTGCTGATGCGAATGGTGTCACTTCCCTTAATTTGTTCACTTTCGGATGGTTGGTCATCACTTTCGGTGAGTTATGTCTCTCACCTATTGGTATGTCAATAATGACCAAATTGGCACCGCAAAAACTCCAAGCCATAATGATGGGTATGTGGTTTTTGGCAAGCGCCTATGGACAATATTTTGCAGGAATATTGGGAGCCAATATTTCTGATGCTGCCGAGAATGCGAGCAATGGAAACAAACTGGTAGCTTATACGGACGGTTATTATCAATTGGCGATTTATGCATTGATAGCTGGTATCGTTTTGATCGTTATTTCCCCTTTGGTACGTAAATTGATGCAAGAAGTCAAGTAAATTATACCTTAAAATTAACTTAAATTTAATGTAATGTCAGATAGTACAGTTTCAAATGATTTTTTCAAATCCAATGTAATAGGTCATCCAGCGGGATTGTTTGTCCTATTTTTTACAGAAATGTGGGAACGATTTTCCTTTTATGGTATGAGATCTTTGCTCGTCCTTTTCTTTATGGCTCCGATAGTAAATGGTGGATGGGAATGGGAACAAGCTACGGCATCTTCCTTATTTGGCACTTATGTTGGTTTGGTTTATTTATCCACCATGATGGGTGGTTATTTCGCTGACAAAAAGATAGGTTTTCGATGGGCAGTAGTTTTAGGAGCTACTTTGATGACTTTAGGCCATTTTTCTATGGCTTTTGAAACTCAATTTTCCATTTATTTGGGTTTGATTTTATTAGTTTTTGGAAATGGTTTTTTTAAGCCCAATATGACATCTATGATTTCAGAACTATACAAAGAGCGACCTGAAAAGAAGGACGGAGCATACACTATCTTCTACATGGGTGTAAATGCAGGAGCTTTTTTTGGTATCCTTTTATGTGGATATCTTGGCGAAAAAGTAGGTTGGGGATACGGCTTTGGACTTGCAGGAATCTTTATGTTTTTTGGTACACTACAATTTTGGCTATCGCAAAATATCTTTGGAGATGTAGGACTAAAACCTATCCAGAAAAAAGTAGATGAAGCAGTATTGAACGATGGAGATAAAAGAAATCCATTCCCAACATGGCAATTAGTCATCATTGGCATTTGTGTCACACTTGCTATGGGTTGGTTGATCAATTCTCCAATGACCAAAATATCAAAAGGAGCTTACAATATTTTCAATTTTGAATTATTCGGATATACGGGAAATACAGTTGCAATCTTAACAGGATTATTTCTATTTCTTTTCCTATTGATCTACAGACTATTGCAATACTCCAAAGTAACAAGAGACAAACTCATAGCTGTTACATTTTTTGCATTTATTACCATTTTCTTTTGGGCTATTTTCGAACAATCACCCAATAGTTTGACAGTCTTTGCTGAAAAATATACTAATAGAGTATTGACTGGAAATTCCAGTTTGATATTCCTAATCATCAATTCAATGATGACACTCATACCTTTGATTATAATCAATTGGGTGATGTATAAGTTGTTTAAAGAAACCTTTAAAACTTATGCTGTAGCCAATTTAATTTTAAGTTTTAGTTTCTTAATTATTTGGGCCATCGCTTTATGGATGTTGGCAAAAGATTATTACACTGCCGGTTATCTTTCCTTATCTGATGGTATGCTTAATTTATTGAAAATAGACAAAGTTACGACACCATTGACAGAAGTGCCAGCTACTTGGTTCTCTACTTTAAATTCACTCTTTATCATATCTCTTGCCCCATTATTTTCAAAAGTTTGGGAAAGTAAATACAATCCCAACGCTAATGTTAAGTATGCACTAGGCATGATTTTATTAGGATTGGGTATGGTAGCGGTAGCTTTTGGTTCTGATGGTATCGCACCAGGTGCAACCACAGCATCTGTAAGTATGATTTGGTTGATATTGGTTTATTTGTTTCATACCATGGGAGAATTGTGTATCTCGCCTGTAGGTCTCTCTTATGTTAGTAAGTTAGTTCCTGGGCGGATGATCGCATTTATGTTTGGTGTATGGTATTTGGCCGTAGCAATAGGTATGAAAGGTGCAGGTATCTTTGGTGAAAATGTCCAAGAAATAGCAGACGAAAAAGGGATTAGTTACTTCTTTTGGATGTTAGCTATTGTGTCATTTGCATTGGCAATATTTGCAGTAGCTTTCAGACCAATTATCAAAAAACTAATGCATGATGTGAAGTAGAAAATGTAAAATTTTAATGTTTTTATAAATTAAGTGCTATAAAATGTATTTTTGAATGGTAGATTATCAAATTGAATAAACATTAAAAAGGAAACACAAAAGTTGTTTTGTGAAACCAATTATGTAAGGGTAATATTTAGATGTATGCTTAAATAAATATTTCCTTTTACCAAGATATATTTCTTGCTATAACTATCTTCGCAACAAATAGTAACATTATGTACAAATCCATTAAAAATCTTCACCCTTCGACCCTTTGGAATCATTTTGCAGACTTAAATGCTGTACCTCGTGCATCTAAAAAGGAAGATAAAGTCATTCAATTTGCCTTAGACTTTGGTAATAGTTTAGGGTTGGAAACCATAAAGGACCACGTTGGGAATGTCATCATTCGAAAACCTGCAACAGCTGGCATGGAAGACCGAAAACCTATTGTGATGCAGTCCCATTTGGATATGGTGCATCAAAAAAATGGAGATACGAACTTCAATTTTGATACACAAGGTATAGATATGTATATAGATGGAGATTGGGTAAAAGCTCGCGGTACAACTCTGGGTGCTGACAATGGCATCGGAGTGGCAACGATCATGGCCATACTTGCTTCTACTGATATTGCTCATCCTGCTCTCGAAGCACTTTTTACCATAGACGAAGAGACTGGAATGACAGGAGCAATAGGCCTACAAGGAGGTCAGCTCCATGGAGAGATCTTACTAAATCTGGATACAGAAGAAGATGATGAAATCGATATAGGATGTGCAGGGGGACTTGATGTGACGGCTGTTAGAAATTATGAAACAGAGACTGTAGGAAATAATGAATATCTAGGACTACAAATTAATGTTAAAGGGCTGAAAGGTGGACACTCAGGCGTAGAAATACATCTTGGACGAGGTAATGCAAATAAAATACTCAATAGGCTGCTTTATGGTCAAGAAGTGTATAAGTTAAGGCTATGTTCATTCGAAGGTGGAAGTTTACGCAATGCTATCCCAAGAGAAAGTACAGCATTGGTTGCTGTTCCGTTAAATACTAAGGAAGAGTTTTTGGCTTCGATACATCAAAGAATCAATGATATAAAAAAAGAATATTTTACTATTGAGCCAAATCTTTTGATAGAAATAGATGATACAGAGACGCCAACATCATTTATTACAAATGCAGACCAAAAGCAAATAATAAATGCCATTTATGCCGCACACAATGGAGTATTTCGGATGAGTCCTGATATTGCAGATCTAGTAGAGGCGTCCAATAATGTAGCTAAAGTTGTTATCAAAGATGGTCAAGCTAAAATACTATGTCTGACACGATCCTCGGTAGAATCATCCAAACTCGATGTAGCACAAAGCCTGAAATCTCTATTTGAATTGGCCGATTTCGAAGTTACTTTCTCTGGTGATTATCCGGGTTGGACACCTAATGTCAACTCACCAATCTTGAAAGTACTTACTGAGTTGTATGAAAAAATGCATGGTACGAAAGCATCTGTTGTTGCTTGTCATGCAGGTTTAGAATGTGGTATCTTAGGGCGCAATTATCCTGATATGGATATGATTTCTTATGGCCCTACTATTAAAGGTGCACATTCTCCTGACGAAAGAGTTAATATTGCCTCAGTAGAGAAATTTTGGGATTTTACATTAGAGATTTTGAAAAATATTCCACTTAAGGAATAAACTCAGGTTAAAACTCAACTAACATAAAGTGCTCAAATTATTGTTGCCGATCAACCATTTTACAAAAAAATGGCTAAACTCACATTTATTAATTTGACACTATATGTTTTTAATACACGATACAAACTCGTTAGCTGTTATACCCTATCCAATAGTCTTGCAGTAATCCTAAGAAATTCTGTCTCTGAAATCAATCCAACTAGTTCATCACCATTAACTACAGGAAGACACCCAATTTTGTTATCTCTCATCAGCTTCATGGCATCCATAATATTTGTTTCCTGTGTGACAGTGATGGGTTTGTTGATCATTATGTCGGATACTAAAGTTACTTTCTTAGTGCTATTTTGTTTGCATCGCATATAATGTCTGAGTAACAATCTAGCTGTGACCAATCCGACTAATTTTCCTTTGGTATCTTCTACTGGTGTATATCTAATAGTATTCCAATCCATGAGTTCAGCAACAAGATCTACAATATCATCCTTCTGGACAGTGGTGAGATCAGTTAACATAAATTCGGATACTTTTAAATGCGATGGACGATACATTTTTAGATCATCTATACTTGGCATTTCCCACTCATGGACCGGTTTGTTGGATTGTTGATTTTGTATCATGGTAGCGGTGAGTACACTTAAAGCTTCGTCAGTATTTGAATTTTCATGGAGTTTGGTAAATGCTCTTAGCATCCATCTTGCACCTGTTGTGTGTTTTTCAGCGCGACCTTTTATGACGTTTAAATATTTATCAATATCTGCAGGATTTACATTTCGGGCTTCAAGTCCTTTACGAGCGATAGGAATTAATTCAAGTATAAGATCTTCAGCTGCAATTTTTTGGTCATGAAACCAAGTAAATTTAGAGTCAATACCAAACTTAGCTGCTTTCCCAAAATTATCACGAGCATCCACAAAAGACATTTTTGTTCGAATATCATCAACCTCCATACTCATGCCGATCATACATCCTAACCAAAAACAAGCATTAGCTACTTCATCTATAACAGTCGGCCCCGAAGGCAAAATTCTATTTTCAATCCTAAGATGTGGTTTGCCATTTTCGCTGATACCATAACAAGGTCTATTCCATCGATATACTGTACTATTATGAACCTGCAAGGCCCTAAGTTTTGGTACTTCACCATTTTTAATCATTGCAGCAGAATCTTCTTCAACATCACTACTCAATAATACTCTAAATCGAGCAATATCTTCTTTATATATCTCCATAATAGAATCATGCAACCAATCTCTACCGAAACTAACTCTTGGACTTCGCTCTCGCATGTGATCATGTGTGGTACGAGTATCTAAAGACTGTTGGAAAAGCGCTATCCTTGTCTCGTGCCAAAGTCGCTTACCAAATACGATAGGACTATTCGCAGAGATTGCCATCATTGGTCCTGCTAAGGCTTGAGCAATATTGTACATTTTTACAAATTCTTTTGGAGCAACTTGTAAATGTACCTGAAAACTAGTGTTACTAGCTTCTAATAACGGGGAACTATGCTTGACTAGTAGCTCATCAATACCTAATATTCTAAGTTCATATGACTGACCTATCAATTGTTTATTAAGCGCTTCCATCAAAGCAAAATAGCGTTTTTTTGGAGTAAGGTTTTCCATTTCAAGATGATACTTGCGAAGCGTTGGCAGTATTCCAGTAAGTACGATTGAAGTATTCATGGTATCCAGCACTTCCTGGATTTTGTTCAGTTTATCAGAATTCTCATTTTCTAAAAGCGTAAAACAATCTTTTTCAAAAACACGAGGTTCAATATTGGTTTCAAGATTAAATTTCGCCAACTCTGTCTCAACCCAAGGATAATGTTCCATCTTATCTAAAGCTTCCATAGCTACTAAGGATGGTTTGAAAGTAGATTTATCTACCATTACCATCTCTTGTTCAGCCCCGATACGCATTACATCAGACTCAAACCAATCATTGTCCAACATATATTCCAATGCTGTTACATCATTAAGCAGTGATTTTACAAACTTCTGCATTTGTTTTTGGTCACTAACCAAAGAAACCTTTTGTTCTCCCATTTTCTTATTTAAATAAAGATAGATATTGAATTACTTCAAATAAAATGCCAAAATAAAGATGCAAGATAGGATTCTGATTATAATTGATAACTAATATTTTAGCTTATTTTTTCAATCAAAGATAAATTTGAATCATTATTTTGTCTAATTAAATTTTGCGGAATTTTATTGTTTAATAGTTACAAATTTCTTTATATTATGTAAATTTTTATAATATTAAAGTTGAAGAATAACTTAAAACGAGAAAGATTTTCACTCGATCAAATCAAAAATATAGCCTAAACTTTCCTTGACACGAAGTTGAGAGTCTTCGGGTATCGTAGCCAAATATCTGACAAATCGTTTGTTGTCAATAGCTCTTATTTGGTCGATTAGGATGTCAGAGTCTAATAGTATGTCTGTTTCATTTTTTAAAATTCGTACTCTTAATGGGAAAGCATCCTGCTTTAAATTTGTTGTCAAAGGACATATTAATGTTGATGGATGATCAGCTTTTAGCAGTAAGTTTGTTTGTACAATCAAAACAGGACGTATTTTTCCTGCTTCTGTTCCAACACCTGGATTTAGATCAGCTAGATATATGTCAAATTGTTTCATAGTCGTCTTCTAAAGCTTCAAACTCAGCCAAAACTTCCATACTTGATTCTCTAACCAAAAGAGAAGCTTTTTTAATTTGTGCTTCCAACTCAGCTCTTTTTTGAGTCTTGGTATAAGCCAAAACTGCATCATTGATGTACTTGTTTCTTGATATA
This sequence comes from Saprospiraceae bacterium, assembly GCA_016714785.1. Classification (GTDB taxonomy): domain Bacteria; phylum Bacteroidota; class Bacteroidia; order Chitinophagales; family Saprospiraceae; genus OLB9. The sequence goes on from JADKCC010000002.1 coordinate 239,014, forward strand.
CCTAGCTTACTGACCATGATTTCTGTATCTTGGAGTAGCTTTTCATCCATCTTAAGTGATATTAACTTAGACATATTATTCATGTATATATTTAGTAATACCTTTTAAACATACAGAAACAGTATTTAGTTCCCCTCATAAATCAATAAAATTATAAGCTGCCCGTACGTCCACCATCCACAGGTAAACTCACACCTGTAATATATGAAGCGGCTGGCGATGCTAAAAATGCGACTGCGGCAGCTATTTCTTCTGCCTGACCAAACCTTCCCATAGGTATTTCATTTTTCATTTCTTCTATAATCTCCTCTTTATTACGCATTGATTTGTCAGCTTTATTATTGATTATTTCATTGAGTCTATCGGTTGCGGTCGCTCCAGGTAAGACATTATTGACAGTGATACCAAATGGCGCAAGTTCGTTTGAAAGGGTTTTTGACCATGATGCTACTGCACCGCGAATAGTGTTACTTACACCAAGACCTTTAAGAGGTATTTTTACTGATGTAGAAATCATATTAATAATGCGACCATATCCAGTTTTTTTCATGCCAGGTATAACTAAACCTGCAATCGTGTGATTTATGATTAGGTGTTGTTGGAAAGCGTTTATGAAATCTTCAGCAGTTGCATTTAAAATAGCTCCAGAGGGCGGACCGCCAGTATTATTAACTAAAATATGAATCGGCCTATCTGCAACCAACCCTTTAATTTTATGCTTTATCCCAACTAAATCATTAGTATCAGCAACGATAAAACTATGATGTTGTCCATCTTGGAGAGTTAGCTCATTAACAGCATCTAATAAAAGATCGCTACTCCTTGAAAGCATTATTATATTTGCTCCCATCTTAGATAAAGCAATCGCAGATGCTTTGCCTAGACCCTTCGAACTTCCTAATACAAGTGCATTTTTACCTTTAAGATCAATATTCATCTTCTATCTGTCTTTGATTGACACCGCAAGATATGTAAATACTTATAATTGTCTATTCTTGATTTAATAATTTATAGTATATTTACGCTCCTAACCAAAGTCTTTTTTCATTGAAAACCACAGACAGTAAATTATTGTCCGATAAGGCTAAGCCAAGGGGCAAGTTTCCACACCTTAAAGTAGCAGGTCCATTTTTGTACGTCTCAGGTACATCGAGTAGATTGCCAGATAATACTTTTGAAGGTGTAGAAGTAGATGAAATGGGTACGACCAATCTTGATATCCGCAAACAAACCAAAGCAGTTATAGAAAATATCCGAGCCATCCTTCAGAGTGTAGGAGCAGACTTAGAGCATATTGTAGATATCACTACTTTTTTGGTAAATATGAATGATTTCGGTGGGTACAATCAAGTGTATGGTGAGTATTTTGACTATACGGGTCCTGCACGCACTACGGTTGCGGTACACCAATTGCCACATCCACATCTTCTCATCGAGATAAAAGCTACGGCTTATTTTCCACACCCAATCCAATAATTATTATGAGCACAGACACTAAATATTCTTCGATACATTACAATTCTTACCTTCAAGTGGACAGAATCACTTCTGCCCAATCGCTAAGAAGTGACGAAGTAGGAGCACATGCTCACGATGAGATGCTTTTTATCATCACGCATCAAGTGTATGAATTGTGGTTTAAACAAATAAATTTTGAATTGCGTTCTATTATCAATGACTTTAGCAAAAGACAGGTTAATGAAAAGAATGTAGGGATAGCAGTATCAAGATTGGATCGAATCATTGAAATCATGAAGTTGCTTGTACAGCAGATAGGTGTGATGGAGACAATGACACCATTAGATTTTCTTGATTTTAGAAATTATCTTTTCCCTGCATCAGGATTTCAGAGTTTTCAGTTTAGAGAAATGGAAGTCATGCTCGGTTTGAAGCAAGATCGTCGTACTACCTATAATGACAAACCATATCATTGTGTATTTGCAGATACCAAAAAAGAAACTTTGGAAGGTCTAGAAAAAGGAAATTCTTTACTTGACTTGATAGAGGATTGGTTGGAGCGAACTCCTTTTTTGGAATTTGGTGAGTTTAGATTTGTGGAAGAATACCAAAAAGCTGTAGTAAAAATGCTTGATTTGGAGAAAGAAGCGATCATGAAAAGTGATATTCTTTCAGAAGAGTCGAAGCAAATGAGACTGACGATGTTGGGTGATACCAATACTTATTTTTCCAATATTATGAATGAGGAACGTCATATTCAATTGGTAAAAGAAGGCAAATTGCAACTTTCATACAAGGCTACTTTGGCAGCATTATTTATCAATCTATATAGAGACGAACCAATCTTGCACGTACCATTTTTATTGATATCAAAATTGGTAGAAATAGACGATCATCTCACTACTTGGCGATATAGACATGCTCAAATGGTGATGCGTATGTTGGGCAAAAAAGTAGGTACAGGCGGATCATCCGGTCATGAATATTTGGCTACAACAGCTGCAAAGCACCATATTTTCGCAGATTTTCACAATGTGAGTACTTTGCTTATTCCTAGGTCTGCATTGCCAGAATTACCTGATAATTTTAGGAAGAATCTAGGTTTTTATTTTTCTGCAATGAAAGAATAATTTAATAAAATGGAATCATCTCCTACATCATCTGGATATCACATACTAATTGATCAAATAGGACATCTTCTCGTAGAAGGAAGGCGAAAAGCAGCTCAATCTGTCAATACTATTTTGGTACATACGTATTGGGAAATAGGTAGGTATATTGTCGAATATGAGCAAAAGGGAAATGAAAGGGCTGAATATGGTACTCAGCTATTCGAAAGACTTTCAAAAGATTTGACTTTACAGTATGGAAAAGGGTTTGGAAGATCTAATTTATTCCAAATTAGGAACTTTTATATAAAATTTCAAAAAGTCCAGACACTGTCTGGAAAATTGACATGGTCCCATTATGTGGAAATACTTAAGTCTGACTCAGATTTAGAAATTAGTTTTTATGCTAAACAATGTGAAAAAGAAAGATGGAGTGTTCGAGAGTTGAAGAGGCAAATGAAAAGTATGCTTTTCCACAGATTAGCATTGAGTAAAGATAAAGAAGGAGTAATGAAATTGGCAAATGAAGGCCATATAATAGAGAGACCAGAAGACTTGTTAAAAGATCCTTTTGTGCTCGAGTTTTTAAATATACCAATACATCATAGTTATTTAGAGTCGGAGTTGGAAGATAAAATCATTTCGCAGTTGCAACAATTTGTAATGGAACTTGGAAATGGATTTGCTTTCATAGGTCGTCAATATAGGATGAGTATTGGTGGAAGACATTTTAGAGTTGATTTACTATTTTATCATAGGATATTAAAATGTTTTGTGCTCATCGATCTAAAAAGAGGAGAAATAGACCATCAAGATGTAGGCCAGATGAAACTATATCTTAACTATTTCAAAAAAGAAGAAAATACGGAAGGCGACAATAGCCAATAGGTATTATTTTGGGTGCACACAAGAACCAAATTTTAGTAGAATATGCTACTGATAGTATCTCCAATAAAGTGCTATTAAGTAAGTATCAATTGTATTTACCAAAAAAAGAAGAATTACAAAACCAACTCATAGACATAATCTTTAATGATGACTCAACTTCATAAAATAGCAAATTATATAGGTGGACAAATGTCAAATCCTATTTCCAATCTATATCTTGATAATTATGAACCAGCAACAGGTCAACCTTACAGTTTGATACCAGACTCAGATCAAGATGATGTCAAGCTGGCAGTTGAAGCGGCAAAAAGGGCTTTTCCATTATGGTCATGTTTGAGTAATGAAGATAGATCTGTTTGGCTGACAAAACTTGCGGACAAGATAGAAGAGCGGCTCGAAGAATTTGCAGCAGCTGAAAGTAAAGACAATGGAAAACCAATATCCCTCGCAAAAATGATGGATATCCCAAGAGCAGTGTCAAATTTCAAATTTTTTGCGCACGCTATTACACAGTATCATTCAGAGTCTCATCACATGGAAGGTGTCGGAATCAATTTTACACTCCGTCAACCTATAGGCGTAGTTGGCTGTATATCACCATGGAATCTACCTTTGTATTTGCTCACATGGAAGATTGCACCTGCACTTGCAGCTGGAAATACAGTAGTCGCCAAACCTAGTGAGATTACACCATATACTGCCTATTTATTATCTCAAGTGTGCCAAGAAATAAATTTTCCCGAAGGCGTACTTAATTTTGTACATGGGCTCGGACCTAAAGTAGGTGAAGCAATCTGTGTACATCCCGAAGTTAAAGCTATATCATTTACAGGAGGTACTTCCACAGGCAAAAGGATTGCATCCGTAGCCGCACCTATGTTCAAAAAATTGTCCTTAGAGCTTGGTGGTAAAAATCCAAATATCATCTTTGCAGATTGTGATTATGAAGATATGCTAACCACAACGGTCAGATCATCATTTGCCAATCAAGGTCAGATATGTCTCTGTGGGTCTAGAATATTTGTTGAACGACCTTTGTATGAAAAGTTTAAGGGTGATTTCGTTGCAAAAGTATCAAAACTTGAGGTCGGTGACCCAATCGACGACCAAACCAAAACAGGTGCAGTAGTCTCAGATGCGCACATGAATAAAGTATTATCTTACATTGAACTTGCAAAAACGGAAGGTGGAACCATTTTGACTGGTGGCGAGAGAGCATTACTATCAGGTAGATGTGCTGATGGTTATTTCATAAAACCCACGGTCATAGAAGGATTATCTTACGACTGTCGGACGAACCAAGAAGAAATATTCGGTCCCGTAGTTACGATTATGCCATTTGATACAGAAGAAGAAGTACTTATGTATGCCAATAGTACCAATTATGGACTGGCTGCTACCTTATGGACTCAAAATTTATCCAGAGCACATCGACTGGCAGAAAAATTAGCATCAGGAATCGTTTGGATAAATTGTTGGTTAGTACGAGATCTCAGGACGCCATTTGGTGGTGTAAAGAATAGTGGCGTAGGCCGTGAAGGAGGTATGGAAGCCTTACATTTTTTTACAGAAGCTAAGAATGTCTGTATAAAATATTGAATTGTGAACAAGTACTGAAATATTTATAAATAGTGGCTATCCACTACAACAATGGTAGTAATTAATCTATACATTTGTGCTTTAATTAACAATCTAAAATTTAAAAGCATGAGACCCCTTTTTATTCTACTGTTTTCTTTAGTTTTATTTTCAGCTCAATCTATTGCACAACAATCTTATACATGGGAAGATTATGGCATTTCATTTACACTGGCAGATGATTTTAAAGAAACTGTAAGCACAGGCGAAGAATTTTCTGCAACGGGTGATGGTATGGATTTGACTATTATTCCATTTACCGATGAAACGATCGATGATACTGATATAACAGGTTATACTATGAGTATTGCAGCATCACTAAAACTTGGTAGAATTGATGATATCAGCACCATAAACTTTAATGGTTTTAAAGGAGGATATGCAGAAGGTGAACTTGATGGAGCAAAAATATTTTTAATGGGAGTAATTGATCCAAATTCCGATACTAATTTCTTTGTCATCATTACATTTTTGGATGGTGATGCTAATGCTGTTGAAGAAGCAGTAAATATTTGTAAAAGTATTAAGAAGATATAAAATTCTAGTCAGTAAAATTTTTTATTACAAAATAGATAAATCAAAAATACTATTAATTTACAATATCCCTAATGATAAATATCAAGTCGTTAGGGATTTTTGTTTAAAGAATATCCACTTAAAAAGAAAAAGCCCCACTTTCTTTTAAGTGGAGCTTTTCAAACATTTCGATATTAATTTTTATTTAATTCACAATACAAAAGTAAAAACTTTTTAATATAAGAAAAAATTTATAATTTTATGGCTTTATAAATATTTCTTATGAATATACAATTTGCACAGTTAAAATACTTTCTTGCACTTGCATCAACTAAAAACTATAGCATCGCAGCAGAACAATGTAATGTATCTCAACCAGCTCTAAGCATGGCTATTAGGAAGCTAGAGGAAGAGTTAGACCTAATGCTCATAGATAGAAAAAGTAATCCAATATCTTTGACAGAAAAGGGGGATATTATTGCATCCCAAACTATGAAAATATTGGATGAGTTGTCAATAATGGAAAAAATGGCTTCAGACCTGCATTTAGATAAGCTCAATGGAAGTCTTAAATTCAGCATAATTCCCACCTTAGCTCCTTACATTGTGCCATTATTTATTAAAAAATTTTCAGAATTATTTCCTGATATAGAATTGATTATTGAAGAAGAAACAACTAAGTCCATCATTCAAAAGCTTAAATCTTCTGAAATAGATGCAGCTTTGTTGGTGACGCCGTTGGATGAAAAATCATTAATATATAACCCAATTTTTTATGAAGAGTTTTTCCTATTCACTCACGATAAAATAGATAAATCTTATGTGTTACAAGAGGATATCGATTATCGAAATCTTTGGCTTTTAGAAGAAGGGCACTGTATGCGGCATCAAATGATGAAAATATGTGAGCTAAGAAATTTAGAACACTCTAATATTACCTATAATGCTGGAAGTATTGAATCATTAATAAATATTACAGAGTCAAGTGGAGGTATGACAATCATTCCAGAGTTGGCCACTTGGAATCTAACGCCAGATAGAAAGGAGAGAGTTACACCATTTTATGAACCAACACCAGTTAGAGAAGTGAGCGTAATATATCACAAATTTACTACAAAAATACGATTGATAAATGCCGTCATGCAAACAATTCAAGATGTGATACCTGCATACATGAAAATAAAAGAAAGTTATCAAAGAGTGGATATTACACCAATTAGCGTATAAACTTTTACCATTTAATTTGATCTCCAAAAGAAAGGTGTAAATAAAATCAAAATAGTAAAAAGTTCTAATCTCCCTAACAACATTAATACACTGAATATCCATTTTGCAGTTGTCGGAACATCTGAAAAATTGTTCATTGGTCCTAGGTTACCTATTGATGGTCCGACATTACCCAAAGTAGTTGCGACACCACCAATAGCAGTCAAAAAATCTATGCCTGTAATTGTAATAAAAAGCGACCCAAGTATAAAAAGTATTAAATACACGAGTAAAAAAACCAAAATATGAGTCAATATTCTAGGAGCTACCAATTCTTTATTTACTTTAATTCGTACTATTGCTCTAGGGTGAAGAATCCTTTTAAATTCAAGATAGGTATTCTTTACAAATACCATGTGTCTTATGAATTTTATGCCACCTGCAGTACTACCTGCGCAAGCACCTAAAAAGAGTGTTAAAAAGAAAAACATTGTCAGCCCGGGACTCCATAGAGTGTAATCCGCAGTTACGAATCCTGTGGTAGTAACTAAACTAATGAGCATAAAAAGTCCATTGCGAAAATTAGTTTCGTAATCACCTCCAACCATAAAATTTATCCACAAGCCTAGGATAAGAGAGGATATTAATATAAAAAGTGTGTAATATCTAAATTCTTCATCAATCCATACTCTCTGAAATCTCCCTTTGAGCAAATAATAAATTACTACGTAGTTGCAGCCAGCAATAAACATAAATCCAGCAATAGTGTATTCTATTAAAGGAGAATTGTAAAAAGCTAAACTTGCATTTTTTGTAGAAAACCCACCTGTTGCCATGGTAGCAAAAGCATGATTTATAGCATCAAAAGGCGTCATACCTTCCCACCAAAGGATAAAAAATAATAATACGGTAAGACTAAAATAAATTAACCATAATCTTTTGGCAGTTTCTTTGATCCTTGGATGCACTTTGTCTGCTGTTGGACCAGGTGCTTCAGCTACAAAAAGCTCGATTCCAGCGATACCAAGCAATGGAAATAATGCTACAGTGAGCACAATTATACCCATGCCACCTATCCAATGTGTTAAGCTACGCCAAAATAATATTCCTTGTCCTAATCCTTCAATATCTTTAAAAATGGTAGCTCCCGTAGTGGTAAATCCAGAAACTGACTCAAAAAATGCATCACTAAAGTACGGTGCCACACCAGACAAATAATATGGTAATGCACCAAAAAGACCCATAAAGAGCCAACCTAAAGTAACGATTAGATAGCCTTCCCTTTTATTTACTGTAGTGCTAGTACTAAATTTGTATAACCAAAAGATAAGGCCACTGACTAATGTTACCCCTCCTGAATAGATAAAGTGTAAATAGTCTTCACTATTATTATAGTAAGCTACAGCTGAAGTTATGAACATACTAAGGCCTAATAGCATCAACAATACGCCTACAACATTGGATATGGGTTGTAAATTAATGTTCATTTTTTACCTAAAGAGGTCTTCTATTTTTGCAATGGCAGATGGTAAAGCTAAAATGATGACTTTATCATAAAGTTTCAACATAAAATCACCTGTAGGTATGATAGTTTCATCGTCTCTAATGACGGCACCGATGATAGCATTCGCAGGAAGCTTTAAGTTTCTTAATGTAAATCTAGTCAATCGGCTTTCTTTATGGATGCTGTACTCTATTACTTCCGCATCCACTCCGTGTAAACTGGCAATAGCCTCTACTTTACCCTTGCGTACGTATCTAAAAATATTATTGGCTGCGATGATTTTTTTGTTGATCATTGTATTTACACCAATATTTTGAGATATATGTGTATAATCCAGATTCTCTACCAAAGCGATCGTCTTATGAACTCCAGCAGTTTCTGCCATTAAGGCTGTTATAATGTTAGTTTCACTATTGGGTGTTACGGCTATGAAAGCATCCATTTGACTTAATCCTTCCTCTTTGAGCAACTCAAAATTAGAAGGGTCTCCTTTTATTACCAAAGTATTGTCTAACTGATCTACCAACCATTTGCAAATCTTTTCATCTTGCTCTACAATAGTTATCTTAAAATCATTCTCAAGCTGTTTTGCAGCCGTTACTGATATGACATTGCCCCCTATAAACATTATACTCTTCAATTTCTTAGTTGGCTTTCCTATAGTATTTAGAAGGTTATCAACTTCTTTTTTTGAAGTGATAAAGTAGATATGGTCTCCCCTCTTAAGTACAGTATTTGCTCGAGGAAGTATAGTTTCATGTCCTCTTAATATAGCTATGGGGCTAAGTGAAGATCCTTTTATTTTTTGAATTTCTTCAATAGATTTTCCTAAATAAAATGATGGATCTTCCAGTGTTATGCCTATCAAAGATACCTTTCCGTTTTCAAAATCAAAACTATCTGTAACTTGGTTTAATTCTAATAATCTTACGATTTCTTGAGATGCCAACAATGATGGGGAAATAATCTTATCCACTCCAAGCTCATAAAATGTTGCCTTAAATTCCTTTTTGATGCTTGATATAGTGTTAATACGAGCGATAGTTTGCTTGGCACCTAATTTTTTTGCTAGAATACAAGCTATAAGATTATCGTTTTCATGGGTAGTTACTGCTAGAAATAATCCTACGGCACTTAAACCAGCACCTTCTAGAACTTTAATGGAAGATGCATCTCCCAAAATAGTTTGAACATCGAGATGCGTTTGTGCGTATTCCAAAACATCCCGACTACTATCAATGAGTACGATGTCATGCTGTGCAGAAGATAATAATCGAGCCAGATAAAAACCAATTCCTCCAGCACCTGCAATCACTATTTTCATTTTCTATAACAATGCTTTTTTAACATCGACGATGCAAATGTATCATTAGTTAGTAATTTTAACAACTTACATTAACAATTATTTTAGAAACTTATATTAGCAAATTAACAAAAACCTTTGATGGGACGTTATCTAAATAATATAATTATAATAATGTATGAAAATTTTGATGGTATGTTTAGGCAATATTTGTCGGTCACCTATGGCGCAAGGGATCATGGAGTCAAAACTTAAAGACTTTGATCTGGATGATTGGCATGTGGATTCTGCAGGTACCTCAGGATGGCATGATGGTGAAAGGCCTGATCAAAGAGCAATTAAAACTTCACAAATCAATAACGTGGATATTTCTAATCAATATTCTCGTAAATTAACACTTGATGATCTTGATGAGTATGATGTTATTTTCGCTATGGATTCTTCCAATTATCAAGATATTTTGGGTCTTTGTCAAAAAGATTACCAAAAAGCAAAGGTTCACTTATTGCTTAATTTTAAATTTCCTGGCAGAAACATGGGTGTGCCTGACCCATATTATGATGGCACTTTTGGCAAAGTTTACGACTTATTGGATGAAGCTATGGATGACATCATTAAACGATTAATCGTAATGTAAATATTATAAAAATATCTTTTTGTACCTTTTGTGCTTTGTAATTGTATTTATGGCAAAGCATCAAAACAATCAAATTGGTATCAATCTTAATTTTACTGCAGGAGTAAAAGCGCAAAAAGATATCCATTATTATATTGATGGATTACAAAAAGGCAATAGATACATTCTCAGTGAGACTATCACTTTGATTGAAAGTTCAAACCCTAAAAAAAGAGCAATAGCATTAAACATACTTGAAGCACTACCAAAGCCAAAATCACAAACTATCAGAATTGGAATCACAGGATCTCCAGGAGTAGGAAAGAGTACGTTTATTGAGTCATTCGGCATTTACGTATTAAGTCAAGGGCACAAAATTGCAGTTTTAGCTATAGATCCAAGTAGCCAAATTAATAATGGAAGTATCTTGGGTGATAAGACGAGAATGCAAGATCTAGCATCTCATCCATTGGCTTATATCAGGCCAACTGCATCTGGATCAATGCTAGGTGGTATCGCCGCAGCAACTAAAGACGTAATTCAACTTTGTGAAGCGGCAGGATACAATTTTATAATAATAGAAACTGTTGGTGTGGGGCAGTCTGAAATTGAAGTAGATTTCATCACAGACATAAATCTCCTACTTTTGCAACCGGGAGCTGGTGACGATATGCAAGGAATAAAGCGTGGTGTAGTAGAAAATGCTGATATTTTTGTCATTAATAAAGCTGATGGCCCACAATTAGAATTAGCCAAACAAACTAAAACATCTTATACTAATGCGATTCAGCTTTTTCATCACGAAATTACTGAATGGACATGTCCCGTATTGCTAATATCGGCATTGAACAAAATTGGTTTAGACACAGTATATCAAAGCATATTAACCTATAAGAATCTTTTGATAGAATTAAATCTATTTGAACCAAAGAGACGATTTCAAGAATTGAGATGGTTTAAAAACCAAACAACTTTAATAGTACAAAAGATCATTTTTGAAAACTATGAAGTCCAACAAATTTTTGAAAAACTATCAAAAAAGATTGAAAATGAAGATATTACTACATCACAAGCGTTGAATGAAATAGAGGATTTAATTCGATCTACTATTAAAGCTAAATAATTTTCATTAAAAAAATATAAGTGTGCAGATAAAGAGATGTTGTGTAGGAGTAATAATTTTACTTTGTTTTTTCCAAATTTTTTCTCAATCTTCAAATAACATAAATCCATTTTCGGGGCAGTACTTCAGGAGTCCAGTAGATTATAGCTTTAACCAGTCTGGTAATTTTTGTGAACTCAGAGAAACTCATTTTCATGCTGGGATTGATATAAAGCCATCGACAAGTCATGGAGAAGTGTTTCTGCACGCTATAGGTTCTGGCTATATTTCTCGGGTGAAAATTTCAGCAGGAGGATATGGGAAAGCCATCTATATAGACCATCCCGAATCCGGATTTACATCTGTTTATGCGCATTTAGACGAATTTAATGACAGAATAGAACAATTAGTAAGTCAATATCAAATGGCTTTAGAATCTTATGAAGTAGATATTTTGCTTAACCCTAATGTGCTTTCCATTGAGAAAAGCGAACTCATTGGCACCATGGGAAATACAGGATATTCGTTTGGAAAACACCTTCACTTCGAAATTAGAGATACTAAAAGTGAAAATCCGATAAATCCATCCCATTTTGGAATCAAATCTGAAGACCATATAGCTCCATCTTTAGTATCGCTTGCTATACACGGTCTAGATCCCGATTTATACAAAATTTGGGAAAAAAGAATATCACTTGGGTTAGCATCTGATAATAATATCAATCTGAGTACACCAATAGAAGTGCCGGCTTGGAGAGCAGGTGTCGCACTAAATATGTATGATAGATCAGACAACAGTCATAATAAGCAAGGTATCTATGGGTTTCACATGTACATCGATGACAGCTTAGCATATAGTTATCATTTGGACAAAATTTCTTTTGAACAAGCAAAATATATCATTGGATATTATGACTACAAAGTTAAAAAAGTGGAAAAATCTACCTATTCCCTTTGCTATAGATACCCAGGCAATGACCTTGTATTTATAGACCATACAGACAATGGTATTATTCCAGTGTATGTTGGAAGGGAAAGAAAAGTTAGGATTGAAATAGAAGATTTTAATAGAAATAAAAAATCATTAACCTTTAGTCTTATCAGGTCACAAAATATGGTTGAACAATCACCAATTGATACATCTTTGATGAAAATACTTGTAGGCGACTCACTTACAATAACGGATAAAAACCTGACACTTTTCTTTGAACCTAAAAGTTTGTTTAGAAATATAAGATTAAATATGGTTAAAATTGAAGGCAATAAAAATGAAACAAAATACATAATTCACAATATTTATGAGCCTATAAAAAAACCAATCAAGATTTCATTGAGACCAGAATACCCTATCTCAGATAAAATGGACAAAGCAATTATAGTCAGAACTAATGGCAGTGGTGGTAGTAAGCTAAACTATGGAGGTAAATGGATAGATGGGTACTTGACCACAGAAATGACAGAGTTTGGTACGTTTTTTATAGACTACGACACTATAGCACCAACTATCAAAAGTATCAATTTTACACCAAATGTAGGAAAAAAATCGGAAATAAAATTTCATATAAAAGATAATTTACCAACTAAAGGAAAGACTGTGGGTGATATCAAAATCAAGGTTTGGATAGATGAAAACTTTGTAATCAGCCCTTATACATCAAAGACTCAAGTACTACAAATTCCAGTAAAACATTTGGAAAATGGTGGACATGATTTAAAGATAGAAGTCAAAGACCATTCTGGTAATACTGCATATTTTAGCGCTGGATTTGTTGTTAAAAAGTAAATATGGTAAGGAAGTAGATATCAACTTCTGAAATATTTTCACCAAATGATATGCTTTTTCTTTTTAAACTTGGTAGAGTCTTTTAATATCAAATCCTGAAATGAGTCAATTTTAACATATTTTTCTATATCATCAAATATTTGGGTACTATCAACTACTAATGGCACTTGGTTGTTGAACTTGCTCAAGATCTCTTTATTTTTTAATGTAGGTATTGTACTGGGAACACTATTTATTTTTTGATCCTTTTTATTATATTGATTAGATGAATCTATCGTGTTTTCATCTAAAGAAGGATTACTCTTATTTTGATTAGTGTTTATATTTCCATTAGGTTTTTCACCAATTAATTGGTACATGAGTAATGATAAAATCAAAGCAGAAACAGTAAAAATAGCTATACTTTTTAAAGATATAAATTTTGAAAAAGTAGAACTATTGTTCGGATTGGCTATCTCTACATGAGATTTCATCATATTTTGCACAGATTGCCATCCTGAAGGATCGAACTCTATATTAAGTTGTTCCAATTTTTCATCTATATATTTGTCTAAAGGATGACGATTGCTATTTGGTGCGTTCATTTGACTTTATTTTTAAAAATCCAATTCTGAAGTTTTTCTCTCGCACTATGTAAATGCCATTTTGAATTGCCTTCATTAATACCTATTAATGCTGCAATCTCTTTATGACTATAACCTTCTAATGCAAAAAGATTAAAAACTGTAGCTGTAGTCACTGGCAAGTGTCTAAGGTAGAAGAGAATCTGCTCGCTTTCTGTGGTAAAATCTGATTCTGCAAAAATGAAACTATCTTCTTCTTTGGGTTCTGTTGTGTTGAATGATTGTCTGAAAGCAGTACTTTTTATATGATCTAGAGATTCGTGGATGAGAATGGTCTTGCACCAAGCATAAAAATTATTTTCATCTCCTTCGAATGTATTGATCTTGGTCAAAATTTTGAAAAAAGATTTATTGATCACGTCTTTGGCATCATCTTCATTTTGTGTATATCTGTGTGCCAGCTTCATGAATGGAATATAGCAAAATTTATACAATTGCTCCTGTGATTTTGGATCTTGCTTTTTACAACCAATAAGTATATGTGAAGAAATGATCAATTTAAAAATATAGATTTTAAAAAGAAAAAGATGTTTGCAAGTAGAAGCTACCTTTTCCAGAAACAACTTCTGGTAAACTATTATTGAAAATCCTATGAGAAAATTGCTGAAGCAAAATTCCAAATTCTAATCCATAGATCTTCGACCTCTTGTTGGTTTTATCTATGCCTACACCCAATTTTAAAAGGAGTCCACCATCCGTAATATTATTCAACGTCTTCGACCTTCCATAATAAAAACTATTTTCAACTAAAACCAATGAATATCCAATAGATGGTTTTAAAAAATAGTTTACTTTGTTATGTTTTACCTCTTCTAAACGTATTTTCGCATCAAAAGAAAATGGTAGTAATGATAAACTTGAATTAAAATATACACCGGCTGAACCACCATATTCAAAAATTTCAGTGGCATTTCTATGAAAAGAGAGGCCAGCACCTAAGCCCAATACGCCACCTGTTTCGTGGTTTCCTATAGCACCCAATACATAAAATCTTAAATGATGTTTAGTCATTAATTTAGTTGGAATACTGTCATTTTGAAAGTTGTATAAATCTATCCTTGGGTCTATCAACTCCAACTTAGGCTCAGCATTTTGCTCAATCTTCTTCAATTCATTGATATCCTCCATTTTTACGATTATGGTGTCCGTCAAATTAAATCGAACTATTTTAATGTACTCTCCTGGTTTTTGAGCAATAATTTTTCCTTTAATAGATTTACCTGAATTTAAAATGATTTCATCCTTCTCATTTTGAGACCAAGTCAATTGGGCTAAAAATATTAGGAAAACAATAGTGCTGGTTTTTTTGATATACATTTTTATGATTTTTAATCGTTCCCATATAAGACGAGCAAAAATATAGATATGTTAGTTTGATCAATATTTTTCTCAAACTTTTAAATCAAACTCCATCCCTTCATCTTCTAAACCATTGACCACCAAGGCAATTTTGTGTGTACCAGGATAGTGTTTCCTGGTAGTCAAATCAATAAACTTATGCTTTTTATTTCCTGCGAGTTCTTGGTCAACACCAATTTCGGGTTCCGCTATTTTGAATATTTTTTTGGAACGCTGACCATTAGATTTTACAAAATGGATGACATATTCAAGTCTGAACTTAGCTGATGTCTTTTCTTTATTTACAATTTTGTATTCAAAAGTAAGTGTATCTCCGAGCGTTAAATGATCAAGGGATATGTCAAAATGTGTCATCTCAAACATCGTTTTAGCTGAAGTTCCGAAAAGGTCTAAGACTTCATGGTGTCCTTTTTTGAGCAATGTTCTAGACGCATGTTTAAGTATCCAATCTGTATTTTTTGATTTGCCTTTCCATTTTTTTATGATGTCTATGACTAAGTCAGGATGGTCTTTTGATATATCATTCAGATTATTGGCCACACTTTTTCTGACATATTCTGATGGATCATTCATTAATAAGTCCAATACTTTCAAAACTGGCTTGGGCTCATCCACAAATTGTTGCAATTTCAATCCCCATGGAAGTCTTGGCCTACATCCTTCTGAAGCAAATCTTCTCACAGTTGCATTTTTATGTTTAGCCCATATCATCATTTGACTCATCATCTGGTCAGGATATTTTATTATAAAGGATCTGCCAGCAAATTCAAAACTTGTAAATTGTGTAATAACTTCAATAGCTTTAATAGAAATATCTAAATCATTTAAACCATGCAAAGTGATGATATCTGCCAAAAATATATATTCCAAATTTTGATCTTTAACACCATTTTTGCGCAACACTTTTATAATTTCATCAATACATGCTACCTTATCTTTAAAATTAGTGGGCAAATATCCATCAGATACAATAGATAAGTGTCTCATACGTTGCTTCAATTCATATTGTTCCCACTCCAATGTTTCCACTTTTGATCTAAAAACCCTGCTCTCAAATGAAGGCAAAACAAAAGATAACGCACTACAGTAAGTATCAAAGAATGTGTTGTTATAAATATATTTTAATAACTCTGCCATAATATGCTTTAGCCTGCAAAATATACAAAAAGGTAATCATAAAAAGCAATTTATGGAAAAAATAAAAAAATTGGTGTTTTACCATTGCGAAAATTTGCTGTTAAAATAGAATGATTAATAAACAAAAGTGATCAAAAAATTGATATTATTATAGATTAATTGCTTTCAATATATTAAAACAGAAAATAACTTACGCAATATCAATGAAAATAGAAAAACTCTTTCTATATTTGCGGCACAATTTGAATAATGTGAAAGGGGACATTGAGTTCCCTTTTTTATTATAGCTTAGTATGCAGCATTTAGAAGTAATCAATTTAGTAGAGAAAGGATTGGCAGAGTTAGAATATGCCGATACTTTTTTAATAGATGTTAAAATTAAAAACAAACTAATTGAAGTATTTTTAGACAGTGATGAAAATGTTAGTTTTTTGAAATGTCAGAAACTAAGTAGATGGTTAGAAGCTATTTTTGATGAGAACAAAGCTTTTGGCGAAAGCTACACATTAGAAGTTTCTTCAGCTGGTGTAGGAAGCCCACTTAAATTTTTAAGACAGTATCCGAAAAATATTGGTAGGATTATTGATATAAAATATGGGGATGGGAAAAGTGTCAAAGGGCTTCTTAAAACTGTAGAAGGAAATTTGATTTGTGTAGAATATGAAGCCAAAATAAAAGAAGGTAAAAAAAATAAAAAAGTAATCGTGATAGACGAGATAAAATTTGAAGATATAATTGAGTCAAGAATTAAAATAAGTTTTAATTAATGAATTTAGTAGAATCCTTTTCAGAGTTTAAAGAAGGTAAAAATATAGACAGACCTACTATGGTTCGTGTCCTTGAAGATGTATTCAGGACACTTATTAGAAAAAAATATGGTTCTGATGACAATTTTGATGTAATAGTAAATACTCAAAATGGTGACCTCGAGATGTGGAGGGTACGCATGATTGTACCTGACGGTGAAGTAACTGATGAATTGAGTCAGATATCATATACTGAAGCTAAGTCAATTGATTTAGCTTATGAAGTAGGAGAAGAATGCTATGAGCAGTTAACGTTGGAAGACTTCGGTAGGAGATCTATCATGGCAGCCCGACAAACACTCATTTCCAGAATTATGGATCTTGAAAAAGACGATGTATATAAACGATACATGGATAGAGTGGGAGATATGGTAGTAGGCGAAGTTAGCCAAATTCTTAAAAAAGAAGTTTTAGTATTAGACGATTCTACTCAAAATGAACTGGTATTACCAAGATTAGAAATGATCAAAGGTGACTTTTTTAGAAAAGGCGACATGGTAAGAGGTATAATCAAACGTGTAGAAATGCGCAATGGTACACCTATGGTAATGCTATCAAGAACAGATAATGGATTCCTCGAAAAGCTTTTAGCTCAAGAAGTACCTGAAATAGAAGATGGTCTTATCACAGTCAAAAAAATAGTGAGGTTACCAGGTGAAAGAGCCAAAGTTGCTGTTGAATCTTATGATGATCGGATAGATCCTGTTGGTGCCTGTGTGGGAATGAAGGGATCTCGAATACATGGTATTGTAAGAGAGCTAAAAAACGAGAATATTGATATTGTTAATTATACAAATAATACTTCATTATTTATACAAAGATCGTTAACTCCAGCAAAAGTCACGAGTATAAATCTTGATGAGAAAACAATGAGAGCTTCTGTATTTTTAAAACCAGATCAAGTATCTCTTGCCATCGGAAAAGGTGGTAGTAATATCAAGCTGGCTAGCAAACTTACAGGTTACGAAATCGATGTATATAGAGACAATGAAGAGCAAGAAATTGATGATGTGGATCTAGACGAATTTTCAGATGAAATCGAAAGCTGGGTAATCGATACACTTAAGAATATTGGATGTGATACGGCGAAGAGTGTCCTTGCTCTAAACAGAGAGGAACTCATACGACGGTCAGATCTAGAAGAAGAGACGGTGGATGAAGTGTTGAAGGTATTAGCATCGGAGTTTGAAGACGAATAGACATTTTTTTAAACATTTTAAAGTGCTGATGGCAGAAAGATTAGTAAAAATAGCAAAAGAACTGAATGTTGGTCTTGCGACGATTGTGGATTTCCTTGCATCTAAGGGTCACGTAATCGAAAACAAGCCGACATCTATGGTCTCTGAAGAGATGCATAGTGCGCTCCTAAAGGAGTTCAGTTCATCTATGGCAGAAAAAGAGAAAGCAGATCAAATAATCATTGGTACTAGACCAGGATCTAAAGATGAGCAAAAGCCAGCTGAAGAAAAACCAGTAGCAAAACCACTATTTTCTATTCCTAAATTAGCTGATTTAGATAAGCCCGAAGTAGTAGTACCACCGAATCTAGTACCATCTCCACCACCAGTGGTAGAACCTGTTATAGAAAAGGCTCCAGATTTAACACCTGCGCCTATAGTTGATGTAGATATCATCAAGGAAAAGCCAGTAGCGCAAGAAATTTTTAATACCAAACTAGAGCCACCAAAATTAAAAATTGTAGGTAAAATAGACCTTGATAAACCAAAACCAACTCATAAAAAGGAAGAACCTGTGGTGGTAACACCAGAACCTGAGGTGATAAAACCTGTTGAGCCTGTACCTGCACCTGTAACCAAAATAGAAAAACCAGTAGAAAAAGTACAACCTTCAGCTGAAGTTATAAAAGAGGCTGTAAAGCCTCAATCAAACCCTGATGAAGAAATAATGATGCGAGCTAAAACTCCGCAACTAAAGGGTTTGAAAATCATGGGTATGATTGATACAAGTAAATTGGATAGTTCTACAAAACCAAAACCTTCTGAAAAACCTAAACCAGGCCAACCAGTCAAAACGGATGGTACACCACAAACAAGTGCTGCAAGTGATGCCCAAAAACGTAAAAGAAAACGTAAAAAGCTCAACACAGGTGGTCCTGTAAGCGATCCTAAGACAGGAAATGAAGGTAATAGACATAGTAGTGGTGGACAAAATACAGGTGCTAATAAGCCTAAACCAGTTCAAAACGAAGTAAAAGAAGTCTCTCAAAAGGAGATAGATGACAAAATTAAAGCAACTATGGCGCGCCTCAATGTGGGAGGTAAAAATAAACGTCAGAAAATAAGAAGAGATAATCGTGATGTCAAAAGAGAAAAACAAGAACAAATTGACAATAATGATGCTGATACAAAATTAAAACTTACAGAATTTGTTTCTGTTTCAGAATTAGCGAGTTTATTAGACCTTCCAGTATCACAAGTCATTACTACTTGCTTGAGTTTGGGGATCATAGTTTCTATAAACCAACGATTAGATGCCGAAATCATTGAGTTAGTAGCTGGTGAGTTTGGTCACGAAGTTGAGTTTATCAGTGCAGAAGATGATGGTGAAGAAGAAAATATCATAGTAGATGCAGAAGAAGATCTGAAGCCAAGGGCTCCGATCGTTACGGTAATGGGACACGTAGATCATGGTAAAACTTCCTTATTGGATTATATTAGATCTGCCAATGTTGCCAGTGGTGAAGCTGGAGGTATTACACAGCATATTGGCGCTTATGAAGTAAAAGTAGGCCCTGAAAATAAAAAAATAACTTTCCTTGATACACCAGGTCACGAAGCCTTTACAGCGATGAGAGCTAGGGGAGCTAAAGTTACCGACGTTGCGGTCATTATCATCGCAGCAGATGATCACCTGATGCCTCAAACAAAAGAAGCGATTAGCCACTCTCAAGCAGCTGGTGTACCAATGGTTTTTGCAATTAATAAAATAGATAAACCAGGTGCCGACCCTGAACGTATTAAGCAAGAATTAGCGGCAATGAATCTCTTAGTGGAAGATTGGGGAGGAACTTATCAATCACAAGATATTTCTGCAAAACAAGGTTTACATATTGATAAATTGTTAGAAAAAATAATCTTAGAAGCAGAAGTTCTTGACCTAAAGGCTAATCCTGACAGACAAGGCGTAGGTACAGTTATAGAAGCATCCTTAGATAAAGGTAAAGGCTATGTCACCAAGATTCTTGTTCAAAATGGTAGCGTTGAAGTGGGAGATTCTTTAGTAGCAGGACCCTATTCAGGAAAAATTAAAGCTATGTTCAACGAACATGGTAAAAAGGTAAAAAAAGCAGGGCCTTCTACGCCAACATTAATATTGGGGCTAAGTGGTGCTCCACAGGCAGGTGAGAAGTTCAAAGTTATGGATACAGATCAGGAAGCTAGACAACTTGCAGCCAAAAGAGCTCAAATCGAAAGAGAACAATCTAATAGAGCAAGTAAACGTATATCTCTTGACGAAATCGGCAGACGTTTGGCTTTGGGTACTTTCAAAGAGTTAAACCTTATTGTCAAAGGAGATGTAGATGGTTCTATCGAAGCTTTATCAGATTCATTGATCAAATTGTCAGTAGAAACCATACAAGTAAATGTGATACATAAAGCTGTAGGTGCTATAGCAGAATCCGATGTATTATTAGCTTCTGCTTCTGATGCCATCATTATTGGATTCCAAGTTAGACCTTCTGCGAATGCTAGAATTATTGCAGAAAGAGAAGGTGTACAAATCAAAACGTATTCTATCATTTATGAAGCCATAGAAGAAATTAAGTCTGCGATGGAAGGAATGCTAGAACCAACCAAAGAAGAAAAAATTGTTGCCCAGGTAGAAGTACGGGAGACATATACCATGTCCAAAATAGGTACGATAGCAGGATGTTACGTCACCGAGGGCAAGATCACTAGAAACACACACATACGAATTATCAGAGATGGTATTGTAATATTCCCAATGAAGGAAGGTGCACATGGCGAATTGTCATCATTGAAGAGATTTAAAGAAGATGCCAAAGAAGTAAAAGGTGGATTTGAATGTGGTGTAACTATTAAAAACTTTAATGATATCCGCACTGGTGACGTAATAGAAGGTTACGAAATCATCGAAATAAAACAAACTCTGAAGTAATGAACCATAGATGACAGTTCCGTTATCTATAAATATTAGTGAGCTTAAAGAGTATTTAGATTCCATAGTAGATAAGGTCAATAATGTTGATTTTATTACTATGGATCCTATCAGTATTCCTCATAGATTCTCCCTTAAACAAGATATTGAGATTGCCGGTTTCTTTAGTGCTATGCTCGCTTGGGGCAACCGTAAGACCATAATCAATAAATCAATAGAGTTACTTACATTAATGGATAATCAACCGTATGATTTTATAGTCCATCATCAACAAAAAGATCTTAAGCCGTTGACTTCTTTCATACATCGTACTTTCCAAAGTACAGACTTACTTTATTTTATAGACTTTTTGCACCGGTATTATAAAATTAATGAAAGCTTAGAAACAGCATTTAACCCTAAGGATATTACAAATTATCGTCAAAAAGATGCGTTAATAAATTTTCATAAATTGTTCTTTAATCATGACTTTGCTCCAGATAGAACTAAAAAGCATATAGCTACACCTGCAAAAAACTCCACCTGCAAACGACTCAATATGTATTTGCGGTGGATGGTAAGAGCAGATGATAAAAAAGTGGATTTCGGGATATGGAATTCGATACCTATGTCTGAGTTAATGATACCTTTAGATGTTCACGTAGAAAATTATGCAAGGCAATTTGGTCTTCTTACCCGCAAACAAAGAGATTGGCAGGCAGTGGAAGAGATAACATCTCAACTTAAGAAAATGAATCCTGATGATCCTGTAATATATGATTATGCTTTATTTGGTTTGGGTGTAGCTTTGAAAAATAATCCTTAATTAGATATATGTAGATCCTTAAATTTTTAGAATAATATTTTTTATTTTTGAATGACAATTATTAAACATTTTAAATACTTCATAGTACTTTTTATCGTTTCTTTGTGATTGTTTTTAATCAAAATCCACTTTATGCCCTTAAATGAAGAACACATATTTTCAACTTATTAACCAAACTTATTACTTTCCTCAAGAAGGTTTCGATCTGAATCAAGGTAGTTTAACCTTTCACGGAATATCACTGAAGTATTTAATAGAAAAATACGGTACACCATTTAGATTGACATATCTGCCTAGAATTGGCGATCAAATTAAAAAAGCAAAAAATTTTTTCAATAAAGCCATAAAAGCCAATAATTATAAAGGAGAATACCATTATTGTTATTGTACTAAGTGTTGTCACTTTTCACATGTGATTGAAGAAGCTTTAGAGCACAATGTACATTTGGAGACTTCATCATCTTTTGATATAGATATAGTTCGAATCCTAGAAGCTAAAGGTAAAATAAACAAACAAACCATCCTAATCCAAAATGGCCATAAAACGGAGGATTATTTGAATAAAATAGTAGGATTGATGGAAGATGGGTATGAAAATGTAATCCCTGTATTAGATAGCAAACATGAATTGGATCGATTTTACGCCAAAACAAAAGGAGAACTTACAGTTGGCATCCGTATGGCCATCAATGAAGAGCCACAATCGGCTTATTATACATCAAGATTGGGTATAAGAAGTGCAGAAATTATTGATTATTATAAAACCAAAATCGCAAAAAAGAAAAGGGTTAAACTCAAAATGCTCCATTTCTTTGTAGATTCAGGTATTAAAGATAATCTTTATTATTGGGGAGAATTTAGGAAGGCGCTCAAACTGTTTGCAGAACTTAAAAAAATATGCCCTACCTTAGATTCAATCAATCTTGGCGGTGGACTGCCAATTAGAAATAATCTAGGTTTTGAGTACGATTATAAATATATGATCAACGAACTCGTAAGAAATATTAAAGAAGTTTGCCAAGATGAAGGAATAGACGAACCAGATATTTATACCGAATTTGGAAAATATACAGTTGGTGAAAGTGGGGCAATTATATTTTCAGTTTTAGAACAAAAACAGCAAAATGACTCAGAGCTTTGGTATCTCATTGACAATAGTTTGATGAATACTATTCCAGATGCATGGTCTATATTTGAGAAATTTATTCTTTTGCCTGTAAATAAGTGGGACAATGAGTATTCAAGAGTAAGTATTGGTGGTATAAGCTGTGACCATTCGGATTACTATAATTCTGAAGATCTTAATCAGGAGATATTCTTACCTACTTATGATTCTGATAAAGAAGAGCCCTTGTATCTTGGGTTTTTTCATACAGGTGCTTATCAAGATGCAATAAGTGGTTATGGAGGTATCAAACATTGTTTAATACCTTCTCCTAAACAGGTTATTATAGATCGTGATGACAAAGGCAACATTGTCGATAGATTATACAGGGACGAACAAACTGTAGAGCAAATGCTCAAAATATTGGGTTATTAATTTTTGATTTTGAAACCTTAAATTATTTGTATAAATGCAAATCACTAATTTTTTAAAACACCACTACAAACATTTTAATGCAGCAGCTCTTATAGATGCAGCAGATGGGTATATATCTCACCTCAATGAAGGTGGCAAGATGATGGTAACATTAGCAGGAGCGATGAGTACAGCGGAGTTAGGGAAGTCCTTGGCAGAAATGATAAGACAGGACAAAATCCAAATCATCTCTTGTACTGGCGCAAATCTTGAAGAAGATATTATGAACCTTGTGGCACATTCACATTATAAGCGTGTACCAAATTATAGAGATCTAAGTCCTCAAGATGAGTGGGATTTGCTTGAAAATCACTATAACAGAGTAACTGATACATGTATTCCCGAAGAAGAAGCATTTAGAAGGTTGCAAAAACATCTTTGGGACATCTGGAGTACTGCAGAAAAAAATGGAGAAAGATATTTCCCACATGAATTTATGTATCAAATGCTCAATAGTGGAGTATTGGAGCAATATTATGAAATAGATCCTAAGGATAGCTGGATGCTTGCAGCAGCTGAAAAAAACATACCTATTGTAGTGCCTGGATGGGAAGATAGTACCATGGGTAATATTTTTGCTTCTTATTGTATAAAAGGAGAACTTAAAGCTTCTACGATGAAAAGTGGAATAGAGTATATGATGTGGCTAGCAGATTGGTATCCAAAAAATAGTGGAGGCAAAGGTGTAGGATTCTTCCAAATAGGAGGAGGTATTGCAGGTGATTTCCCAATTTGTGTCGTACCTATGTTATATCAAGATATGGAAATGCACGATATTCCTTTTTGGTCTTATTTTTGTCAGATTAGTGATAGTACAACCAGTTATGGGTCTTATTCCGGAGCCGTCCCAAATGAGAAGATAACGTGGGGCAAACTCGATATACATACACCAAAATACATCATCGAAAGTGATGCAACAATAGTGGCGCCGTTAATTTTTGCAATTATTTTAGGACAATAAATTGGCTGAAAACATAAATTAAAAAAAGACCCTGAATATTTAGCAAACATTCAGGGTCTTTTATATATATATAAATCTTAATGCAGGTTTAATTCTGCTTCAATCTTTCCAATATGCCACCATTATCTATGACCACTTCTGCTGTTTTAAAACCTCTATTGTTGGCTTGAATTGTTGCCTTTTTCGCTTCATCTAGATTATTATAGCCAGCCAATATAAAAATTGTCCAACCACCTTTAGTCCATTGCTCTACTCTGCCCAAATCTTTTACTTTGTTGACATCAAACCATATAGGATCTTCATAAGAAGCAAGCCTAACTTTGTATTTATTTCCTGATTTGTATTCCTTTTCTACTTCAGGGTTTTTAGTGTTGAAATTACCCTTATCCGAAAAACTCTTGTCATCAGTTCCAGAAAGTATCAATTCCATCTGAGCAGTATTCAGTACTTCAAATGCAATAAAAGCATCTTTATATCCATTGGCTTTTACTTTTATTAAAATATCTTCGGCCTCCTTTCTATCCGAAAAATAGCCAAGCCTGACCTTTATTGTATTATTGTTCAACATTTTGTATATATTTCCGTATCTTAGCAAAGGTTTAAATTTACTAAAATTTGGTTTACTACTTGACATCGATGCAAGTTGGATAAAAAACACCTCGGTATTTGGAATAAGCTCATCTAAGGCTATCCTGTGTGCACCATCTAATGTCATTTCTACTGTATTTTCTGTATTGGAACCAACTTTTTTAGCATCAAATTCTGGTAATTTGAATGCTACTGTATTTTCTTTTAAGGAAACCTGATTGACATTATTTACATCCTTTGTTGTGTGTTTTTGAGTTTCAATTGCCATGTCTTCCAATGATACAGCTGGAGGAATAGATGAATATTCATCCGATACAACTTGTGTATTCTGAAGTATAAACGTTTTATAGATATCATTATTCCCTCTACCACCAAGCCTATTTGAAGTAATATAAAGTTCGCCATTTATATTGTAAAAAGGAAAGTAATCATCAGCTGGTGAATTAATACCATTACCCATATTAATAGGTTTCGACCATATACCTTGTTTTACTTCACTTTTTAATATGTCAAAACCACCTAATCCCACGTGATCGTCTGAAGCAAAATAAAGCACATTTTGATGCAAATAAGGTGTGATTTCATCCCCTTCTGTATTGATGATATTTCCAAGATTTTGAGGAATGGACCAAATACCATTATTGAAATAGCTGACATATAAATCAAAACCACCCATTCCACCTTTCCTATCTGATGAAAAATATATGGCCCCACCATCAAATGTAAGATGGGCAGAATTAATAGACGATCCAACTTCGTTATATGGAAAAGGTTTGGATGATGTGATCTCTCCATTGTCATTGATCTCGGCAATATGCAGACTAGAATTCATAAAACTTCTAACGAGATTATAATTGTCTTGAATTTTTGCTTCAATAATGGCACATTTATTACCACTTTCCGTAAAACTTAGTGGTCCAAGATGGTTGATATTGCCTGATTGGCCTTTTATATAACCAAGCCTGTTTTTAGGTGCATTATATAGAAAAGTTTTGTGGGCGTAATTATTTACATTAAATTCCCTTTCTGATTCAGTCATCAAAATATCTTCTCTAAATGAACTAAAAACTGGCATATTGTTGTAAAATGTCAATCCAAAATCTGAAGTTGTGCTATTTGATGGCATTAATACTATTTCATTACTAGGTGCAGATGACATCTCGTTTTTAGCAAATTCTGTACTGGCTATACATCTTGCTGCTTTAATAGGTTCTATTTTGCCGAATAGCTTATATTTTGCTATTGCCTCATCATATCTAAAAAGTTTTTTAAGTAAATCACCATGAGTTTTAAATATATATTGATTTACATTTAAACTTTCAGGGATCGATTGATACCAAATATTCGCTTCACTAAGATCGCCTGTCTTTATGTATAAGTCTGCAAGTTTAGCTATAGCTTCATAATCATAAATATGATCTTCAAGATGAGCTTTATAACTTTCTATAGACTTTTGATATTCGCCTGATTCAGCTTGAATTTCTGCCTTTCTTAATAGTTTTTGAGCAGATATGTCAGTAACCATTAGCATTATAATAAAACCTAAAAATATTTTTGTTTTCCCTAACATGACCTTATATATTAAATAAAAAACATATTTAAAATACAAATATAGTATCATTTATTGCAAAATAACAAACAATACATTAAATATTTTTATAATTTGTATAAAACCATGGTTTTACCCTATGTTTTTCGTATTTTTACTAAGAATTTGCCTTAAAAAGTCTGATAACAAATTAATTTTTAAACTTTCAAAATATTCCCTTAATTTTGAGCAAAATTATTTATAAATGGATCGTTTTTTATTTGTCTTCCTACAGTCTTGCTTTGTCATTACTTTGTATTCTCAAAGTATTAATAATGCCAATATAAACACAATAAATGGACAATATATAATCCATGTCGAAACATCTACAGATGTACCTGCCTTGTTCAAAAAATGGAATGCAAACATTCGAAATAGTCAATCATATCCTATATTAAGTCAAATCATGGATGAGCCACTTAACCTTTGGCTGGTAACATACCCTGAAAATTCATCAAATGAAAGCTTTGTAGCCTTAAACTCGCAAAGAGAAATCAAAAGTGTTGTCAAAAACAAAAACATTATACAAAGATTGATCCCCAATGATCCTTTATTGACCAATCAATGGCAATACCAAAACACCGAAGCTAATACATTTGGAAATGATATGGATATGCTTCGGGCTTGGGATATAACTACAGGAGGTATCACGCCTTCTGGAGATACGATCGTAATATGTGTTATAGATGATGGTGTCAATGCAAATCATGAAGATCTAGTAGGCAACATCTGGTACAACCATAACGAAACACCTAACAATGGCATAGATGATGATCAAAATGGATATGTAGATGACTATAAAGGTTGGAATGTGAAAAGTCAAAATGACGATGTCTTTACCGGAGGTGGGCATGGTACACCAGTAGTAGGGATAGTGGGAGCTAAAGGAAATAATGGTATAGGAGTCACTGGTGTAAACTGGAACATTAAAATAATGATGGTTAATTATGGCTCATCCACAGAAGCAAATGCACTTAGCGCTTATGCTTATGCTTATAAAATGAGAAAACAATATAATGAGTCTAATGGAGCAAAAGGAGCTTATATTGTAGCAACAAATGCCTCTTGGGGCATTGACAAAACCAAAGCAGAAGAGGCGCCACTATGGTGTGCTTTGTATGATTCCTTAGGTCAAGTAGGAATCTTAAACTGTGGAGCTACTGCCAATAGCAATGTAGATGTAGATATTGAAGGTGATTTACCTACCTCTTGCGAAAGTGAGTACCTTATTTCCGTAACTAATTTAAATAAAAACGATGTAAAAATAGGATCTGCAGGTTATGGAAGAAAATCTATTGATATTGGAGCTTATGGCCAAAGTGCATATACACTTACACGAACAGCTTATGGCACATTTGGTGGTACATCTGGTGCTACTCCTCATGTAACAGGTATGATTGGATTATTATATTCTATCAATTGTAGGATTTTTGACTCATTGTCACATATTAATCCAGCAGCTTCTGCCCTAATAGCCAAAGATATGCTTTTAAGCGGAGCTTTAAAATTGCCTTCATTAAAAGGGATAACAACCACAGGTGGAAAACTAAATGCATTCAGGGCAGCATCCAATCTACTTACTCTATGTGAAGACTGCTCGCCACCTTCTGGTATTGTGTTGAAAGCTAATGATGAGTCACTGATTGTTTCTTGGCATGCAGGAACTGAGCATCTTATTGACTTAAGATATAGAAAATTTGACGATTTGAATTGGACACTTATTAATAATTTTAGTAATGGAGATACTATTCCTAACCTAACGCATTGCACTGAGTATGAAATCCAAGTTGGGAGTACATGTGGATATTTGAATGATCAGTTTACATATAGTAAGTTTTTTGAAACAAGTGGATGTTGCACCAAACCAGATATACAATCATTAGATGGTACAGAATCTACAGTACAAATAAACTGGACATCTACATTACCAGCGTTTTATTACTTACAGTATAAAGAAGGTCAAAGTGAATGGCAAGATACATTTATTCAAGGCAATAGTTTTAAATTATCCGATTTGGCAAGCTGTACTGCATACCAATTTAGGGTCAAATCTGAATGTGTTACTTATGGTGATGTTTCAGATTATACTAATGTCTATAATATAAGTACTGCTTGTGGTAATTGCACTGAGATAGATTATTGTACTTTTGGTAGTAAGGATGTGTCGGACGAATGGATAGAATCCTTTACTTTGGCTGGAGAGACATTTGAGTCTGGACCATCAGAACGAGGGTACAAGGACTTTGCAGGATTGACCAATTTTGAGCTACAAGCTGGAAGCACAAATATTTTTAAGATTTTGGCAGGATATGGCTCATCATCTTTTAAAGACTTTTATAAAATTTTGATAGATTTGAATCAAGATGGGATATGGTCTGAAAATGAATTGATTTTTGATACTCCTGAAGGTGAACGTGATTCAGTTATAGGGGAGATTTCCATACCATTAGATGCTATGGAAGGTTATACCAAAATGAGAGTCATAATATCTTATGAGCAGTTTAGCAATGGATGCGATGACATAGTATTTGAATATGGTGAGGTGGAAGACTATTGTGTATATATTGTATCTGAATCTTGCTCCAATGATGCCAAGACACAAGTTAAAACTATTCAAAACAATAGTCTTACTTTCAAAATATCATACAATGATGATAGAAAAGAAGACATAAAGCTTTCACTTAGACCTTATGGCTCTAATGAATGGAAAAGTATTATAGGGAGAGATTCGATAGTCTTTAATGGTCTAGAAAAATGTACACTACATGAGTATCAATTTTATGGTTATTGTGGCAATCTAGTATCTCCACCATCTGCAATTGATACCATAAGTACTTCCTGTTTAAATAGTGTTTTTGATATTAATAATTTTTTCACAATTTCACCAAACCCTACAAGCGGTGCTTTGAACATTACTTCATCTGTAAAGCAATTGAATAATGTGACAATGGTGGTAAAAGACGCAGCAGGTAGAAAGATATTTAGTAAAGAGTTTTCTGGATCAACGCTAAACTTCGATATAACTGATTTAATATCAGGATTTTATATATTAGAGCTCCATGAAAATACAGGACAAAAATTTAGTATAAAAATTATAAAAATTTAAATAAATCCCAAATTTTCGATCTACTTAACAATAATTGTAAGTCCAAGAATAAACTTGGAGCATCATATCATTTATAAAGTAATAGTAAAGCAAATCAATGTTTATTCCCTTTATGGTCATTATCAAGAAGAAGTATGGCTTAAATTATTTTTTATTTTTTAGGTAAGTCATAAGTCTTAATTTATTAATACATTTGCAAAATTTGAATTAATTGACTTTTCAATATTTAAAACATTGAAATGGTTTAAAGAAAAAAGTGGTCAAAAAAAGATTTATGATGTACCAATTAATAAAAAAATTTCCAGAACAATTAAAAGAAGCAATAGGAATAGGAGAGTTGGCTTCTATAGGTCCACATCATTTCCAAATTCACAATATCATTGTAGCAGGTATGGGTGGATCGGGTATCGGTGGAGCATTAGTGGCTGATATGATAGCCGACGATTGTCGATGTCCTTTTATTGTTATTAATTCATATAAATTACCTGCGTATGTTAATAAACATACTTTGGTTATTGTGTCATCTTATTCAGGAAATACGGAGGAAACTATATCAGCCTTGGAAGATGCACTAAAAAAAGATTCGAAAATAGTTTGTATAACATCTGGTGGTAAAATCAGAGATATGGCGCTCCAAAATGGGTTGGACATTATAGCGTTACCGTCAGGCTTACCATCGCCACGCACTTGTGTAGGGTATTCTATGGTCCAGCAGTTATATATATTATTTTCACTTGGTTTAATATTAAAAAGTACTATTGATTCTGTCAAAATAGCCTCGGATTTATTAAGTTTTGAGCAAGATGACATCATGGTTAAAGCCGAAAAATTGGCGCCTTTGCTTATCAACAAAATGCCAGTCATTTACACTACAGATCGTGCAGAGTCAGTAGCTATAAGATGGAGACAACAACTCAATGAAAATGCAAAAATCTTATGCTGGCATCATGTGATACCAGAGATGAATCATAATGAGTTAGTCGGTTGGAGAGCCAGACAAGAAAATATTTCTGTTTTATTTTTGAGATATAAAGATGAGATACGTAAAAATCAATTACGAACAGATCTAACCAAACAAATAATATCGCCTCTGGCAAATAATGTAATAGAGATATACGCCAAAGGACAAACTTTACCTGAAAAAATGCTTTATTTGTTACACTTAGGAGATTGGTTAAGTTGGTATCTTGCTCAAAATACTAACATTGACGCATCAGAAGTTCAAATGATTGATTTTCTTAAAGCTGAGCTTGATAATTTAAGTATTTAGAACCAATCAGAGTTGAAGAGATTGAAATTTTTGGTAAAAGCTCTTTTTAGAATATTCAAATTCCCAAAGCACTTTTTAACTGGTTTGCGTGATCACCTGACACGACATTGTCGATAATGTGTGTGATAATACCAAATTCATCTATGACAATTGTCGTCCTATAGACACCAGTCACATGTTTTCCCATAAATACTTTCGGTCCGTAGTACCCAAAAGCATTCATGACGGTTATTTCTGTATCTGCTATTAAAGAGTAAGGCAAATCATATTTATCGATAAATTTTTTATGCTTTTTTTCAGTATCTTTGCTTACACCATAGATTTTATACCCTTTGGATGAAAATATTTTGTAGTTGTCTCTTAAATTGCAGGCTTCTTTGGTACAAGTAGGTGTATCGTCTTGACCATAGAAGAACAAAATAGTCTTGTAGCCTAATATATTTTCTGATGTAATAGGCTCACCATTTTCGTTGACGGACTTAAAAGATGGAATCTTATCACCAACCACAAAATTACCTTTTTTACTATCCATGATATATTGTTAAATTTACCGAGAAACAAGCTAATGAGTAGAAGGTTTCTAATTTTGTAAAATAAAAAAGCCATTGAATTTTTTGTACAATGGCCTTTTAATATCTATTGCGAAAGATTACTCTTCATCTGCTTCTACCTCACTTGGCGTTACTTCACCAGGTTGGTATTTTTCGGTTATTTTCTTTTCTATTTCTAATGCAACTTCTGGATTATCTGCCAGAAATTGTTTTGCACCTTCTCTACCTTGAGCGATTTTAGTACCTTCATAGCTGAACCATGATCCACTTTTTCCTATTACATTGGTTTCTACACCAAGATCTATGATTTCTCCAGTTTTAGATATTCCTTCGCCAAATACAATATCAAAAGTAGCTACTCTGAATGGAGGTGCCAATTTGTTTTTGACTACTTTAACTTTTACTGGATTACCTACCGTGTTACCATCCTTATCTTTGATGGCAGTACCTGATTTACGGATATCCAATCGTATGGATGCATAAAATTTAAGAGCATTACCTCCAGTGGTTGTTTCGGGATTTCCGAACATGACACCAATTTTTTCTCTAAGCTGATTGATGAAAATACAACAACAACCTGTACGCCCAATTGTAGCTGTCAGTTTACGAAGGGCTTGTGACATCAATCTCGCCTGGAGGCCCATTTTGGAGTCTCCCATTTCACCTTCTATTTCACTGCGTGGCACAAGCGCAGCTACTGAATCAATAACAATAATATCAATAGCACCAGATCTAATCAAGTTTTCAGTAATTTCAAGAGCTTGTTCTCCATTATCAGGTTGAGATATCAATAATTCTTCTGTATTTACACCAAGGCTTTCAGCATAAAATCTATCAAAAGCGTGTTCAGCATCTATGATGGCAGCGATACCACCTTGTTTTTGACACTCTGCAATAGCGTGAATGGCTAATGTTGTCTTACCAGATGATTCTGGGCCATAGATCTCCACGATTCTACCTTTGGGCAAACCATTGATACCTAATGCTATATCTAGCCCTAATGAACCAGTAGAAATAGTTTCTACATGGACCACTTGTTTATCGCCCAATTTCATTATAGTACCCTTGCCATAAGTCTTATCAAGCTTATCCATTGTAAGGGCCAATGCTTTTAGTTTTTCTTCTCTTTCTTTTGACATGTTTGTAATTAAATATTAAATGAATGAAAGTGATTTAGGAATAGCAAAGATATGAAATTTTATATATAATAATATTTCAAATTTACTTATCATCAAATTTATAACAATTTTTGTACTTTAGCCACTTCAAAATCAAAAAGTAATGGAGCAAAGACCTTGGTTAAAAAATTATCCTCCTGGTATTCCAGCAAACATCGATCATACTAAATACGAAACGTTAGTTGATTTTTTACTAGATTGTTTTCAAAAATACGCCAAACTTAATGCTTTTGAGTGCATGGGAAAGGTCTTAACTTATGGTGATATTGATAGGCTTTCTACTCAGTTTGGTGCCTATCTTCACTCACGTGGATTACAGCCAGGTGACAAAATAGCATTGATGATGCCTAATA
Source organism: Saprospiraceae bacterium (assembly GCA_016714785.1). Taxonomy (GTDB): domain Bacteria; phylum Bacteroidota; class Bacteroidia; order Chitinophagales; family Saprospiraceae; genus OLB9. Next base: position 272,181 of record JADKCC010000002.1, read on the forward strand.
TGCTGCAATATCCCATTGCTGTTTTTGGTGCTTTGAAAGCAGGACTCATCATTGTCAATACCAATCCACTATATACACCTAGAGAAATGCTATTTCAGTTTGATGATAGTGGCGTAAAGGGTATCGTTATTTTGGAAAACTTTGCAGCAAATCTTGAATCAGTGTTGTCCAAAACAAAGATTGATACAGTTATTATTAGCAGTATTGGTGAGATGTTAGGAAGCGTAAAGGGTAGTATAGTAAATTTTGTGGTAAGAAGTATTAAAAGAATGGTACCAAATTACGCCATTGCAAATACAGTAACCTTTAGTCATGCTCTAATTGAAGGAAAAAATTTTAAAATAAAAGACTTTCTAAATTGTGCAGATAATGTAATCGTACACCAATATACAGGAGGAACTACAGGTGTTTCTAAAGGTGCAATGCTGACTAATGCCAATCTAGTGGCCAATATGCTACAGATTCGCACATGGATGCAAAATTATTTAGTTGAGGGTAAAGAAATTACACTATCTCCGTTGCCGATGTATCATATTTTTGCATTTACAGTCAATTGTCTAGCTATGTTAAGTTATGGAGCACATACGGTTTTAGTAACAAATGCAAGAGATCTTGGATCTATAGTCAAAGAGTTCAAACGAAACAAAATCAGTTTGATGACAGGGTTGAATACACTTTTTAATGCACTACTAAATAATGCAGATTTCAAAACGGTAGATTTTTCAACTTTAAAAATAACCGTAGGCGGCGGAATGGCTATCCAAAAAATAGTGGCTGACCGTTGGAAAGATGTTACTGGATGTCCTCTTACAGAAGGTTATGGTATGACGGAGTCGTCGCCGCTAATCAGTGTAAACCCGTTAGATGCTTCTGGGAGAGAAGGTAGCATAGGTCTTCCTGTATCATCTACTGACATAAGGATAATTAAGGATGATGGTAATGTTGCTGGAATTAACGAAATTGGCGAAATACAATGTAAAGGGCCACAAGTCATGAAGGGATATTACAATCAACCAAGTGAAACTGAAAAAACCATCATTGATAATGGTTGGTTATGTACAGGGGATATTGGGAGAATGGATGAAGACGGATATATGTACATAGTAGATCGAAAGAAAGATATGATTTTAGTTAGTGGGTTTAATGTATTTCCTAATGAAATAGAAAATGTGGCAGTTATGCATCCCAAGGTGTTGGAAGCTGCTGTGGTAGGTATTTCTGACGAAAAATCTGGAGAAGTAGTTAAAATTTTTGTAGTTAAAAAAGATAAGAGCCTTACCAAAGAAGAGTTAATAGCTCACTGTAAGGAAAATCTAACGGGTTATAAAGTACCCAAACAAATAGAATTTAGAGATGAATTACCCAAGACAAATGTGGGTAAAATATTAAGAAGAGCACTAAAATAAACGTATGATTTTAAAAGGTAGTATTTTATTATTTCCATGTCCGATATCAGAAGGCAAAACGGAGAGTTTGTCGATTGAGGCTATTCAATTGTTGCACAAGACTACTACTTTTGTAGTCGAACGTGCTAAAACTGCACGGCATTTTATCAAATCTATCCAACATCCAACACCTATTGCTCAATTACAAATATTAGAAATTTCAGATAATAAAAAAGAACTGGAAGATTTTTTACAAGTCATCCATCATGGGACTAACATCGGAGTGATCTCAGAAGCGGGATGCCCAGGTGTAGCTGATCCCGGAGCTGAAGTAGTAGCATGGGCTCATAAAGCCGGAATTAGGGTGATACCTTTTGTAGGTCCATCATCTATATTATTGGCATTAATGGCGAGTGGATTGAATGGTCAAAATTTCGCATTTAATGGATATCTATCCAATAAAAAGCCAGAACTGATCAATCATCTCAAAGCATTGGAAGTTAAAGTTCAAAAGTCTGGTCAAACCCAAATATTTATGGAAACACCATATAGAAATGGGTTTATAATAGAAACTTGTTTACAGACATTAAATGATCAGACTAGATTAAGTATAGCCTGTGATATTAATACACCCATGGAGGATATAAGACAAATGCGAATTGTGGAATGGAAAAAAGTTAAAATGGGAGAATACCATAAACGACCATGCATATATTTGATTGGGTAAGGCGTACAGAATGTCACATAAAATACAATTATGAAAAAAAATGGTTAGAAAAATAACTATTAGCTAATATTTTGCGTTATGTTTACAATCAGAATATTATTCTAATATAATTTCCTTTTTCTTCGCTTTAGTTTTTTGATTATATTTTTTAACCTTTAAATATATAAAGCCATGATGAATCAGGAAGTTCGCTCTATTATGACCAAAGATCCAATAGTAGCACAATTACACCAAACCATAGATGAAGTATCAGAACTCATGATGGAGTCACGATTGCAACAACTGCCTGTAGTAGAAGACGGCAAGTTGAAAGGCATGGTGACTTCGTATGATTTATGGAAAGCAAGCCGAGCTGGCCACGGTACTGACATGTGTGTAAAAGATGTAATGACTACAAAAGTAGTCCGCATTACCCCAAAAGATAAGGTTGGTACAGCAGCAGAGCTTTTTGCAGATAGAAGGTTCAAAACTTTGCCCGTTGTAAATTTGGAGAATGATCTTAAAGGTGTTGTTACAGCTTTTGATGTAATCAGATGTGCCTTTAATGAGGAATATCCAAGACCAATCCTATACCAAGAAGTTTTTGAGCATTAATTCTCATCTAAAACGAATTATTTACTGGAAGCAGCTCTACACGAGGATCGAAAGTTATGGTATGGAAGCAGTTCAAGTCAATCCATTGTTTACTAAGAATATGCGAAACAGGAAACCCTCGGATTTAGCGGATAGCCAATGGATATACAAACTCCATACTACAGGACTGCTACCACAGAGTTTTCAACCAGGAGAAGATGTTGAGCAATTACGTACACTAGCTCGACATCGCAAGCAAATCATTGAGGATTCATCTCGGTGCGTCAACAAAATGCAAAAAAGTTTGATATTAATGAACATCCAACTCCCAACAATAATATCCGATATTATGGGAGTAAGTGGAAAGGCAATAGTTAATGCCATACTTTCGGGCGAAGGAGACGCAAAAGTACTTGTTAGTCTGGTTAAAACAAAATTGCAAGACAGCCCAGAAAATCCTTGGTTGGTTTTTGGAAAGAAAGCCATTTGTTTGAACTTCGTCAAAATTATGATGCTTACGAGTTTTACAGAAAGCAATTGGAACAATGTGATGAGAAGTTAAATGAACAACTGCAGAAGTTAGTTGAAAAAAACAATCAGGCTGATTTATATTTTGATCCTAAAAGTGGGAAAAAAAAAGTCAGATATCAAAATTCCCCAAAGTTCAAAATTGAGGATTATGCATATCAAATGAGTGATGGTGTAAACCTTCTGGAAATAGAAGGAGTAAGCTATGACTTATTACTGACGTTGGTCACAGAAGTGGGACTTGAAGACATTACAACAAAGTTTCCCAGTAAGAAACACTTTGTTTCGTGGCTGGCATTATGTCCAAACAAAAAAGTATCAGGTGGTAAAGTATTATCTTCCAAGGTTGGGAAGGGGAATAAAAACCTAAGGGGTGCATTCATTTCGGCATCAGTGGGTGCATCTAAGGTTAAAGGTAGTTATCTGCAATCATTTTACTACCGCATCAAATCAAGTGCCGATGGTAAAGTTGCAAAAATGGCAACGGCAAAAAAAATAGCAGAGATCGAGTACACAATGTTAAAAAATAAAACAACATACGATGCCAAGATGAATTTGCAAATCAAAGAAAATCAGAAGCAACAAAGCATTAAAAGAATAAATAAGTTAATGCAAAAACATGGAATTGAAGCTAAGGATATTGTCTAGACCTTAGCGACCAACATATTAAACTCGGATCCAACTACTATACTTTAATAGTATGGTCTTATTTTCTATTGATATATTTGTACGTAATTTTAATAATTCGTTTTAGATGAGAATTAAGTTAATATTATGAATTCTTGTTTTTGAGCTATAAAAAAAATGAAAAAGCCCAGATACATTTAGCATCTGGGCTTTTCGAATATTTTTGGTTTATACCTTAAATCTACTTATTAAGATAGATCATTTTTTTGGTGGCTTTCAACCCATTGCTTTCCAATTCATAAAACATTACACCTTGTGCACTGAACTCTTCAGCAGATATTGCTATCTCATTTTGGCCTTTTGGATATTGGCCACTGATTGTTTTCAATACTTTACCAGTGATGTCATAGATTGTAAGTGATGCTTCTCCCGCTTTTGGAAGATTGAAACTTATTGTTGTATTGGCAGTGAAAGGATTAGGATTGTTTTGCTCTAGAGCAAACTCTTCACCAACATTACTTCTGATCGAAAGTCCTAATTTGATTTCACTTAAGTCATTTGTGTAAGCTTCGGCTTTAGTGATATCAGATGTTAATTTAACTGTGTTAGCTATTGTATTATTCGCGGTTGCTCTAAATTCTATCGTAAAGAGTATTTTGTCATTTGTTAGGGACACTCCTTCAAAATCATTCCAGCTGAATGCCAACTTACCAGCTTCCGCTTGCAGTGCGTTAACATTATCATTAGTGATCTTAAGTGCTCCTGCTTCTATTTTACTATACTCCATAGATGCTGCATCAAAGCCTAGTGTCCATTGTGCACCAGTCATATTTACAAAATTATCAGCAGTGATATCCATTCTTACTATGTCGCCTGCCGTGTAAGCTTGGTCATTAGTAACTAAAGATAGTGTTTTAGCTGTTCTGCTTTCAGTATTCGGAACATTTGCATTTACTGCTGCTGAAGCATTCACATCACCTATTTTGATGGCTACAAAATTATTTTCCATCATAGAAGTGTTGAAGTTGTCGATATTTACATACTGATTGGCATCCCATACTCTTGTTACATCTGATACATTTGCAGATTTATCAACAAATTTCCATGATGTATTCTTAGGAAATTCAGTATAGATACCTAAGATCAATTTTCTCAATTCTACAAGGTCTGCTGCAGTGATATTATTGTCGTTATTGATGTCTGCTGCTACATATTTGTAAGCTGAACTCAATTTGGCTAAACCTAAGATATGTCTTTGAATAAGTACAAGGTCTAAAGTAGATACACCATTTAAGTGATCTGTATCCTTTTCAGGAGTGATCTTGTATGGCGTATTTTCAGGCATTCCTATGAATTCGAAGTGACCTTTGTCATCAGTTATGATTGCTTTAGTTTCACTGCTATTCATATTTTGTAACAGCACAGATACGTTCTGTACCATTTCATTTGCATCTGTACCTATGTTACCAGCGATTTTGGATCCCTTTTTACAATTTGTATTAGACTGAACATTAAGAGTAACAGTACAGTAATCAGTATTTGAGGCTGCATCCCACACACTCATATTTTCAGTATTGGCACCGATGTCATCACATGTGTACATTTTGGCGGAAGAGCAAGTTGACGGCAACCATCTTTGTAATTCGCCACTTTCGTATCTTGTAAGTAGGGATGTATTAGTAGTAGGCCAAGCACCCATTACAGTTCCTGCACTGTTGAATAATACTTCAGTAGCAGATACAGGAGGTTTGAAACCATTGAATGTAAATCTTAATCCACAACCAGTCAAAGGACAATTATCTCCAGACCCCTTATCAAAGTCTTTTGCCCAAATCTCAATCGCTCCTGTGGTAGGCATAACTACAGTTGTCAATTCTGATATACAGTAAGGTGTTGGTTTCTTTTTGTCCAATACTTTGAATATATAAGAACAAGTTGCTTCGTTACCACACATATCTTCTACAGTCCAAGTGATTTTGTGAGATCCTACAGAGAAAGTACCAGAAGCATCATTTGTTGTACCATTAATAAATGGAGCTACACCATCGTTGTTAGGATCTATGACATATTTCCATCTTAATTGAGCTGCTGGTGTACAATCTTTTGCTGTATTTTTAAGCTCAACATATCCGTTACAGTTTTCGCCAAAGGCATCTGTATCTGCTTTAGAACAAACAAGATCTGTTGGTTTATCATTTTCACTTACTTTTATTATCTGTGTATAAGTCCAAGTATTGATCTTCCAGTTTTCAGCTGGAGTGGATACAAATGAAGTAGGTGCGGATGGATAAGTTTGACCATTTGGTGCTTTGTTTGGAGCAAATTTACACCAGTCGATAACAGTCCATTTTCTTAAAATCTTGAAGCAAACACCATCTACGAATGGGAATACTTGATCTTCATAAGTATAAGCAACTTGGCTACATGCTCCTGCACCAATAGTAGGACTACCTGTTTTAGCAGGGTCTGTATCTACATTCATACAACCAGTCACTTCTTTTGGTGAAGGTACTGTTGACCAATTAGGTCCATTGTAAGGAGTATTGTTACGCACTGTTATAGTTTGATGACAAGTATCAGTCTTACCACCGTTGTCAGTTACTTTAAATATTCTAGTGATCACTCCTTGACCACAATTATCGATGACACCAGAATTGGTCCAACTTAATTGTGGATTTGGACAGTTGTCAGTATAGTACGGTGTTGATAATGGTGTAGTAGAGAAAACTGGTCTTCCTAAAACTGTAGATGAAGTATCAGCACCACAATTAATTGTTACATTTAGTGGGCATGTGATTACAGGTGGAACTTTGTCTTGCGTGGTGACAACCACCATACAAGAATTCTTATTTCCAAATGCGTCTGTTACTCTTAACTCAACCATTACTTCTTTACCTACATCTGTACAACAAAACTGTACGAATGGTCCAAATGGATTGGTTGCTTCATCAGTTGAACCATTGGAATTACATCCAGCAGTCAATCTTCTTACAGAAAAAGTAACAGCAGAGCAATTATCATGGCTACCATCATCAAATGTCTCAGCATATACATGAGCCCAACCATTGTTTGATAAAGTTACTATTGTAAACTCATCACAAACAGGAACAGGTGGAGTAGTATCAAATACATCAACTTCTGTTCTTGCTTCAGTGCTTGTATTATCACATGCATCAGTTACTATATATTGTATCCATGTTCTTCCTAGAGGCAATCCTACAATGGTGAAATTAGGATAGGTACCTGTCACTTGTATGTTTCCATCTTGTGATACAAAAGGTACATCATCGCCTGGATCATTACCTAAATGGTCTGCCTTTTTAATTTTTACAGTCCAAGTTGTTGCATTACAATCACTGATTGTTTTTGGTGGTCTTACTGTCCATGTACCAGTACAAGAATATGGATCAGCAGAAATAATACCCGCTACTAAAATACCAGGAGCTAGTGAAGATGTTAAATCAGCTGGAGCAGTTACTACTGGAGCCTCATCATCTACAACTTTGATTACTTGATATTTTGTACTCAACAAACCAGAGCACCAATCTAATACTGTCCAAGCTCTCAATACTTTAAAGCTTTTAGGGCAAATATCTATCTTAGTATCACTGTATGTTGTATTTATTTTACAAATGTTGTTATTTCCTATGATAGGATTGTAGAACGTATCCACTCTGTATGGAAGTAAAGTACAACCATTCATTACGTATTCTTCTTGGTCTAAAGGATCTACTTTCGTACCAATAACACAATCTACATTGCCAGGAGCAGCAACAATATATCCATTAATATACCCAGCAACATTACTACCATCAGCAACATAAGGTGCACCCGTTTCATCAGGATCTGGATAATAATTTTTCACAAGTACTCCTAAAGAATTGGGTTTTGGAATGTCCCAATCGTTTGTAGGAAAAGGAACTGTTGTAATTGATTTGTACTGATTCCAATCCCACCCACCATCACACTTTAAATGAGGTCTATTTCCTTGTGTACTGTCATAATTCTTAGGGAATTTAACATTAGCAAGGGTAATCTTGCGATAATATACCACTCTTTCGCAAATTGCAGAAAGATTACCAGAAGCATCTTTTGCTTGGTACTTGATTACTCTACGCGCTCTGTATTTTGGGTCACAACCTAAATCAGTAGTAACATCAGACAACAAAAACACTGAAGGTATTGGAGTTTGTGGAAGTGGTGTTAACCCATTTCCATTACAATTGTCGTACGCTGTTGGAAAACCAAAAGTACGAGGGTCATAACAAGCAATGGTATCAGCTGCTGGACAAACAATAGTAGGGGCCAATTTGTCCTCTATTTTGATTGTTCCCCAGCAAGAGTTTCCTCCTACACTTGTCAGCCACACCTTAACTTGTAATGTTTGGCCAACATTTGCTGAAGTGATCCACTTGTTACCAATGTACCCAGCTGGTGGAGCTAATGGTTGCCCATTAAGATTTAATACTTGAACGACATAAGTACAATTTGCAGGTACTCCTTGTCCTTCGAGCATCATGTCGGGAGTGATTTCGACTATACAGTCTTCATCCATGGATACCTGAACCAGATTGTTACATGCTAAAGAGCATGACTGAGCCTGAAGTCCAGAGTACCAGATCGTCAGTAGTACTGACAGCATACTCATTTTGATAAACCTACCAAAACCAATATGTCTTGTAAATGTAAATTTCTCCGATTTCATGAGATAATTTGATTTAATTATAAACTAAAAATGATTCCAAATTTATCTCAGACTTATTAAAGAGTAATTACTGTTGCAAAAAGCGGCAAGGGGATACCGTATAAAAAATGGATTATTTATGTTTAAAACAAAAACTATACCAATTGGTGATCTAAGGAAAATTTTATTAAATTTACAGTGTTGTTGATACCGAATTTTTTCATTATTCTCTTTCGGTGTGCTGATACTGTTTGATCACTTATGAAAAGCTCTTGCGCTATTGTCTTGTTATTTTTATACTGAACGATCATAGATAAAATTTCTTTTTCTCTTTTGGTCAGCTTTTGTTTGAGCAGATATCTATCTTCATAAACTCTTCTACGCTCGCTAAGGGAAGATTTCTTTTTGACATCAAACTCTGGAGCCAATTTTAAACCTTCTGCTAAATAGGTTTTACCATCCAAAACAAAGTCGATACATTGTATCAATTCTAAAGAGTGGTTGGTTTTCAAAACATATCCATCTGCACCCTGTATGAATGCGTCACGGACAAATTGCGAATCGCCATAATTACTTAATATTATGATTTTGACATCCGGCCTGGATTTTTTTTGTTCAGAAATTAAAGAAGTGCCGAGATGATCTGCCATTGCTAAGTCCAAGATCAAAAGATCAATAGGAAAAGCTTTCATGCTATTAAGTTCTTCCAGACTGTGAGCTACTCCTACTATCTTTATAGGTGGAAATCTCATATCAGTCAGTATGGCTTGGATTCCTTCTGTAAACATTTTCTGATTATCAGCTATTACAGCTCTCGTCGCCATTGTGAAAAATTAGGTGGTTAAAAAAAATAAAATTCGTATCAATGCAATAATCCTATAGATGTAAGACAATTAATGTGCCAAATAAATTGATTTTATACCTTTTAGGCTTTTAGATTAGTTTAAATTTTAAGCTTATGGAGTACATTTTTACATTAATTAAAATAATATAAACACATTACAAATTATAATAATTAATAATATGTGTGTATTGATTATTATGATTTTTTTCAGAAAATACTTTGAAATATCTGATGTTTTGTACAAAATCAAATTCTCATAATATAAAGCAGCAATAATAGGTAGATGCGTTGATCCTTCACAAAGGATGTATTGTTGTTTAAAATAATAGGAAAATCCATATAGCAGGGCATCAATTATTCATCCGAAAACTACTAAACCTTTAGTAAAATAAAAGAGATTAAACATTTTCTTGATAAATGGTAAGGCTTGTAAGGTTATGTCAAAAATGATGTAACTGAAGTTGTATAAGTTTTAAGAAGTATATAATCTAAAAATCTAGATTATAATCTATTACTACCTCCAACTACTTCAAAATCAGTCTCTATGCTAACTTTTAGCTTCGAACCATAGTGGTGACTATGAATTGGCGCTAAAAGTGCTGATTTTGTTGTATTTGAAGCTCTCATTCTAGATATTTAGGTATAAATTATTTTTTTACAACAAAAGACATAAATTCATGTTACATGGCGAACTTTAACATCATAATGAAGATATATACACTCACCAAAAAGCAATTTCTACCTATCACATTGGAACAGGCTTGGGATTTTTTTTCGTCTCCAGTCAACCTTAAAAAAATTACTCCTGAGTATATGGGTTTTAAGATCACTTCAGATCTTGGAGATGGCAAGATGTATCCAGGACAGATCATAAGCTATATCGTAACGCCAGTATTGGGTATTCCTATGAGTTGGACCACTGAAATTACACATGTACTCGATAAAAAATATTTTGTGGACGAGCAGCGCTTTGGACCTTACAGTCTTTGGCATCATCAGCATTGGTTTAGAGAAGTTGAAGGTGGCGTAGAGATGACTGATATTGTCAATTATGGGTTGCCGCTCGGATTTTTGGGCAGGATCGCCAATAGTATTTTTGTACAGAACAAACTTAAAGAAATATTTGATTACAGAGAGAAGGTGGTTGGGCAGTATTTTTAGTATTACTGTTTACATTACAGAAGAAATGCATTAAAGGTTATAACAATCACTCTCTACCCAAAATCTCAAAAAGCACTTGGTCTCGATTGCCTTTTTGGTCGGTGATGGTCAGTGTATGCATACCCTTTCCGACTTTCAGCAATATATCATGTGGCGTAGATACTGTGGCTCTGACAAATTGATCATCCAAAAACCAAAATAGCTTAGCGTCTTTGTCTCGATGGTAGGCCTTTACGACCAGCTCATTTTGCTGATCAATCTGCTCTTTGGGCAAAAAGATTTTTAAATCATCTTGTGGATAAATGATTTTGCAAGCAGCGGAAATCTGTGGAAGGCAATCTGCATCGTAGAGCGGTATGCCTTTATACTCTCGATGTGCTTCTCGATAGTAATATTCCATGTAGGATGGAAGAACAAATATTGTATCTTTATAGGCCAATGCTTGTGCACAGTTTTCTGCAATAGCCAGGCCTTTTTCATTAAACATGACTTCTTGATGATAGTTACACGGCTGATATTTGAATGAAGTAAATTCTACTGTCAGTTTTTGCCTTTTTTTACACAATGGACCAGCTAGTTTTCCAGATTCTGTACAGATAGAAATAATCTCCTTTTTGCTATAGATCGGCGGCTTAGCAAACCATTGATTTTCTGGCAATACATTAAACAATTTAAACATCACAGGTGCCGCTTTGGTAATACCTGTCAAATCATATCTTCCTTCTCCACCTTCATTCCCTATCCACACACCTACCATATATTTACCATTAAAACCTAAAGCCCATGCATCTTTGTGCCCATAGGATGTACCCGTTTTCCAAGCTATTTTGTAGTCTGTACCGTAATATTCCCACGATTTTTCTTCTCGAGGTCGCGTCAGATCGGACATCGCTTTTACAAGGTGATCCATAGCTGCTGCCGAAAACTTAAATGAGTTTTTACTATTTGGTACGGACGAAGTAGAGAGACACTGCACATCGCTAAATGGATCTGAATGGTCACTATAATTCTGTGCAAACCCTTTATAAACTCTACACATATCCCATAGAGATGACTCTCCACCACCTAGTATGATGCTCAGTCCATAGTGTTCTGGACCTTTATTGAGGTAAGCAATATTTAGCCTTTTGATGAGATCATAAAAACTCTGAAGCCCGACCGTATTGAGCACTCTTACCGCTGGCACATTGAGTGATTGGATGAGCATATCTTCAAATGGGACAGCTCCTCGATATTTTTTATCAAAATTTTCTGGTTGGAAATCTCCTATCGATGTGGGAATGTCTGCAATCATTTCATTGGGAAGCATTTGATTTGTCTCCAATGTGTGGGCATACAACAATGGCTTGAGTAAACTGCCATAACTCCTAGGTGCTTGCACTACATCTACATAAGAAAATTTACCATCTGCATTTTTTACATTGCCTTGATATGCTACGAGTTGATTGGTCTGTATATCTACGACGATGGCTGCTAGATTTCTTATATCGTCCACTTTTAAGAATGTAGATTCCCGCTCTAACAAATCTTGTATTTTCACTTGAAGATCATAAGGAATTGTGCTGCGAAATATATTCTGTTCAGGATATTTTTTAGCCAAAAAGAGTAAGGCATGATAAGCAAACTGAGGAATGGCTTTGGCCTCCACTGGTAGATCTTCATCTATAAAAAGAGCCAATTCAGAACCATCAAAGTAACCTTTGCGATGTAGCTTTTTTAATAAAAAATCTCGTTTAGCTTTAAGAGCAGCTCTGTTTTTGGTAAGATTGGCTGATGATGGACCGTTTGGCATGACTGCGAGCAAAGCATATTCTGACCACGAAAGTTTCTCGATGGACCGTTCGAAATACCTAAGGGCGGCAGCTTTGATGCCAATCGTATTGCCTCCAAAAGGTGCTATTTCACACCATTCGCGCAAGATGATTTTATCTCTTGTGAGCAGACTGTATTTTACTGCACCAAATGTTTCTTTGATTTTGTTGTACCAATTTCTTGTAGCGTGCCTGTTTTTCATACGCATCACCTGCATAGCTAGGGTACTTGCGCCTCGTTTGGTTTTGCCAGCTTTGATATTAGCATACCATGCTTTTGCGGCAGCGATGGGATTGACTCCGGGATGATAAGCCATGTACTCATCTTCGTAAGTAATGATGCATTTGGCAAGTTGATCGGGAATATCTTCATCCATTGGAAAACACCATTGTTGCTGCTCTGAAATAGTGGCAGCAAGCAAAATCCCTTCTTTACTATACAATACTTTACTATATGCCGGTTTACTATTGGGTAATGGCATGAGAGCCCATAGTAGTAATGTGATGAAACTAAAACTAAGTAAGTATTTATTAGGTCTTGTTATCTTCAAATTCTATTTCTCTCTTTTATCATAACAGATCTTATTTTATCCAATTGCTTACTTTACATACAATATAGTATTTTTTCACTCATACCAATATTAAAATTTTACGATAGTAATATTTCAGCTGAGATACCTAGCTCTTTGTGTAGTTTTCTAGCAATATTTAATGTTAGTGGCTTTCGTCTATTTAAGATGTTAGATATATATCCTTTACTACCAATAATATTCATTAAGTCCTTATCTTTATATCCTTTCTCAATCATTTTATGCTTTATAGCATCAATTGGGTCGACCTTCGGAATAGGAAAATTTTTATCCTCATAGTCTTTAATTAATAACAACATAACTTCTAACACTTCGCCTTCCTTAGTATCTTTTTTTACATTTTCATTTAATTTGTCATCTATCCAAGACAAACATTTTTCATACTCAATATCACTAGTTATGGGTTTTAAATCTATACTTTTCATTAACTCTATTTTTTAAATTCTACTTTTTTAGCATTTATTTTATCATACTCAGTGTGAGTGCCAAACCACTTTATTTGAATAGTTTTATAATCAAAAAGTATTCTGACTATTAGTCTATAATGGTTTCCTAAAATATTAAAAACAACTCTGTCGTCTCCAATAATACTTGCACTAGGTACAATCATTTTTAATTCATTAAAATTATTTATGTCTAATTTTAAAAACTCCCAATACCAGTAAAATAAAGCACTTGCTGCTTCCGGATACATTTCTGCATATTTTAAAAGAGTTTTTCTTGCTATTATGTTAAACATTTATTTTATCATTATGTTTTCTAATAGGAAACATTTACTTTATAACCACAGTTCTCTTTGTATCAGTCCTAGCATATATTGTACCCTTGTACATGTGCTCGCAACTCACGAATGGCATATAAAAATCTCCAGTAAAAGCTGCTTTTGCCTTGAAAGAATAATTTTGATTGCTTCTGGGTCTTAGACTGAAAAAGGTATAGACTCTATCGTCTTTAAAGTCCTGATAATTAAAATACTCTCCAGTTTTAGTCTTGGATGTTTCATAAAGTCGAGGATTGATCAATTCCCAACCTGCTGGCATCTTGAGATTTAAAGCTAGGTCATTAATCTCAATAGCAGAAGGATTACTTACTGTGACATTAATGATGATATCGTCTCCTATACTTACTCCTGATATGCCCGATTGTTTTTTCGTGGCATTGTAATAATCTACTTTTATCCCTAAATTACTTGATTCGCCTGCTTTACTTAGGTTATTGTCTATATATCTGTCTGTTTGATAGACATAAAGTTTGCCTTTCCCTTTGTTTTGAATGGTGATAGGTTTGCCCAATGATGATTTATCTATGGTGATGATTTTGGGTTCGTAAGCTGAGTGTTGATAAGTCTTTGTACCACCAGAAAGTCCTGAAATGGTGTAATCCACTTTGCCAACCATATTGAGAGATTGACCAAAATACTTGTATGCTGCTATGAATGCAAATCCCTTGGTTTGTGTACTAGTCCATGACATTTTATTCAGCACTTCCACCATTTGATCATAATAGCTTTCCAACTTCTTTTTTTCGGTATCCATATAGCTCAATACTTCTACTATGATCGCCCAATCTCTGCCTTGGTCTCCGAAGGTGTCGTAACTTCTGTTTTCGTTATAATTGACTTGTAAGGATTCAGCTTTGGCCACATATTCCTTGGCTTTACTATCATATCCACTGAGCTGAAAACTTCCTGCTATTAGCCACCAAGTGAGTGGATTTTTTGATTGGTTGGACGATACGAATCTATTCATGGCTGATTTTGCTGGTTTCCCACCTTTTGCCAATACAAATAATCTGAAGGCTTGTGCGATGCTCTCAGATTCATACGTATATTCATTGCTAGCTTCTGTAAATGCCCAATTATTGGCAGTAGTTACATGTGCACTCAACCATCTATCTAACATCTCAGATTTATTGGTCAGGTAGTTGAGTCTCTTCATTTCTACTAAAAAATTGCCAGCATAGATATCAGACCAAGCATGATAATATGTTCCATCCCAATAATTGAACTTACCTGTAGCTTGTTGGTATCTAGAGATTTTATTTATGGACGCTTGTAGATTTTCCATCCGGATTTTATTCTCTTTAGGATCTAGAGATATCACTTTATCTAGATATAGCTGTCCGAAACCTGCCGAAGTGGTCTGTTCCAAACAACCATAAGGATAATCAATCAAATCTTCAGCATATTGAGTAAAATTAGGAACTTTAAGCCCACTCACCATGATCTTTGAAGTAAATACTTCTTGATATCCTTTGGCTCTTACTGTATAATTGATTTTTTGTAATGGATCTATGATATTTTTTGTGATGGATGACTCATACGAATTCGGATAATTGATTAGAATGTCTGTGATTTCCTTCATGCTTTTGCCTCCGCCACTTATACCCATCTCTACGCTCAGTTTTCCTGTTTTGTTTTGTACTTCGATATCATAAATATGAGAAAGCTGATTTTTACCATTAAATGTCAATGCTTTGGTTGCTGCCAAACCTTTTACCATACTCCAATCTGCTTTGGCTGTAAGATTTGCTGAAGAAATAGCCGCATCGTCTCTCAATATGGTAACAGGAAGTTGTAATTTATCACTTACATTGAGCGTCCTAGGAAACTGTGATTGCACCATCAATGGGTTTTTGATAGGTATGAATTTTTCTAATTTTCCAAAATTATTTTCATTACAAGCTACCACCATCAATCTGACTTTACCGATGTAATTCGGAATGTGGATAGTATGTGTATTTTTGCCACCTTTAGCTATTTTAAATGGTCCTTGATGGATGGCTAAAGGCTTGAATCGATTGATTTCAGCAATGGCATCTGGATTGTAAGCATCATCACCACCTATGGATATTATTCCCGCAAATTTTCCTTTGAAGTATGCGATTAAGTATTTATAAATATCCCAAGTTTTGACCAAAAGTGGAAACTTGCCATTAAAATGTTTAGCAGGATCAGGTGTGCTAAATCCAGTAAGGTTGAGTAAGCCTTCATCTACTAGCGCCAATGTATATTCCATAGACCTACCTTCACTTTCGGAAACAGTAAACGAGTAAGTTTTATTGGACTCCATTCTGTCGGGAATGGTCGCTACTGGTTTGAGTTCGCTATGGCTTCCATCCATTTTAATATGCTTGATGCCATACATTCTTAATGGTAGGTCATTGTTTTCATTTTTGTAGGGCTGCATGATAGTGACATGAATATATACATTTGGTGCCCAATTTTGATCAGATGTCAGTGTAATGACATTATTTGATTTACCTAGATTGTGCCATGATTGTGTGATGACCCTATTGCCTCTTTCTATACTGATGAGTGCTTTGGCTCCATCCATATCTGGTAACATTACTTTTATTGGGTCATTGGTTTTGTAAGCATCCTTGTCCGTCTGAAACTCTACGATGTATGGTTGTGATCCAGGGATACTTTCTAGACCATCGTACACAGTAAAATATACTTGAGTCGTATGTCCTGACGCTTCGTCAGTCATTGTCAGTTTGTAAGCACCTTTGCCTAGTTTACCTTTGGGAAATGTTATTTTTCCTTTTCCTGTAATATTGATATTGCCAATACCTTGTGGCACATCCTCCCAGTAATCTGCATTGACAAAGTTACCTGATGATCTTAGTCTGTACTTATCCACCCACCAAGATGAAATATGCTGACGTAAGATATAGGATATTGAATTACTTGTGTTTTTCAACTTACCTTTATTAGTGAGGTTGACGATAGAGACGTCTACATTTTCTGCAAATGTAAAATTTCCGTTCCATCCAGTACCTTCTTTCTTCTTGGCACCTATATAAGACTCAAATGGTGATACAATGATTGATTTTCCTTCTTTATTGGTCCCTCCACCTGGCAAAATAGTCTCTGTTTCTATGGAAACATTGATCGGACTATTGAATGATTTTAGCTCTTGATTGCCGTTAAACGAAGCCGATCCTTTTTCATTGGTCACCACATCCATGATATCAAAATTATTGTCCTGATTTGTATTGTCCATGACATCAAAACTGAAATCTTTATATTCTGAAAATGGTTGTGCCAATTTTCTACCACGAGCAGTCGCCTTGATTTTAGCTTTGCCTATCTCAAACCCTGTAAGATATTTGGCTTGTACCGAACCTGAAATGTGGTCGCTATAAATCGTTTTATCAGATAAATTCTGAAATGTGTAAATAACTTCGGCTGTATTGGGCTTGATGGTTTCGACACGTATGTTTTTACGTATTGACTTAGGGCCTATCTGAAACATGCATCGATAGTTACCTGTTTTGGCATTGGATGGTGTGGACAATCTAAAGCTGTAAATTTGCTTATTCTTTAAGTTGATGGTTTGGACTTGCTCATCGATGATCATATTGTCCACATTGTAAAAAGTCATAACCAAAGGCATACCATCAGGCAAGTCGGAGTCTGCTTTATTGACCATCAAATCTACATATATGCTATCACCAGGTCTCCATACATCACGATCAGTATAAGCAAAAAATTCAGTATCTGTTTCCGATCTTTCGCCAGATATATCAAACTCTGTGAGTGCATTACTCTCGTTAGGATCAAGGGCGAGATAGGTAATTTGTTTGCCTTTTTCTACCTTAAGTACTGCTGCGTCATCTCTTATATTTTCAAATTTTGCAAAACCGTCAGACGAAGTGCGTTGTGAAGTGATTTTTTCTGCTTGAAGATTGTAAAGAGTTACCTCGGCATCACCCACATTGCTCAAATCCATTAATTTGGTCAAAGCGATATGATAACTTTTTCCTGCTTTTTTTGCAATAACCGAATAATCAGAGCAAATAAATAGTTTATGAGTTGGTTGTTTATTGATGTAGTAGGCAAGTTTGCATGGGTTGTTGTTTTCTTGCCAGTTGTAATCTTCGTAGTACTCATAGTAGTCGTTGTAGTAATTATCTCTGATGGTAAAGTAATCGTTAGTAGGAATTTTACTATTTACCTTATACTTTTTTAATTCCTTTTTACAGCTAAGCGTAGTGTTTTCTGGACCAAACTCCATACTAATATGGTAAATACTCCCTGGATTTTTTTGGATACGAGCAGATAGATCTATACCGTGTACAGTCCAACCTTCATTGTCCCGAATGCCTTGGTTCAAAGGGACTATTTGATCATATACTGGTTTTCCATACATACGTAGATTGTAATAATCGGCATAAGCCAATGATTGCCAAGCTAAGTAATGCATGACGTTTTCTTGTTTGATTTCGATGACTACGACTCTAAGTTTTTCTAGAGCCCTAGTTTTGATTGGAATCTTAAAATCTCCCTCCGATGGAAAATAATTACCATCACTCACAAACTGAACATCAGGGCTATCGACCTGAAGATTGATATCAAAACTATGATCTGTCAAAAGGGTTTTGCCTTCATTGGATCTGATGCTTTTATCTATATTAATTTTTACAACATTTTGGTCTCTGACATCTCCTAAGAATACAGTTAATACGTTATTTTTGACAGTATATGATGCATTTTCGTTTTGGACCTTGAGCAATCCTGTTAGGTCCATTTGTTTATTCAACTTCTGAGAAAAATAGATATTAAATGTCTTCTCTTCCGTATTGTGATGGGTATATACAATGTCAAAATCCTTAGTATTCAAATCGAACATTGTTACATTACCTTTGACATCGCAACCTATATTTTGACCAGAATAGGCGATAGACGATTCTTTTTTGATACCTTTAGAAAATCTAAATTCTAACTCATAATCTGTAGGACTTTGTTCTATCACTGCAATAGAAGACGCATCAGAAGTAAAACAAGATTTGAGTTTTTCTGCATCTACTTTATCCGCCGTTTTTACGCCTACCATCATAGAGATTGATTCATCATCATTGATGAGTAATCCTTCTCGCTCTACTTTTATATCTTGGGCAAAGGTCTTTATTTGATATTCTATATTTTTATCAAACCTTTTGCTATCCAATGATTTAAGGTCAATATTGACGGTATATGTTGCATCAGGTTTTAAAGGTTCATTGGGCGTAAAAGCAATGACTGTATTATTGGAAATAGTTACCTTCCCTGGCGTTGATGGGCTGAGTGTGATGATTCTTTGAAGATTATCATCACTTACATTATTGGCCAAAGGCTCTTTCAACACATATTTCAGATCGTCGCTTGTCGATATGACACCCACTGTAGCAGCCATAAAATATTCATCCAATAATTCTTGATCTTTGGCCACATCGAGGAGCGAAGATTCATCTTTTTTTGATTTACAAGAATAGGTAAATAGTAGTGATGCGAGGATAAGAAACAAAAGGTTTTTCATATCGAAGGTTTTGATTGGTTTGTACATCAAAGATAACGCAAAATATGTGATACCATGTATAAAAATAGCAATTGGAGATAGATTTTTTAATAAATATTAAAATTTGAAAGAAATGCGATCTAGCATTTCTAAAGTACCCTATGGTCTAGTTAAACATATCAAAAAAGTCAGCAAAATTAGTAACTAAAACAAAGCAATTATTAGACACTAAAGTTTTTCTAACTTTTTTGAACTATCTTGGTACAAAAATAAACTGAGCTCCCAATTCACTTAATACAAAAAGACATAAATATAGTTCTGGGTCTTTGTAGGTAGTTATAAATTCTTGCGCTTTGTCATGAAAGATAATTTCTTTTGTCACGAACTCTTCTAGTGTTGAAGCATTGACAGACCAGCGAAATTTGGTTCCAGCATCTATGAGCGGTACACCCATCTCCAGTTCTTGCTGGTGGACCACAAAAATTGGATATTTTGAAACATGCTCATCCAGTATTACATCTGAAGCCTGAGATAATATCTTCTTATAGGGTATCAACTGTTTTTCAAGTTCTAGAAATCTGTCTATTTGGCTCATAATAGTGTCCTAAGTTTAAGTTGAGCTACACTTTCTATATGATGTGTATGTGGAAACATATCTACCGGTTGTACTTTGATAGTTTCGTATTTCTCATTGAGTAATGCAAGGTCTCGGGCTTGGGTCGCTGGATTACAACTAATGTAAATCAATCTCGGCACTTCGAGTTCTAGTAATGTATTTATTACGTTTTCGTGCATACCTAATCGTGGTGGATCAGTAATGATAACATCTGCTTTACCGTGTTTGGTCACAAAATCATCATTAAGCAAATGTTTCACATCGCCTGCATAAAAAGTTGCGTTTTTAATACCATTTAATTCCATATTGATATTGGCATCGATGATTGCTTCTTTTATTTCTTCGATACCTGTCACATGTTTGACCTTGGCAGCTATATACAATGCGATACTTCCCAATCCTGTGTAAAGATCATACACATTGTCTTCAGGTTGCAATTCTGCGTAATCAGCAGCTACATCAAATAGTGTGACTGCTTGACTGGGATTGGTTTGAAAGAATGACTTAGTACCGATGCGATACTTTACTTCTCTTAGGTTTTGGACAATGTATGATACACCGTGGTAATTTATGACTTCCTTATCCCATATAGTATCGTTGACTTTGTCATTGATGGCATAATTTAGTGAAGTAATCTGTGGGAAGTTGTTTTTAATAGCTTCCATTATGGCTATTACTTTTTCTTCATCGTTATAACCAAATATCAATATTACCATCCAATCACCATTTGAATTATTGCGAACTACCATGTTTCTCATCAATCCGGTGTGACCTCTTAGATCATAGAATGGATATTCGTTATCAAGTGCGTAATGTTTTACAAAATTTCTAATTTCATTGGTCAAATCATCTTGGAGAAGACACTGTTGAATGTCCACGATCTTATCAAAAAATCCAGGTCGATGAAATCCAAAGGCGCTTGATTGAGTGATATCATCTCCTGATGCCGCTTCTTCATTGGTGATCCATCTTTTGGTAGAAAAACTATACTCCAATTTATTCCTGTATTTGAGATTGTTTTCGCAACCTATGATCGGTTGTACAATATCAGGATTGAGTTTTGCAATTCTAGATATACAGTCTTTGACTGTTTGGTATTTATGTTTTAATTGAGCTTCGTAGTTGAGATTTTGCCATTTACAGCCGCCGCATACACCGAAGTGAATACAAGCTGGAGTAACACGATCATCTGAGTATGAAACAATTCTTTTGACAATGGCTTCGCTCATGGACTTTTTTTTACGCAAAACCATGACATCTACAACATCACCAGGTACAGCACCATCTGCAAAAACCACCTGACCATCTTCTGTTCGACCCACTGCTTTACCTTTGTCTGCAATGCCAGTCATCAATAGGTCAGTTATGATTTTATTTTTTCTTTTTGCCAAAATCTTATTTTATCAACGGAATACTCCGGGATTAATTAAAATATTCCTTCATACGCTCAAAAAATCCTTTTTCGCCACTGTTGGGTTTCGGATTAAAATTGGGCATATCTCTCATTTTTTCAAGCATGGTTGTTTCCTCTGCAGATAGCACTTTGGGAGTCCATATATTGACATTGATTAGTTGATCTCCCTTACCATATTGTTGGAGTGATGGTAACCCTTTGCCTTTGAGTCTGAATATTTTTCCTGCTTGAGTTCCTGCTGGAATTTTGACTTTGACATTGCCTGAGAGTGTGGGTACTTCCGCATTGATTCCTAAAGCCGCATCAGCAAAATTTAAAAATAAGTCATAAATCACATTCATGCCATCTCTACTAAACTGATCGTGTGGCTTCTCCTCTATATTAATCAATAAATCGCCTGATGGACCACCACTTTGTCCCGCATTACCTTTACCACGCATAGATAATTGCATCCCTTCTTGTACACCGGCAGGTATTTCTATTTCTATAAGTTCTTCATCCATCGTTCGGCCATCTCCTCGACAAGTACCACAGACTGCTGTTATACTTTTGCCTGAGCCATTACATTTAGGGCAGACAACGGTGGTTTGCATCTGTCCCAAGAAAGTATTTTTTATTTGACGAACATATCCTGAACCTTGACACGTACCACATGTAGAAACACTATTTCTGTCTTTGGCACCTGACCCACTACATGTTTTGCAAGTGACTTGTTTTTTGACTTTTATCTTTTTGGTGACTCCTGCCTCAATCTCTTCGAGTGTTAATGCTACTTTTATACGTAAGTTACTTCCTTTTTGACCACCACCACTTCTACTTCTAGACCCACCTTGACCGCCAAAAAATGATTCAAAAGGGCTTCCTCCATCTCCAAAAATATCTCCGAAATGTTGGAAAATATCATCCATATTCATATTGCCACCTGAGAATCCACCGCCCATATTTTCGACGCCAGCATGGCCATATCTATCATACCTGGCTTTTTTATTGGCATCGCTAAGCACTTCGTATGCTTCGGCAGCTTCTTTAAACTTGTCTTCAGCAGATTTATCTCCTGGATTTCTATCTGGGTGATATTGCATTGCTACTTTACGATAAGCTTTCTTAATTGTGCTTTCGTCGGCATTTTTATCTACTCCCAGGATTTCATAATAATCTCGCTTCATTATATATCGCTATTCTATAATTTCTTGACAAATATTTATGTCAATAGATGGTTTATAAAAAATTTATTTAGCTACTACCACTTTTGCGTACCTGATGATTTTATCATTAAGTGTATAACCCTTTTCTATGGTATCGATGACTTTACCTTTCATATCTTCCGTTGGTGCTGGTATATCAGTGATAGCTTCATGAAATTCAGGGTCAAAATCTACACCTGTGGACTCCATGGCTTTTAATCCTTTATGTTCCAAAGTCGAAAATAATTTTTGATATACAAGCGCCACTCCTTCACTAAAACTTTCAGCACCAGTGTCTGCACTTTTTTTAGCTCTATCAAAATCGTCCAAAATTGGAAGCAATGCTGTAAGTGTCTCTTGTGCAGCCGTCTTCATCAATTCAAAACGTTCTTTGACACTTCTTTTCTTAAAATTGTCAAATTCTGCAAAAAGTCTTAAATATTTGTCTTTGGACTCGTCCAATTCCAGTTTGAGTGTTTCCAATTCTTGCTGAAGTGCTGTATCAACAGATTGATCAGCATCTTTTTTCTTTTTTGCTTTCTTTGGTGTCGTTTCTTCTACCTGATTTGACATAAATTCCTTTATTTTGTTTAACATACTTAAGTTCATCAATTTTATTGCCACAATGATTATCAAGTCAAAATGGCAGATAATACACCATGTTATGATGCAAAAATGACACTTTTAAATGATTTTGGAATATTAATTCGGAATAGCCTACATTTTGCTTATGTATTTAGAAACACCTTGATAGCTTTTTTTGCAAAATCTGAAAGTATTAACTGTCCACTGATCTCTGCTCGATCTTCCAATAAACCATCCCATTGGTCTGTTCCTTCCCAAAATACCTTTTTCAATAAGCGAAGTGCTTCTGGATTTTTTGTAATAAGATCTCCTGTAAAATGAGAAATGTAAGCATCCAATTGGTCTGTTGAATCAAATACTTCTGTAAATAATCCTTTTAGTTTACCCCATTCAGCTGTCTGCCACTCGGATGCATTAATAGCCATTTGACTGAACGCCGATAATCCTATTTTACGCTCAACTGCCGGGCCTATTACAAAAGGACCTATACCTACAGCAAGCTCTGACAATCTTATAGAGGCATATTTTGTAGCCATACAATAATCACATGCCGATGCTAATCCTACACCTCCTCCGACTGCTTTACCATGTACACGACCGATGACTAACTTTGGACATTGGCGTATTGCATTGATGACATTGGCAAATCCCATAAAAAAATTCTTGCCGGCATCAAAATTATCGATTGCAGCCAGCTCAGTAAAACTTGCACCAGCACAAAAGGATCGATCTCCTGCACTCTTGAGGACGATTAGGATGGTACTTTCATCTGATCCTGCGTTTTGTATATGCTCGACTAAATCTGCTAATAAAAATCCTGGCATAGAGTTTTGCGCAGGATGATAAAATTCGATAGTGGTTACACTATTACTATATGATGATATGACGTGACCTTGTGACATAAAAGGTGATTATTATCAAAAAAGACTAAATCTGGTTTACTAATTAGTTTCAAATATGCTTAAACTAACAAATTTTCCATTGAAACTCTTCCTTCTACTACACTTTTGATATCTTCGATTTTTACTCTCTGTTGCTCTAATGTATCTCGATCTCGGATTGTCACTGTACCATTTTCTAATGTCTCAAAGTCTATCGTTACACAGTATGGTGTACCAATGGCATCTTGCCTCCTATATCTACGACCGATGGCATCCTTTTCGTCGTATTGGCAATTGAAGGACAATTTTAACTTATCGTAAATATCTGTAGCCGCCTTGGTAAGCTCTTCTTTATTTTTCAATAGTGGTAATACCGCTACTTTTACTGGAGCAAGCGCCGGATGTAATTTTAATACAGTACGGACAGAATCGGCTCCATCGGCATCGGGTACTTTTTCTTCCACGAGATTATTGGCAATCATAGCCAAAAACATACGATCACAACCGATAGATGTCTCGATGACGAAGGGCACATAATTTTCATTTAGTTCAGGATCAAAATATTGTAACTTTTTACCTGACAATTCTTGGTGTTGACTGAGGTCAAAATCGCCTCTAGAGTGGATACCTTCCAATTCTTTAAACCCAAAAGGAAACTCGAACTCAATATCTACAGCAGCTTTAGCATAGTGTGCAAGATTAGCATGGTCATGAAACCTAAGTTTATCACCACTTGTCCCTAACGCTTTGTGCCATTTAAGTCTGGTTTCTTTCCAATATTGATACCATTCATCTTGCGAGCCTGGTCGTATGAAAAATTGCATCTCCATCTGTTCGAACTCACGCATGCGAAAGATAAATTGTCTGGCCACGATTTCATTACGGAATGCTTTACCTATTTGCGCAATTCCAAAAGGTATTTTTTGTCTGGTTGATTTTTGTACATTCAGAAAATTTACAAAAATACCTTGCGCCGTTTCAGGTCTAAGATAAAGTTTACCTTCTTCACCTGCAATATTTCCTAGTTGCGTATTAAACATCAAATTGAATTGACGTACTTCTGTCCAATTGCGCGATCCTGATTCTGGACATACGATTTCGTATTCATCTATCATGGCCTTTAAGTCATCCATGTCACCTGCTGTCATTGCTTGTGCAAGACGCCCCAAAGCATCATCTATTTGTTTCTGCCGCTCAATTATACGATCATTTGTCTCACGAAATTGTTTTTCATCAAATGCATCTCCAAACCTAGATTTAGCTTTTTCTATATCTTTTAGCGTTTTGGCTTCAATTTTTTCTGCATAACCTTCTATCAATTGATCTGCACGATATCTTTTTTTTGAGTCCTTATTATCGACCAATGGATCATTAAATGCATCCACGTGACCTGAAGCTTTCCAGGTTTTTGGGTGCATAAAGATGGCAGCATCTATTCCTACAATGTTTTCATGCATCTGCACCATTGACTTCCACCAATAACTCTTTATATTATTTTTTAACTCGACACCATAAGGACCATAGTCATATACAGCACTCAAGCCATCATAAATTTCACTTGATTGAAAAATAAATCCATATTCCTTACAGTGGGCAATCAAATTTTTAAAATCCATTATTTTCTTATTTTTATCCTTTTATTCT
This sequence comes from Saprospiraceae bacterium, assembly GCA_016714785.1. GTDB lineage: Bacteria > Bacteroidota > Bacteroidia > Chitinophagales > Saprospiraceae > OLB9. Next base: position 297,716 of record JADKCC010000002.1, read on the forward strand.
TAATGAAGGGGCAAAAATAAGACCATTCTGACAATTTTTATCAATTATTGCTAATACAGATAGGATAATTGATAAATAAGCCGTTATTTTGATCTAAATTTCTAAAATATTAATATGACAATGACAAAAAAGATTTTTTCAGTTTTTTTAATAGCTTGTATTGCAGCTATGATATCTTGTGGTAGTGATGACGAATTAGATTGTACAGGAGTGGCTCCAAAGTATAATTCTGAAGTAAATTTAATACTAAGTGCATCTTGTGGTTCAGCTGGATGTCATGATGTGACCACAAAATCAGCTGGAGTAGATTTAAGTTCCTATGCAGCATCTGTAGCGGCTACCAAAAGTGATAAATTTTTGAAATCTATTAAACATGAATCTGGAGCAAGTAAAATGCCACAAGGTGGAGACAAATTGCCAGACGCAACCATAAAAGTTATAGAATGCTGGATTAAAAACGGTACACCTCAGTAAATATTATCAATAGGAATTAAATAATATCTGTTATGGCCGATTAATTTAATTCTATATTTTGGTGTCTGTAAGAGCTCCACATTAGATATTTTTTATAGATTAGCACTTGTAAATTTAACATTACAAGAGTTTTTTGCGTTATAACTTCAGTATCAAAATCAATTCATATCAAAATAATTTAATCGCAATGAAACAAATCCTTCTATCCTTTTCGATCTTGATGTTAGTCAGTTTTAATACTCTTAAGGCTCAAACGGACGATCAGATGAAACTTGATAATCTAAAGTATTATTTGACATCTTTGAAAGACAATGTGGAGTCCATGAGGTATTATACAGATTCAACAAATGTCTTAAACTTGCTGGATCAAATAGCCGTACTTAATGCTAATTTGGAAGAAGAAATCAATAAAGTAGTCATACCTCTAATAGAAATACCTCAAACTACTATTGAAACATCGGAAATTGAAGAAGTACCAACAATGGAGGATCTGCCTCAATCAAATGAAAATTTTCCAGAAAATGAAGGTGAAGGCACCCAGAGTAGTCAAGATGGTTTTGGAATTTCTAAATATATGCCTTTTAAGAAGAAATTTAACACTAACCTTAAAATAGAATTTGGTATCAACTCGCTGCTCAATAATCTAGATGAAGTAGCAGGTATCACTTATCCTGAAATCAATACAGGAGGTTCATGGTATTGGGATTTTGGATTGGTAAGAAGTGCTAGATTAGGTGGCAAAGATAGCAAGGTCGCCTTGAGTTATGGTATCAGTTTCTTAAAGAATAGATTTAAGCTTGAAAATGATGTATTATTGACCACCAACGAATCGGGTAATCCACAATTTATCACTATTCAAAATGTAAAAGAAAACCCTAAACTAAATGTGGGATATCTTAACATACCAATAGGATTTACATTTGCATTGTCAAAGAAAACGAAATTAGAATTGGGTGGATATGCAGGCTATAGGGTTCATACTGTACAAAAGAATCACTTAAAAGTAGATAAAGAGAACATTCATGAGCAAAGATATGCACGTCATGAATTGAATAATTGGGTATATGGAGCAAAAGTTTCCTTAGACATATCCGGTTTTCATCTTGTAGGCAGATATAATTTTTCTAAATTGTTTAATGATAATCCTACCTATGATTACAATACATTTATGGTAGGTACATCAGTATCACTTTTCTAATATAGATTGGAAAATAAATTAAGATTGAGCCACTGAATTCTTATTATTCAGTGGCTTTTTTAGTTAGTTACAATTTTTGGCATAAATTGTGTCGTTACATGTCAAAGTATTAAGCAATATTTTATGTTTTTAATATTCATTAAAGGAAATAATTGGAAAATCCTGCTCATGACCATGGGTGCGGCACTTCTTTTATTTACTATATTGTATTCCAACTTTTTGGCTGAAAGTCTTAAAAAAAATGAGGAAAAAAACATATTACTGTTTAAGCAAGCATTAGAGGAAATCATCAGTCAAGATGTAGAAACTTCACAAAATAACATAGAATTTTTTAGCAATATTATTGATTCCTTTCCTCTTCCAGTTGTATTTGAAGATGAATCAGGACAATTGGAAGGTCAGAAATTTTCGGATAAGGAATTAAGTGACCCTAATTTTTTATTAAAAAAGAAAAAGGAATTTTTAGCTTCTGGTGAATTGCCTATCAAAGGTTCGGGATATGCGACTTTCATCTATTGTTTTAACTCTCCATTATTAACATACATTAAGCTATTTCCATTGGTGCAAGGACTCATGGTCGGCTTATACATAGCTTTAGGCTATTTTCTGTTTAACTCTTCACGTAAAGCAGAACAGAATAGGGTTTGGGCGGGCATGGCCAAAGAAACGGCTCACCAACTCGGTACGCCCATCAGTGCTATATTGGGTTGGATAGAGTACTTAAAAGAAAGCTATATAGATAAGCCTGACGGTCTGGATGTGATCAATGAATTGAAAAAAGATGTCGATAGGCTAGAACTGGTAGCAGATAGATTTTCGAAAATAGGTTCAGAACCAGTATTGCAACAAGCCAATATTTATGAAGAGTTAATAGAAGTGAAGGACTATCTTCAAAGGCGCTCGCCACGAAAAATCATATTCAAATTCACGCCACCTGAACAACCTATTTCAGCTTTGGTTAATAAACACCTCTTTGCTTGGGTTATAGAAAATCTAGTCCGAAACTCTTTGGACGCTATGGATATGGGGATTAGGACTTTCTTTAGCCAAAAGAATCATAGAAGAATACCACAAGGGGAAAATTTATGTTAAACACTCTAAACCCAATGAAGATACAACTTTTACAATTTTACTGCCATTGGCTGTTGTATAGGTTTATTGTTTTAGACAGAATATAAAAATTCAAATTTTTCAAAAACGTTGTTAAACTTGATAAATAATTATTTTTTATTTAAAATTACTAAGCGAGGACAATATCCGATAATGAGAAAATAACCAATTATCAAATTTAGTTTAGTATTGTTACTATGTTTGGTTAATAATCATTTCAAAATCAAAATTATTTTGTATTTTTTGAAACTTCAAAATCCATTTAAAATGTACAAATAGTCATTATTGGTGACAATAACATACTTGTCTTTGCCTAAGCTTCTGATTTTTCTAGGATTAAAATTGACAGGCAAAGACAGCTTTGTAGATGGTTCAAATGTATTAGTCGTCGCATTAAATTTGCCAATTATTCTACCAGGATTAGAAGCTGAAGTACCTAATTCTGAAACGTAATCAAAAGAATTACCTACATAAAATATCTTACCATCCACTCCTATTTCAATATCTCTAATATCACTCATTTGTTCGTTTTGCCCTAGTGGAAACGAATTATATTTTTGCCTGAAGACATAAATACCATCGAACGCAATTCTGTCAATGTTTTTTCTTCTACCAATTTTGACTTATAATCATCCAATAAATCTCCAATATCTTGAGTCTTATTAAAACTGGTATAAGATTTGAATTTCTTTTTTAATATTGGTAATTGTGACGTTAGTGTCACCATAGAAGCGAATGGCATATATCTCGATAGATAGTGATAAAAAATCAATGATTCAGTACTGCCATTGCCATCAAAATCGCCTACATACATTTTTACAGGTAGCGAATCTGAAGCCGTCCATTTATGATTTAGTCCAGTATTGCCAGCAATAATATCAAGTACACCATCATGGTTTAAATCAGTAAAGGCAAGTGTATTCCAAAGTCCAGTTTTATCAGCAACACCATATTCAGTTGTCTTTTCTGTCAGTTCACCTTTCCCGTCATTTATCATAATAACGATGCTCATCCAGTCACCACACATAGCAAGATCGAGATCTTTGTCCCCATCCAAATCTATCCAATGTGCATCGGTCACCATACCATATCTTTCTTTATAAGCTATGTCCACGCCTTGACCATTTAGATTGCGTAATACAAAACTATATGGTGACAATCCATAGGATCCTGGAATGGACCTAGCACCAACAAAAATGTCTTCAAAACCATCTTTGTCAAAATCCCCTACAGTTATACAACTTCCATTAGTATGTGGTAGCGATATAGGAATCCTACGGAATACACCATTCCCATTATTGATATAAAGACGATCTTCTAGCGATTTGTCCAATTCATTATTATCACTACCTCCACTAACTACGTAAATGTCTTTGTCTCCATCTCCATCAAAATCAATGAGTGCCGCATCTACATCTTCGTACTTGGCATCAGTCTCAAAATCAGGCGTTTTTTTAATATTGAATGCACCATTAGCGCTACCTAAAAACAATCTAGCCGCTTGGTTTCTAGCTCCACCTACAAACAAGTCTGAGATACCGTCACCATTCAAATCTGCGCTTATGATGGCTGGACCTTCATTGGATAATCGCTCGGGAATAAGTTTTTCTTTATTCTCATCAAAATTTTTATTTTCTTCATGTTTTATTGGCAACACATTGATAATTGTGGCCAAATCATTTTTGATATAAACACGTTTTTTTAATTCGTTAATTTCTGGTCTAATGATTGTAATCTCCTTATTTATATCGACTTTATTTATGGTTTGTATATATCTATCTGACCAAGTAATGACTAAAGAATCGACCTTCGTAAGATTGTCTAAACCGAAATGTAACTTGCTACTACTGGAAGACAAAAACCCTTTTGTAGTCTGTAGTTCTTTGGTAATAGCTTTATCACCACTATACAAGGTTACTTTAGAACCCTTAACATTCTTATTAGATTCATTTCCCTTTAGATGGACATTTAGGTACGATTTTCCAGAAGTTTTGTTTTGATAAACAAATGCTTTTTCATTGATATTATTAGTAACTATATCAAGATCTCCATCATTGTCCAAATCTGCATAAGCTGCACCTGTAGAAAAAGATGGTTTACCTACAAATGATTCGCCAATATCTGTGTATTCAAGATTGCCTTTGTGCCTGAATAATAAATTCTTTAAAGGTTCAGAAGGCATGTTTTCTATTAGTTTTTTGGTTCTTTCGGGAGTTACATTTGGGTTTTTATTGTCATATTCATTCAAATAATTGATGTAATCTAGGTTATTAGGCCTTTTTACGATACCATTTGTGATAAAAATATCTGCAAACATATCATTGTCAAAATCTTGTAGCAATACAGACCAACTCCAGTCCGTGGCAAATGTTTTGGTCATGAAGGCAACATCTGAATAAGTACCATTTTGCTGATTGATCTGAAAATGATTTCTGGCACTTTGTGGTTGGAAACCGAAGTCTTTTTTGATCATTTTGATTTGATCAGAATCTTCTCCTGCAGAGACTTGTGCTACAGCGGGATCAAAAGGCATCATATCCGTAGAAAAAATATCTGCCCATCCATCATTATTGACATCTGCTATATCTACACCCATGCTAAATTGTGTGGTATGGGCCATGTAAGTAGAAATAGATTCTGTAAATGTCTTATCGCCATTATTGATATACAAGTAATCGTTTTCGTGAAAATCATTCCCTACATAAATATCCGCCCATCCATCATTATTGACATCTGCGACGGTGACACCCAATCCATATCCCAATGGACTGTTGTAAATGCCAACATTTTTTGTGACATCTACAAAACGACCTTCTTCTTTAAATCTGTTTTCGTAAAATAAATCACCAGCAAAAGGATCGTTTTCATTTCTCTTTTCTATAGTGCCATAACTATTGACATTATGAATATTCTGATTGAGTAAATACATATCCAAATCACCGTCCTGATCATAATCAAAAAAAGCAGCTTGATTAGAAAACCCTTTAAAATTCAAGCCATATTCTTTGGACATTTCTTTGAATGTACCATCACCTTGATTCAAATAAAGTAGATTGTGTTCAATTTCATTCGCATCAGATGTTGCAACCTTACATACGTATATATCTACAAATCCATCACCATTGACATCATCCATATTGACGCCGGTGGACCATGTATTGTCAGCTCTGATGCCTGCTTTTTGTGTGATATTTTCGAATTGCATGCCACCTTTGTTCAGGTACAATTGATCAGGTGTCTGATTACCACTAAAGTAAATATCTTCTAGTCCGTCATTGTTAATGTCGCCAATGGCTACGCCACCACCGTTGTAGTAGTATAAGTAAGAAATGATATTGAACTTATCATTATCCTTTAGATCATTTGAAAAGTCAATACCAGTTTGTTTACTGTCCAAAGAATCAAAGATACTTTCCGAAATGTCATTGGATTTTTCTCCCTTACACCCAAGTAAAGCCAACAAACCAAATAAAACCAACCCAAAAAACTGCTTCATGCTATTTTTTTACTATTTTGAAACTCAATACAGAGTCATTATTTCTAAATACGTGAACTAAATCATTGTCAACAACAAAATCTCTGATCTGTCCCTTGACAGAAAAACCATATTCTTTTGACTTATCTTGAAACTGTCCTTTTCCATCATTAACCAAAATATGACCATAAGACGCATCATACCTTCCCATTTCTGGCTGTACACCGTAAAGATTGCCTCCCATCAATAGATCCGCAAACCCATCACCATTGATATCTACAGATTCGATAGCATATATCGGGCTGAACTGAACTTGATAAGGCAATATTACTTTTTTGAATTTAAAATTTCCTTCATTCACCAATATGCAAGATGATAGTTCATTGGCTTGCATTACAGTTGCATTTGAGAGTTGTTGTGGGCTAAAAATGCTGTCAATGGATGCTGTTTTGAATGATTCGAAGTTGGCATATTTTTTCTTTAATCCAGGTAAGCGCATCATCAGATTATGTCTTAATGCATAAGGGTATCCTTTTTTGTCACCATGAACCTTCGTCAAAATACCTTCGGGTGAGCCATTTTCATCAAAATCACTAAAATACAAATTTATTGGGTAAGTAACATCTGCTTTAAATCTGCTATTGAGACCATGATTTCCGACTACAAGATCAAGGTCACCATCTTTGTCAATGTCAACAGCTTTCACAACATTCCACCAACCATGAGTATGATCATCAAGCTTAATTTTCTCAAAAATTCCTCCTTTATTCTTTAAAATACTCACTTCCATAAACTCTCCAACCACAACCAAATCTGAAAAACCATCTTTGTCCAAATCAGCAAATGTGGCATCAGTAATCATACCAATATCTTTTAATGCACTACATTTTGTAGCTGTTGCGTCTTGGAAATTTCCTTTTCCGTCATTGACTAGTATAAATCCTGAACACGAAGCGCCATATTGACCTATTTTAACACGCTCACCGACGAAAATATCTTGATCACCATCATTGTCAATGTCGGCAGTAGCTACAGTGCCAGAGCTAATTTTTGAATCAGCTGAAGGTAATCGCTGACCCGTAGATGCGAATACGCCTTTGCCATCATTGAGCAAAACTTCATCATAAAGATACTCTGAATATTCAGTCAACTCTACACCGCCACTTAGCATATACACATCTAAATCTCCATCATTATCCGCATCAAAAAGGTGACACTTTGTATGTTCTGCTTCCTTAATTTTCTCAAATATAGGACTTGTAGGACCATCTACAAACTTGCCATCTTTGGTTTTTAACAATACTTTTGTCGCAATTCCTTTTGGTCCAGGAATAACTAGATCTGTCAGTCCGTCTCCATTAATATCACCTTTCCCTACTTTCGGTCCTTGTGTACTCATCATGTGATAATTAAGCCTTTCGCTATTGAAATCCACATAGGAATTTTCTTCATGTCGATAATTTATCAATACCTCAGATTGTAAAGTTGATTTTAATGTTGTCTCATTTTTAGGTTTTTCAACATTTTGTGCATCTTTTTCTTCTACTTTGATTTGTTGATTGACTTTCACACTTTTTAGTTCACTTACTTTTCCTGATGACCATGTGACTGTTACATCGACGGAAGTAGCAGCACCTAATCCCATATTTATTCTACTATCCATACAAGACTGAAACCCACGAGTTGGTTGGCTTTCATAGGTCCAAGTTTGTTTGCCATCAGTGGCAGTAATTCGTGCACCTACGCCTTTGGGATTTTTGTCCAAACCTAATAATTCAATCTTCAAATAAGAATTTTTGACCAATTCGTTTGCTTTGTTTTCATATACGAAACAAGGCATATTTACATTATTAACGACAAGATCTAAGTCACCGTCATTGTCCAAATCTGCATAAGCACTACCATTAGAAAAACCTGGTGTAGCCAATCCACTATTCATAAATGGGGCAAAATTACCTTGACCATTATTTTTATACGATTGATTCGGAATAGGATTGGAAGGGATGATCTCTATTAATTTTTTGTAGTCCACACCTTCGGCCTTCATCACTGATTTCATAAATGATTCATTAGCAATGTATTGTAAATAATCTTGATTGGTTAGATCACGGTAAATACCATTTGCTATAAATAGGTCTTTATACCCATCATTGTCCATATCAAAAAACAGTGCGCCCCAACTCCAATCTGATGCTTCTACACCTGCAAATCTGGATATCTCACTAAAAGTATTGTTCCCATTATTTAGTTGAAGCGTATTTCGCGTGAATTGGTGATAATAACCATTTGTGATGCCATACTGATACCTATCCCAATCTTCAAAAGTAGTGACCGTCTTCAGTCTTTGATAGTCAGATGGAAGCATTTCTGTCACAAAAATATCGCAATTGCCGTCATTATTGATATCTGCAATATCTGCACCCATAGATGCGCCGCTGATAGACATCATTTGTTCTGTAAGTTGCTCGCTGAATGTCCCATTTTGCTGATTTATGTAAAGATAATCACGTTCAAAAAAATCATTGGAAATATAAATATCTTCCCAACCATCATTATTTACATCACCTACCGTTATACCTAGCCCAAAGCCAATGACACTTCCATAGATTCCCGCTTTTTCGCTTACATCTACAAATTTGCCGTTTTGATTTTCCATCAATTTATCACCACCTAAGGCATCTCGCACAGGTCGTTCGTTCTTTTTTAAATTAAAACTACCAATGGCTTGGAAAGAGTTATTAAGGATATATACATCTAAATCTCCATCTTTATCATAATCAAAAAATGAAGCGTGGGTAGAAAAACCAGGATCATTGAGTCCATACTCAGCCGCAGATTCTGTAAATGTCAGGTCGCCATTATTAATAAAAAGTTCATTTTCTTTATTATCTCCTTTGATATCACCTGAATTACAAACATAAATATCTACCAATCCATCACCGTTCACATCTGCCATAGAGACACCTGTGGACCATGCTCGCTGTCCACCTACACCTGATTTTTGAGTGATATCTTCAAACTGCCAATTGCCTTTATTCAGAAAAAGTTTGTTTTCATTCTGATTGGATACCATATAGACATCCATCAGATTATCATTGTTTATATCTCCTATGGCTACGCCGCCACCATTATAAAAATTCCTGTATTTATAGACATTAAATGCAGAAGTTTCGTTGAGTTTATTTTCGAAATTCAAACCAATGGTTACATTATCTTTCAGTTCAAAAATATCTTTTTTCGCTTCTTCTTTCTTACATTGTGTTAGAAAAAAACTTATTATTATTAAAGATGTGTACCTCATTTTTTAAATTTATATCGAAGGTCTTCAATTTTTACAGCAATATCTTTATCGTCTTTTTGATACATAAGTATCTGTCTATTTCCATCAATTTTTACGTAAGCCTTATACTTAATGCCATCAAGATCAATTTCTAAAAAACCATTCCCTTTATAATTTTTACTATAAAATGCTTTCATTTCATTGAGCAAAACGTTAGAATGTCTATTTTTATTCCACGGTGCCCAGCTATCATACTTGTATTTAATATCCATTCCTCTCATGGTATCATTTTGGTCGAAAATACCATAGAATAACATTGTTTTTTGTAGCGTTTGGTCTTCAGTACTGTCCAACTTTTCTATATACTTAGCATTCATGCCTTCACCATTAGTAATGATTTGCGCTTTATTAAGATCCCAACAAATTCTAAAAAAATCTTTTCTTGTTTGTCCCATTCTCATCCCAAAGATGAGACTATCATTGATCTCACCTTTATCCAGCTCAGATTCTACATACTTTGTATATTCAGACTTGCAGGAAATGAAAGCTAACATTGAAAAAAAACAAAACCACTTAATCATATCTACTACTATTACATATTTTAAGACTTTCATTATTAATACCGAATACTATCTGATCATTCAATAGGCCAATATATCTTATTTGACCTTCAATATCTAGGGTATTACAAGTTGCAAATATAAGTTTTTCTTTTTCACTTCTTGTATTTATTATCCAACCTAAAGATGCATCTTGTTTGCCAAACTGAGGTTTTACTTTATAATGATTTCCGGCAGCAAATATATTTTTCTCCTTTTGTTTTGAAGGTTGAGTCAAAAATGCAAAGATGCTTGAATATTGAGCTTCATGTGGTAAATATACTTTTTCGAAAACGCCATTTTTATTTATAAGAACTAAACTTGCCGTTTCTGATATTTCAAAAATTTTGGATGATTTCAAAGCTTCTTCACCAAACATGGTTGCAATATCAGACTTTGCCATTGCTGTATAAGATCTGTATTTCTTTTTTAAAAAGGGCATTTGTGAATACATTTCATCTATATCGTGTATTGGATAATACTTCTCATTGTCTTTTTGGCAAATAATCTGCTCTAATGAACCATTTCCATCAAAATCATTGACGTACATTTTCATTTTTTTTTGGTAGAAAGTATTTTTTCCTTCATTACCACACAACAGATCTAGGTCTCCATCATCATCAATATCTACAGTATGGAGAACATTCCATAGACCAGCAGTCTCCGGGATTTTTGTGGCTTTCGAATTTTCAAAACTACCTTTATCGTTTAATACAAATGAAATGGGCATCCACTTGCCAGCAATAACTAAGTCCATCCATCCATCATTATTAATATCTATGGATGCTATAGAAGTCATCATACCTAAATCTTTTAAAGAAGTCGGTGCACTCACCTTAAATTTTGCCCCACTTGTATTGGTTAGAATGTACACGCTGCCTGGAAGTCCAAAAGCAGTTGTTTTCATCTTTTCCACCACTATAATGTCCACTAATCCATCCTTATTATAGTCTGAAAAAACAAAATCACTGGTGTAAATGGGTTCAGGAAAAGTAATCGCTTGACCTTTTGTAAAACCACCTTTTCCGTCGTTTATGTACAATACATCATGAAGTTCTGGTGAATAATTGCTAAAATTAGTGCCACCATGAGCTACATACAAGTCTAAATCTCCATCATTGTCCAAGTCAAAAAATCTAGCTTTAGTCGCTTCTGATCTATAATCTTGATCAAATGGCTTGCTGACTTTTATGTAGGATGTAGTTTTTGTTGATAAATATAAAAGCGAAGCTTGGTTTTTGCCACCACCACAATACATATCATCTTTTTTATCACCATTTACATCGCCAATGGCAATGGCAGGACCTTCCATTCCATTCATCTCCACAAGCATTCGCTCCCTAGCAAACTGATTGATATCCAACTCTTTGTGTATAAAATCAATACTATTTGCATTGTTTTCTGGGTTCTGCCTTTTTACCAAACTATAACTTCCTGTTATGTTTGATTCAGATTGTTTAATCTCATATAATTTATTGGATTTCAAATTTTGCAGTTTTGTCATTCTTCCATCTGGCCAAAATACTATAATTGAGTCAATCGTGCTTGCCGTACTGACTCCAAAATGCAAAATAGGATCCATCGATGATTGAAATCCTCTAGAGGGAAAGTTTTCTAGCATGGATTGATTGCCCGCATATTTAATAATTGCCTTGGAACCAATTGCGCAGGTATTGGGTTTTTCACCAATCAATTTTATCCTAATACTTTTTACCACAGATGTATCCGAATTATTACGATAAACGTAAGATGGCATATTGACATTATTGACTACAAGGTCGAGATCACCATCATTATCAAGATCACCATATGCGCTACCGTTACTAAAAGTAGCCTGCCCCAATCCCCAATCATCACTGACCATTTGGAATTGCATATTGCCAATATTTTTGAACATATTATTTTTGATCGGTGTGGATGGTAAACTATCCACTAGCATTGTAAGTACTTTTTCTTTATTGTCTATTTTGGATTTGATCATACTTGTATTAGCAGAATAATTTAGATAATCTTTATCTAGCAAATCTTTATAAATACCATTGCTCACAAACAAATCTTTTTTTCCATCATTATCATAATCCTGAATTAGTGATGCCCAGCTCCAGTCGGTAGCAGACACGCCTGAAAATCTTCCAATCTCTAAAAACTTATTGCCATTCAGATTTTTCTGGAGCACGTTTCTAGAATACTGATGATGGTAACTGTTATTCACCGACTCAACATATTTGTCCCATGTTTCGTATATATTTTTTGTTTTTTTTCTTTGTAAGGTTTGTGGCAACATCTCTGTGACGAAAATGTCGGGCATCAAATCATTATCAATATCTGATGCATCTGCTCCCATAGATCCCATAGACATAACATTAAAAAATGATTGTCCCTTCTCTGTAAAAGTACCGTTTTGGTTATTAATATATAAGTAGTCTCTCTCAAAAAAATCATTAGACACAAAGATATCTGTCCACCCATCCAAATTGATGTCGCTGAGCGTAATGCCTAATCCGTAGCCTATTTTACTAGAATAAATACCGGATTCTCGACTAACATCTTTAAACATGTCATTATCATTTTTAAGTAGTTTATTGCCTTCTGGATCTGGAGTGTATCTCTGTTTTGGGTTCATATCAAAACCACCTACTGAACGAAGCGAATTGCTTAGCAAATAACAATCCAAATCCCCATCTTTGTCATAATCAAAAAATGCAGCATGTATAGATAATCCTATTAAATCTAGCCCATATTCTTTTGCACTTTCCACAAAAGTTAGATTTCCTTGATTAATAAAAAGTTCGTTGTGTCTATTTTTTCCTCCTGGTTTCCCTGCCTTGCATACATACAAATCCAACAGTCCATCCGAATTAATATCTACAAACGTCGCTCCTGTGGACCACACATCAGGGCATGCTACTCCGGCTTTAGCCGTAATATCTTCAAAAGTCCAATTGCCTTTATTCAGAAATAACTTATTGTTTTTAATATTTCCTGTAAAGTAGATATCAAGGAGACCATCGTTGTTGATATCTCCAAGTGCCACACCACCACCATTATAAAAATTACGATAAGTGTAAGTATTATATTCTTCTGTATAGGGTAGGTCGTTACTAAACTCCAACCCAGTTTCCTTGGAATCAGTAAGAGTAAAAAGTGTGTTATTTTCCTTTTTACAACTAAAAATAAACAAAACTAAAAATAGTATGAAACATGCTTTTGACAAGATGAAAACGAATTTACATTAATTAAAAAAAGGCTACCCTAAAAAGAGTAGCCTTTATGATTTTTATAAAAGTATGTTGATACCTAGTATCCTGGATTCTGCTTTAATGTTCCATTAGATGCATCAATCTGTGACTGAGGAATAGGGAAGATATTAACGTGAGCTGGTGATGCTGGTTTTTCCCACCAAGTACCGTTAAATTTGCCTAATCTGATCAGGTCAGTACGTCTCACACCTTCTTGAAACATCTCACGGCCTCTTTCAGCAACAAATTGATCTACTGTAAGTGAAGTTAAATTAGAAACTTTAGCTCTTGCTCTAATAGCATTTACATCAGGCAATGCAAGACTCCAATTGCCAGCCGCACGAGCTAAACCTTCAGCTCTGATCAAGTATAACTCACCCAATCTCACGATAGGATAATCGTTGTCCATGTTATCACGACCAAGTTGTTTGAAACTAAATTTGCTTGGTCTAGCACCTGATTCTCTTTTCGCATTTGGAGCTATTTCGTTGATTTTTGGTGTATAGCTCAATTGGATATCATCATCATCAGAAGCATAATCTAAGATAGCTGATCCACCAAAATCTAACTGATTTCCTACAGGAAATTATTTTTCTTACGAACATCGCCATCTTCATAAGAATTATAAAACTCCTCAAGAGTGGCATATCCATTCCAAGGTTGATTTTGAAAATTATAAGTAAACTGAGATGAGTAATGAAGATTCATTTGAGAGAAGTTCATATCTGGACCTGTTACTTCATCATAGAAAACTGAAAATATATGCTCTGGATTGTTTGCGTTATTTGGTGCAAACACTGCAGCATATCCTTCTAATTCACTTGGATCAGATGCAACAGCTGGCCTTTTGCCTAAGTTAGGAACTTTACAGCCATCACCACACAATCTATAGACACCACTGTCAATAACATGACTTGCCGCAATTGCCGCTTTGTCATATCTAGCTGTGCCTGTATATACTTCTGAATTCAAATACAATTTAGAAATCAAGCCTAAAGCACCATAGATATTTATTCTGTAAGCATTCTGTGCAGTTCCTAATGCACTTCCAGAAAAATTAGATGCCGAAGTAATTTCAGAAACGCCTAAAGCCGCAAGTAACTCACTTTCTACGAAAGCAAATACTGCTGCTCTATTTGACTGTGGGGCATCCGCTCCTGGAGCAGTTATGATTTTTACATTACCATAAAGGTCTAATAATCTCATATAAAAATACGCTCTCAAAGCTCTAGTCTGTGCTTTTTGATTTTCATCAAGTGAAGTACCTGCGAGTAACTCATTACAAGTATTAATAGCACCATAAGTATTATTCCATGTGTCTTTGATAAATGTATGACCTGGAGTGTATGTATGTCTATGAAGCTCAATCAATATACCACCATCAAACCAGTCACCACCTTTGGCAGCAATACACATCTCATCAGAAGTTATCTCCTGAACACTGTAATAAGAACCATGGTTGGCAGTACCTGTTCTAAGTCCTGCAAAAGCAGCACCTAATACATCACTTGCACCACCACCGCCACCTGGCAAACCAGGAATACTGATATCTGTTGTGATATCTCCTTTTAGGTTTTCTTCTAAATCAGTGCAAGCACTAGCCATCAGAAGAATACAAGGATAAACCAAATATTTTTTTAAACTCTTCATTTTACTATTTATTTTTTAGAAGTTAAAATTAATACCTAAAGTAACCGCTCTAGTAGAGAAATAATTATTTCTGCTATCTATACCAGGACTTAACACATCAGGATTAGAAATATTTTCTACGCCACCATTGTCTGTAGAACCATTATAAAATAACGATGGTTCAGGGTCTGCTCCAGTGTATTTTGTTATTACAAATAAGTTTTGACCAGTCAAAGATACATTAAGATTACTGATACCTTTGAAGTCTCCTAAACCAATATTTCTAGAAATGGTAAGGTTGTCTAACTTGAAGAAATCTGCTTTCTCTACGTATAATGAACTAAATCTGGCAGATGTAAGTCCATCTACTGCAAGTTCAGTATTTACATAATTGTAAGATGATTGTGAAGATACTCTAGGCTCATAAAATGCTCTCCAAGTATTTACAAGGCTATGACCAAATGCGCCTCTGAAGAATGCATTTACATTCCATCCTTTATAGCTGATATTGTTTGTCCAACCTAACTCAAAATCAGGAATACCATTACCTAATACTGCAAAGTCTGCATTTGGGTCTAAACCTTTATCAGCATCTGTTATAAACTTACCGTCTCCATTTAAATCTTGAAAAGTCGGCGCTCCTTTTTCATTTACTCCTGCAAATATAGGTCCCCAGATTTGGCCTATTTCTTGGCCTTCTTTTACTAAGATCATAGGTGTACCGTTCTGACCTGGAGCACCTAAAACCGCTCTCATTTCTTGTGGTATTACATAAGAATCAAGTACCGTTTTGTAAGTTGAAAAATTTACACCTGTAGTGTAAGTAAGATTACTATTATTTATTACATCATAAGACAATGCTAATTCTATACCTTTTGTATTTAATTGACCTGCATTTTCAAATCTATTATTAACCCCATAAATAGCTACATCAACTGTTCTATTAAGAATAAAGTCTTTGATATCTCTATTATATAGATCCAAAGTAGCTCCCAATCTACCAGATTTAAACTCGATACCTAAGTTAGTCTCTGCTTTTTCTTCCCATTTAAGGTCTGGATTTGCAGCACGAGAAAGCTTAGATGTAACACTACCATCTGCACCATTCTCTATTACTCTGATTGCTTTAGATAGACCATTTTCTTTAGGAAGTGAACCTGTCACACCATAACCTACTCTAACTTTAAATAGATCTACATTTGCTAATTGGGTATATTTGTTAAGATCAACTCCTACACCAAATGAAGGGAAAAGTCCCCATTGGTTATCTTCTCCCAATTTTGTAGAACCTTCTCTTCTAACAGAAGCATTCACGAAAATAGCATCATCAAATGTGTAATTTGCTCTACCAAAAAAAGCTATAATCTTCTCATCAGGTGAGGCATCTGAATTTAACGTGATAAAACCTGCATTACGTAGATCTTGTGAAGACTCGATATTGTTACTAAAGTCAATATCATTATTTGGGAAATCACCTAAACCAATTGTAGTGCTAAGGAAGTTGTTTTGTTGATAAGAATAACCACCTGTCACTGAAAGGTTTGACTTTCCAAATTCACTTAGGTGTGTGGCATAAGCTTCATACAATTTGAATGAAAAATCATCATTGTACAAGTCTGCTCTACCTTTTCTAGTTGGACTTGTGGCATTACCTCTAAAATGTGAAGTTGTTGGGTAATATGCTCTAGAAGAAGATACATTTGATTGTTGCGCAATTCTGACATTAGCTGTCAAATTGTCTAAAATATTGTATCCAAAATTAGCACCATAATTAAATTCTCTTCTTTTACCTGTATTAGTATTTTGGTTTACAATTGATACAGGGTTAAAAGCATCAAATAAACCAAGTGACTCAAAATAGCTACCAAACTGAGCACTTGCAAATGGATATGGTGAATCATCACCATAGATCGGTGCAGTAGGATTGTATAGTACTGCATATCTCAATGCTTCTTGGAAACCAAAGTTTTGATTCTTATTTGTAAATGAGGTATTGAAATCAATAGATAATTTATCATTGAAAGCTTTAGTATTTAGGTTCAAACGTGTGTTGAACTGATCAAAACCAGTATTCTGAAGAATTCCTTCTACTTTACGATAGTTACCTGAAACTCTATAGCTAGTTTTACCCATGCCGCCTTCCACAGACACACCATGTACTTGGTTAGTTCCAGATTGAGTCACTGCATCTACCCAATCTGTAGTGTTACCAAGGTTAGTACCGCCAGCAGCCACAAATTCTTGCGCATTCATGATATCAACTGATCTACGAATGGTAGAAACGCCTAATTGACCAGAGTAGCCAACTTTTACATCACCTTTTTTACCTTTTTTGGTAGTGATGATGATAACTCCACTAGATCCTCTAGATCCATAGATAGCCGCAGCAGAACCATCTTTTAGAACATCCATAGACTCAATATCATTCGGGTCAATGTTCTGAAGTGATGCACCGATAATTCCATCTACAACAATTAAAGGCTCAACATTAGCTCCTACTGTAGAGATACCTCTCATTCTGATGGTACTTGCTCTGTTTGGATCTCCACCTCTGTTGTAGATTTGTAAACCTGCTACTTTACCTTGAAGTAACTGAGCAGCATCTGAGATGGGCCCTTTGTTGAACTCTTCTCTTGACACACTCACAACAGCAGATGTTACCTCTTTTGCTTTCTGTGTTCCATAACCCACTACCACTACTTCATCCAACAACTTACCTGCTGCCAATGAAACATTAATAGTATTTGACGCACCTACAGTTACATCCTGATCGGTGTATCCTGCATAAGAAATTTGGAGTACATCTCCCTCGTTGGCACGAAGTGAATAACTACCATCGATGTCGGTAATAGTTCCTGTGGCAGTACCTTTTACCAATACATTTGCTCCGATGAGCGCTTCGCCGCTTCCTGCGTCAGTGATTACTCCGGATATCGTTTTTTGTGATATCGCAGAAGCTGTCATAATGACAAGCAGAAGCAACGAAAAAGACCATTTCGTTAAAAAACTTTTCATGTGGCTTTGACGATTTTGTTAAAAATTAGTTAATAAAATATTTACTTAGTGTAAATTCTACACACTATTTAAAGGCTCAAATTTATATATAAAATTGAACTTTCAAAGTCATTTAGCAGAATTATTTTTTAATATTCTCTAAAAATTCCATTTTTAAAATCTATTTCTGATATAAATTTGGATTTATCACTTTATACACACTCTTCTACAACTAACATTTCATTCCAATAAACTTAACATTTAGATAACGTTTAGATAAACAACTCCGCTGCAATATATTTTCCAGTTTTTTCTTGAAAATATATTCCTTTGGACATGTTTTATTAGTAAACCACGATTTAATTTTCTTTTTTGATTTCAGTATTAGTAATTATTACCAAATAAAAATTAAAAAATGGCATGTTATTTTAATGTATAAAGAATAAAATTTGGAAACTTCTCAATCACTTGGTCAAATCACCAATTTATACAACAATGATAATTCAAACAATTATAATTAGGTAATATATAATTCAGAAATCGTTTGCACAAACGTTTGCTGTTGGTAAATATTTTGTACTTTTGTGCCCATGAAGCGAATTAGTATTAAAGATTTAGCAAAAATGTTGTCCATCAACCCTTCAACGGTATCTCGAGCCCTTTCTGATCATCCTGATATCAAGCCCGAAACCAAAGAAAAAGTAAAATCTGCCGCTTTAGAATTTAATTATCAGCCCAACTTACATGCTAAGTATTTTAGACAAAAAAGTTCTGGGTTAGTTGCTGTCATCTTGCCTGAATTCAATATGTTTTTTATTCCAGAACTTATGGACGGTATTAATTCAGTTGTGGAGGCGTCAGGTAGATCTATCATCATCTTCTTTTCCAACAATAGTTTAGAAAAAGAAAAAGAAATCATCAACCATTGTTTATGTTGGGTAGTAGATGGTGTGTTGATTTCATTGACTGAAAATACTAAAAATATAGATCATATCAAAATATTGAAGGATGCAGATATTCCTGTAGTTTTATTAGATAAGGTTTTGTACCAAAATGATTTTCCCACATTTACTATTGATGATCATGAAGCTGCTAATAATGCGACATCTTATCTTATAAAAAAACATAAGACTAAAATACTTGGTGTTTTTGGCAATCCAAATTTAGAAATTACCAAAAAAAGGCGAGAAGGTTTTCTATATGCTTTGGACGAAAATAATATAAATCATGATGAAAATAATGTAATTCATATTACTGATGGTAAAGGTGAAGCACTAGAAGAAAGGATAAAAGAATGCGATTTTGATAGTATATTTACCATGTCTGATGAATTATTGTTGATTTGTTACAGTTCACTATTAAAACTAAATCTTTATCCTAATTTAATGAGTATTGTTGCAATAAGTGACGGTAAACTACCTTATAGCCTTTATCCCAATGTCACCCATGTCAAACATTCAGGATTTATGAGCGGAAAATTGGCAGCCGAAAGTCTAATTCAACTATTACTGAAAAAATCTACTGAAAATGCTATGGTGATAAAAACTGAACTGGTCATTCTTAATTCTGTCACTTAATTTCATTCTAAAATTAAAAAAAGAGCCAATCAGTAACGGTTGGCTCTTTTTAAAAATGATTATAGATTCTGATTTTTTTTCTGTAACCTTTAATACTTATTCAATAATTTTCTTTTGTAATGCCGCAAATGATTTTTCAAGATTGATCATATCTCTTATGATGTACATGGTCTCTTCAAGGTAAATATCCTTTTTAAGATCTTTTATAAATTCTTCATTTTTGGCTTTATTGGACTCATCCATATTGATTTTAGCTAGGTCCTTTTCGATATTTAAAATATCTAGGCCGGCGATATCATTTTTAAGTAAATTTTCGTACTTTTTAGCATCTTCATCTCTTTTGTCCACCATCGCTCTATAACTATTTAATTTTAAAGGATATTTGGACAAATCTTTTTCTTCTTTAACTTTTAAAGCTCTTTCTAGGATTAGGTTAAAATCTTTGCTTTGACCTACTCTAGATTTACTATTTTCTACCAACTTTTGTTTGTTTTCAAGTACTACGACGTTTTGGCTATATTTGACGGGAGCTATTTCTGTCCATTCTAGTGGGTTGTCATATTCTTTTTCGCCAGTTTCTATATAATGATATATGTCTGGGAAAATAATATCTGGTATTACACCTTTCAACTGTGTAGATCCGCCATTAACTCTATAAAATTTTTGAGTTGTCATTTTGACATTTCCTAGTGGCTTCATATCGTCATATTTTCCACTAACAGCTCGGTCCAAATCATAAAATCTTTGCACGGTACCTTTGCCAAAAGTCGAGTTGCTACCAACAATGATTGCTCTGTTATAATCTTGCATGGCAGCAGCAATGATTTCTGATGCTGATGCACTGTATTGATTGACCATGATAATAAGTGGTCCATCATAAAGTACACTATTATCTTTATCTAAATGTAAATATGGCTTACTTTCTCTGCCCTTGACCTGTACGATTGGACCTTCTTCGATAAATAACCCACTCATATCCACTACATCATTGAGAGAGCCACCAGAATTATTTCTCAAGTCAAGGATGATTCCGTTTACATTTTGAGCTTTTAATTTACTGATTTCTTCTGCAACATCTATAGCACATGAATTACCACCATCTGCCTCAAAAGAGCTATAAAACTTTGGCAAATTGATGTAACCTATATTCTGTACTTTGCCAGGCATATTGATTATCACAGATTTAGCTTTCGAGTCATCTAGTTGTACTTCATCCCTTTCTATAGCAATATCCACTATAGAGTTATCTTTTTTCTTAACTGTAAGAATGACAGTTGTGCCTTTTTTGCCTCTGACTAGTTGTACCACATCATCTACACGCATACCCGTGATATCCACAGGTTCTTGCCCTTTTTGAGTAACTTTCATGATGATATCGTTATCTTCCAATTTTTTGGTCTTCCATGCAGGTCCGCCCACCACTATATTGAATACTTTGGTATAGTCACCATCTGTCTGAAGTCTAGCACCAATACCTTCTAGTTTTCCGCCCATATTGATATCAAAATCTTGTTTTTCCTTAGGGCTGAAATAGTCAGTATGTGGATCAAAGTAATTAGAAATACTTCCTAAATACATTTCCATTCTATCTGAACGTCTCAATTTCTTCATTCTGTCAAAGAAATCAGTATATCTTTTTTTAACATCCTTGATGGCATCTTCTTTTAATGCTTCTTCGGTTTTATTTTCTTCTTTATTTTCCTTTTTATTTTGAGTCTCAATGTTTTGTACCCACTTTGTTGTGACATCCCATTGTACTATTTGCTTCCACCTTTCTTTGAGATCTGCATCATTTTTGGCAAAAGTCATTTTGTCTGGGTCAGTTTCGTATGTATCTCCTTTCGCAAAATTGATCGGTTTGCTGATGGCATCATTAAAATAAGTTTCTGCTTTTATGATACCATTATCTAGCATAGGCAATGAAGTATTGAAAAATTCAAAAGTGAGTGACTTGATTTGATCATCTACTTGCAATTCAAATTTGTTCAATTGATCGATTTCCTTTTGTGTAAAGTATCTCTTATATCCATCTAACCGATCGATATACGTCTTAAAAACAGTTTTACTCAATTCGTCATCCACTTTTTTAGGCTCAAAATGCACATATTCTATAGTTTGCATCAGACCTTGTAGTATTAACGCTTCTTTATCATTGGCTGCAACTTGTGGTTGACCTTGGTTAAAAAAATATAGACCGCATAAAACTGCAATCACTACTGAACTTCTTAACACCATTTTCATTATATTTTGTGAATTCATTAATTTAAACCTTCTTTTGTCTCTTTGACCATAACGTTCTAACTAGGATATTGATCTCAAAACATAGATAAAACTCAATTTTACATCAAAGTTATTTCAAAAAAAGCACTTTTAACATAATTATAACTACAATATAGACCAACAGGACTTTTTATCAGACAATATTTTCAATTCTACTAAAATAAGTTATGAAACTGATTGGACCATCTCATTAGTTAATGTCTCGAGAATATATGCTCCTGCTACAGGATCCGACACTACACCCAGCCTGCTTTCTTCTTTAAATATGTGTTGGATATTTAAACTTAATCTTGTAAGGTCTTCCTCATCATCTTTTGCTCTAAATACAGCTACATCACACATACCCAAGTGAGCAGACATGAGCAAATAATTTATTATAATCAGAGGATGTACATCCGTATTTTTTATGTTTTGTGCTTCAGCTAAAGCAATTATTGTTAGATTATTAAGTTTATTCCCGTTATTGACCCAAATTTTACGGATGGCACGCAACTCAGCTATTTGGGCAAAAAAGTCTTTTTTGAGCGCAATAATAATGAATTGTTGTTCATTAGGTTTATATGCTTTAGAAAGTTGGCTGAATTCTTTTAATCTATTTTTAAAGGTATCTTCATAAGAAAACCAAACATCTTCATGATAAATAATTGAAATATCGGTCGTTTTGTTTGCATAATCTACATCTAAAAAAGCTCTGAGTTGTGTAGTTAATAAAATATTTTCTGTTTTAGCCATTAAAACGATACCTATCATCTCCAAATGAATATCCTTTAGTAAAACATTAAGGGACCAATCATTACCGACTTCAATTATCAAATATTCTGCTCCGAGATTTAGGTACTTAAGGGCAGTAACATTGGCGGCTTTTATATCATTATCATTGATCCATACACAAGATTTTGTGTGCTGATTGGGATCTCTTTCGATACTTGATGTATCAGCTTGAGTCAAAAATGGAGATATAAAAAAATCATTTTCCACATTGTAGCTAAAATCAGATGCCACCTTTTTTCCTTTTAAGTCTAAATCTACTTTTGACTTCCACCCTTGAGCATCCAGTTTATTAAATTCTTTCCAGTTTATCATGGTAACAACTTAAATTTTATGGCACAAATCTAATATAAAATAAGTCTTTTATGCAGCTTTTCGATATTAAAATTAAGTAAGCAAAAACCATTGCTATGAATAATTGTTACCTTCTAAAAATAATAAAGATGGAAGCCGTAAAAAGTCCGGTAATGTTATATACAGAACAAACGCCAAATCCAGAATCCTTAAAATTTGTAACCAATAAAATGCTTTATCGAGGTACAGCAGACTTTAAGGAAGAATCTTTGGCCAATGAATGGTCTGAACTTGCTACTGCATTGTATAAGTTTCCTTATGTAAAAGGAGTTTATATTTGTAACAACTTTGTGACTGTAACCAAGGAATTTAATTACGCTTGGGAAGATATCATGCTTAATCTCAAGGAGTTTATCAAATCTTATGTAAGTGAAGACAAATCTATCATCAATGAAGGATTTGAAGAAGCAATGTCACAAATAGAGGCAGCCGCCAATGAACATTTGTACACTGGTGAAGAAGGTGAATTGGTTAAAAAAATTAAAGATTTGATAGACACGTATGTTAAGCCTGCGGTAGAAATGGATGGAGGAAATATCGAATTTAAATCTTTTCACAATGGTATCGTGACTGTAATTTTACAAGGTTCATGTAGTGGATGTCCATCTTCTACCGTTACATTAAAATCTGGAATAGAAGGTATGCTCAAACGTATGGTTCCTGAAGTACAAGAAGTAGTATCTGAAATGGGTTAAGGAATCGCAACACATGTTTATTATAAAATCATAAAAATAGAAAGTCGGGTTTTTCCGACTTTTTTATTTTACAAATTTATGGAAATGCAAACGGATACACTCAAGCATATTTGTTCAGAAGCTCTAGTAGTAATTAATGATGCAGCAGCTTTTATTAAAGTTAATCTGGATCAAGTGAACAGTGAGCAAATAATAGAAAAAGGCACTAATTCTTTGGTTTCTTATGTAGATCAGCAAGCTGAACGTATCCTTATAGAAGGATTGAGTAAAATTTTTCCTGATGCTGGATTTATCACTGAAGAGGAGATGACATCACAAGGGCAAAAAGCATTAACATGGATCATAGATCCTCTAGATGGTACGACCAATTTTCTGCATTCTGTTCCATTTTTTTCTGTAAGTGTAGCACTGTATGATGGTGAAAAAATTATTATAGGGATAGTCCATGAGGTAGTCCATGATGAAATATTTTGTGCCGTTCACGGTCTTGGCGCTAAAAGAAATGGTGAGCCAATAAGTGTTACTAAAAGGCAAGATTTTCATGATATATTGATAGGAACAGGCTTTCCCTACAAAACTGAACATACTGCTGATGGGCACTTTAAGGCTTTAAAACAAGTGTTATTATCAACAAGAGGTATTAGGCGTTTTGGGTCTGCTGCTTTGGACTTGTGTTATGTGGCATGTGGTCGTTTCGGCGCATTTTACGAAAACAATCTAAATGCTTATGATATTGCCGCCGGTGCGTTGATCGTAAAAGAAGCAGGAGGATTGATCACAGATTACAAGGGGCAAAATAATTGGCTTTTTGAAGGTGAGATCTTGGCTACTGCGCCACAGTTTCAGTCAGAAATGCTAAAAGTTACTGCAAATTTTGAGTAGAAAATGAAAATATGGCTAAACAACAAAAATTAGGACTTTTGGGTGAAGATGCTGCCTGCCAATATTTACAAAGTATTGGTTATCAACTATTGGAAAGAAATTGGCGTTTTAGTAAAGCTGAAATAGACATCATAGCTATGGATGGCAAGGTCTTGGTTTTTGTAGAGGTCAAAGCAAAATCATATACCTTTTTTGGTGCACCCGAAGAAAGCATATCTGCATACAAAGAAAATCTAATAATAGATGCCGCCAATCAATATATGCTTAAGGTCAACCATGAATGGGAAATAAGATTTGACATTATTTCTATCGTTTTTGATAAGTCATTACAACCTACGATTTCACATTTTAAAGATGCTTTTTTTCCTACCATTTGATCTCATTGATATTGTATGTAAATAGGTTTTGGGTATAGATTTAAAATTTCAGCAGGCGTCATTAGTTTGTAAGGCGCATTCAATTTGTCATTTTGATAAAATAGCTTAAAACCTGTAAACTGAACTGGCATACCACCTACAAATCTACGATAACTATCTCTTTTTTTAGCTGGAAAACCGAACCCATCCATATTGATTACAACCTGCACTTGCGGTGTTGGTATTATTTTTTCATGATTAGTTACCATACCTTTATTGAATCGATGAACAACGAGTATTTTGGGTGGCAATTTGTGGGCTTTTACTAGTTCAGATAAGTATTCAATGACAAAATTTACATCTGCAGCATCCATTGTCCCTATTTTTGAGCCTGGAACTTCTCCTTTCTTCATAGACCATTCAGGATCAATACCTAAATGGACATCAGGGTTAAGTAAGTAAGTTTCTAGAGTAGGTACTTCCTTTTGTACAGTACTATGTCCTACTTGTACATCCAAAAATGTTATTCCCTTTATTTTTCTTGAAAGGTCAATTGCTTTTTCAATCTGCTTTGGAGGCATCCTTAGCCTATATGTTTTGCCTTTTCCAGGCTTACTTTGTGCAGTAATGGCAATATAATGGATGGCTGGAATTACTTTGGTAAGTGTGTCAGCATTTTCCCAAGATTCTTGTTCTTTTTGTAAAAGTGTAATCAGCTCATCTTTTGAAATTTTCCCCAATATCCCCATGTGTTTGGAGTAAAAGTTGCCATACATCGCGATTACTCGGTTATAAGGTAGCAAGGCACCTTTTTCAGGAATTACATGGATTCCAGGCCAGTTATCTACGATACTATCATGAGCTAAAGCACTGATTTTTGAAATATAATCTGTTGTGTCAAAATTTTGGTCTAAAGTAAGGTTTTTTTTAACTACCGAAGTATCTTGTAAAACCGTATCTCTAAGTATTGTTTTGGTGTCTGCATTTTTGGATGATATTCGGTCACAAGATAAAAGTACTATTAGGACGAACGAACACAATAATACATTTTTCATCTGTATATTTTTTAGTTTGGCATTCTCTACACGCCATGTTTATATGATCAGATGGAATTCGCAAGAAAATATGCTTATTACATGTGAATACTTATTTTGAAATTGCCGTAAAATAACTAGGACAAATCACGGATTATTTTACAGGCTTCAGTGACATGCCTGCATTTCTAAGCAAATTAATGACACCATTAGGGCCTCCAAGGTGACCTGCTCCTACTGCATAAAAAGTAGGTTGCAACTTAGCTCCTTCAATAATCTGTGGTATCCAATTTTTGTTGCGCTCTGTAAGCAACTTGTCTTCAAAACCCGCTACATCATTTCCTTCTTCTGATATCATATTGACCATAGCATTGATATCTTGGTCCAAGTACATTTGTGTCATTTTCTCAAACTCATCAGTTTCTGCAGTACCTGAGGATGCTTGTATGGCATCTACCAACATTTTAGCTTGAGCATCATACGGTATTTCGTCAAACAATCCAATCTGAAAATCTATACTTTCTAAGCCACCTGTTTCTTTACCTGCATTTTTTGCCAACTCCATAAACTCCATTTCATAAGACTTCATATTACCATTCTTAAGTCCTGAAGGATCCATATCACCATAAGCAAAAACAGTGAGAAACATAGGCTTCATTCTTTCCAGCATAAATATTGGTAGCCCCATTTTTTGGAAATGATCGCCTATCATTTTATAGTCGTCCTCTGTCACCAAATCTTTTAAAGTGAGATTGTCTTTCATAAAGATCTTATTCATCATACCCATCAAAGCAGACATATCAGACATGTCTTTCATATCAATTTCGAATACCACCTTTTTTACAGCATCAATTGCTGACATGGTTCCTTTGGGCAAGAAGTAATCTTTACTATCTATAATATGAATGGTCCCATAAAGATAAGAAGGAGCTTTGATGCCAGGTCCTGATATTTGCCATAATAGAGCTTTTTCTAAAGGTTTATTTATATCAGAACTCGCATTCTTCGCTGTTTTACAAGAAGACAAACCTACAAAAAGAATAGAAATAGTTATATAATAGATTAAATTTTTTCTGAATATGGACATTGAATATAGAATATTTAAATTAATAATTTTATGTCTAAGCTTAACGCAACCTGACACAAATAGTTTTATTTGACAAGATTAAGTCTTTGTCTATTGCATTCGTATAGCAAAACACCTGCTGCAACAGAAACATTTAATGAATCAAATTCTCCGATAGCGGAAATCTTTACTACTTCATCTACTATTTCCAAGACCTTATAATGCAGACCTTTGTCTTCAGCTCCCAGTATAATTGCAGTCGGCTCTGTAAGATCAGACTTTTCAGGTATCACTGCATCTTTAGTGAGGCTAGTAGCCACGACTTTGAGTCCCATAGATTGAAGGTCACTTACCAAATGAAGTAAACTACTTACTCTAGAGACTGGAATTTTCAAGATTGCACCAGCCGAAGATTTGACAGTATCTTCATTGATTCTTCCTGCAAAATTACCACTAATTATCATGCCATGTGCGCCAAAAAAATATGCCGACCTAGATATAGCACCAATATTTCTGACATCTGTAACACCGTCCAAAACAAGTATCAATGGTACCTCACCTTTGTCAAAAGCTGATGCTATGATGTCTTTATGATCATAATATTTGATAGGTGAAATCAAAGCTACAACACCCTGATGTACCTTAAATTTTGATAGTTCATTTAGTTTAATTTCAGGAACCTTTGCGAGTGGTACATTTGCATCTTTGCATAGATTGCGGATCTGTACTTCAAATTCCCCTCTTATATTATTTAATACAAATACCTTTTCAATATCCAATCCTGCATCAAAAGCTTCTAAAACTGCATTTTTACCAAAAATAAGGTCTGTCATATTAAATTATTTATTGCCACAAAGATGATAAAATAAAATTAAACGTCGGGAAGAATACAAAATTTTAGAAAAATTATAACTAATTTAAATGTTTGATTACTTTTATGACATAAATCATCATTACTAACAAAATTTAAAATTTTTTAACATGCGAAACCTTCACATAATATTATTTTTGTGTTTTGCTTTCATGTCTTTTGGACAGAATACACACCTAAGTATAGCGGTTAGTCACATTGAAAAACAAGCTGAAAAATGGAACTTAAAGCCTTCTGATTATAAAGATTTGCTCATTAGTTCTGAGGTAACCACTGAAAAAGGTATCACCTACCTTTACCTTAACCAAGGTTATAATAATTTGTCTATCAGAAATGCCATGATGACTATCGTAATCAAGGAAGGGAAAGTAGTGTCGGATCAACATAATTTTGTTACAAATATTGAATCCCGCATTATTCAGAAATCTGCACAAATAAAGGCAGATGAGGCTATTTTAAAAAGTGCTGTACATTTTGGTAAGTCCGTTAAAGGTCAACCTAATCTCTCTTCACGATCTGAAAATGGCAAACTGAGATATGAATTTGCAGAGTTGACAAAATCCCCAATTCCAGCAGAATTAAAGTATGAATTGGTAGGTGAGAAATTAGTTTTGGTTTGGAATCTTAATCTTGATATGCAAAAGAGTGCAGATTATTGGGATATCAATATAGATGCAAGTACAGGCGAATATATTTCTAAACACAACTACACTACATATTGTCAGCATCAACATGATGCATTTGCAAATCATGATAGGTGCAATATTCGTACATTCAGGAAGATTAGTGACAATACTATACCAGTAAATGAAGCGTTAACATCAAGTGCTGCCGCATCTGCCGCTAAATATAATGTATTTGCGCTACCTGCAGAAAGCCCAAACCATGGTGTTAGGAAGATTGTATCCGACGACCAATTTCCTTCCGCATCACCTTTTGGGTGGCATGATACCAATGGTGTTGAAGGAGCAGATTATACCACTACAAGAGGAAACAATGTTCATGCCTATCAAGATAAAAATGATGATGATTTATCTGATGGACAAGATCCAAATGGAGGGACAGGTTTGAATTTTGACTACCCAGTAGATCTTAATAAAGACCCACGTGAAAGTGCTGATGCTGCGGTGACCAATCTATTTTATATGGTCAATATGATGCATGATGTAGCTTCAATGGTCGGTTTCACAGAAGAGTTTGGAAATTTTCAGCAAAAAAACTATTCTAGTAAAGGTGATGATGGAGATTATGTATTAGCACAAGCATTTGATGGAATTACTCTTCATGAAGCCAAACAGGATTTAGATGCAAATGGCAATCCAACCAAAATTAATAATGCTAACTTTTCAACTCCCACAGATGGTTTTAACGGACGAATGCAGATGTTCTTCTGGGATAATGAAGGTGGAGCTATCTCAATAGATGCACCTGAAAGTATAAAAGGTTTCGTTCCTGAGTATGGCGTAGGTCAATTCGGAGGTATCATACCAAATAATATGGAACCTGCTATCACAGCAAAAGTTGCCATTGCAAAATCTTCTGGCACAAACTCGACTTCTTGTTGTAATACCGTAACTAATGGTGCTGAAATAGAAGGAAAGATCGCTATAATTGACAGAGGTGGTTGTGATTTCAGCAAAAAAGTCTATAATGCGCAGATTGCAAAGGCAGTAGCTGTAATAATATGTAATATACCAGGTGTCAATGGTGGAAATGGTGAGGAGTTATTGGGTATGTCTGGTGGTCAAAATGCTGCCGATGTTAAAATTCCGTCTATTTTCTTAAAAAAATCTGATTGTGATAAAATTAGATTCATCTTAACATCAGGTGGAGAAGTAACAATGACTTTTCAAGAAAGAGAAAGGCAAGGTGCTGAATATTTTGATGGTGCCTTGGACAATGGAATCATAGCCCATGAGTTCGGTCATGGCATCTCTACTAGACTTACTGGAGGTAGATTAAACTCCTCTTGTCTATCGAATGATGAACAAATGGGTGAAGGCTGGAGTGACTTCTTTGCGCTGATTATGACTCACGAGGCTGGAGATACTGGTAAGGACGTAAGAGGCATAGGTACTTTTGCTGCTGGACAACAAACAGAAAGTGGGGGAATCAGAAGATATCCATATTCAACAGACATGAGTATCAACCCACAAACTTTCGATGATATAAAAGGAACTACCGCTCCTCACCCACTTGGTGAAATTTGGGCTGGGACATTATGGGATCTATATTGGGCGTTTATTGATGTATATGGGTACAATCCTAATTGGTCTGTCCAGACGTCTGGTAATTACAAAGCAGTATTTTTGGTGATGGAAGGTATGAAAATGCAGAGCTGTAATCCTGGTTTTACGCAAGGAAGAGATGCTATTTTAAATGCTGATAAAATTCATTTTAATAGTGAGAACAAATGTTTGATATGGAGTATTTTTGCAAGAAGAGGTATTGGGCATAATGCTAATGGAGGAATCACAACTAATAGAAATGATGGTGTCGAAGGTTTTGAAACATTACCTACATGTATTGAAGCATTAAAAATTACAAAAAATGCAGATGTATCAATCAATGCCGGAGACGAAGTTAACATCACGCTCAAAGCAATCAATCATATCCCATCAAGACAAAACAATGTCATTATTACAGATGAATTGCCATCGGGTATGACTTATATTAGTGGATCGTCTTCTCTTGTAGAGCCTCAAGTATCAGGAAATACATTAACATTTTCACTTGGCGATATGGAGTATGAAAGAGAAATAAGTTTATCTTACAAAACAAAATCAAGCATCAATAATAAATCTATATTACTAGAACGAGAAAATTTTGACGGTGATATATTGTGGGACATCACGACGAACGAAGGTAGTGAATCTTGGTTTACAAGTTTTGACATTTTTAGAAGTCCTGATTTATCTTACGGAATTTTTAATGTAGCTGGAGATTCCGATGCTTCGTTACTATCCATTCCTTATACCATTTCTGGTAGTAACCCTGCTATGAGATTTTGGCATAGATATAATACTGAGGCTGGAAATGATGGTGGATTTATAGAGGTATCTGCTGATAATGGTCCATTTACTATAGTTACGAAAGACAAATTTTTAAGAAATGGATATAATGGTCCTTTAGCTTATTCTACATTGGCTACTCCTAATCTTGAGTCTTTCTCAGGAAATTCAGGCGGTAATTGGTCAGGAAATAACATAAACGGACCTTGGGTTGAATCTGTCATTGATCTTAGAGAATATAAAGGTAAAAATTTGGTATTCAAATTTAGATTTGGTAGTGATGCAATGGAAGTGGCACAGGGAGATATCACAGGCTGGTATATAGATGATTTTGAAATACTAGACTTGTTCAAATATTCTTCAGAAGCATGTATCATATCTGACGGAGGAACAGGGTCTAAAGCATGTACTGAGCCGTTAGAAACATTTGTAAATAGTGATGGCACCGTGAATACTAACGAAGATAGTGAAAACTTCTTTGGAATCAACATCGTACCCAATCCTGCAGATGATTATATAGTTATCACGGCAAATGCTCAGGTAAATACTATTGCAAAAATAGAAATTTTAAGTGGTGAAGGTAGATCAATTTACCAGTCAGACATGAATCTTAATAAGACCACTCAATATAAATCTATCAATACTGCAGGCTTTCCATCTGGATTTTATATTATAAAGATTCGAAATGGAAAGCACATTTCAACAAGAAAACTCATTATAAAATAATTTTTATAAATTCATAATGTTTAAAAGGGTGTTATCATCAAAGTTAACACCCTTTTTTTTTTGATAAAACAGCTGCCAGTATAGAAAGGACATTATTCAGTTGCGATCAAAATGAATGATTTTTACACTTTGTTACTGGTCAGCTGTCTATTTTGAGATCAGAATTTAGTACCAACTATAATATAATCTGATCTTATGCCTTCGATTGTTATAGTATATTTTAACTCCAAAGTTCCGTCCTTAAAAAATCCATTTCCTTTCATTTGTATTCCAGGACTTATCTCTTGGTTATTAATATTTATGTCCATTACACTTTCCTTTTGATTATCAATATCTGCATTTACAGTGTACCAATCAAATCCATCAAAAAGCGCTTCAATTATGACATCATCACCACCATTTGTGCCTATGATAAGATCAAAAGGTCCTGCAATACCTAGCACGTGTGCACGATAGACACCTACAATAGGTATGATATCTTCATCGATATCATGACAAGACACCATTGAAATACTTAAAAAAGATGTTAAAAGTAATACTCGTATCATAAGGTTCTATTTATTATATTAAAACCAATTATTGGTACTGTTTGTGAATGTGGTTGAGTGGTTTATTAAAACTTTAACTTTGTTAATCGATGTTGTTAAAACTTCTTAATAAAATTAACCAATTATTAGCATCATTTTTATTTTCAAATAGAAAGAGATAGAAATTTATATTACTAACCAACCAAAGGAGAGTCATAGAATGGAATGACGGATGGATTATTGCATAATTCATTTCAATGAGCTTCTGAAATCCATATTTTTGGCAGATATTCTTCCATTTTTTAGGTGACTGACAGATTATAAAGCAAAGCGATTGGACTATTTGGCTTGAAACTAAAGAAACCACAAACATAAGATGTGGACAATAGGATAGATGGAAAAATTTTGATCAATAGAAATTGAAATAATATCTGAATTGAAAAAGTAGTTTTAGTTTTTTTCAAAAGACAAAAGCCCAAAATGAAGAACATTTTGGGCTTTCAAATTATTTTACTTGGCTTATTATTTAACCATTCAAAGCAGCAGCACCACCTACAATTTCAGAAAGTTCTTTAGTAATGGCTTCCTGTCGCGCCTTATTGTAGTTGATTTTCAACTCCTTCATCAGTTCTTCTGCATTGGTCGTTGCATTGTCCATGGCTGTCATACGGGCTCCATGTTCAGAAGCGTGATTGTCCAACACAAACTTTTGAAAACTTGTTTGTAATATGCTTGGAATCAATTCATTAAGTAAACTTTCTTTGTTTGGTTCAAAGATATAGTCTGCTTTTGATTTTTTTGCGCTTGCTACTTCAACCACATTTTCAATTTTAGCAACTGGTAAAAACTGAACAGCTTGTGGCTCTTGAACTGCAGCATTTCTAAACTGACCATAACATACATCAACACGATCAAACTCTCCAGCTGAAAAACTATCCATCAACATTTGAGATACTTGCGCTACATTATCAAAACTTAAATCGGCAAATAAATCTACATATTCTTTAACAATTTGGCATTCTGAATATCTCTTCTTTAATACATCATATCCTTTTTTACCCACAAAAATTAAGGTAACATTCTTTGCCGCTCTTTGTGCACTATATTCACCTTCTAATTTAATGATGGCTTCCTTTATAATATTAGTATTAAATGCACCACACAATCCTCTATTGGAAGTGATGACGACCACTGCTACCTTTTTAGGTTCTCTAGCTTTAACGTATGGAGAGTTTATATCACCTTCAAGATTTGAAACGATGTTTTTCAACATTTTATCCAAACTGTTAGCATAAGGACGCATTTCAGTAATCGCTTGTTGTGCTCTACGCAATTTAGATGCCGAAACCATTTTCATGGCTTTGGTAATCTGCTGCGTCGAGGCGACTGATTTTATTCTTTCCCGTACTTCCTTTAATTTCCCGGACATGCCTTGTTACATTATTTTTATAAAAATATTTCTAGATACTCAAAGTTGCTAAGTTATTTATATTGCCCCGCAACTTCTGCACCAACTCTTTTTAAAGTGGCTATAACTTCATCAGAAAGATTACCTTTTCTCAATGATTCTAGTGTTGCCGCTTCTGTTCTTTCTAATGTAGTTAAGAAAATATCTTCAAATTCTCTAACTTTATTGACAGGTACATTTCTCAACAATCCCTGAGAGCCCAAATAAATAATCGCTACTTGTTTTTCTACTGAAACTGGAGAGTATTGAGGTTGTTTCAATATCTCAACATTTCTCTTACCTTTTTCTAGCACTGACTGAGTAGCGGCATCTAAGTCTGAACCGAATTTAGCAAAAGCTTCTAGTTCACGATATTGAGCTTGATCCAATTTTAATGTACCAGCTACTTTTTTCATGGACTTAATCTGAGCGTTACCACCGACTCGTGATACAGAGATACCTACGTTGATAGCTGGTCTGATACCCGCATTAAATAGGTTTGATTCCAAAAATATTTGTCCATCTGTAATCGAAATTACGTTGGTAGGGATATATGCAGATACGTCACCTGCTTGAGTCTCAATGATAGGAAGCGCTGTCAATGAGCCACCACCTTTTACCATGCCAGACTTTCTTAGAGATTCAGGTAAATCGTTCATTTCTCTTGCAATCGCATCATTGTTGATAACTTTTGCTGCTCTTTCAAGCAATCTTGAGTGAAGATAAAACACGTCCCCTGGATATGCTTCACGTCCTGGAGGTCTTTTAAGAAGGAGTGACACTTCACGGTAAGCTACCGCTTGTTTTGACAAATCATCATATATGATCAAAGCAGGTCTTCCTGTATCTCTGAAGAATTCACCTATTGCTGCTCCTGCAAATGGCGCATAAAACTGAATAGGTGCCGGATCAGATGCTGATGCAGCCACAATAGTAGTATAAGCCATTGCTCCACCTTCTTCAAGAGACTTCATCACTTGAGCTACAGTAGATGCTTTTTGACCTGATGCTACATATATACAATATACAGGCTCTCCTCTGTCAAAAAACTCTTTTTGGTTGATGATAGTATCTATCGCAATAGCCGTTTTGCCAGTCTGTCTGTCACCGATGATCAACTCTCTTTGTCCTCTACCGATAGGAATCATTGAGTCAATAGCTTTGATACCTGTCTGAAGTGGTTCAGTTACCGGTTGTCTATAAATAACACCTGGTGCTTTTCTTTCTATTGGCATTTCGTAAGTGGTGCCTTTGATAGGACCTTTACCGTCTATAGGTTGTCCCAACGGGTTCACAACTCTACCAATCATGCCCTCACCTACATTTATAGATGCAATTCTTGATGTTCTACGTACTGTAGAACCTTCCTTAATTCCATCACCAGCTCCCAACAATACCACACCGACATTGTCTTCTTCTAAGTTTAGAACGATGGCTTGAACACCATTTTCGAATTCTACCAATTCACCGGCTTGTGCTTTGGACAATCCATAAACTCTGGCGATACCGTCACCTACCTGAAGTACCGTACCTACTTCTTCGAGTTCTGCTTCTGTTTTGAATCCTGATAACTGTTGTTTCAGTATTGCGGATATTTCATCAGGTTTTACATCAACCATATCTATTATAATTTATAATTTTATTAAAATGATTTTACGTATTGATTACTAGCAAATTCTTTCTTGACTTGCTCTAATTTATGAATGATACTTGCATCGTAAAGTTTATCTCCCACCTCCAAAACAAAACCACCAATAATATCTGGATTTACCTTAGTGACTATGTCTAATTTATCCATGGTAATTTCACTGGATAACAACTTAGATTTAATATCATTTAAAGCCCCTTCAGTCATAGGAGCTGCGGTTGTGATGGTGACAGTAGATATTCTATTGAAAAACTTATATTGATCGATGAAATCAACACAAATTTCTGGTAAGTACATTTCTCTTCCTTTTTTAATGATGATATCGAAAAATGCCATGGTCGTTTTTCCTACTTTACCATCAAATAGTGTTTTAAATACAGATAATTTTTTGCCCGCATTTATTATAGGTGATTTCAGAAACAATACTAAATCTCTATTTTTCATGGCTTGCACCATATTGTCAATATCGACTTTCACAGCTTCTAACTCATTCCGGTCACGAGCCAAATCAAGCAACGATTTTGCGTATCTGGTCGAAATTCTGCTTACTGACATTATAAATTAACTTTAGTCTGAGTAATGGATTAATTAAGGTGAATATCTTTAACGAGTGTATTTACAAAAGCTTCATGCTCTGCATTGCCTTTCAACTCTTTTCTGATAACTTTCTCCGCGATACTGATAGCCATAGCACCGAGTTCGTTTTTTACTTCGACTATCGCTGCTTTTTTCTGATTTTCTATATCGTGCATCGCATTATTGACAATTTTAGTCGCTTCTTCTTTTGCCTTTTCTTTTGCTTCGGCGATCATTTGATTTTTTATATCTTTTGCTTCTTGAAGCATTTTTGATCTTTCTTCACGAGCTTGAGCTAACAATTTTTCATTTTCAGACTTCATATTTGCCATTTCTTCTTTGGCTTTTTTAGCTTGATCTATGGCATCTTGTATATCGTTTTCTCTTTTGGCAAGAGCTTCAGCTATCGGTTTGAAAGCTACTTTACTCATGATAAACCAAAACAGAAGGAATATAAGTAATGACCAGATCGCAAGTCCTGGTGTTGGTTGGAAAGGTGTAAAACTTATTAAAGAAAACATATAAATTAAGTATATAATTTTAGAAAAAATAAAAATCCTAATCAATGAAAGCAGCCTTGCTCCGCCAATCGCTTTGCTAGGCTGCTTTTTCGTTTTGTCTGTCAGTATTATCCAGCCATGAAGATAGAAAGTAGGATGGCAATAAGGGCAGCACCTTCTACGAAGGCGGCCATAAGAATCATACCTGATCTGATATCACCAGATGCTTCAGGTTGTCTTGCTATTGCTTCCATTGCTTTACCACCTACCATTCCGATACCGATACCAGCTCCGATTACAGCCAATCCGGCTCCTACTGCTGCTAATGTTCCAGTCATGATTTTAGTATTATGGATTAAAAAATATAAAATTATTATTAATGATGTCCTTCCGCATGATGATGCTCCTCTATCGCTGCTCCTATATAGGATGCTGTCAATATAGTAAACACAAAAGCTTGAACAAATGCTACTATCAACTCAATGGCCATCATAAACAGGGTCAACGGTATAGCCATAGCTGTACCTATCAGACCTCCACCAAAATTTGCTCCTGATTGACCAAAAATGAATATAAGACCTATAAAACTTAATATTGCAATGTGTCCCGCTGAAATATTACCAGCCAGACGCAGCATCAAAGTCAATGGCTTAATGAACAAACCCATAATCTCCACTGCTGCCAATAAAGGTTTTACAAAAACTGGTACATCAGGCATCCAAAATATATGTTGCCAGTAATCTTTTTTGCCATTAAAGTTAACGACAAAAATACTATCAATGCCATAATCATGGTCACTGTTAGGTTTCCTGT
This sequence comes from Saprospiraceae bacterium, assembly GCA_016714785.1. GTDB lineage: Bacteria > Bacteroidota > Bacteroidia > Chitinophagales > Saprospiraceae > OLB9. The sequence goes on from JADKCC010000002.1 coordinate 334,845, forward strand.
AACGTTAGTACCTCCTAAAAATGGAATCTGACCAAAAAGGTTTAACCCTAGCACAAAAAAGAAGATACTCATTAATAATGGTAAAAATCTCATGTATTTTTCTTTGCCAATAAATGGTACTGCAACTTCATCTCTTATAAAAGTAAACATAGGTTCTATCAAACCTTGTATTCCAGAAGGTGCTTTATCGGGATTTTCTTTATATGATTTTGCGGCTTTCCTGAATGCCCAAAATAAAAAGAGAGATACCAGAATCATGGACAATACGTTTTTCGAAATTGAAAAGTCGTAAAATGAAGTAATACCGCCTCCCAGTATACCTCCATCCAACGTTGACCTGGCATCTAACCTATATTCTTTACCTTGATATGTGACATAGTTTACATCTACTTTTTTACCGTTTTTCTCTTCTGTTTTATGAGTAAATGAATGATGGCCTATCTCTATGTTTCCCTCCATCGGGAAGCCTGTATCGACTACTCTATGAACACTACCATGATGCAAGACATAACCGTTGTATGAAAAATGACCATCTTCATGTTCTCCAGCATGAAATTTTCCTGAACTAAAAATATCAAAACCTTTATCAGGCGCGTACAGTATTGTGGGTAATGGAATTCTAAATGGAATCACACCATCAGACAATGTATATACATTTGCATCACTTATGTGATGTATTGCTGTAGCCGCTGGGTCAAATTTTGTAACTTCACCATGCCCGTGACTTGAATCATCGGGTGTACCAGATCCAAATGCGGGAAATAAATATATTAAAGAGATTAAAATTACAAGAAAATTTCTGTGCTTCATCAGACGTATTTATCTGTTTAAAAAATTTGGCGCAAAGGTAATAAAACAATATGTTATCTAATATCATTGATACTCTTTTATTTACGAAGTTTTTTATAATAAAATTTCGATTAGTCTTAAGTAAAATATGGAACATTAGCCATATTATACGCTTGAAATACATAAAATTTAAAAATTATATTTACAATTATTTGGATATCAGGAAAATCACAAAATTATGTACTGAATTATTATTTATAACGTTTGCCATTATTAATAATTTTAGTGGGTTCATAATGCTATAATTATTTAATTTAAACCATCTTTAACTGAGCTTAAAGTTTGGCAACTATTTTACAACCTGTCTGTTGACCAAGTCTTAATATTTTAACAATGGAGTGGAAGGAAATTAATAACCAATTGACAATCGAACTGAAATTTAAAGATTTCGTTCAAGCTTTTGCTTTCATGACAGAGGTTGCACTGTCATCCGAAAAAATGAATCACCATCCAACATGGAGCAATACTTATAATCGTGTGATGATCCAACTCAGTACACATGATGCAGGTAATATCGTCACAGATAAGGATAGGCAATTGGCAAGTGCGATTATTGAAATTTATAAAAAATATACCTAAAATTAAACTACTCAATCATTATTCCTTCTTTACGAAGTCTGTGTACCAATAGCATACCTAATCCTTCAACTGGGGTCAAAACACCATAAATAATGGTATTATTCCTAAGTTTATCCAAAAGTGTAAAAGCCGATTGTGAAAACATTTTGGCGGTCTCATCATAACCAGGATCGCCACCTGAAAATACAGTTTTTGCATTTGCAGATTTAGAAGTTCCGAAGCAAATCACTTGAAAATTTGTTTTAGCCCGACGCTCTTCATTAGGTCCAGTACCTGGTTTAAATTTTTTGAACATCCTCTTACGGAAAATTTCAAATCTTACAAGGACCATTGCTGCTGCAATAGGCATCACTGTTTTTAGCACTTTTGTAATTGATGATCTTACAAAAAACTGACCATAACTTACTGCAACGCCAAAGTCTTCCGGCATACGAAATATACTTCTTTTTACAATATGTGGATCAACCACTGGCATGGGTATTGCCCAAGCATTGATTTCCTTACTGAAGTGAATATTAAGTGATATCTTGGGCGCATCAGGATGCCTTCGGATTTTAGTTTTAATAGATGTTTTCTGAACTTCCATGTGAAGTGCTTGAATGGCAGTGGTGAGTGTTCCACCAGAAAAGGTAGCATTGGTTCTAATGTACCCTTTTAGGGATTTAGGTTCATCTTTGGGAAGTTTTTTGGCAGTCAACCAGGCTGCAAAATCTGCTGGAATACTATCAAATCCACAACAATTGATGATACAAGTTTTGTTTTGGACAGCTGATTCAAAGAAATTGTTATACAAATCAGCAACAAAAGAAGGTTCGCCGGTTATGTCTAAATAATGTGTGCCTTGATCTATGCAAGATTTTATAACGTCTCTGCCATATAGATTAAAGGGCCCGACGGCATTCATCAGAATTTTTGTTTGGCTTGTCATAACATCTAAAGATGCCCGATCTTTCACATCAGATGATAATATATCCGGGAGAAGCCCTGAAAGTTGATTTTTAACTTTGTGGAGTTTTTCTATATCGCGTCCAGCTATAGCCCATATTATATTTTCATTTTTAGCATGAATTGCCAGATATTTGGCAATAAGTTGACCAGTAAAACCTGTGGCTCCAAAAAGGACAATATCATATTTTCGATTCATTTCCTATTTTATTTTGGTGCACAAGATAGGTAGGTTGTGTGGGATTATTACTTATTTTAAAGTATAAATGTAAGAAATTAACCAAACTGAATTGATTATTTTTAAGGAATACTTAGCCTACTTATTCCGTATTTTATAACAAAAGGAGTCTTAAGATGACTCCTTTTTGTTAACTTTTACCTTTAACTACATTTTCGCCACTTGAATCTTCAAACTCACATCTTCATTAATTTCTACCAATTCTCCACTTTCGGCATTTCCAAGTTCTATGCATATCCCTAGGACTTCTGCTTTGATATACTCGCCAAATTGTGCAATGGCAGGTCTGATGATCTCGTGGTCTTCGATGGCAATGGTGATTTTGTCCGTCACGTTGAAGTCACTAGTTTTTCTAATATTTTGAATTCTATTGACCAATTCTCTTGCGATACCTTCAGCAATCAAATCATCAGTAAGACTGATGTCCAAAGCTACCGTGATGTCTCTGTCCACAGCAACTTGCCATCCTGGTATCTCGTCAAAACTGATTTCGATGTCTTCTGTCGTCAAGACGAATTTTTCTCCTTCAATCTCCAAAGTATAAGCATTAGTTTTTTCAAGTTGTGAGATCGCTTTTTGGTCAAACTCGGCAATCATAGCTTGTCCAGCTTTCATGTGTTTGCCCAAGATCTTACCTAGTGTCTTGAAATTTGCTTTTGCTTTTTTATTGATAAATCCTTCTGTGTCCGTAATATATTCGATCTCTTTGACATTTACTTCAGATAGGATGAGTTCTTTGACAGCATCGACTTGAGTGATAAATAATGGGTCCAAAACTGGGAGCAATATCTTGGTCAATGGCTGTCTGACACGCAATCCTTCTTTTTTTCTGATTGAAAGTACTAAGGAAGAAATGCGTTGTGCATAATCCATTCGCTGCTCTAATGTCTTATCAATGGCACTAGTGTCTGCTTGTGGGAAATCTGCCAAATGCACAGATTCACGTGCTTCAAGACCTGTGGTATCATTAAGATTTTTATACAACCAATCTGAAAACATAGGTCCAACAGGCGCCATCAATTTTGAAATTGTGCTCAAACACTCATACAAAGTCTGGTAAGCAGCTATCTTGTCTTGACTATATTCTCCTTTCCAGAATCTTCTTCTACATAGACGCACGTACCAATTACTAAGATGCTCATCCACAAAAGTCATAATTTTTCTGGTGGCATTGGTCGGTTCGTAGTCGCTGTATTCGGCATCTACTTCTTGGACCAAGGTATTGAGCAAAGAGATAATCCATCTGTCTATTTCTTGCCTTTCGGCTAATGGAATCTTGTTTTCACTGTAGCTGAAACCGTCGATATTGGCATACAAAGCAAAAAACGAATAGGTATTAAATAAAGTACCGAAAAACTTACGTCTCACCTCGTCGATACCATCTAAATCAAATTTCAGGTTGTCCCATGGTTGAGCATTGGAGATCATATACCATCTTGTGGCATCTGCGCCATACTCTGCAATCGTCTCAAAAGGGTCGATCACATTGCCGAGTCTTTTAGACATTTTAACCCCATTTTTATCAAGCACAAGACCATTGGAAACGACATTTTTATAAGCTACACTACCGAACACCATACTTGCGATGGCGTGCAATGTAAAAAACCAACCTCGTGTCTGATCTACACCTTCTGCAATAAAATCTGCTGGAAATGTTACACCTTTATCTATGAAATCCCTGTTTTGCATCGGATAATGCCATTGTGCATAAGGCATCGCTCCTGAGTCAAACCAAACATCTATCAGGTCTAGCTCACGTTTCATCGCTACACCACTGTCAGATACCAGGATGACTTCATCTATATATGGACGGTGCAAATCTTTAGGAACAGACTGATTTAGACCTAATTTTTGATTGGCCAAAGCTATTTCTTTACCCAAATCTTCTATCGATGTGATACATTTTTCTTCCGTTGCATCATCTGTTCTCCATATCGGCAATGGAATGCCCCAATATCTAGACCTAGAAAGATTCCAGTCATTGAGATTTTCGAGCCAATTGCCAAATCGTTTTTCGCCGGTATGTGCGGGTTTCCAATTGATGGTTTTATTAAGTTCGATCATCTTGTCCTTCATAGCTGTAGAACGGATAAACCAGCTATCTAGTGGATAGTACAAAACAGGTTTATCGGTACGCCAGCAGTGTGGATAGTTATGGACGTATTTCTCGACTTTAAAAGCTTTGTTTTCTTCTTTCAGTTTGATGGCGATCTCTATATCTACCGATCTTTCAGGAGCTTCGCCGTCAGCATAATATTCATTTTTAACGTATTTACCGCCTATTTCGGCTAGATCAGCCCTGAATTTACCACGTAAATCTACCAAAGGTACTGCATTGCCATTTTCGTCCAAGACTAATAATGGCGGTACTTTGGGACTAGCTTCTTTGGCCACTTTAGCATCGTCTGCACCGAAAGTAGGCGCTGTATGAACTACACCTGTACCATCTTCAGTAGTGACGAAATTTCCAGTAATGACTCTGAATGCATTTTCTGGATTTTGGTAAGGTAAAGCATAAGGAAGCAACTGTTCATAACGGATGCCCACTAAGTCAGTACCAATAAAATCTTTGACAATGAAATAAGGTATTTTTTTGTCTGAAGATTGGAATGATGCCAAGTGCTCTTCAGATTCCACCTCAAAAAACTTTCCGGCAAACTGTTTTTCGATCAATGCTTTTGCTAGGATGACATTTACTGGTTCGAAAGTGTATTGATTGTATGTTTTGACCAATGCATACGTGATTTTTGGTCCTACGGTAAGTGCTGTATTGGATGGTAACGTCCAAGGTGTAGTCGTCCATGCAAGGATGTGAATAGCTCCAAGTCCCTGCAGAAAATCGGGAAGCGTCTCTGGCAATGTTTTGAATTGCGCCACCACTGTTGTGTCTGTCACATCTTTATAACAACCAGGTTGGTTCAACTCATGTGAGCTCAATCCTGTACCCGCTGCCGGCGAATATGGTTGGATGGTGTAGCCTTTGTACAAAAGATTTTTTTGATACAACTGACCCAAAAGCCACCAAACAGACTCGATATATTCATTTTCGAAGGTAACATAAGGATTGTCTAGATCTACCCAATAGCCCATACGACGCGTGATATCGTCCCATTGGTCTTTGTACTGCATGACCGTCTCGCGACATTTGGCATTATATTCATCTACAGATATTTTGGTACCTATATCTTCTTTGGTGATACCGAGTTCTTTCTCTACGCTGAGTTCTATAGGTAGTCCGTGGGTATCCCATCCGCCTTTACGCTCCACACGTTTACCTTTCATGGTTTGATACCGACAGAAAAGATCTTTTACTGCACGACCCATCACGTGGTGAATACCTGGTTTACCATTGGCAGAAGGTGGACCTTCATAAAACACGAAGCTATTGTCAACAGATTTTTGCTGGACACTTTTATTGAAAATATCGTTTTCTTCCCAGAATTGACGTATGATTCGGTCTATTTCTGGAAGATTGAGTTGTTTAAGATCATCATTGTACTTTGCCATATTCACTACCCTTTGGACGATTCAGAATTTTTATAATGTAAAACTCAAATCGTCAATTTAAAAATGAGTGCAAAGGTAAGGATTTTTGTTAAAAGTTTTGTTGGTGAGAAATAAGAAAAAGTGAACTTGTGTATCTCTTCCCATTCTAATCAATGGATGTTATTCAAAACCTCCGACTCACACCAATATTTAAGCTATTTAAAAAGTAGTCGCTTCCCAAATTATTGTTACTGTAGATGGGACTAAAATGCATGCCAGTTGTGATAAAGTGCGTTTTGTTTACATTAAATCTAAGTTCTAACGTAGGCTGAATAGAAAAACTAAAACTTTTTCTTTCAATCCCATAACGCCTGTAGTCAAAATATTCTGATCTTAAGTCGAGTCCAGCAAATGCTTCTATCCATTTGTAAGAAAGAAGATTATATTTGTATCCTAATGTGAATCCTTGGCTCTCTCTAATTGTGGTAAAAAGCGACCCATAAATGATCTGTTTTGGCGAAATAGCCCTTTCATATCCCAGATTAAATTCCAATCCAGAAAATCCACCATACGATGATCCTATCTTAACGGCATTAAGTTTTTCAGGATTGTATTGAGCAAAAAGTGGAAAAGATAGTAAACTGATCGCTAGAAAAATTATTGATTTCATTTTTAATACAATTTTAGATTTGACAATATTAACCTAACGATCCACAAAAGTATATTGTGATTGCCTTAGGATAAGTTTAACGCTATGAAAATAAATTTTAGTTTTTTTTTAAACTTAACCAACAAAAAAGGTATAAGGAATTGGTGAGATTCTGAAAAGTTAATGACTAAATCTTCTTTTAACTTACTATAATTTTGCTACTATTTACCAACACAAAACTCGACTAAATTTTGATTGTCGTGCAAAAAGTTTTTTTAGTAGGAATTAAGAAAAGGAGGGTAAGAATTATTCACTCATCTCCCTTTTTCTTTATTTGCATACTCAGTTGCTTTAGGAATGCAATGAAATCCTTTGGATCTTTTATATTTTGATTATCCATCATATCATGAAAAGTATCCATAAATTGGTTGATTTTATTCATTTTTTCATGGAGTTTCTCGGCATTTCTGGTATTCCAATAATCACTTTCGTCTTGAATATGAAATTCTGTCAGATATTTTTCACTAAGATATCTTAATAATTCCATCAACTGTACATGCGATTCTGCACCTGCAAATTGTGTTTTTACAGATATACTATATACCATATCAAGTGGGTCAAAATCTTCACTTTCTTCTGATATTTCGGGTACAGGGTTATCGTCATCCAGATTTAGTTTTACAGTGATCACTTTTACTTCACCAGATTTGTGTTTGTTGAGTATCTCTTTGAGCCAGGGAGTATATATTTTACCTTCACTATCAAAAACCAAACTTACAGGCTCACATGATGGTGGACTGAATAAAATACCATAATCCGAATCATTAATTGGTGTAACAAACTTGTTGTCAGGATATTCTGTTTCAAACACGGAGCATTTCCAATTTAAAACTTTGCAAATGTCTTCTACCTCATCCACAAGGGATGGAAGTGTTGTGGCTGATTTTAATCGTCCTCTATAATGAAATGATAATCCCAATGTTCAATTTTTAAAAATGAATTTAGTATTACAAAGTTAATCATTTATTTAGAAAACATACTAAATTAGTTATTTTATTTGCTTTGCAGGAGTATCTGTTCATAATTGGTTACAAATTAAAACTTATTTGTAGCCAATTATTGATGGATATTTTTAAAATATATTACGATAATTCTCCTACATTTTAAATTTTCCGATTTTCTTACTGATCTCAATATATTCGCCCAATGCAGCTGATCCATACCAAGGAATCAAATCAATATCAAATATACCAGCCTTTATTGCTGGGTCTGTTTCGCAAAGTGCCTGAGCTTCTTCCTTAGTTTTGACATTTAGAATAAATAGTCCTCTATAGCTTAGTTCATTCTGACCAAATGGTCCTGCCACAAAAAGCATACCTTCATTAACCAACCTTTGGATATTGGATATATGACCTTTAAATAAGGTATTCAAAGTATCTTTGTTCTCCATTTTAGCTTTTCCGGTTTTCAAGATGACCAAAATGTAATTTTTCATTCCATAATCATCTGCCCCTAGCTTTTCTGCAAGTTGTGGGTCGAAATCAAGGTTTAATGATTGCGAAAGACCAATCGTGGTGGTAAGAAGCGTGATGAGCAAAATTATGGTGGGTTTCATCTGTTAATTTTTATTTATTTTTAAAGGCCAGATGGAATTCGCATGAGAATAATCAATGTGGATTGTACCTATCTTTCGGTAAGACAAGTGTCACAAAGTTGGTTCGTGCTCATTTCATGATTGCCATATTATAAGGTGGTGAAAAATAGAATAACGAAAAAAGAGCTCTGTTTGTTATTATTGATTGAAATAAAAAAGGGCCAGAATAAAATTCCGGCCCTTTTCATTAATCAATCAATTTTATTTATCATCCTCCTCATCATCTTCTATATCTTTCACCAGATCATTGACATCTTTAGTTGCTTTTTTAAGCTTATCAACATTATTATCCTTTGTAACTTTTGGTTTGGCAATGGAATTGATGAGTTCTGAAGAGAATATAAAGCCCTTGGCGTCAGTACCAATATAAATAGTATCTCCGGCCCCAAACTTACCACTTAGTACACTTTTAGCAAGTTCATTGATGATTTCTTTTTGGATGACACGAGTCATAGGTCTAGCGCCGAATTGCGGTTCATATCCCAAATCTGCTAAAAGATCCATAGCAGACTCATCAAACTGGATTCCAATCTCCTGTTTAGCAAGATTTTTGGTCAATTTTTTGATCATCAATGTAGCTATTTGCTTGATTTCTGTTTTGGATAGTGGTAAAAACATGATTTTTTCATCTATTCTATTTAGAAACTCAGGCCTTAAAGTTTCTTTGAGTAAATCAAACACTTCTATTTTGGTGGTCTCAATGATGTCAGCCTTATGTTTGTCACCTAGTGCGTCTAAGTCTTCGAAATTTTCTAAGATCACTTCTGAACCCATATTGGATGTCATGATGATGATGGTATTCTTAAAACTTGCAACTCTACCTTTATTATCTGTCAATCTTCCATCATCAAGTACTTGCAATAAAATATTGAAAGTATCTGGATGCGCTTTTTCTATTTCATCAAGCAGTATAATACTATAAGGTCTTCTGCGCACTGCCTCTGTCAATTGACCACCTTCGTCATATCCTACATAACCTGGAGGCGCGCCGACCAATCTTGAAACTGAATGTTTTTCCTGATACTCGCTCATGTCTATACGAGTGATCGCTGTTTCATCATCAAAAAGCACCTCAGCTAATGCCTTTGCTAGTTCCGTTTTTCCTACTCCCGTTGGCCCAAGGAATATAAAGGAACCAATAGGTTTTTTGTCATCTTGCAATCCTGCTCTACTTCTCCTCACAGCATCTGCAACAGCAACTACGGCTTCGCTTTGACCTATAAGTCTTTTCCCAATTTCATCTTCTAGTGACAATAATTTGACTTTTTCACTTTGGAGCATTTTTGACACAGGAATTCCAGTCCATTTGCTTATCACATCTGCGATATCATTGGCTGTAACCATTTCATTGGTAAACCTGCTATCTTCTGGCAATTCTTCCAATTTTTCATTGGCCACTTTCAGCTGTGCTTCTTTTTCTTTAAGATCGCCATATCGGATCTTAGCTACTTTTTCGAAGTCACTCTCACGCTCGGCCTTTTGCGCCTCATATTCTAGTTGTTCGATTTGTTTCCTTATATTTTGGATGGTATCGACGATTTCTTTTTCTGACTGCCAAGCAGCTTTGATAGAATCCAATTTTTCTTTAGCATTGGCTATTTGCTCCGTGATGACTTTGAGTTTTTTGTCATCTTTTTCTTTTTTGATAAATTCGCGCTCTATCTCGAGTTGGCGTACTTTTCTATCGAGCTCGTCCACATCTTCCGGTACAGAATCGAGTTCCAATCTGAGTTTTGCGGCGGCTTCGTCTATCAGGTCGATGGCTTTATCAGGCAGTTTTCGCTCGGAAATGTATCGATGTGACAATTCAGCAGCTGCAATCAGCGCTTCATCCAAGATACCGATTTTGTGATATACCTCATATTTTTCCTGAATACCACGCAATATAGAAATAGTATCTTCTACAGATGGCTCATCGATGTTTACAGTTTGAAATCTTCTGACAAGTGCCTTGTCATTTTCAAAATACTTTTGGTATTCGTCCAGTGTAGTAGCACCGATGGTTCTAAGTTCGCCCCTAGCCAATGCAGGTTTCAGAATATTGGCAGCATCCATCGCGCCTTGTCCGCCTCCTGTACCAATGAGTGTATGTATTTCATCAATGAAAAGAATGACTTCTCCATCGGAAGCAATGACTTCATTGATTACAGCTTTGAGTCTTTCTTCAAACTCACCTTTGTATTTTGCACCTGCCACCAAAGCTGCCATATCTAAAGTATAGATCTTTTTGGTTTTCAGGTTTTCTGGCACATCTTGTTGGACGATACGCCAAGCAATACCTTCTACAATGGCTGTTTTTCCTACACCAGGATCTCCAAGTAGGATAGGGTTGTTTTTCTTCCTTCTAGAGAGGATATGCAAAATTCTTCTGATCTCTTCGTCCCTACCAATGATAGGGTCTAGTTTACCACTTTCGGCTCTTTCGTTGAGATCTACGGCAAATTTTTTGAGAGAATTATATTGATTTTCAGCATTTTGGTCTGTCACTTTTCTTCCTTTACGCAATTCATTGATAGCCAGTTTCATTTTATCTGCCGATGCTCCCTCATTTTTGAGTATGGTAGATGCCTTATCATTACCCATGATAATACCTAAAAGTATGAGTTCGATGGTGATAAAATCATCACCAAACTCTTTTAATAATTTTTTGGCTGTGGCTAATGCTTTATTGGCGTCGTTGGTCAGATATTGTTTATCACCACCTTGTACTTTGGGATATTTTTCTAACTCAACATTGAGATCGCGTTTTAATATCGCAATATTTACACCCATTTTGCTTAATAGAAACTCCGCAAGTTTAGGGTCGGTCTCCATGATGCCTTTGATAATATGCACAGTATCAACGCCTTGTTGATCCAATGAACCTGCTAATTGTTGGGATTTTAAGATCGCTTCCTGCGCATTTACGGTAAAGTTGTCGTATGTCATTTTATTAATTTGATTTGGGTTAAAATGTACTTTTTAATAGTACTACATCAAATTTACAACCAAAGTAAAAATAGGTGTCAATTTGTCAGATTTATACCTATTTAGAAGCCAAAAAGTCCCTGAAACATTAACAAATAATGCTAGCAGGGACTTAGATGTATAAAAATTAATTAGCGAAGACTTATTCTATTCTCAATATTTTAATAACTTCATTGAGCTCTTTCGATTTAATTTTTACAAAAAATATACCGAAACTATTATTTAATTGTGATGCATTTATATTTATATTGTGATGCCCAGCTGGTAAAGAAATAGTATTATTGGACACAGAAACACCTTTACTATCATAAATAGATATTGTGATTGGAGCAGACAACTTTTGACTTACTTTAATTATCGTTTCATCTTTAAATGGGTTTGGATGATTTTGAGTAACGTAAGAACTTTCATCTGAATTTTCAGATCGATAATCAAAATGAATTTGCTTTTCTCTCATCTCTATATCATACGCTAAAGATTTTGTAATGTCATTATTTAGAGTTAGTAATGATGATATTTTGGCTGTTTTATCTGATTTGACTATAAGATCAACTATTATTGCATTTTCGTCAATGGAACTACCATTTAAATCATCATAAGCAACTGTTAAGTATCTTTTACCATCTTTATTTACTTCAGCTATTTGTTCATTTTTTAATATTTAATGCTTCTGCTTCTATCCCATGATAATACAATCCTGGTGCTAACTCAAAAGTCCACTGTAAACCAACCAAAATATCTGATTTTTTTATCGTCACAGGTACATTTGTCAATTCTCCTGCCTTAAGTATGACTTCTTCAATGAATAACTCAGTCTTTTCATTGTTTCTGTTTTGTGTTTTGCCTGTAAGATTTTCAGATATGGAACCATTGACATCACCTAATTTGACAGCGATAAAGTCCGATGTGGTCATGTTTGTCTCCAACACCTCATAACTCAGATTTTCTGCAAAAGGCCAAGGTTGATTTACATCACTAAACACATACGCGGCATCTACAAATCTCCAAGGAGCATTATTGACCAATTTGTCATTGACACCTAAAATTAACTTGCGCAACTCTACGATATCAGAAGCGGTCACAGATTTGCTATTATTGGCATCAGCTGCGATAAGTTTATAGGGTGAATCTAATTTTTTGAGTCCAAGAATGTGTCTTTGTATCAATACTAAGTCCAAGGTTGTGATCCCATCTATATAATTATCATCTTTGACTGGTATTAATTGATAATCATTGTACATGGTAAGATTATTAAAGGTATAACTTCCTTCTTTATCTGTCATAAGTGATCCTTCCGTTTCACCTCCATCTATTTGAACCTTGGTATCTGCAACTTTTACTCTATCTTCGGTATAGATGCTACCTGAAATTTGAATTTTCCCACTACTTGTACACAAACCATGATTGTCCTGTACTGTTACAAATGTGACGGCTTTTGACTGATTTCCTGCTAGGTCTGTTACCCATAATTCTACTTTTCTTTTACCAAGGCTATCGCATGTATATACTCTATTTCTATCATTTACATCAGCTGAAAATGAATATTTAAGCTGACCAGTAGGTGTGCAATTGTCAAAACTTTGATTATTAAAATCAGAGGACCAAATCTCTGCCATTGCCATAGGTGCTGTGAGGTTGATGGCTAAACCATTCATTGCTACAGCACTTGGCGCTTTACAATCTTTGACTGTAAATAAGAATGAACAAGTAGAGGTATTGCTGCATCCATCTTTGGCTTCCCATGTGAATTTATGTATGCCCATAGGGTAATCTTTAGTTACAACTGCTCCCGTACCCTGAAAATCTGGTGTACCACCATTATTGCTAAGATCAATTTTGTAGGTCCAACTGATATTTACTGGAAGACAATCATCCGTACCAGCAGCAGTAAAGGTTACCCCTTTTGCTTCACAAATATTCCCAGTACAAATTATCGTATCTCTGCATACTTTGGGAGCAATAGTAGGTGCTACATTATTAGTAACATATATATTTTGCACACGAGTAAACTTTCCAGGACTATTTGGTACATTGGTTTTATACTGGCACCAATCGATCACAGTCCAAGTACGTCTTATGTACTTACAATACGTAGGATGGGCAAACGACTGATCAGAATAGGTGGCAGCGGCTTGACTACATTTATCATTATTGATTACAGGTGCTCCAGTAATTGATGTAGGTGGATTGGCATTGTTACAGTCATTGAAATTGACATTCTCCAATGGCCAAGTAATATCATTTATGTCAAATTTATCAACATCTATCACGAAGATAGTCTGTGTAAATGTGGCTGTATTGCCAGCAATGTCCGTAACTACGAAGTCTCTCTTTATTTCTCCAGTATTGCACATTGTCAAAAGATTTCTAAATGTAGAAGTAACTGTAGCTCCAGGACAATTATCACTAAATACGCCATCTTGTAGCGGCATACTCAATGGTGGATAAAATGTATTTGGATCATTGATCACAATATTTTGTCTGGGAGAGCCAAAGGGCACTAAAGTACCAAAAGCATTGAGATTGTTAAGATTCAATAGATATTCACAACTTATACTGATGTCTGGCAATGGTGTGGAGATAGTAGGAGCAAGTTTATCTTGAACAACAACAGTAGTCATACAAGTGTTAGAATTGCCACGACTATCTGTAACTTGGACTATAACTGTAATTGTTTTATTGACATCATCACAACAAAACTGTACATAATTTCCAAAATCATCTGGTGTATTTCCACCACATATATTTCCCATTCTTCTTGCGGTGTATGTCAATGTACCTCCACAATTGTCAATTGCAGAACTTACAAATGAGTAAGCAGAAACTTCAGGTTCGTCGCTGATAGACAAAACTCTTGGCTGCCGACACACGATATCTGGTCCTAGTCTATCTTTGGATGTTACTGTAATAGAGCATGTAGCTGTCAATCCAGCATTGTCTGTAACTGTAAAAGTAAAAATATGGGTTTGGTCGTGACCAGAAGCGATCGTTGTTCCTTGTATTGGAGACTGAGTAATAGTTGTATTGGTACAGTTGTCACTTCTTCCTACCAACCCTCTGAAATCAGGCACTACAAGCATGCAAGAATTATTCAAATCCGCTTCCTGATTGGATGGGCAAACGATCGTTGGATTTTGATTGTCCACTACAGATACATTTTGGGTACAAGTAGCGGTACGTCCGTTAACATCAGTTACCGTCCAAGTCACAACATTGGTAGCACTTACTGGAAATTGAGTGGTATTTGTTATGTTATTTCCATTTAATCTGGATATAGTACTTTGCACTCCACAATTGTCGCTTGTGGTTGGCGTACCCAAATTGATGTTAGTAGCATAACATTGTCCCATATTTGCATTGACTGTAATAGACATTGGACAAGTGATGGTTGGATTCTGGTTATCCACTACTGTCACTGTTTGGGTACATGTAGCGGTACGTCCACTGTTATCGGTAACTGTCCATACTACTTGATTACTGCCCACAATATATTGTGTTGAACTTGAAGTCGAGCTGCCATTTATTGAAGAAGATGATGACATCACTGTACAATTATCAGCAGTTGTTGGTGTGCCAAGGTTTACGTTACTTGCATAACACTGGTTTGCGTTAGCATTTACGGTTAGGTTTATTGGACAAGTGATGGTTGGATTCTGGTTATCTACCACTGTAATAGTTTGACTACAGGTTGCGGTATTTCCACTAGCATCGGTGACTGTCCAAATTACGGTATTACTACCTAAGACAAATTGGGTGGTTCCTACTACTATTATTGCTCCAAGACGAGGTACGGAAGTTTGCCCAGGGCAATTATCAGTAGTTGTAGGATTGCCTAAAACCACATTATTGGCAAAACAAACACCAGGATTGGTATTAACAGTAAGATTATTTGGGCAAATAATCGTTGGGTTCTGACCATCTACAACTGTCACATTTTGTGTACAAGAAGCAGTAAGGCCATTTAAATCAGTAACTGTCCAAGTTACAATATTGGAAGTATTTACTGGAAATTGGGTAATATTAGTAACAACACTTCCATTAAATCTAGCTATTGTGTTTTGCACACCACAATTATCAGTGGTTGAAGGTGCACCAAGATTTACATTATTGGCATAACATTGACCTATATTAGTATTTACAGTAATAGATGCTGGGCATGTTATTGTAGGGTTTTGGTTATCAACCACTGTTACAGTTTGGGCACACGTGGCTGTACGCCCATTCACATCCGTTACGGTCCAAGTTACTGTATTTGCAACTCCGACTGGAAATTGGGTAATATTAGTAACTGGATTTCCATTAAAAACAGGTATAATGCTTTGTATGCCACAATTATCACTAGTCAAAGGTGTACCTAAATTCACATTGTTTGCATAACATACACTTGCATTTGAGTTTACAGTAAGATTAGGAGGACATGTGATAGTTGGATTTTGGTTGTCCAATACTGTTACGACTTGGCCACAGGTAGCAGTATTGCCACTTCCGTCTGTTACAGTCCATATTACTGTATTTGTACCAGCTGGAAATTGTGTAGTGCCAACAACTGTGACTCCGTTAAATGTTGGAATAGGAGCATTCATTGGCAAACAATTATCTGTAGATGTAGCATTGCCCAGATTTACATTATCGGCAAAACAAACTCCTAAATTTGTATTGACTGTAATAGGTTGTGGGCAATTAATAGTGGGCGGAATAAGGTCCATTACCATAACGGTGGATGAGCAAGTTGCTGAATTTCCACATTGATCTGTGACGATTAATATTACAGTTACTTTTCCTCCTGCGGCAACATCATTACATCCAAAAAACAAATTTTGATTGGAACTAAAACTTAAAGGCCCTCCACAATTATCTGTACTTCCATTGTTAAGTTCACTAGCTGCAATAGTGACCATGCCGTTTGGTTCGAGATTTACAGTTATATCTTTACATAAAGCTATTGGTGGAGTGGTGTCGTTTACATTTATTATTTGAAAACAAGTATCCATATTGCCATTTGTGTCACCTATTTTATAAAATCTTTTTATTGTTTTATGATTTGCACAACCTAAATTTGTTGTAGAATCAACTACAAACATAAAAGTAGAAGTGTCTAATGATGTTTCATCTGTCGCAATACCTCCAGCAGCTAAAAATTGAGTATAATAATTATAAGGACTTGGTTCTTGACACTGCACTGTTAATGTATCTGGACAAGTTATTTCTGGTGGAGTATTATCAAATACAGTAACTTCCATACAACATGAAGCTGAATTATCACTTAAGTCGGTAGCAGTCCAACAAACTATAGTGGTGCCCAATGGATAGTCTCCGCTGGCATCATCAGGATCAGAACTATAGGGTGAATTGTGCGAATAAGTAATATCTGCATCTGGAGTACAATTGTCAGTAGCAGTAGGTTGCCCCACGTTCACTGGAGTAAACATCATTCTTTGGCCATTGACTAAACGTCTACCATCTTCATTATTGCCCACAGAAATATCATCTGGGCAAGTGATGACTGGCGGTTGATTATCTATAACAATCGTTTGACTGCACACAGCACTCGATGGTAGTGGAGGACAATTGTCATTCACATTCCACACTAATTTATATATGCCAAAAGACCAAACCCCAAGATTTATGGTAGTGGGATATGGTGGAGATAAAGTAACAACTATTCCATTGGGCAATGTGTAAGACATAAATGTAATGTTGCCACATGTCGAAATAGGAGTTTGTACTATTACCTCTGCCATACAATTTGCATCAGCAGGAAGTACTAGTGGTGTAGGACAGTTTATGGCATCTGGAGCTACGAGGTTTACGTTTTTGGGATGGTACCCCTCATTTTTTGTGAAAAAATCCAACACTGTACCTTTAGGAGCACATACCGCACACAAAGCAGTAATTAATACTAGGGACAGAAATAAAATCGGCTTTTGTTTCATGACAAAATTGTTTATTCATTAATAATGGTCACTGTTTTGGGATGGGACCTCGAACAATCAATTCTTACTGTTATTTAGTGTAAAACAAAGACTATGCCAAATTTATAAATTATAAATATTTTTAATATGATTACTAAATTTTCATTAAAATTGGATAAAAATTTAGCTTTTAGGCATTATTTAATGTTTTCAATAGTAGCCTATTTTAAATGGACACTTGTTGATTGTATTAGATTTTTGTTGTACTGAACTTTATAGAATGGTATATTTTGTGTCTTATTTTCGTGAATTGAAGTAGCAAATTTTCAACGGAAGGTGGAATGTTAAAATATTTTATAGTTTTGTGGGAATATATATTAAATTAAGATTTTTAAAATTCATTATGAATAATTTAAAATTTCCACCTCTATTTACTGATAACTTTGTTGTGTTTGGTATTTTGATGGTTTTATTAGCCTTAGTTTTTTACACATCAACTAGTTTACACCCATTTTGGAAAAAATTTCATGTTGTATTTCCTTCCTTGTTGATGTGTTATTTGCTTCCTTCTATTTTAAGTTCTCTAAATATTATCTCTCCGGAATGGAATGCCATTGACGATATGGGAAATTTTATCATGGATGCCAATATGAAGCCAGTTACCATCAAATTGTCAATTTATCAAGTTGCCAGTAGATTATTGTTGCCTGCTGCGTTGATATTGTTGACGTTGAGTGTGGATATGAAAGCACTATTCGGATTGGGTAGTAAAGCTTTGGTCATGTTTTTGACGGGTACTGTTGGTGTTATTTTAGGAGGTCCGATAGCTATTCTTATTATGTCTTTTCTAGCCCCAGATGTAGTAGGTGGAGCAGGGCCAGATGCTGTATGGAGAGGGTTGGCAACGATAGCGGGTAGTTGGATAGGTGGTGGAGCTAACCAAACTGCCATGTTGGAAATATATAAGTACAATCAAGCCAATTATGGAGCTATGGTCTTAGTAGATATCGTAGTGGCCAATATTTGGATGGCAATACTCCTATTCGGTATCGGTAAAAAGGAAAGTATAGACAGATGGTTACAGGCAGACACCACAGCGATTGAAAATCTCAAAAATAAAGTATCTTCATATACTGAGTCCGTGAGTAGGATTCCTTCATTAAAGGATTATATGATAATTTTGGGTATTACATTTGGTGCAGTAGGTTTATCTCATTATGGTGCGCTATTTATACCAGATTTAATGGGTACTTGGATACCTTCTGTCAATGATAAAACTAGCATGATGAGTACGTTTGGTGATTCATTCTTCTGGTTAGTAACTCTTGCAACATTTATCGGAGTTGGCCTTTCATTTACGCCTATCAAAGCTTATGAAGGCATGGGTGCAAGTAAGATAGGCAGCATTTTGATTTACATCCTTGTGGCATCCATTGGGATGAAGATGGATCTAAAATCTGTAGTGAGTAATCCTGGATTAATAGCGGTCGGATTGATATGGATGTTTGTCCATGTTGTGCTTATGTTCATCGTAGCTAAAATTATTAAAGCACCATTTTTCTTTTTGGCAGTGGGTAGTAAAGCAAATATAGGTGGAGCTGCGTCTGCACCTATAGTTGCTTCAGCATTTCATACATCATTAGCAAGTGTAGGTGTTTTGCTTGCCATATTTGGATACATTATAGGTACTTATGGAGCAATATTAAGTGCAATTTTAATGGAGATAGTGGCTCCAAAATAAAAATATGTATTTATTTTTGTCACTATTCAGGTCTAACATCAATGGGATAATATATTAATACCCATGGATGTAAATCCGTTGAATAATTGTAAAACTAAAGCTATTTTAGGCTATTTTTGCCAATAAGGTGCACAAATCCGTAATGCAAAAATACATTTTTGTAAAATAAACACAAAAATTGTTGTTTAAAGTTTTTTAGGATTATTTTTGCATAGTGTAAAGTTATTGTAGGCTTGTTAAATTAACCTGTGTAGCTATTTAGGACGAGACAGCCCCTACCTTGCTAGGCGGCTCCTCCGTACTTACTCCGTACTTACTCCGTATCAGCTCCGTACATGCTCCGTACACGTTCCGTACTTGATCCCACCACATTCCCACCGAGTTCCCACTAAGTTAGTTCCCACTGCATTCCCACTAGATCCCACTGAGCAATTTTTTTACCTGTAGTAAATTGGATGCAAATTTTTATACTATTAAGAGTTTAAAAATAAAGACAATTTAAAATCCGAAGGTACTTAGTGATGTCTTCGTAGCCATTAGATACAATACTTGCATTTAGGGACGTAGTCCAGGCATCTTTAATATTTGGCACAATGGAAAACCTATTTCCGAAACTTCAGTTGCAACTGAGATTATTTTTAAACATACTCTAAAAAAATAGCTAGTCAAAATCAATTCTGACTAGCTATTTTTATGAATATTTTCTACATTGATTACAGCTTATAGCTCAATCCGATAGTATAATAATTTTGCAGCTCATTCACTTCTTGTTCGCTTAATCTAAGGCCGAACTCAGCGCCTACTCCGATTCCTTTCCAAAGATTAAACCCAAACCAGTTGGTCCAAGTACCATTGTGCAAAGATGGGTCACTATTTTTGTAAGAGAAAAACCCAGTAAGATTAGATCTCCAATTAAGACCTTTAACGATTTCAGTAGTATAATCTCCTACGATTTTACAACCTAATGAAGGTGTAAACTGAGTATCGTCTTTTGCGAAAATAAAATTATAGTTCAATGGATGAAAAACAAATACCATATTTTTTATTGGCGTATAAGTCACCCCTGCTCCAAGGTCTAAATATCCAGGATCGTTAAATTGCTTAATAACTGAAGTTCTGTATTCACCTAAAGCTGAAGCCGCCAATTTGGAAGATAATTTGTATCCAAAAAGAGAAGTTACATTCAAGATATCCGCCACAGGTTCAAATTTTGGTTCTGTGCCTGATGGTTCAGCCCCAGTCTTTAATTTTTGCCAACCAAGGTTTAGGCTACCTGCATTTCTCCAAAAATATTTATCGTCTAGTTTGTTGGCAAATGCATTAAAACTACCTAAAATGGTTGTAGCTCTTGAGTCCTTAAGGGTGCCAGCAGAAAACCACTCATTTCTTCCTGTAAAATTTGCTCCTAAGGTACCAAAAGCACCTTTATACCATCCTGGGTATGTAGCTATTTTAGCATTTACAGCGTCAATTTCAGCTTTAATTGCATCCGCTTGTGCTAATACAGGTGCTGCTTTTGCTTCAAGATCTGACTTCTGTTTTTTTAATTCTTCTAAAGCTTGTGCATTAATAATAGTGAATGATAATGCTAAAAGTAATAAAGTAAAAATGTTTCGCATAATAATAATAAAATTTAATTGGTTTAAAAATAAGTTTAACGATGTATTTCTATATTATCTTGTAATATTTTATTGAGCGGAATGATTACATCTTTTTGATCTGAAGTAACTGTTACAGATGACTTATCTACGTTGGTAATCACTCCAGTCACACCATTTAGTGTCACTTTGTCACCAATATTGAGTTTGTCTTTAGTGTAGTATGATGCTAAAAAGCTGGCTACAAGATCTTTTGATGCAAATCCATATCCAATAGAAAAAGCTAATACACCACCTGCGATGATGATTGATATATTTTGAGCAAAAAAATCAGTATTGATCTGCGCTTGCGACAATGCCACAATGATGACATTGATAAATATAAAATAGAAAACAAACGCTCCGATGATGTTTGCAGAAGGCATTCCCATAGATTTACATGCCGCAGTCACCACTGATTTAAGTGTATCGCCCAATATTAATCCTGCAATCAATATGATGAAAGAAGCTATCAGATTAGGTACAAACTTGATAAAGTCTTGAATAAGTTCTGCCAATACAGGCATATCTAATACACCAACAGCCGTCATGATAAAGATTAGCATCATCATATAATAAACCATCTTTCCAGCTATGGCACTTAGCTTTATACTGATGTTGTTTTTAGCAAGAATATCAATATCATTGAGCTTTTCACCGAATTTATCAATTTTTACTTTTTCTAAAGTTGTAGAGATTATTTTTTTGACGATATTGGAGATAAACATTCCTGCTAATAAAATAAGGGCAGCAGTCACAAATTTTGGTATGGCCGACATCATACCTACAAGCATAGCCGACAAGGCTTGTTGAATGTCCTGACTAAACATTAATACTGTTAAAATCTTCATTATTTATTCTTTAAAAATCTAAATATTGTTGTCATCACGTTTACTTGAAAATGAGCTGATTGATTTTATGACATCACCTGCTTTAGGGATGTACAAATCAATAATATTACTTACAAATGCAAATAAATTAATATTTGACCCAATGTTATGTTTAGTTTGCTCTCCAGCATTGCCTCTTTCTTTGATATATAATTCTTCGAGTTCTTTAAAGCCATTATTATTCATTACACCTTAGTTAAAAAATTTTACAAAATGGGACTAACCTGATTTACCATAGTTTTCTTGATAGATTTTTAGAAATCGCTCTTTAGCTCTTAAAATTTTCATCTTAATAGCACTTTCGGTTTTGTCCATTACATCACATATCTCCTTGATAGACAGATCATCTTGATACTTCATCATCAATATACTCTTGTCATCTATGTTCATTTTTTCCAATATTTCTTTTAATCTAAATACATTGGTTTCCAATATTTCTGAATCATCTATATTATCTTCAATGTCTAAATAAGTATTGTCATCCAAAGGAGTGATGATGTCTTTTTTACCTTTTCTGATTATGTCAATACAGAAATTGTAAGTAATTGAATAAAGCCAAGTTGAAAATTTTGATTTACCATTAAATTTAGATAAACTTAATAATACTTTGACAAAAATTTCTTGCGTAGCGTCTTCAGCTATATCATTATCCTTCAACATAGATATGCACTTAGCAAAGACTTTATTGCTATATCTATCGTACAAAAGATTAAAATAGTTCACATTTTGGGTCAATAAATATTGCTCCAACGCAGACTCGTCACTCATCGTTTTGTAAGAAGAGTGGACTATTATGGGGTTAAGAAGATTAACTATCAAATTAAAACCTCATTTAGTTTAAAGGGATGTTTATAATGAATCAGACGTAAAACTTTTAAAAAGTTTCGCAAAAGTAGTGCGAAAATGCGAATTTTTTTAAGATTGTTATAAAAACACTGTAAATCAGACGCTAGCTATATTAATTTGGCAATAGAATTTGAGTTAAGGTTGTGTTAAAAACTATGGCGTTGACAATCCAAAAACGATATAGGATGTTTAACTTTACATAAAAACTCTAAAATATTTAATTAAATAATTAATAATATATCGATGAAACCATTTTTGCAAATGATTTTAGCTGGAGTGATAGGAGGCATCATGACTTTAGGGGGATTGAAATTATTTCAAACAAAATCTATCTCAACTCCGATCGAAGTGTCTCCATCTACTTACACGAGTTTTAATAATTCTCCTAGTTATAATGTTGCTGGAGATTTTGTGGAAAGCGCTAAAAAGTCAACAGGTTCAGTTGTACACATTTATGCAGAGGAAAGTGAAGAACAAGTATTGTTAAAGAGAAACAGCAGAAAAAGAAGTGATCCATTTTCTGACTTTTTTGGTTTTGAAGATTTTTTCGGCGGCGGAAATTTTTATGCCCCTAAAAATGGGAGTGGATCTGGCGTTATTTACTCTTCTGAAGGTTATGTTATTACAAATAATCACGTAGTTGGTTTCGCTGACAAAATCACAGTCACAGACCATGAGGGAAAAAAGTATAATGCGACCAAAGTCGGTACGGACGAATCTACAGATTTAGCAGTATTGAAAGTAGTTGGTATGAAAAATGCCGTACCTATGAGAGTGGGTGATTCAGAAAAAGTAAGTGTGGGTGAGTGGGTACTAGCTGTAGGTAATCCGTTTGGGTATTTGACATCCACTGTGACAGCAGGTATAGTGAGTGCCAAAGGAAGATCACTTGACATCATTCAGAATGATAAAAAAATAGAAGAATTTATCCAAACCGATGCGGCTATCAATCCAGGAAACAGCGGAGGTGCTTTAGTAAATCTACAAGGTGAGCTGATTGGTATAAACACTGCGATAGCTACTCCCACTGGTGTATTTGCAGGATATTCTTTTGCAATTCCCAGCAAAATTGTCAAAAAAGTAGTATCTGATATCATAGAAAAAGGTGGCAACATAGAGCGTACGAATCTCGGTGTCGGTGGTTATGATGTGAATGATGAACTTGTAAAGGAATTTGGCTTGACCCTAAAAAGTAACAAGGGATTTTATGTAGAGGAAGTTGAAAAACGGAGTGCTGCACAAATGGGAGGCCTCCTACCAGGCGATGTAATAATAGCAATCAATAATTTAAATGTTGAAAATTATGACGATATAGAAAAACACATGCGTTATAATAAAGTAGGAGACAAAGTCAATATTAAAGTAAGTAGAAATGGTAAAGAAATGACAATTCCGATACAACTCATGAAGTCATTTTAGTATTTACTTATTGATTTAATATGAATTTCGAGATAAGAAAGATTTTTCAGTTTTAGTTGGTTGAAGAAAAGTTGGTTTTTCGTTTTGTTTTGATTCGTCTGCTCTTGTATAAGGGCAGACGTTTTTTTTAGTACTTTGTCATGACATGGGGCAATTTCAATAAAGTGTCGTACTTTTATGCCACAA
This sequence comes from Saprospiraceae bacterium, assembly GCA_016714785.1. Lineage (GTDB taxonomy): Bacteria > Bacteroidota > Bacteroidia > Chitinophagales > Saprospiraceae > OLB9. The sequence goes on from JADKCC010000002.1 coordinate 358,843, forward strand.
ACATTAGCATAATGAAGAAAAAAGTTTTGGTAACTGGCGGTACTGGCTATATAGGAAGTCATGCCATCATAGATCTTTTGGAGAATGGGTACGATGTGGTGTGTGTGGACAATGGTATTAATTCAGATCCTTCGTCCCTTGAAGCAATCAAGAAAATCACAGGAGTATCCGTACCCTTCTATTGTATAGATCTTTGCGATAGACAAGAATCGGAAAAGATATTTTTAGAGCATACTGATATTGATGGTATCATACATTTTGCTGCCCTAAAAGCGGTGGGTGAGTCGGTCGAAAAACCGATATTGTATTTTCGCAACAATTTGGAGTCATTAATTAATATTTTGGATCTCAGTATAAAATATGATGTCAAGGCATTTATTTTTAGCTCTAGCTGTACGGTTTATGGTGATGTATCCCAGAGTCCTGTGGATGAAAACACACCTTGGCAAGATGCGGCATCTCCTTATGGTAGAACTAAGCAAATAGGTGAGCAGATCATCACTGATAGTTTAAAGCACACCAAAGTCAAAAGTATTTTATTAAGATATTTTAACCCAGCTGGAGCTCACCCGAGCGCATTATTGGGTGAGTCACCCGTGAATCCACCACAAAATCTAGTACCTGTCATTACAGAAACAGCTATAGGCAAACGCAATCAAATGACTGTCTATGGCACAGATTATCCTACCCGTGATGGTAGTTGTATAAGAGACTATATTCATGTGTGTGATTTAGCGCATGCTCATACTTTGTGTTTAAAGCATATATTCCTAGATAAACAGTCACAGCAATCAGATACTTTTAATGTAGGAATAGGAAACGGGCTAAGCGTACTTGAAATTATTGATGCATTTGAGAAACAAACAGGACAAGTACTGAATTATACCAAAGGGGCACGAAGACCAGGAGATGTAATGGCTATCTATTCTGATTATACAAAAGCCAAAAAAATACTCGGTTGGCAGCCAAAATATGATGTAAATGATATCATGCGTACAGCGTGGGAATGGGAAAAGCATAGATCTAAGAGTATGTAGTATTGGGAGCCACTATAGATCGAAGTATATAATAAATTTCATATTACAATTCTGTTAAATATATAAATTATAATATCTTTGCGCTTTATTGATAAAATTTAAAAGCAAAGCACATTGATAGCTTATCTAAATGGTGAAATCACCCACAAAACACCGACGTATATATATGTAGATTGTCATGGAGTCGGATACCATGTAAATATAAGTCTCAATACTTATTCTAAACTGGAAAGCCTCCAGAAAATAAAAATATTTACTTACCTCAACGTCAAAGAGGATGAGCAATCATTATTTGGATTTTATGATGATGACGAACGTTCATTATTTATATTGTTGATTTCTGTATCTGGAGTAGGAGTCAATACAGCTAGAGTTATTCTTTCCTATATGAATCCAGATGAAGTGCGCACTGCAATCATACATGACAATCCTGTGGCTTTGGGAAAAGTAAAGGGCATAGGTCCTAAAACTGCAAAAAGGATAATCCTAGACTTAAAAGATAAGGTAATCAAAGAGACGGGTACGGATCAAGTGATATTACTCTCTCCTGAAGGCAATACAATCAGGAATGAAGCGTTATCTGCTATGATAGCATTAGGATTTCCAAAGCCTGTAGTAGAAAAACAAATAAAATCAGTGTTGGAAAAGAATCCGAATATAGAGCAGGTAGAAGACTTAATAAAACAGGTTTTGAAGCAAATGAATTGATTTTACTATTTTTTACAAATAAAATATACGAGAACCTACTCTTACAGCGTTATACATCGATGTACAAATTACCAAAAGATAAAATTCTGGTAATTATCAATTAAATTGTGATAGTTTTTATGAACGTGAAACAAAGTTTTTTAATAATATTTTTGGTAACGAGTGTAGTATGTGCATTATTTGCCAAACTACCTTCCAGAAATCTTGCAGATCCTTATACCACAGATATACGGATGATTAGTAATGTTACTTTGGATACTATTCCATTAGTGGACAGAAAAGGCGACTACATTACGGATAAACAAAACAACCCATTTGACATTACTACAAAGGAGATTGTTCAAAAAGTGGAGTACGATCCTATATCTGGACAATACGTGATAATGGAAAAAATAGGAAACGAATACTACCGTACACCAACCTATATGACATTTGAAGAGTACATGGCTTACATTGCGGCAGAGCAAGAAAAACAATACTTTAGTACATTGGCGGGTATAAAATCAGATAAAAAGTCTAGATCAGGTAGAATAGATCCAATGGATAAAGTAGATCTGACGAATAGTCTCATTGACAGATTATTTGGAGGTACGGAGGTAAACATACAACCACAAGGTAGTGTGGATTTAAGCGTAGGATGGTTGTACAGTAGAAGAGAAGATCCAAATCTACCCATCAATGCTCAAAGGCAAAGTCAACCTGATTTTCCAACGCCTCTGATCAAAATGAATGTCAATGGTAAAATAGGTAAAAAGCTAGATTTAGATTTTAATTATGATACACAATCTACCTTTGACTTTGATAGGCAGATTAAGTTGGCGTTTGATTCAGATGCTTTTTCTGAAGATGATATCATCAAAAAAATCGAAGCAGGTAATGTGAGTTTGCCATTGAGAGGCAATCTTATACAAGGGGCTCAGAGCCTTTTTGGTCTAAAAACCGAGCTTCAATTTGGAAGGCTTAGGTTGACAGGTTTGGTTTCGCAGCAAAAATCTAAATCAAATAACATTAAGATAGAAAATGGTGTTTCTGTACAGGAATTTATGATAACACCCAATGAATATGACGAAAATAGGCATTTCTTTTTGTCACATTACAATAGGAGTGTCTATGAAAAAAGCCTTGAGAATATCCCATATATAGGAACTTCCCATCAGATAGCTCAGATAGAGGTATGGATATCTGATGATAGACCCGAGTACCAAGACAATTCGTCGATGGTGGCCGCTATAGCAGACTTAGCAGAGCCAGACAAAACAAAATGGACTGGAATAAATGTGCCTACCGAATTAACTAATGCAATTGACAAAGATGATAATGATATTTTTCTCCCCTACAATGAAGTCAATGATATATATGCTAAAATAAAGCGTGCTCGAAATATTCAGGACATAGATGAAGTAGCCAAACAATTGGAAGGCCCTTCGTTTGGATTGAAAAGGACACGAGATTTCGAGCTTTTCAGAGGTAGGAGACTAAATTCATCTGAGTTTACTTATCATCCTAAATTAGGTACGATTTCTTTAAATATACGACTAAGACCTAATCAGGTATTGGGTGTAGCATACAACTATTATTATACATCCAATGGCGATGAAGTATATCAAGTAGGACAAATATCTAATAACTCCGTACTGCCAGGCAACCAAACAGATACCACCAGAATAGAGCCACCTAAAGTACACTTTGTCAAATTGCTTAAGTCAACCAATCAAGTGACAACATCTCCAATGTGGGACTTGATGATGAAAAATGTATATAACCTAAGGACAAGTTCTATCAATCAACAGGATTTTGAATTTGATATCTTTTATGAAGATGACAGGTCCGATGGCTCATTAAAAAGATATATGCCGGACTATCCGTTGACCTATGTTCCTATATTACAACTCTTAAACTTGGATAGGCTCAATAGAGTTGGTGATCCACAGTCAGATGGATTTTTTGACTACATACCAGGAGTAACTGTTATTGAAAAGACAGGTAGTGTAGTGATCCCAGTATTAGAGCCATTTGGTTCGCATTTTACAAAAGAAAATATAATAAAAAACCTTCCCGACAGACTTAAGGACGCGCCAATTACTGATGCACTTCTTGATAAATATAAGTACCAACAACTTTATGATACTACAGTAGCTACTACAGCACACACTGGATTGATCAAAAATAAATTTAGGATGGTAGGTAAGGTAAAATCCACTGCTAGTAATGGGGAGATTTACTTAGGGCCATTTGTACCGCAAGGCTCTGTTAGAGTCAATGCAGGAGGCAAGCAACTAGTAGAAGGTCAAGATTATGAAATCGACTATTCACTCGGTAGATTGCGTATTATCAATCCCGCTTTTTTAGCACAAGGCACACCTATCAATGTTAGCTTTGAAGATAATTCTGTCTTTAGTTTGCAACAAAAAGTTATGATGGGACTAAGAGCGGAGTATCAGTTTAGTAAAAAATCAAGCTTAGGTGCGACCTTCTTAAGATTGTCAGAGAGACCTATCACCCAGAAGGTAAACATCGGTGATGACCCAATAAAAAACAGGATTTTTGGTTTAGACTATAATTATAATAATGAAGCGCCTTGGATTTCAAAATTGGTAGATAAACTTCCTTTTTATAGTACAGCCGAAAAATCCAATATCAATTTTACAGCGGAGGTTGCGGGTATTCTTCCTGGTCACGCCAATGGTATAAATTTGGAATATAAAGATAGTAAGGGAAAAACTGTGATTGAAGACCAAGGTATAGCCAATCTTGATGACTTCGAGGGAGCTATCACAAATTTGAATCTTGGAGGATTTAATGCCAATCAATGGTCATTGGCTAGTACACCGAGTGAAGCAAGTTTCGATAAAGGTAAGTTTAAAGAAACTAAATTGGACAATAATCTAGCGTATAATGCCAATAGAGCTTTGATCAACTGGTCGGCCCTGGATTTAGGAACAACACGGACAACTCAAGATTTAACCAACCCGTACACAAGAGTAATACAACAAACTGAATTGTTTACCAATAGACAAGTACAACCTGGTCAGCAACAATTGTTTACATTTGATTTAAGCTACTACCCAAGTGAGAGAGGTCCTTATAATTTTGATAGCAAAGATGGAATTAAAGTTGGAGATTTTTCGAGTGCCGGTATAGAAGTTATCAATAATCAGTTTATAAAATTGAATGATCCAAAATCAAGATGGGGAGGGATACAACGCTACTTCCAAAACTCTGATTTCGAAACAGCCAATTATGAAAGTATTGAGTTTTGGATGCTCAATCCATTTATGAGTCGAGGAGATACTATTGGCCATGCACCAAACGAAGAAGGTAAAATAGTCATAAATCTAGGTAGTGTATCTGAAGATGTAATGAAAGATAATTTATTGTATTTTGAAAATGCAATGCCTACTACCCAAAGGAAAGTACCCACTACCAATACTGTGTTTGGTAGAGCTACCGTAAGTATTCCACTGGTCAACGGATTTGATATTCAGGAAGGCGAGGCACAAGATTTGGGCTTTGACGGTATGAACAATGCCCAAGAATCTCAAAAATATCAATCTTGGCTAAGTCAGAATGATCTTGCAAGTATTCCAGAAATAGTTTCTGATCCATCCAATGATGATTTCAAATTTTTTAATAGCGTATCTACCGCTGATGTACCAAGTCTATTGGATAGGATGAAAAAGTTTAATGGTCCAGAAGGAAACGCACCTTTAAATAATGGTAATACCCAAAGTGAATTTGTAAGAGGTAATAGATATCCAGATACTGAAGATATCAACAACAATAAAACTTTAGATCAGACAGAAGCATTTTATGAATATGTGATAAACGTAAAAAGACTTCCAGGTACCAATGAACTTGATACCAGTGCTTTGAAATATTTTAGGCAAACGACCATCGTCACAGCCAAAAATGGTAGTCAAGAAAAATGGTACAGAGTCCAAATACCAATCAATGCTCCAGATGCTACTATTGGTGGCATTCAGGGCTTTAGAGGCATTCAGTTCATGCGTATGTATATGACGGATTTTGAGACACCTAAAACATTTAGATTGGCCGATTTCCAATTACAACGTAGTATATGGAGAAAACAACCTATAATATGTAATTCAGATGCTATAGTAAGGGTAGATTCAACAGAGTTTAGTATTGATGACGTAGGTATAGAAGAAAACTCAGGCAAATTGCCATTCAATTATAAAACGCCTGCAGGAGCAATTAGGACTCGTGCCTTTGGCCAATTGGCTACTTTGTTGCAAGACGAAAGATCAATGGCTTTCAAATTCAAAAGATTAAGTGGTGATTGCGAGGTGAGTATCTCGAAGTTGGCCAATGTAAATCTTGCATTGTATAAAAGATTGCAGATGTTTGTGCATGCAGAAAATGTAATAGACCTAATAGGTAAAAATATCATAAACGATAGAGAAATATCCATAATAGTGCGATTAGGTAAAGATTTTCCAGTAGATGGAGCGCCAGCAGCTATCCAAGCAGATAATAACTATTATGAATATGAGCTCCCATTAAAAATGTCTGTGGTGGGAGATTCAGCCAAAGCAAATATTTGGCCCGACCATAATTATATTAATATTCCATTGGATAGTTTATTGGCGTTAAGACGATTTCGGATACAGAACAGTATAAATTCTAGATCAATCATAGAAATGCCTGTAAATCCTGAAAAAGGAGACATAGTGAGGATGGTAGGAAATCCATCTCTTGGTGCAGTAAAAGTGATACATTTGGCAGTAAAAAATAGGTCAAAAGGAAAAATATTTGATGGAGAAGTATGGGTAAATGAACTTAGGGTTACTGGATACAATGAAGAGTTTGCTTGGGCTGCCCAAAGCCGACTACAGGTACAAATGGCAGATCTTGGAGAGTTGAATTTTGCTGCCAATTATAGTAGCAATGGTTTTGGTGGGTTGGATAAGAGACTGCATGAGCGATCTAGAGAAGAAAAGTTTCAATATGATATTGCAGCAAATATAGATGCAGGAAAACTTTTACCAAAGGCTCTGAAACTCACCGTGCCAGTATATACTCAATATCAAAAAACGTATATTACACCAGAGTTTGACCCAATAGATCAGGATATCAGAGTAAAAGATAAGCTCGACCTTATCTCGGATGCGGCCAAAAGAGACTCTATAGCCGAAGTGGCTCGAGAAGAGATCACCATCAAAACATTCAATTTGACCAATGTTAAGATAAACTCAGGTGGAACTGGCAAACCATGGTCACCTTCCAATTTAGGTATTTCTTATGCTTATACAGAAAATACCATGTCCAATCCTATCATCAAAGAAGATAAAAATACTACTAGGTCTTTGGGATTAGATTATGTATTTGCTCGAAAGTCGAGTTACATAGAGCCATTAAAATTTATCAAAGTCAAAGCACTTAAAATCTTATCGGACTTCAATTTTAGTCTATTGCCTAGTAATTTTTCTTTTACATCTAGGATGATAGACCAGAGTAATCGCCGTACCTTCCGACAGCCTGTGATTCCAATATATGCGTTTGATGATAATAGATTTAATTGGGAACGAAATTATGTATTAGACTGGGATCTTACTAAATCCTTGAGGTTTGGATATAGAGCAAATACCAATTCTATAGTAGATCAGTTGAGATATGTTGGTGTAGAAGACCGCTTGGATGCTAGAGATCTTGTAGATGAAAAAGGAAGCAAATTTGATGAAAATGGAAGATTGTATCGAGACATTGTCAACGAAACTGATGATCCGAATTATTATAGGAATAAAAATCTTAAGACATTGGGTAGATCCAAAAATTATCAACACAATGTATCTTTAAATTATAAGTTGCCATTCAAGAGCATTCCTATTTTAGATTGGATCACCGCGGCGGCAGATTATAAAGGGGAATATGCTTGGGATGCCGGTAGTTTGATAACCATTGATACCGAACCTCAACCAGACGGAACGTTGCTAGGCAATACCATTAGAAATGGACAGAATGCGAGCGTCAATATGACTTTTGATTTTACCAAGTTATATAATAAATCATCTTACCTAAAATCCATAGAAACAGGTAAGGCATCAAGGAAAACCAATAAGCAAACTACAAATACATCACGTCAGCGTACGATTTCATCTAAGGACAATTCAAAACTCGATAAAAATGTAGAGAAGGAAGCACTCGTAGATCAAAATGATGATAAAAAGAAGGGCAAAGAGGAAAAGAAGAACGACACACCAAAGGATCCGTCCATGACGGAGAGGGTACTTCTTAGACCACTTATGATGGTAAGGTCTGTAAAGATAAATCTTAAAGATGATAGAACCACTAACATACCAGGTTTTATGCCACAGTCTAATTTACTTGGATTGAGTGAAGGATTTACTGCGCCAGGATGGGATTTTGTAGCTGGCGTACAACCTAGAATAACGGGTGAAAATAATTGGCTGTATAAAAATCAGGATTGGTTTAATACAAGTACAAAATTTAATGATGGATTGATTCAAACAAAACGGCAAACTTTTGACGCCAAATTGTTGGTAGAGCCATTTAAAGATTTTAGTGTTGACGTAACATTTAAGAAAAACTATCAGGAAACACATAATGAGGTATTCCGAACAACGAAAGATTCGGGTGGAGAATTTTTGCAATTGGCAAGATTTGATGTAGGTTCTTACGATGCATCTTTTTATTCACTCAACACATTGTTTGACAATAGTTTAGGTCTATACAATCAGTTTAAAGACAATAGAGAGGTGATATCCAGAAGACTTCCTAACATAGGAAACCCAGGAGTGCACCCTTCCGATCCAGCTTATGCAGGTGGTTATGGGCCTACACATACTAGTGTGACGGTACCAGCATTTATTGCAGCATATACCCGACAATCAGCTTTTGATATTGATCTCGATCAACAGAAGGTATTTGCGAGCAATACTTATATACCAAAACCTAATTGGCAATTAAATTATACAGGGTTAGGAAAATTGAAGATGTTTAAAAAGCATTTTAGCAACATTACCATCAAACATGGTTATTCATCCACAATAAGAGTAAGTAGATTTGAGACTTCCCCATTATTTGATGCTGATTCTCCATTTACAGAGCTTTCGCCCAATAGCAATTATTATTCCCGATTAGAAGTACCTTCCGTTAGTATTCAAGAACAATTTGTGCCAGTATTAGGAGTAAGTATTAAAACAATCAAAGATCTAAAGTTCGATTTTGATTTCAAAATGACAAGATCTTTGGAGCTAGGTATCACACAACTTAGAGAAAATAAAGCCAAAGAAATCACGGTTGGCGCTGGATATGTTATTAAAAACTTTAAGGCATTTGGTAAAAAGAAAAAGAAAAACACCAAAAAGAAGAAAAAAACTGATGTGGATGAGCCAGAAGACGGTGAAAGTGCCAAGAAGGATGGAGGATTGTTGTCAAAATTAATAAAAAATAATAGTACTTCCGCCCAAGGTAGAGATGTTAGGATAAATCTTAGTTACTCTCTTAGAGATGATGTTTCACAGATTTATGATTTACTTTCAGGTATAGATGCACAGGCAGATCGTGGTCAAAAAACCATTAAGTTAAATCCTACTGTAGAGTATGATGTCAATAAAAATCTCGCATTAAGATTTTATTTTGATTATGCTAGGACGGTGCCAAGAACGACACTTTCATTCCCAACCACCACCATTAGATCTGGTGTGACGTTGAGATTTAGTATCAACTAGTATTCAAATTATTTTGGGATAAGTTTTTAAAGTTTTGTTTGTTCTATTTCAGAGGTGCAAACAGCAATCGACACTTTGACAGAGGCGAAAGAAGTTGTTTATCACTAATCCTCAATACCTCCCATCCTTACAAAAGGCAGCTTCTCCATGTTTCTAAATTTTAAATGCGATCACAATTTTGAATTTATATGTATCTTTAATTTTTTAGTACCCTTTTCACAAAGGTGAGATTATTTGAAGTTTTCAATAATAGGGAATAAAATCCAACAGGTAAATGACTAATATTTATTTCATTATTCTTTCCTTCTAAAACCATATTTCCAAGATTATCAAACAAACAATAACTAACAATATCGTTTAAAAATGACTCATATTTTATCAAGTCATTTCCTGGATTAGGGTAAATTATTATATCGTTTTTATCAGTTGAAACAAATTCTGTTGAACTGGTTAAATTATCAAATATAAATATTTCTTTAGAATACTTATTATTTTGGTCCTCATCTACTCCGCCTGCGATATAGAGTTTATCTTTATAAGTAAATACTGAAGCAAACTTAATTATATTAGGAATACCAATAATTTCCCATTTATCAGTTTCAAAATCAAAAATATATATCCTAGGAAACCTGTCACCAGCAAAGATAGCCCTGTTACCAATAATCGAACCTTTTAACCTAACTAATCCCGAAAAATTTGCGGTGGCCTCCAATGTATAAGGTTGATCTATAGTTAAATTTTTAAAATCAACTTTGACAATTGTATTTCTATCGCCCGCACCCACTAACAATTCATCTTTATTTACCAATAAAATGGGGTCGCTAATAGCCATAGGTAAGTTTAATTCTTTACTTGTGTTTGATATGAGATCAAATATTTCCAGCTTATTAGAAAAATCATTAAAACCACCAGCAATTATTATTTTATTATCGTGATATGCGACTGTTGGTGATCTACGAGCTCTTGTTAGCGTGGCACTAGACCAATTATCAGTTTGAACATTATATATATAAATCTTATTGGAAAAGGTATCACCAGTATTTCCACCGATAAAAAATATCTGATCATTTGACCTACAAATTGAAAAATTAGATTCCTTAACAGGAAATGCTAGTTTAGTTACTTTTTTTGAAATCAAATCGTAGATGCCAATACTATCTTTTTGACCGTAAGAATATACTTTGTCGTCTTTAATTTCTACTAATTTTCCACCCACTCTCGAATCCTTAGCATCGTACCATTTATTTAATACTTTATCATAAACATATAAGTCTCTCAAACTTAAATTGACTCCAAATAAGTTATAAAATAATGAGTATTTTTTACTTGATGCTGTTGATGCGCTGCTAAATGCATCTGAGTTTGTATATTTCTGCTGGGTTTTTACTCCGTTTGTTATATTATAAAAATCTACCACATCAGTGTCTGCTCCACCTACAAACATAATAGTATCTCCAATAAAATCATAAGCTATGCCCGATCTGGCTTGACTTAAGTTTTCAATTTTAAATTGAGATTTTGCTACAAATGGGATAAGTAATAATATTATGATTTTGATATTCATGTTGGTGGTAGGTTTAAAAAAGTGCAAATTTAATAATGTTTTGCATATATGCTCAATGGTCCTTGTAATTTTTGAAAGTAATTATTTTCCAAAAAGCCTCGCAAATCATCAATACCTCCCATCCTTACAAAAGGCAGCTTCTCCATCTTACTTACTTCCAGGCTTGCGAAGCCAAAATCATTCACTACCTTATCTAATGTGTTGGATTTTAATAAATAATTCACAATTCATGAATCGTGAATTGTGAATTATTGTATATTTGTGCTATGAAAAGGCAAGATATATTGATATTAATTTGGCTTTGTTTACAAAACAAAAAACCATCACAAAAGGAAATCTCTGAGAAATTGGATATTAGCCGAGCAGCAGTATCCTATTCCATAGATCGATGTATAGGTCTAAATATATTGGACAAAAAAAAATATCAGGTGAGAAAACAGGCGTTACTAGAGTTTATTTTCTATGGATTGCCTTACATTTATCCGGCTACGGCAGGTAGTATTGTAAAAGGAATTCCTACCGGTGCAAGTGCCTACCCACTTAATCAATCATTTTCACTAGATCCTGGCTATGTATGGCCAACTGAAAATGCTACACATTCAGGAATGGAAATAGAGCCACTTTATCCCTCCATTCCCGCCATTGTTCTCGATGAGCCACGTCTCTATGAAGTTTGTGCTCTTGTAGATGCTATTAGAATAGGCCACACCAGAGAGAAAGTGGAAGCATATCGACTTTTAAAGGAAATAATAAAATGAGTCATCATTACAATTTATTGAGAATTGCTACAGTGGCAAAAGCATTGGCTGAACTAAATAAAGATGTAGTCTTAGTGGGTGGAGCTGTTGTTTCGCTATACAGTCAAAAACCACATCTAATTGATCTAAGGGTGAAGGATGATATAGATGTCATAATTGAAATTGCAAATAGAGGGAAATATATATTATTGCAGGAAAGGTTGAGAACATTAGGGTTTACTGAAGATGTTGAGTCAAATATAATTTGCAGATGGAAGGTGCAAGGTATTATTGTTGATATCATGCCAAATGATGCCGACATACTTGGCTTTTCCAACCCATGGTATGATGAAGGATATAGAAACAGAATAGAAACATCTGCAAGGGACCAAGAAATACAAATTTTTACTGCTCCATATTTTATCGCCTCTAAGTTAGTTGCACTCAATTCCAGATTGGATGGCGATCGATTGTTTGATTGGAGATGGAGTAGAGATTTTGAGGACATAATGAAAATAATTTCAGAAATTGATCTGTTTGATGAAAGCACGTTTATGTCAAAAGAATTGAAAGACTTCATTAAATCCGCTTTTGACAGTTTTCGCAATGACTTAAATTTTCTCGAAGAAGCCATCTCGGCCAACTTAAGACCTCCATTTTACACGGATCGTGACATTGAACTCATCATAGATAAAATAATCCTTATTGCGGATGAACTGTAAATATGTTATAACCCATTTAATGTTTTGCTTTAGTCTAACTTGCATTTTGAATATCAGTTCGTGCAAACAAGCTAATGACAACAAAACTGAAGTTCAAGAAGTAAATATGGATGTACCTGATGAATCACTTTTAGTTCAAGAAGCAGCAATAACGGAAACAGACGCAAAAATTGAATCCGCAACCATTGATTTTACTTCTAAGAAAGATGTATTCTTGGACTCAATACAATTATATTATTGTGACTCATATTATGATCATGAGTCATTTTTTCACTTTTATTATAAAGGGGAAAGATATACTCAGGAAATATACTTTGCTGGAACAGACGATAATTTTTCTATAAAGCACATGAATAAAGATAAATATCTTGATATCGTTTATGAGAATAGCAGTGCATCTGGTCAGGGTTGTTTAGCGCAAGACATATTTATTTTTGATCATGTTCTAAAGAAATATCTGAGAAATGATATTTTATCAGCTGGATGCTATATAGGTTACAATCATAAATATGACGTTTACTCTGGATATTCAAGAGGTAGCGGTCAAATGGGACCTTGGTACTTTAACTTATTCAAGTTGCAGAGAGACACGATTTCAGTATTTGAAAGTCTTTTAGAAGAGAGTGAGGTAATTTTTACTGACCCAGATAGTTTAAATCGAATGATCAAAATGAAATACACTCATTTTTGTCATGGAGATACTATAATTTATGAAGGATTGGATGAATTTGATGTTAATAAAGATATCTGGATGAGTCAAGTATACGATCCAAATACAAGATGCCAATTTATCAAACAAGATAGAAAATAACGAATGCCCCAATTTTCTTTTTCGTAATTCACACATTCGTAATTCGTAATTATCTCAATACCTCCCATCCTTAACAAAAGGTAGCTTCTCCATCTTGCTCACTTCCAGACTCGCGAAGCCAAAATCATCGACTACCTTGCCTAATACGATGTAGCAACCTTTGCCCTGAAATGCGTAGGCTTTTAGGCTCGGCGGAAAATGTACCGTGTCAAAGAAGTGTCCATCTACATCGGTCATCGTGCCGAAATTCATGAGATCGCCTTTGGATGTGGTGACCCACTTGCGACACACGTAGTAGCCGACCATACGCACTGTCTTGCCGATGTAGTCTTTCATTTGTGTGGCTCTGATGTCTCCGCGGAACTTCGTCTGTAAGAGATCAAAAGGATTGCAGAGCGGAAATCCCAACAACTCTATTTCGTCAAAGCTTTGCTCGTGCTCTGTCTCTTCTAGAATAGGTAGTGTGAAATTTTCTGGTTCCGTGTCAAATAGCATCTCTCCAGCGTAGGCGTGTTTGATGAGTGGATTGTGGACGGCATTTTTTTCCCACATGAGTTCGTACTTGTTCATCCCTGTGAAGCGGAAAGCTCCGATGCGGATGAGAATTTCGAGTTGCTCCTTAGAGATATTGATGCGATGGGTAAAGTCTTTCAGACTGCGATAGTCACCGTGCAGCTGTCGCTCTTCGACGATGGCGTGAGAAAGTTTTTGCTCTAGATTGGCCAGATGGACGAAGCCTATGTAGATCGTGGTACCATAGATATTCGTGTAATAAGTGGAATTATTGACACAAGGTGCCTCTATCTTGGCACCACACATACGAGCTTCATGGACGTACTGTTCTGTAGAGTAGAATCCACCAAAATTATTGATCACCGCGGTCATAAACTCAAGTGGAAAGTAGGTCTTGAGATAGAGACTCTGAAAGGACTCTGCCGCAAAACTGGCTGAGTGCGCCTTGCAGAAGGAGTAACCACTAAAACTCTCGATCTGCCGCCACACTTCCTTGCTGAGTTCTTCGGGATAGCCACGCTCTTTGCAGTTGCGAAAATATTTCTCTTGCAATCGAAAGAAGGTATCCGAACTCTTCTTTTTGCCGGTCATGATACGACGCAACACATCCGACTCATCGAGATCGAGACCCGAAAAATGGTGGACAATCTTCATTACATCTTCCTGATAGACCATGACACCATAAGTCTCCCCAAGATGCTCCTCAAACACTGGATGTAGATAGGTGTAACTGTCAGGCTTGTGAAATCGCTGTATGTACTCACGCATCATGCCCGACTGCGCCACGCCCGGACGTATGATAGAACTGGCAGCGACGAGATGTATGTAATTATCGCATCGCAACTTGTGGAGCAGACCACGCATAGCGGGTGACTCAATATAGAAACAGCCGATACAGTGACCCGAACGTAGTTGGGCTTTGACCTTGGGATCTTCTTTGATCAGCGCTACATTGTGTACGTCGATGGCCTTGCCCTGATTTTGTTTGACGAGATCTACAGCGTCTTTGATGTGGCCGAGACCTCGCTGTGAGAGCACATCGTATTTATGGTATTCGAGATCTTCGGCGCCATACATATCGAAGTGTACGATGGGAAATCCCTTAGGCATCAGTTGTAATGCGGTGTGATAATTGAGTGGCTTTTCGCTGATGAGTATGCCGCCAGCATGAATGGATAGATAATTGGGAAACTTCTCGATCATCTTACCATACTTAAAGATATGTTTGGCAAATGGATGATGTTTGTCCACAGCCATGGGCTCGTCCACTATAGTGTCAATATCGGCTTTGGGCAGACCGAGCACTTTACCGAGTTCGCGGATGATGGATTTGCCTTTGAAGGTATTGTAGGTAGCAAGCAAGGCCGTGTGTTCTTTGCCGTATCGCTTGAAGATGTAATCGGTGACATCATCGCGATTATTCCACGAGAAGTCGATGTCAAAATCTGGAGGTGAAGACCGATGTGGATTGATAAATCGCTCAAAATACAAATCCAGTTCCAGCGGATCTACATCGGTGATATTGAGATTGTAAGCCACGATGGAGTTCGCTCCCGATCCACGTCCTACATGAAAATATCCTACGGAATGTGCATATCGGACGATGTCCCAAGTAATGAGAAAGTAAGCGCAAAATCCCATTTGCTGTATGACTTTGAGCTCTCGGAGTGTACGTTCCATAGCTTTTTTATGCTTTTCGCCAAATCGTTTTTTACAACCACTAGTAGCCAGTTTGGTCAATAGTTTGAAATCGTCATCTGGGTCACCGGTGAAAGTACGACGATTGTGAAATTTGCTTGCCTTCATCTCTGTGTGGCAATTATCCAGGATATGTTGCGTATTGGCGATGATATGTGGATACTGTTGGAATAAGTTTTCGAGATGACCTTTGGGGTAAAATATCTCTGTCGACTTGGCACAATCCTTAGCGTCGAGCTTGCCGATCACGATATTGAGGTCAATACATCGGAGCAACTTGTGTGCCTTAAATCCATCCTGATCTGCAAAAGTCACGGGACTAAAAATGACAAGTTTGTCAGGATAATTTTTGAGATAGGATGAGTATAGATGATTGACTTCTTCGGGTCTGACACCTGCATACTCGTAGTCACGAAGCAGTTCTACACCTTTGGGCAGTTTGCGATAGATGACGTAGCAGTGCTGGAGTTCTGGCGCTTCTTTGGGTAGTGGTTCGCCCGTAAGTGATGACTCCGTTAGTAACGAACAAAGCTCGCGCCATCCTTCATCATTTCGAGCGATACCGAGATAAAGAAACTCATTGTCCTGGCGAAACTCTATACCTAAAATTGGTTTTATACCTTGCTCACGACAGGCTCTTACAAACTGAAAAGCCGCTGAAGTATTATTGTTATCGGACATAACAAGAGCCTCCACGCCATAAGACTTAGCGATACCGGGCAAATCTTCGGGTGCGAAGGTACCGTAGCGGAGACTGAAGTAGGAGTGACAGTTTATGTACATACTAACGACTAAAGATTTGAATCCGCACTGACGGAAACGATGAATAATCGAACGATAAGCAATCCGAACGATTGGAACAGTGAATGATTCGTTGACTTGAGTTTTCAGATTGTTCGGTTGTTCGGATAGCTATAAATTCCAATATGTCGATTAATACGACATAAATTTGACGTAAAATCTGGCAAATATATAACAATATTATTAAAAAATAAGTTAATTTTACATTTTAACTTATTTTGATGATTTTAGCTAAGATGTAGGAGATGTAACCGTATGCGATACATGCATATTAAGCTCTTGCCCTCCATAATAGTTTAGCCTCTCATGTCATTTTGAGACACTGAGCAGAGCGAAATTTGTAGATCATCGTAAATCTCATAATTATAATGAAATATAATAAAGTAACTTGTAAATTACATCAATCCATATTCCTTTATTATTTGTTTCTTTTGATCATCGGCATTTTCATATCTTATCAAACCAAACTTTTCTGATAACCTTTTGATTTCAAGACCTTTTTTTTCAGATCCGCTTGGATATCCATTTTCAGGGGTTAGTTTGAAAAAAATTGTTTCCAGATACTGTTCAAAAGGTTGGTTAAAGTACATATCTATAAATCTAAGTGGCTCATCAGATGCGTTGAAGAAGGTATGTTTAATCATACGGGGTCTCATGTGCCATCCTCCTGCCTTGATTTCTACCACTTCGTCACCTAAAAGTACACTAGCGGTTCCTTCGAGTACCAACATGAGTTCATCGAGTTCTTTATGTGCGTGTGGTGCAGGACCCATTAATTTAGGTGCAACTGCACACTCCACACTTGAAAAAAGGCCACCTGTAGCTTCATTTCTGACCCAAACTTTGATGTTCAAACCACCATTGTGATTTAGGGGTGGTTGTCCAGGCAATAGAAATGGTTTGATAGGCTCGTTAAATTCAGTCGGAAGTGAAAAAACAGAAGAAGACGGTATGCCAAAAGCTGTTAGCAATGCAGTGGATTGTAAAAAATTGCGACGTTCCATTTTAATAATATTAATGTTAATGATACCACAAAACTAGTACGATGCGCTGATGAATATTGGGGTGAGTTTGCAAAAAGCGGATTTTGACTTGTAAAAGGTAGTAGTTTACAACGTTGCTACAGGTTAGGGAAAGGAATTAAGAAAATAATGATAAAATATTAGGCAGATGGTTATTTTTTGTTTGGATACATTTTTTACAAACTATGACTTTTTACATCCAAGTACAAAGTAAAAAGTGTCATTTACAAATTGGCTCAATAACGTATTAATAGTCTCAATTAGTTTTGTGGCATATTTAAAACCAATTTTATGATCAGATATGTTTATTTGTTTATACTTCTAAGTTTTTCAGTAACTTCTTTAGCTCAAAACGCCGTAGGGAGATGGAAGGTCCTATCGGAAATCAATGAATACCAAGGGGAAAAATTCGACAGCCATATAGCATTGCTTTCACAACGACCGTGTGCTACTGCTATTCAGTATGTAATTAATATAGACGGTACTTATAGGCTGGACGCTTCACAAAGTGGATGTGACGATAAATATAAAAAAATACAAGAAAAGCTTTATTCAGAATCAGTCTGGACTATTTCAGGAAATATCATCACTATTGGTCATAAAAAAGCGCCATCTGTAGGTCAAAAATATGCATTTACAATAACAGGAAATAAAATGGTTTGGATAGGTACAGAAGGGCAAGGGACCATTACCTATCAAAAATTATAAGAAACCATTTTACCATTTAAAATTTTAACTTAATGAAAAATTTTCCTTTCCATCTGATTTCCATTTTATTATTGACTTTCGTTTCGTGTATCAATAGTCAAAAATCATCAGATAACAATCAACCGCCAAAGCCATCATTCAGTGGAAATTTTCTTACCATGAAAATAAATGGTAAAGAATGGTCTGCTGATCACGGTATATTCGGAGCCTTTCATCCCAAAGGGTATGACAAAGTCATCATTATAGCCGGTTACTCAGGTAAAAAGGATAAAACAGAGAAAACATTTAATATCAACATTTATCAGACGGATGGTCCAGGCCTGTTTTCATTTGCTCAAGGCAACAAAGCCCTGTCGGTAGCTCAGATGGGCAATTGGTCAGAACAGGATTATCTCTGCGGGAGTATGATGGGATTTGACATGAAAGTTCATGTGACTAAAGCTACTAATTCAGAAGTGGAAGCTACATTCTCCGGCACACTTACTTGTCCTTCTGGTCCTACATTGGTCATCACTGATGGAAAATTTTATTATCACGAATAAATATATAGTCATGCGTATAAACGTTTATATTCTGTTTCTTTTGGTATTTATAGCTTGTACTAAGGAACAAAACACAGATAAACCTGATGAAAATAATGGAAATAACAACACAGAAATAGGCAAAGGTAGTCCAAGCATCGTAGGTACTGCAGGTGAAGCAACATGGGATGCCTTGTCCAATTCTGAAAAAAATCGTATCAAAGGATGGAATACCTTATTTCTGCACCAATCCGTAGGTCAGGACCTAGAAGAAGGTTGTAAAGCCAATGGATTTCCTTGGGAATACTATGGAAATGGTGATAAGGTCAATAAAGGTTTTATGGGTGGAATATTTGTAGATGTAGGCAATATTCCAAATGGCAATCCGTATGAAAAAATTAGAGTTTTTAAAGAGCAAATACTCAATAGTAAAGATGTAGTCAAAATTGGCGTATTTAAATTTGGATATGCAGACATTGACGACAGTAATTATATACAGGTTCAAAATACCTACAAATCTATGGTGGATGAGCTAAAGATAAAAGTAAGTGATTTCAGATTAGTGCATGTGACACCTCCTTTGGTCTATTCTATAGAATCTTATGATGGTAATACTGCGAGAATGAAGGTGGGACAATGGATGAAATCAACTTTTGCTGCTTCGGATGTTATATTTGATCTTCAAGCTTTGGAAAGCAATGACGGAACTTGTCAGCTAAATGGCGTATGGCGTATCTGCCCAGAAAATCGTAATTCGTCTTCGGATCCTAGTGATGTCAATGGTATAGATACTTCAGATGGTCAAGGCCACATCGGCAAAAAAGCTGGACAACGTATAAGTAAGGCATTATTGATGAGTATATATAATGGTGGTAAATAATATGAATCCTATAACATTGTTTATATTTCGGATATTGCTGATTGCAGGTGGATTTATATTGATTTACATCATTGGTATGCCGATGGTAGAAACCATTCAATATAGGATTAAAGGTATTGCTGTAGAAGGTAAAGTAATTGGATTCAGAGGAAGCAGCAAGACAAGTAAAACCATTTTTGATGATAATATAGCAAGAATAGGCAAAAAGCATCGTGCAAGAAGGCCTGTATATCGGTATCCTATTGCATCAGGAAGTTTGGACTCACTGGAAGGTTTTGCAAGATCTACTGTAATATTTCCTTGGTTAAATTTTGATTTGCATGAACAAGTCACCATAGTCATGGATAAAAGTAATCCTTCTCGATCGCATATTTTCAGTAAAGGCATATTTTTAACAGATTTTATATTGATATTTTTTTGCCTTTACATGATAAAACTGGGTATTACAAGATCAGGTGCTTAGATAATTCTAAATATATTACAAATATCATGTAATTTTCACCCTTGATATTTTTCACTTACAGATGCAATACCATTTATTTAGATTTTGGTTTATTTTAGCAATCCATATTTTTTGGCTACATTCACATTTATTTGCACAGGAAAATTATCATACTAATATTTATACTATAAAAGATGGTTTAAGTTCAGAATTATGCAGATCGATGTATCGGGATAAAACGGGCTTTTTGTGGATATCTACAGATAAAGGTCTTAATAGATTTGATGGGAATTCTTTTTATACATTTAGACACCGCTCTGATGACAAGCATTCGATAGCTAACAACAGCTGTAATGGAATGTTGGAAGATAGTAAAGGACGATTTTGGGTAAACACTGACGATGGCCTTAGTCTATTTAATCCCAAAACCCAAACTTTCAAAAATTATTCTCCAGACACTTCAGTTATGTTAATCCAAGGTATCAGCTACACAGAAATGATGGAGGACCAAAATGGGCGTATTTGGATAGGTGGATATTACGATGTATTAATATTTGATCCTAAGACTGAAAAATTTGGGAAAAGTGGTTGGTTTGATTATGCAAAAAATAAAGGAATCATAAGAATAGAGCAAAGGAACAGTATCACACAAAGTATAAAGCGAAAGTCAGAAACAGAATTGTGGTTGATGACTGTATATGGACTCTTTTCAGTACATACACCTACAAATACCTACACATACTACCCAAATCCAAATCTTGATGATTACTTTGCTTTTGCGATTCACTATATCGACAGTAGTGGAAAACTTTGGATAGGTACTTATGACCAATGTTATTATACATTCGATCCTAAATTGGGTACTTGGTCACATTTTACTTGGCCAGAAAGAGTCAAAGGTAGTGCAGATGCTGTTTTAGATATTAAAGCATTTGACGAAAAAACTCTGCTTTTCACAAGATTAGACAATCTATATCTTTATGATATTCAGTCTGGTGTATTTACTCTTTTTGACCGCAAGGAAAATTTGGATACGCACTTCAGTGTAGGTATTTCACAAACTTTAGTTTCTGGTGATGAAATCTTCATTATCAAAGCTGGCAATCAACCATTTGTTCACTTGTCTAAGAAAACAAAAAAAACAAAAAAAACAAAAATTCCATTACCAAAAAACTATATCAATAACCACAGCTACATTACGACTAATGGAGTAATACTGACCAGTGATTGGGATAAAAACGCAATTTTGGCTTGTGATTCTGTATCCTGCATAGAATTAATGGATGAAAATAAAAGTAGAAAATTAGGAAATTTACAGCTACATTTTCAATCAAAAACCGGAGAACACTTTTTTTCTACTAGTTTACATGTGTACAAATGGAGTATTACTGAAAATACGGTCCAAAGAGTATCTCAAAAGTATATTGAAATCGATGACCCCAAAACTGAATTTAGGAACTTCGTTGAAGATATTCGGGGGAATATTTATGTAAGAGAACGGAGCAAAGGAATATTTATATTGAAGTATGGGAAAAAAGATTTAGAGTATTTTGATTGTGGTATCCAAGGGGGAAATTTCAGTGCGATTCACTATGATAAAGCATCAGATAGATTGTGGCTCGCGTCAGAAAAAAATGGTTTATTTATCATAGACCCATTGACTTGTTCTTTTAAAAACTATTCATTAGCCAATCTTGCACAAACCAACAAAGGATTCATATATGATATATCAGGAGACGGTCATGGCAACATATTTTTATTGATCTCTAATCGTGGGATGATACGAATCAATAGTCATGATATGATCCCCAAAATATACACCACATCAGATGGTCTCATAAGTGATGCTGTGAAATATGGTCATATAAATAATGATATTTTTTGGTTTACTTCAGAATCAGGTCTTATGGCTTTTGATTATCGAAATGACCGATTTTATTCCTTTGAAAATGACCCAGATAGCAAACTATTTACCTATAGAATTTTTTCAGATGACAAGGGAAGCATTACTCAAAATTTATATCCCGAACACCTTATTTCCTTTGATCATAATGCATTAATACATTATCAATCTAAAGCCAAAATCTATCTAAAGGAAGTAAAACTTTCCGGCAACATTATTCCCAATGACTCTATATTTAAAGTAGATTATCACCAAAATAATTTTGTTTTTTTATTTGGGAATATTGGTAGTATTGGATTGAGTAATAAGGAGTTTCAGTACAGTATCAATGGCGAAAGTTGGCAAGCACTTGAAAATAGCACTGTCAGTCTGTATAACTTATCACCAGGCACTTATCAAATAAAAGTTGTCAGTAAATTTGACACAAAAAATATTTTTTTACTAAAAGTAATCGTCATTCCACCATGGTGGAAAACAATCTGGTTTTACAGTACGATAATAGTATTAACATTGATAACTGGTTATGCAGCATATAAAAAAAGAATCACTTCAATAAAAAAAGAAGAAAGCGAAAAAAACAGTTTAAAACAACGTATCACCGAGATAGAAATGACTGCACTTCGTGCACAAATGAATCCACATTTTATATTCAATTGCCTGAACTCGATCAATCGTTTTATCTTAGTCCACGATACAGAAGTTGCATCAGAATATCTCACCAAATTCTCCCGACTTATTAGGATGATTCTTGATGGTAGCCGCGAAGATTTTATTACATTGGATAAAGAAATAGATGCTCTGAGACTTTACATTGAGATGGAGTCTATGAGATTTCAGGATAGTTTTGAATGGCGTATTGATATTGATTCTAATGTTCAGATAGAAAATATACTGATACCACCAGTTTTACTTCAGCCTTACGTCGAGAATGCCATTTGGCATGGATTAATGCAAGCACCCTCTGATTATGTTAAAAAACTTATGATTAATATTACTCAACTTGATAATATCATCAATATCGCAATAGAAGACAATGGCATAGGACGTCAGAAAGCATTTCAGCTAAAAAGTAAAAATGGCAATAAACGCAAATCTCATGGCATAGCCATGACTGAAGAACGGCTCAAACTTATGCAAAAAATTCAGAACATAACAGCAAAAGTTAATATAGAAGATCTATTCGATCTACAGAATAATCCATCTGGTACAAAAGTAAATATTAGTATCAGGTTTTATAAAAATATTGTTTAATCTGATAAAACACTAA
This sequence comes from Saprospiraceae bacterium, assembly GCA_016714785.1. Taxonomy (GTDB): domain Bacteria; phylum Bacteroidota; class Bacteroidia; order Chitinophagales; family Saprospiraceae; genus OLB9. Next base: position 381,889 of record JADKCC010000002.1, read on the forward strand.
AAATTCATATATTTGGCACGACATTTGAAACAGTCATAGTATAAATTTTTGCAATATGTCTTTTAAGAAAGTATTAATACTTGTGCTGAGTATTGGTTTGTGGTCTTTTGATTTTAACCCTGAAATAGCTGCAACCGATTATATAACCAACTATAAAGAATTGGCAATAGTTGAAATGTATCGTACAGGAATCCCTGCGTCTATTACGCTTGCTCAAGGCCTCCATGAATCCAATTATGGTACAAGTACTCTTGCAAAGGAAGCTAATAACCACTTTGGGATTAAGTGTAAAAGTTATTGGACAGGCAAAACTTACTACCATAAAGATGATGATTTTAATAAAAAAGGACAATTGGTAGAATCTTGTTTTAGAGCTTATGGATCTGATATTGATTCATACATAGATAGGTCAAATTTTTTAATGCAGACTGAACGATATAGCCCTTTATTTGAGATTGATAAGACCGATTATGCTGCTTGGGCTTATGGGTTAAAATATTGTGGATATGCTACCGATGATCAATACTCACAAAAACTAATATCAAAAATTGAAAAATACAACCTTCAATTATTTGATACTTCGGAAGATCCATTTCGTCAGTTGATCAAAAGGTGATAATAATCAGTTGAATAAAAATAGCTCAGATAATTTTAAAATAAACTAAAATTCTTACCTTCGCCACTTAAATCATTGTGTCGAATGGTAATTGGAATTTTAAAAGAACAAAATTTTAACAGAGTATCCTTAGCTCCATCTGCCAGTAAAAAATTGGCTGGCATGGGTCTAGAAGCCGTGATAGAATCTGGCGCTGGAGAAAAATCAGGATTTGGGGATCATCTTTATACAGACAATAGTTTTACTATTTTAACTAGAATAGAAGTATTGTCTAAGTCAGATATAGTACTAAGTATAGCGCCAATATCAGATGATGAGCTTTCAAAGATGAAAAATGGGGCCATATATATTTCTATGTTTGCGCCATATCAAAACGCAGAAATAATCTCCCACTTATCAAAATTTCCGCTTAATGTCATAAGTATGGATATGATACCGAGGACTACTTTGGCTCAGTCCATGGATATACTTTCTTCCATGGCTTCGTTATCAGGATATAAGGCAGTACTAAAAGCTGCAGATCATTATAACAATATGTTTCCTATGATGATGACTGCGGCAGGTACTATTCCTCCCACCAAAGTGATGATACTAGGAGCTGGTGTTGCAGGTCTTCAAGCCATAGCCACAGCCAAAAGATTAGGAGCGGTAGTAGAAGCTTTTGATACAAGAGCTGCAGCAAAAGAGGAAGTCATGAGTCTTGGTGCTAATTTTGTTGAGGTAGATGGTGCTGCAGATGATAAAGGAGCTGGAGGATATGCTATCCAACAGTCTGATGAATATTTGGCAAAACAAAGAGCTTTAGTGCAAGAGCGAGCGCTAAAATCAAATATTATCATAGCTACAGCCCAAGTACGTGGTCGTAAAGCACCATTACTAGTGACAGAAGACACGATTGATAACATGAAACCAGGATCTGTAATAGTAGATTTAGCAGCATCAACTGGAGGTAACTGTGCTTATACTGAAAATAATAGAACTGTGATTAAAAACGGTGTCATTATTATTGGAAATTCTGATCTTTCAGACGAACTCAATGGTGTAGCAAGCACACTATATTCAAATAATGTTATCAATTTTCTTCAAATCGTGGTCAAAGACGGAAAGGCAAGCCTTAATGAAGAAAATGAAATTATAAAATCTGCACTCATCTCTAAAGTCAACTAATATGGAACAAGTATTAAATCTTTTAACAGAGCATTTTTATTTTATTTTTCTTCTCATATTAATGATAATACTGGGTTTTGAAGTGATATCCAGAGTTCCAGCTGTATTACACACACCGCTTATGAGTGGTGCAAATGCCATACATGGTGTCGTCATCATTGGAGCTATCATTGTTATGGGTCAGGCCGAAAGTGACAATTATTTGGCATTGATTCTAGGGTTTATAGCTGTCATTCTAGGTACTTTAAATGTGGTTGGCGGATTTGTGGTTACAGATCGTATGCTGGAAATGTTTAAAAAGCGTAAGAAAAATTAATATTTTATACCATTTATTTCGGAAATTGAATCTCAATTAATAATATGAACAGCGGACTTTTATCTTTAAGCTATCTCATAGGAAGTGTATCATTCATTATTGGTCTTAAGATGCTTTCGCATCCTGATACGGCTCGAAAAGGCAACCTTTATGCAGCAGTTGGTATGACATTAGCTATCTTAGCTACCATATTTTTATATACCAAAGATGGAGTTGGTCTAGGTAATCATTTATGGATTTTTGGTGGATTGATTATAGGGTCTATCGTGGGTACAATGGCAGCCAAAAAAGTACAAATGACTGCAATGCCGCAAATGGTAAGTCTATTTAATGGTATGGGTGGCGCATGTGCAGCCATCATTTCAATTGTAGAATTCAAACACCTATTGCATACTGGTGCTGACATTACCAGTGAACCTGTATTAACTACGACCATATTAATTGGCTTAGTCATTGGTACTGTTTCCTTTACTGGTAGTATGATTGCTTTTGGAAAACTCAATGGCAATATCAATGATAAAACTCTCCCGTTACAGCAAGTAGTAAATATCGGATTATTGGTATTAATACTCATAATGTTAGTAGGAATGGTCACTGGATTAATTTCTGCTGATGCTATGACAATGATGTATATCTTGCTTACCATATCTGCATTATACGGTATTTTATTTGTGATGCCAATTGGAGGCGCGGATATGCCAGTTGTGATTTCTTTACTTAATTCATTTACCGGTGTTGCAGCTGCTTTTGGTGGTTTTTTATATGATAATTCTGTCATGCTGACGGGTGGTATCTTAGTAGGCAGTGCAGGTACCGTATTGACCGTATTGATGTGTAACGCAATGAATAGGTCCCTCACTAATGTGATTGTGGGCTCTTTTGGCGGTAATAAACAAGCCGGAGGATCATCTGAGTCTGGAGGTACATATAAGGAAATTTCTATAACTGATACCGCTGTCTTAATGATGTATTCAAAAAAAGTCATCATTGTGCCTGGATACGGTCTTGCTGTAGCACAAGCTCAGCATACTTGCCATGAATTAGAAAAAGTATTGGATCAGAATGGTGTGGAAGTCAAATACGCCATTCACCCTGTAGCAGGTCGTATGCCGGGACACATGAATGTATTGCTAGCAGAAGCTGATGTGTCATACGACAAACTATTAGATATGGATGAAATCAATCCTGAATTTGCACATACAGATGTTGTTTTGGTATTAGGCGCCAACGATGTTGTAAATCCTGCTGCAAAAACTGATCCTGCATCCCCAATTTATGGTATGCCAATATTGGATGTAGAAGATGCCGCTCATGTCATAGTCAACAAAAGAAGTATGAAGCCTGGTTATGCTGGTATAGAAAATGGTTTATTTTTTCAACCAAAGACTTCTATGCTTTTTGGTGATGCTAAAGATGCACTCAATAAATTGGTTGCTGAGATAAAAAGTATGGCATAACGAGTTTAGCCATTCTTACTCGTACCTTCCTTATCGTGATACTTTAATCCTTTCTCCAATTTTTCTATTGTCTTGGTCATACGACGAGCTTTGGTATCAAGGCTTTTAGTTGCATAAATATAGTCTATATATTGCTTTCGGCTTGTTTTTGATAACTTTTCGAAATAAAATTTAGCCTGTGGATAGTCTTCCAAACATAGTAAGAATTCATCGGGAATTACTATTTCACTCTTATCATCATAGATTATAATATAGACTTCGTCTCCTTCACTTTTATTGATATGTTTTCTTATTTCTGATTTTATTGGTAAAAATAATTGGTTATTTGCTGTGGGCCAAAGCTTGTACTGATTGATTTCAAAACTGTCTATGCGCCCTTTTACAACAAACCAGCCAAATGGCAATCCTGACTTGGTATGCACAGGAGGTAATAATACGTAAGACCAACCACCTTTAATAGCCATTTTTTGAATTGTAAAAGTACCTTCAATGATGGGTTTTTGATTCGTCATATTCGTCTTTTTTCTTTATTGTTTTTTGTATTGATTCAAATCAATATAATACTCCGTAGGTGATGATGAAACAAAGGTTAGTGTTACTTTTTTACCATTCCATTCATATACATCTTCTAGCGGCATCTGATAGTTGGGCAGTATCATGCTATAATCAAAGGAGACTGGTAGTGACGCATCAAAATCTAATTTATTGAATAAAAAGACGGGTAAAAAGCTATATTTTTCTGTGGTCAAAAATAAATTGTTTTTATTGGAAGTTTTTTGGTAAGAAAGAATGTACTCCTTACCCTTTTTCGTAGGCCAACCGTAATTGTTTTTACCGAATATTTTTGTTTTACCTGTAGGTGTACAATATTGGTTGAAATCTGCTGCGATCTTTTTAGATTGGAGCAAGATCTCTGCAAAATGCTCTAATTTTTTGGTTTCTCTGTGCTTGCCACCAACTTCATCAGTATGCCCTATGATATAGTTTCCTTTTTGATCTGCAATGACAAAATCTATCATCTCTCCTGACCAACCATAAGCCTCTCTAGTAAAAAGGAACGTGCCCGTTTTTTCATCCACATAGATGCTTATTTCACCTTTACGTAAATGCTCTTCGGTGGCTAGTTCATTCTCATAAGTCCAAGTGAGCATGGTAGAAAAATAGTATTTCCCTGCCTTTGGATTCCAATTTTTATTGCGATAAGCAGTAGATGATTGAGCGCAAGAAAGCTGTGTGATTCCAAAACTAATAATCAAAAATAATAATAAATGACGCATAATTAGCAACTATATAAATGTTATATAAATTCAATAGGTTCTTAAATTCAGGCTTTAAAATACCATTAAATTGAAGATTTTAGGAGGTAAATTTCCTATAATTCAATCACCTAATATCCTTCAACAAATACTCCAACCCATGTGTTTTGATGATAAATGCTGTACTTAAGACCATACCGAGGCGCCCATCTGGGAATCCTTGTGTGGACATCCATTCCAAATAGTAAGTAGGAATATGTTTTATCAAAGTACCTTTATATTTGCCATAAGGCAAGGGCATCCTAACAATGTCAAGTAGGATGGTATTATCTGGTTTTACGGTCGGATCTTCCATAAGGCTACACTTCTTCTACATCCGCAGGTGTAAGGTCCATTACTTCTTCTTCATCAGGTGTCACTTGATCTAGTTCTATCTTCAGATTATCGATAATAAAGACTTGTCGCTCAGGCGTGTTTTTACCCATATAGTAACCCAATAAGTCTTCAATTTTTGTTTTTTCACCCAATATAACTGGCTCCAACCGAATATTTTCACCGATGAAATCTTCAAATTCGTTGGGAGATATTTCTCCGAGTCCTTTAAATCGAGTGATCTCGGCTTTTCCTCTTAATTTTTGAATGGCATCTTGTTTTTCATGCTCACTGTAGCAATAAAAGGTCTTCTGTTTGTCCCTGACTCTGAAAAGTGGTGTATCTAAAATGTATAAATGACCATGTTTTACCAAATCTGGAAAAAATTGTAAAAAGAAAGTCAATAGTAACAGTCTGATGTGCATACCGTCCACATCGGCATCGGTTGCGATCACTACTCTATTGTATCGAAGATTTTCTATGCCATCTTCTATATCTAGTGCATGTTGTAGCAGATTGAGCTCTTCATTTTGATACACTACTTTTTTGGTCATACCATAGCAGTTGAGTGGCTTACCACGCAATGAAAATACAGCTTGTGTCTGTACATTTCTAGCCTTAGTGATCGATCCACTCGCAGAGTCTCCTTCGGTGATGAAGATGGTACTGCCTAATCTTGCTTCATCTTCCGTTTTTTTACCATCAGTGAGATGCGCCCTACAATCTCTTAATTTTTTATTGTGGATATTGGCTTTTTTAGCTCTTTGGTTGGCTATTTTTTTAATATCGGCTATTTCCTTTCTTTCTCTTTCGGACTGTAGGATTTTACGCAAAATAGCATCAGCGACTTCTTTGTTTTTGTGTAAATAATTGCCCAAGTGGGTTTTCATAAAGTCCACTACAAATGTACGAATCGTTACACCTTCTGGCACCATGTTTTGCGAACCCAATTTAGTTTTTGTTTGCGATTCGAATACGGGTTCTTCTACTTTGAGGCTGATCGCAGCGACCACAGAAGTTTGTACGTCTCTAGTATCAAATTCTTTTTTGTAAAAATCTCTAAAAGTCTTCACGATGGCTTCTCTGAAAGCTGCCAAGTGCGTTCCACCTTGCGTGGTATTCTGTCCGTTGACAAACGAATAATACTCTTCACCGTATTGACTATTGTGCGAAAGCGCCACTTCTATATCTTCTGCTTGTATGTGTATGATCGGATATAGAAGGTTTTCTACATCTGTTTTTCTTTCCAATAAGTCTCTTAGACCATTTTTAGAAACCAATGTTTTACCATTGTAATTGAGTTTTAGGCCTGCATTTAGGTAAGCATAATTCCACAATTGATTTTCTACATACTCAGGTCTATATTTATAGTGTTTGAATATATTTTCATCCGCAATAAATTCTATCATTGTTCCATTAGGCTCCGTGGTTTTGGTCAGCTTTGTATCCACTGTGATGACACCACCAGAAAATTCTGCCATTTTGGTCTCTCCCTCTCTGAATGATTGTACTTTAAAATAGCTAGAAAGCGCATTGACTGCTTTAGTACCTACACCATTGAGACCTACCGATTTTTTAAACGCTTTGGAATCATATTTTCCACCTGTATTGATTTTGGAAACACAATCTATGACTTTGCCTAGTGGAATACCGCGACCATAATCACGAATAAAAACTCGACCTTGTTCTATCTTGATGTCGATGCTTTTTCCATTTCCCATCACAAATTCATCGATAGAGTTGTCGATGACTTCTTTTAAGAGTACGTAAATACCGTCATCTTGTGATGAACCATCGCCGAGTTTACCGATATACATCCCAGGACGTAAGCGGATATGTTCTTGCCAGTCGAGACTTTTGATATTGTCTTCATTGTATAATACTGTACTATTGTCGCTCATATTTAGTAAAAATGTTGTCTATGCAAAACTAAATGGAAGGACAAATATATGGTTTTTTATTGATATGTTAGCATTGGTAAAACCCAAAAGTTGAATATTTAAAAAAATGATAATAATTAAAAGGGATCTAATAAATAAAACAAATCAGTTGCTTGTAATGCACTTATTATGAGACGTATATCGTGTATTTTAAATATTTTATTAGTTTTGTGGCTTAAAACTTTCTTATGCGACTATTCGGATGGCTTATCACTTATGCAGTATTTGGTTTATTTTCCAAAGACTTATCTGGTCAAAATCCCACCTATGATATTAAATTGCAACTAGATACTACCGCTCAGACCTTGGCTGTAAATGCGGCAATCACCATACCCGAGGGCATCACACTTCCGAAAGACACCGTGTGGTTTCATTTGCCATTTAATGCGTATACAAAATATAGTGCTTTCGCAAATGAGCAATTAAAATTCAATATGACAAACTTTCATTTTAGAAGGGAAAATGAATATTGTACCACTAGTAATTTTAAAATCAAGGACGGAAATCAAGACATACCATTTTTCTACAAAAATGATGACCAAGAATTTGTAGGCTTCCTAGCTGGAAGCCACGACCATCTGATCTTCGATTATACACTGAATTTACCAAAAGCGATAGATGGTTTAGGCTATAAAGATCGAAATTATTGGTTAAGGAACTTTTACCCACAGTTGTTAAAGTTTGATGGGCAATGGTATTTTCAGCCTTTAACACAGTTTGTCCAAGTATCTTTTAGAAGTGCTGACTTTAACGTTACACTAAGTAACCCATTTGGAGAAATCATGTCTTCAGGTGAATTAAATTATGAAGGTGCAGATGCTAAGATTAAAGCAAAAAATGTCAAAGATTTCGCCCTTCAATTAATTAAAAACAGTACAAAAATATATAGGGGTACTTTTAAATCAGGAGATAAAATCATTCCTTATAACGTCGTGCATTTTATAAAAACAAGTGATAAAGAATGGAAAGGCATTGATACAGCCATTCAAAATGCTGCTACATTATGGACTAATTATTTTGGTTTTTACCCATATAGTTCGTTGATATTCAATGTTCAAAATAGTTGTCCAAATTGTTACCTAGCTAGTGGTTTATTACAAAGACAAGATATTAGTTCTGATGATTTTGATTTAAATACATATATATCAGAAATCTTTGGAGAAGTTTGGGTGGAGAGCCAATTTGACATAAATGCGAAACAGAACTATTGGTTGTCCGATGGATTATCAGAATATTATTTTAATAGAAATTTAAGTCAGACGAGCACTTATTCAACTAAAAATCATTCTTCAGAATTTCTTTTTTCTAATAACAAGTACCTATACCAAGCTATAAAAGAAAGGAAAAAAATGCCTTTGAATACGCCTATAAATGATTTAAGTAATCAACAGCAATTTGCAAATAAAAAAGGTTTTTCCTGTGTTTTATTCCAATACTTACAAATCATAGTGGGTGAAGAGATATTTGATAAATCGGTCAAAAGCTTTGCAAATAATCAGAAAATATTGACTTTAGAAAAATTGGTCCGAGAACTTGAAATCAATAGTGGCAAAAAACTTCAATCGATCTGTGATATTTACACCAAAAGTAACCTAAATACCGACTACAAGATGCTAGGGATGGACTGGGAAAACAATCAGTTGCATATAAAAATTGCCAATGAAGACTCTCTTAGCTTACCATTTTTATTGTCATTCACTAGAAAAGATGATAGTGTAGAAGATTTTTTAATTTCTGGTTTCAATGGTGAGAAAAGCATTCCAGTAAATTTAAACGATGTAGATAATATACAATATGTCTCTATAGATCTACAAGGTGTATTGCCCGAAAAAAATAGAGACAATAACCATTATTTCCCCAATAATAGCGGAAAATTCGGCTCATTTAAACTCAAAAATCTATTTACAAACGAAGACAGTAGATATAGAAAACTATTGATGATGCTCTATCCTGCATATAATAATAATGATAAATTTATGCTGGGAACCGTTTTTTCTAATAGTAATTTCAACATAATTAAAAACTTGAGTTTTGCTTTTGCACCCATGTTTTCATTTACAAGCAAAAATCCATTAGGTCAAGCTTGGGTAAATTATAATAAATATTTAAACAACAATACATTCGATCTTCTGACTATAAGAGCTGGCGTCAAATCATTTAATATGGACTACAACCAGAAGTTTGACTTTTATCTAAAATACATAAAATTTGATCCTTCCATAAAGTTGCGCTTTAGACATTTACCTGTCACCAATATTACTTCTGGGTTGACCTTGAAAGCTTACTATTATATCAGAAAATAGCCGTATCTGATGGTAGTGGTTTGAAAGGAATAAATACTATTGCTTCTAAGATTTTTAAATTGGATTTTGACATTAAGAAAAGGGATGAACTTAGTACTTCTAGTCTTTTGGTGAGTGTAGAGCAACAATCGTATGAAACAGAAAATTACTTGAAGCTCACAGGTACAGTGTATCAGAGATGGATGTATAAACCAAAAAGGAATTTTTATTTCAGGCTTTTTGCATCGGGATTTTTGGCTAATTCTAACAGAAACATTCTAAACCAAACAAGAGGTAGTATAGCATTGATCTATGATGGTTACAATGATTATAGGTACGATGAGTATTTTTTCTCGAGACAAAATCAAAACCTATTATTTGATGATCAAGTAAGTTTATCCAATGGTGGTGGGTTTAAAACACCAGTTGGTGGAACTAATTACGCAAAGGTTTACTCCAATAATTTTGCAGCTTCTTTAAATGCAAGTGTGGATTTGCCATTTTCTCAACCCTGGTTTCCACTAAGAGCGTATTTTGATTTAGGCACTTTTAGTTCATCCAATGGTGATAAGTTCACGAATAACTGGATGTATAATGGCGGATTTTCACTCAATTTTAGCGATATTGTAGCGATACATTGTCCGTTGATATACTCTAAGGATTTAGGCAATTCATATAAGGAAGGTCATAAAACATTTTTTTCAAGACTTAGTTTCAGCATTAATTTACACAAACTGAACTTTTGGGAAGTGGAAAATCCAGGTTCAGATTAAAAAACATATTTTGAATGATCATAGGAATAGTAGGAGCTGGGGCTATGGGGGCAGGAATCGCTCAGGTAGCCGCCATGGCTGGCAATGAAGTTAGACTTTTTGATACCAATGCTGATGCCAAAAGTAAGGCATTAAGGAGCATCACTGATAGTGTCAATATCTTTGTATCTAAAGGAAAACTACAGCCAGAAGAAGGAGTGGCAGTGATAGGTAAGATATATTTATGCGAAAAATTGGTTACGTTGGCTGATTGCGACATAGTGATAGAAGCCATCATCGAGGATCTCCAAATAAAAAAAGCGCTATTTACTGATTTGGAAAAGATAGTTACATCGACTTGTATTTTGGCCAGCAACACTTCATCACTTTCTATCACATCTATAGCATCTTCACTTGGTAAACCAGAAAGATGCATTGGTATCCACTTCTTTAATCCACCTGTGCTAATGAAGCTGGTAGAAATAGTACCCGCTATTCAGACCAACCAAGATATGGTCACGTTTGTCAAAGAGTTGATCACATCTTGGGGCAAAACGGTGGTTGTGGCCAAGGATACACCAGGATTTATCGTTAATAAGGTAGCACGTCCATATTATAGTGAAGCCATCAGAATCCTAGAAGAAGGTATTGCCGATATAGCAACCATAGATAGCGCCATGACTCAAAACGGATTTAAAATGGGTCCATTTACATTAATGGATTTTATAGGTCATGATGTCAATTATAGAGTGACAGAATCAGTCTGGAAATCATTTTTTTATGACAGTAAATACAGACCTTCGTTTACACAATTAAGATTATTGGAAGCAGGGTATCTGGGCAAAAAAAGTGGAAAAGGATTTTATGATTACAATGGCGATGAGCAAAATGTAGCTGTAGATGACGAAAAATTAAAACAAAAAATATTCATACGTATCATCTCTATGCTCATAAATGAAGCAGCTGATACTGTATGGATGCAGATTTGTAATACTGAAGACGTAGAGCTAGCCATGAAGTTGGGCGTAAATTATCCTAAAGGATTGCTAGCATGGGGCAAAGAGATAGGTTATCAAAATGTCATCCAATGTTTGGACGATTTACACCATACTTACGGCGAAGAAAGATATAGAGTTTGTCGATTTTTGAAAAATTTAGGATAATTTTAGAACATTATTTCGCACATTTTTTTCAATTTTGTGTTTAAGGTATATAAATAAACATAAAGAACGTGAAAATTGGAAATATCATTATTGGGTTTTTATTGATAGGATTAGGTGTTTTTTTAGGCAATAAGTTTTTTGCTACTAAAACTGTGAATAATGGTGAAGAAGCATCAACTATATCGCCAAAGCCCAAAACAGAAAGTACACACCGAAGGGCAGTCGATTCGGTAACTTATTTGACTAATAGTGAACAAGCTACCATCGATCTTTTTGAAAATTCAGCACCTTCGGTATGTTTTATCACTACTTTAAATCAACAAAGAGATTATTGGTCGCGCAATATTACCGAAATACCTGCTGGTTCTGGATCTGGTTTTATATGGGATACTGATGGTCACATAATAACCAATTTCCATGTTTTACAGAATGCTACAAAATTTAAAGTTACCCTTAGTGATGGTAGTGCATGGGATGGCACTGTTATAGGAGTAGAGCCTAACAAAGACTTAGCAGTGCTCAAGATAGAAGCACCAAAAGACAAACTCAAACCTATACCTGTAGGTCGTTCCTCCAATCTAAAAGTGGGTCAATCTGTATATGCGATTGGTAATCCATTTGGTCTTGATCAATCGCTGACAACTGGAGTAATAAGTGCATTGGGTAGAGAAATCACATCTGTGGGAGGAAGGCCTATCAGAGACGTAATTCAAACAGACGCAGCCATCAACCCTGGCAATTCAGGTGGGCCGCTGCTAGACAGTGGTGGTAGGCTGATTGGTGTCAATACGATGATTTACAGTACTTCAGGTGCTTCGGCAGGGATAGGTTTTTCTATACCTGTTGATGAAGTCAATTGGGTCGTTTCAGACCTAATAAAATATGGGGAAGTTAAAAGACCCAAAATCGGTGTTGAGCTATTACCTCCACAGTATGCGCAAAATTGGGGAATCGAAGGGGCGATGATTACAGGATTATTGCCAAATGGTAGCGCGAAAATGGCAGGACTCAAACCATTGGAACAAACAAGAAATGGTGAAATCATCTTTGGAGACATTATCACAGCAGTAGATGGCAATCCGATCAAATCAAACAATGATCTATTTTTAATATTGGAGAAATATAATGCGGGAGATGAAGTTGAAATCACCTATATAAGAGATGAAAAAGAAAAGAAAATATCATTGGTTTTAGGAGATTAATTGAACAAGAATAAACAAAGTTTTGAATTTTCGCAGTGTTTAACAATTTATGGAACCATAGATAACTACTAATTAATTAAATTTCACATTCAACTTTTCTATTTTGTGTAAGAATTCATAATTACAAATCATTACAATTTACATAAATAATTATGTGAAAATATAAAATAAAAGCTATTCATTAGTAGGCAGTGTGTATTATCTTTACCAATAATTATTAATAATTTCAGGCAAATTTCCTGTTCAACAGTATTTGAGCAGGTATTTTGTTATTTATGTATTTTTGTATAAAATATAATATATGCTTAATTCGATTCCCAAAATGAATTTTAAAACTTTCAGTTTTTTTGCCATCATTTTTTTTAGTATTAACACTTTAAATGCTCAATGTATTTTGGGGGTTAGTGATATTACAAATCCTTCATCTTGTTATGCCAGTGATGGATCATTTAAAGTCAATTCGGTAAATAGCAGTTGTAATAGGCAAATTAATGTTTATAAAAACAACGTTCTAATTGCTCAAGGAGCAGGAAATTTAGTTGTTTCAAATCAAGAAGCCGGGGATTTTGAAATAGTATCACCAGCTGATTGTGGCTGTACCTTGCCGTCTTCAAGAATTGTAACATTATTTGCAGGAAATCCCACGCCTTTGACTCCTTACGTCAATACTGGTTCTGGAGCATATCAATCAAATAAAGTTTATGTTTGTAGAGGTGCTAATGTAAGTTTAGGTGTTCAAGCTTTGGGATTGACAGGACTTAGCATTTCAGGTCCCAACAATTTTATTGATAATACACCTGATGGAAGTTCGTTTTGGAATTTTTCAAATGTACAGCCTAATCAGACGGGAGTTTATACCATCTCATATACAAATTCTAATGGCTGTGTGTCAACAAAAAATATTGTTTTAACAGTTGGACAATTGAATATTAATGCAGGTCAAAATGTCGGTGCATGTATTGGAACATCGCATACATTAAATTCAACTGTTACAGGTAAATCAATTTGTCAGTCAAGTTGTCCTTCCACATTAGATTCATTACTAGTAGAATGGAGTTTGGACCAATGTAATGCATCAAATCAAACACAGCAAAACAGTTATTCAGAATTTATTCCTACTTATCATTCAAATGGAAATTGTTTGAATATTTCGGCAACAAATATGTATAGAACACTAGGCGAACACTCTTGTACACCAGTTTTAGGTAGTAGTGTAGGAGATAATGGAGTGTGTGTGCCAGCCCTGGATAGTTGCGATCCATTGCAATACAACCCTGATCACGCTATAAAGGTAGAAGTGACCTTGACACCTCAAGAAGCGGGACGTATAACAAAATTATCTTTTAGAGAACAATCGCCTTTAGTTTGGGTAACAACCAATGGTGCATCAGGTCCGAATAATTATAATACAAAATACCTCCTTAGGGTCTATAAAAATGACTTATTAATTTATTCAGAAGATGGAAGAAATACTGAAAGAACTTGGAATCTAGAGGAAATAGATTTCAGTACAAACCCAGCTTTTGCTATTAACGAAACGGCTACTTTTAGGTTTGAATTAAGAGGATACTGTGTGACAAATGTTGGCGGAAATATGTCAGGATGGGAACTTGATGATATTAGAATATTTGGTGGTTGTTGTACTGGTTTAACTTACAACAATGACATTTCATTTTTATGGTCAACCGGTGAAAAAACGGCATCTATAATTGTGAATCCTAACATTACAACTGATTATTCGGTAACAGTCACAGACTGCAAAGGATGTCAATCTACTGATAGTGTTAAAGTTAATGTTTATCAATTACCAATACCAGTTATCTCAGGAAACAACAACATTTGTATTGGAGGAACTACCGTTTTGACGGCTTCAGGTGGAACTACTTATCTTTGGTCAACAGGGGCAACTTCATCAACTATTAGTGTAAACCCTTTAAGTACAACAACTTATTCAGTTACTGTTACAAGCGATAAAGGGTGTATTGCTTCCACTAGTACAACAGTTGTTGTAAATCCATTGCCTTCTCCAGTTATCAATGGGGATTTGAATATTTGTTTAGGCCAATCCACAGAATTGACAGCATCAGGATGATCCTCTTATGAATGGAGTACGGGAGCTTTCACAAATTCAATTACTGTAAGTCCATTGGTCAACACAACTTATATGGTTATGGCAACTGACGTAAATGGTTGCCAACAATATACTGAAGCTTTGGTAGTTGTCAATCCGTTGCCTACAGCTTCTATAAATGGTAGTTATATTATCTGTTTTGGAGAATCTACCACACTTAATGCAACAGGAGGAATTTCTTATATTTGGAGTGATGGTAAGACCACGGATGCTATTATTGTAGCTCCTACAACAAATACAATTTATAGTGTGTCTGTAACTGACAGCAATGGTTGTTCTGCCAATTCGAGTAGGACAGTCATTGTAAATCCATTGCCTATTCCAGTAATTAATGGTAATAGTTCATTTTGTACTGGAACTTCATCCGTTTTGACGGCCATCGGAGGCATTTCCTATGTTTGGAGCAATGGGGCCACGGGAGCTTCAATTACCATAAATCCAGGACTCAGTACATTTTACACTGTCACTGTTACTGATACAAATGGGTGTACTGCCACTGCAAGTAGAATGGCCAATGTAATGGAATTGCCCATTGCATCTATAAGTGGGAATAGTAACATTTGTAAAGGATCTTCCACAGTTCTTTCTGCAGAAGGTGGAGTGCTTTTTTTATGGAGCAATGGTAATACTTCTTCTTCAATCAATGTCAGTCCGTCCATTACTAGTACATATAGTGTTACAATAACTGATTCCAATGGTTGTACAGGTACATCAGCACGGACAGTTGTAGTCAATGAAAACCCAGAAGTAACTATTTCTGGTAATAATGAATTCTGCTTGGGAGAAAGTACAGAATTAACAACTACGGTCTCAGGTAATACTTTTTGTTCTGATGATTGTAATAATATATTATTGGTAAATTGGTCATTGGATCAGTGTAATTCGGAAGGTTTTGCAAATCAGAATGACTATAGTGAATTTATACCAAACATTATTTCCATGGGCAGTTTAAATATGGTTACAGCTACAAACGTAACTAGAGATAGAGGAGATCATTCTTGTACTCCAGACGGGACAGGCGGTATTGGATTGTGTATAGGTTCATTATCGAGTTGTGATCCTAATCAATATGATCCAATTAATGCATTAAGATTTAATATAACAATAAGCCCAAATGAATTAGGTAAATTAACCAAGTTGACATTTAGAGAACAATCTCCTTTAAATTGGCTTACAACCAATGGATCTTCAGGCGTAAATAATTATAATGAAAAATATTTGATTAGAGTGTACAAAGATGGCACTTTAGTTTATTCAAAAAATAATATTCTTACCGAAAGGACTTGGAATTTAGAGATTTTTGATTTTACAGATAACCCAGAATTTACTATTAATAGCACGACTACTTTTAGTTTTGAGCTTTATGGGTATTGTATTGTTGAAAGAGATGGCACACCAGGTTGGGAGATTGATGATGTGAAAATTTATGGTGGGGAATGCCATAGCTCGCCTGTAGTTGACAATGTAAGTTATTTATGGTCAAATGGAGCAACTACATCAACAGTTATTGTAACACCTATGACTACTACATCATATATTGTAACTATAACTGATTGTAATGGTTGCCAAGGAATTGATGAATTTTTAGTAACAGTCAACCCGCTACCGACACCGAGCATCACAGGCGATAACGTAATCTGTAATGGCGAGTCAACGACCTTAACCGCTGCAGGTGGTTCAACTTATATATGGAGTAATGGCGCTACCACAGTAACGAACACAGTAAATCCGAGTGCAACGACTACGTATAGTGTAACGACCACAGATGTTAACGGCTGCCAAGGGAGCACAAGCATGACAGTAACAGTCAACCCGCTACCAACACCGAGCATCACAGGCGATAACGTAATCTGTAATGGCGAATCAACGACCTTAACCGCTGCAGGTGGTTCAACTTATGTGTGGAGTAATGGCGCTACCACAGCAACGAACACAGTAAATCCTAGTGTGACGACTACGTATAGTGTAACCACCACAGACGCTAACGGCTGCCAAGGGAGCACAAGCATGACAGTAACAGTCAACCCGCTACCGACACCGAGCATCACAGGCAATAATGTAATTTGTAATGGCGAGACTACAAGATTAACCGCTGTAGGTGGTTCAACTTATGTATGGAGTAATGGCGCTACCACAGCAACGAACACTGTAAATCCTAGTGTGACGACTACATATAGTGTAACGACCACAGACGCTAACGGCTGCCAAGGGAGCACAAGCATGACAGTAACAGTCAACCCACAACCGACACCGAGCATCACAGGCGATAACGTAATCTGTAATGGCGAATCAACGACATTAACCGCTGCAGGTGGTTCAACTTATGTGTGGAGTAATGGCGCTACCACAGTAACGAACACAGTAAATCCCGAGTGCAACGACTACGTATAGTGTAACGACCACAGATGTTAACGGCTGCCAAGGGAGCACAAGCATGACAGTAACAGTCAACCCGCTACCAACACCGAGTATCACAGGCGATAACATAATCTGTAATGGCGAATCAACGACCTTAACCGCTGCAGGTGGTTCAACTTATGTGTGGAGTAATGGCGCTACCACAGCAACGAACACAGTAAATCCGAGTGCAACGACTACGTATAGTGTAACGACCACAGATGTTAACGGCTGCCAAGGGAGCACAAGCATGACAGTAACAGTCAACCCACTACCAACACCGAGTATCACAGGCGATAACGTAATCTGTAATGGCGAGTCAACGACCTTAATCGCTGCGGGTGGTTCAACTTATGTGTGGAGTAATGGCGCTACCACAGTAACGAACACAGTAAATCCGAGTGCAACGACTACATATAGTGTAACGACCACAGATGTTAACGGCTGCCAAGGGAGCACAAGCATGACAGTAACAGTCAACCCACTACCGACACCGAGCATCACAGGCGATAACGTAATCTGTAATGGCGAATCAACGACCTTAACCGCTGCAGGTGGTTCAACTTATGTGTGGAGTAATGGTGCTACCACAGCAACGAACACAGTAAATCCGAGTGTGACAACTACCTATAGTGTAACCACCACAGACGTTAATGGCTGCCAAGGGAGCACAAGCATAACAGTAACAGTCAACCCACAACCGACACCGAGCATCACAGGCGATAACGTAATCTGTAATGGCGAGTCAACGACCTTAATCGCTGCGGGTGGTTCAACTTATGTGTGGAGTAATGGCACTACCACAGCAACGAACACAGTAAATCCGAGTGCAACAACTACGTATAGTGTAACCACCACAGACGCTAACGGCTGCCAAGGGAGCACAAGCATAACAGTAACAGTCAACCCACTACCAAGACCGAGTATCACAGGCATAATGTAATTTGTAATGGCGAGCACAAGATTAACCGCTGTAGGAACTGATTATCTTTGGAGTAATGGATCATCAAGTTATTGGATAGATGTAAATCCGAGTGCAACGACTACATATAGTGTAACCACCACAGACGCTAACGGCTGCCAAGGGAGCACAAGCATGACAGTAACAGTCAACCCGCTACCGACACCGAGCATCACAGGCGATAACGTAATCTGTAATGGCGAGTCAACGACCTTAACCGCTGCAGGTGGTTCAACTTATGTGTGGAGTAATGGCGCTACCATAGCAACGATCACAGTAAACCAATGCAACGACTACGTATAGTGTAACCCCCGCACCGGGCCGGAGGGCAGGCCGCGGGCCGCCCCCCCCCCCCCCCGCCCCCGCCCAAAGGCCCCCCAGCCGCGCGGGGGGGACTTGGAAGATCACAAGATGGAGATGTAAATCCGAGTGCAACAACTACGTATAGTGTAACCACCACAGACGCTAACGGCTGCCAAGGGAGCACAAGCATGACAGTAACAGTCAACCCGCTACCGACACCGAGCATCACAGGCGATAACGTAATCTGTAATGGCGAGTCAACGACCTTAATCGCTGCAGGTGGTTCAACTTATGTGTGGAGTAATGGCGCTACCACAGCAACGATCACAGTAAATCCGAGTGCAACAACTACGTATAGTGTAACCACCACAGACGCTAACGGCTGCCAAGGGAGCACAAGCATGACAGTAACAGTCAACCCACTACCGACACCGAGTATCACAGGTGATAACATAATCTGTAATGGCGAATCAACGACCTTAACCGCTGCAGGTGGTTCAACTTATGTGTGAGTAATGGTGCTACCACAGCAACGAACACAGTAAATCCTAGTGTGACAACTACGTATAGTGTAACCACCACAGACGCTAACGGCTGCCAAGGGAGCACAAGCATGACAGTAACAGTCATCCCGCTACCAACACCGAGTATCACAGGCGATAACGTAATCTGTAATGGCGAGTCAACGACCTTAACAGCGACAGGTGGTTCAACTTATGTATGGAGTAATGGCGCAACCACAGCAACGAACACAGTAAATCCGAGTGCAACAACTACGTATAGTGTAACCACCACAGACGCTAACGGCTGCCAAGGGAGCACAAGCATGACAGTAACAGTCAACCCGCTACCAACACCGAGTATCACAGGCGATAACGTAATCTGTAATGGCGAATCAACGACCTTAACCGCTGCAGATGGTTCAACTTATGTGTGGAGTAATGGCGCTACCACAGCAACGATCACAGTAAATCCTAGTGTGACGACTACGTATAGTGTAACGACCACAGACGCTAACGGCTGCCAAGGGAGCACAAGCATAACAGTAACAGTCAACCCGCTACCGACACCGAGCATCACAGGCGATAACGTAATCTGTAATGGCGAATCAACGACATTAACCGCTGCAGGTGGTTCAACTTATGTGTGGAGTAATGGCGCTACCACAGCAACGAACACAGTAAATCCGAGTGCAACGACTACGTATAGTGTAACGACCACAGACGCTAACGGCTGCCAAGGGAGCACAAGCATGACAGTAACAGTCAACCCGCTACCGACACCGAGCATCACAGGCGATAACGTAATCTGTAATGGCGAGTCAACGACCTTAACCGCTGCAGGTGGTTCAACTTATGTGTGGAGTAATGGCGCTACCATAGCAACGATCACAGTAAATCCAAGTGCAACGACTACGTATAGTGTAACCACCACAGACGCTAACGGATGCCAAGAGAGCACAAGCATGACAGTAACAGTCAACCCGCTACCACAAATTTTAGTTAGTGGAGATAAAGAAATTTGTCAAGGTGAGTGTACAGAGCTTACAGCAAGTGGAGGAATATCTTATGAATGGAGTAATATAATGGCAAGCGGTTACCGATGTAATGGATCATTTTTTGTAGGTGGATTACAAGGTGGAGCAAATCAAAGTTTATACAATATTACTAAAGATTTACAATTAAAAGAAATTGGACCACTAGGTAATAATAATGTTAATGGAATAGCATATTATTGTCAATCAAATTCAACGCCATTTATATATGGAATGAAAATGAAAGGAACAAGTATTGAAGATGCGGTAAAGGCCAATTTAGTACAGATAAATCCAAACACAGCAAATTTGATTATTCTTGGTGAAATTCCTCAACCACCTAACCCTTATGGTATTGCTGGAACCACTGGAATTATGGCCTATATTGGTGAATCGTCAAAAGATGGAAAGTATTATTTCCCTGCGGTCTCAGCTTTAATTGATCCATTAACTTTTAGCATTTTGGATTATACAATGTATTTGGGTGTTATAGACCTAAATAATCATGGGAATGGTTCAAATGTGACTTATAAACCAATATCTATACTACCCGCTTGTAAACCTCACATGGATGCGTGCATTTTGGCTTTCCAAAATTACGCATTAAATCCTGCTTCAAGAGAGCCTTCAGGTGGTATCCAAGATTGGGCACTTAGTTCAGATGAAGAGACTCTTTATTCTTTTTTTGGTATTGAAAACGCCTTATTTAGGTTAAATTTAATTTCAATGACAACAAATTGTACTGCAGGCCCTTCTAATAACTTGAGCTTTGTAGGTCAGACTGGAGTTCAAACAGATGAATTTGGCGGAATATATTTTGAAAATAATGAACTTATGGGTTATCAGGTTGATAGAGGTAGGTTATTTAAAATAAATCAAAATGATGGAACATTATCTCTCGTTACGAGTGATTTTCCAAAGGACTTTAGAGGGGATAATGCAACGTGCACAGATTGTGGCATGACCACAACAGGTCCGATAAATGTTGCAGAAATTACTGTTTGTCCAACAGAAAATACGACATATATTGTTTTAGTCACGGATACTAATGGATGTAGAAATAGTCAAGAAGTAACTATAATAGTCAACCCACTACCGACACCGAGTATCACAGGTGATAACATAATCTGTAATGGCGAATCAACGACCTTAACAGCGACAGGTGGTTCAACTTATGTATGGAGTAATGGCGCAACCACAGCAACGATCACGGTAAATCCGAGTACAACGACCACCTATAATGTAACAATAACAGATAACAATGGCTGCCAAGCGAGCACAAGTATAACCATTACAGTAAATCCTATACCAACGCCGACAATTGTAGGAAATGGCATAACTTGTAAAGGATCAAGTACAACATTATTTGCAATCGGTGGTTCAACTTATGTGGAGTAATGGCACAACCATAGCAACGATCACAGTAAATCCAAGTGCAACGACTACGTATAGTGTAACGACCACAGACGCTAACGGCTGCCAAGGGAGCACAAGCATGACAGTAACAGTCAACCCACTACCGACACCGAGTATCACAGGTGATAACATAATCTGTAATGGCGAATCAACGACCTTAACCGCTGCAGGTGGTTCAACTTATGTGTGGAGTAATGGCGCTACCACAGCAACGAACACAGTAAATCCGAGTGCAACAACTACGTATAGTGTAACCACCACAGACGCTAACGGCTGCCAAGGGAGCACAAGCATGACAGTAACAGTCAACCCACTACCGACACCGAGCATCACAGGCGATAACGTAATCTGTAATGGCGAATCAACGACCTTAACCGCTGCAGGTGGTTCAACTTATGTGTGGAGTAATGGTGCTACCACAGCAACGAACACAGTAAATCCTAGTGTGACAACTACCTATAGTGTAACCACCACAGACGCTAACGGCTGCCAAGGGAGCACAAGCATAACAGTAACAGTCAACCCACTACCAACACCGAGTATCACAGGCGATAACGTAATCTGTAATGGCGAGTCAACGACCTTAACAGCGACAGGTGGTTCAACTTATGTATGGAGTAATGGCGCAACCACAGCAACGAACACAGTAAATCCGAGTGCAACAACTACGTATAGTGTAACCACCACAGACGCTAACGGCTGCCAAGGGAGCACAAGCATGACAGTAACAGTCAACCTACTACCGACACCGAGCATCACAGGCGATAACGTAATCTGTAATGGCGAATCAACGACCTTAACCGCTGCAGGTGGTTCAACTTATGTGTGGAGTAATGGTGCTACCACAGCAACGAACACAGTAAATCCTAGTGTGACAACTACCTATAGTGTAACCACCACAGACGCTAACGGCTGCCAAGGGAGCACAAGCATAACAGTAACAGTCAACCCACTACCGATACCGAGCATCACAGGCGATAACGTAATCTGTAATGGCGAGTCAACGACCTTAATCGCTACGGGTGGTTCAACTTATGTGTGGAGTAATGGCACTACCACAGCAACGAACACAGTAAATCCAAGTGCAACGACTACGTATAGTGTAACCACCACAGATGTTAATGGCTGCCAAGGGAGCACAAGCATGACAGTAACAGTCAACCCACTACCAACACCGAGTATCACAGGCAATAATGTAATTTGTAATGGCGAGACTACAAGATTAACCGCTGTAGGAGGAACTGATTATCTTTGGAGTAATGGATCATCAAGTTATTGGATAGATGTAAATCCGAGTGCAACAACTACGTATAGTGTAACCACCACAGACGCTAACGGCTGCCAAGGGAGCACAAGCATGACAGTAACAGTCAACCCACAACCGACACCGAGCATCACAGGCGATAACATAATCTGTAATGGCGAATCAACGACCTTAACCGCTGCAGGTGGTTCAACTTATGTGTGGAGTAATGGCGCTACCACAGCAACGATCACAGTAAATCCGAGTGCAACGACTACGTATAGTGTAACCACCACAGACGCTAACGGCTGCCAAGGGAGCACAAGCATGACAGTAACAGTCAACCCACAACCAACACCGAGCATCATAGGCGATAACGTAATCTGTAATGGCGAGTCAACGACCTTAACCGCTGCAGGTGGTTCAACTTATGTGTGGAGTAATGGTGCTACCATAGCAACGATCACAGTAAATCCAAGTGCAACGACTACGTATAGTGTAACCACCACAGACGCTAACGGATGCCAAGAGAGTACAAGCATGACAGTAACAGTCAACCCGCTACCACAAATTTTAGTTAGTGGAGATAAAGAAATTTGTCAAGGTGAGTGTACAGAGCTTACAGCAAGTGGAGGAATATCTTATGAATGGAGTAATATAATGGCAAGCGGTTACCGATGTAATGGATCATTTTTTGTAGGTGGATTACAAGGTGGAGCAAATCAAAGTTTATACAATATTACTAAAGATTTACAATTAAAAGAAATTGGACCACTAGGTAATAATAATGTTAATGGAATAGCATATTATTGTCAATCAAATTCAACGCCATTTATATATGGAATGAAAATGAAAGGAACAAGTATTGAAGATGCGGTAAAGGCCAATTTAGTACAAATAAATCCAAACACAGCAAATTTGATTATTCTTGGTGAAATTCCTCAACCACCTAACCCTTATGGTATTGCTGGAACCACTGGAATTATGGCCTATATTGGTGAATCGTCAAAAGATGGAAAGTATTATTTCCTGCGGTCTCAGCTTTAATTGATCCATTAACTTTTAGCATTTTGGATTATACAATGTATTTGGGTGTTATAGACCTAAATAATCATGGGAATGGATCAAATGTGATTTATAAACCAATATCTATACTACCCGCTTGTAAACCTTACATGGATGCGTGCATTTTGGCTTTCCAAAATTACGCATTAAATCTCTTCAAGAGAGCCTTCAGGTGGTATCCAAGATTGGGCACTTAGTTCAGATGAAGAGACTCTTTATTCTTTTTTTGGTATTGAAAACGCCTTATTTAGGTTAAATTTAATTTCAATGACAACAAATTGTACTGCAGGCCCTTCTAATAACTTGAGCTTTGTAGGTCAGACTGGAGTTCAAACAGATGAATTTGGCGGAATATATTTTGAAAATAATGAACTTATGGGTTATCAGGTTGATAGAGGTAGGTTATTTAAAATAAATCAAAATGATGGAACATTATCTCTCGTTACGAGTGATTTTCCAAAGGACTTTAGAGGATAATGCAACGTGCACAGATTGTGGCATGACCACAACAGGTCCGATAAATGTTGCAGAAATTACTGTTTGTCCAACAGAAAATACGACATATATTGTTTTAGTCACGGATACTAATGGATGTAGAAATAGTCAAGAAGTAACTATAATAGTCAACCCACTACCGACACCGAGTATCACAGGTGATAACATAATCTGTAATGGCGAATCAACGACCTTAACAGCGACAGGTGGTTCAACTTATGTATGGAGTAATGGCGCAACCACAGCAACGATCACGGTAAATCCGAGTACAACGACCACCTATAATGTAACAATAACAGATAACAATGGCTGCCAAGCGAGCACAAGTATAACCATTACAGTAAATCCTATACCAACGCCGACAATTGTAGGAAATGGCATAATTTGTAAAGGATCAAGTACAACATTATTTGCAATCGGTGGTTCAACTTATGTGTGGAGTAATGGCACTACCACAGCAACGAACACAGTAAATCCTAGTGTGACGACTACGTATAGTGTAACGACCACAGATGTTAATGGCTGCCAAGGGAGCACAAGCATGACAGTAACAGTCAACCCGCTACCAACACCGAGCATCACAGGCGATAACGTAATCTGTAATGGCGAGTCAACGACCTTAACCGCTGCAGGTGGTTCAACTTATATATGGAGTAATGGCGCTACCACAGCAACGAACACAGTAAATCCTAGTGTGACGACTACGTATAGTGTAACGACCACAGATGTTAACGGCTGCCAAGGGAGCACAAGCATGACAGTAACAGTCAACCCGCTACCAACACCGAGTATCACAGGCGATAACGTAATCTGTAATGGCGAATCAACGACCTTAACCGCTGCAGGTGGTTCAACTTATGTGTGGAGTAATGGCGCTACCACAGCAACGAACACAGTAAATCCTAGTGTGACGACTACGTATAGTGTAACGACCACAGATGTTAATGGCTGCCAAGGGAGCACAAGCATAATGGTTGTAGTCAATCCATTACCAATAGCGATAATAACAGGTGAAAATAAAGTTTGTGAAGGCAATTCTTTAGTTTTAACTGCTTCAGGAGGTGTTATTTTTATATGGAGTAATGGATCAACAAATTCTGTTATTAATGTACAGCCAGTTATTAATACAACCTATAGTGTAACTGTGACAAATTTAGAAGGGTGTATCGATACTACATCTATTAATGTAATGATCAAACCAAAGCCAACTATCATTATTTCTGGACCTGACAATTTGTGTAAAGGAGAAGAAACTTTTATTGTTGTTAATGGACATTCAAACAACAATTGTCCTGATGTATGCAATGTCGAAACTCCTAAAGTTTTAGCATATTGGGATCTTGAAGCTTGTAATTCTTATATGCACTTAGGAACACACTTAGATTATTCAGAATTTATAGCCATTGTTGATTACGAAAATTGTACCCGAGTTACTGCAAGTAATGTAAATAGGCTGCCTGGTAATAAGCACTCTTGTACGCCTGGCTTTGATGGTAAAGTAGGTATGTGTATTAGTACTCAAAATAGTTGTATTCCAAGTAAATTGGATTATAATCAGTCATTAAGATTTGAAGTAACAATACAGCCAGGAAATACTGGACAAATAACTGGGCTTCAGTTTTATGAACAATCTCCTACAAATTATAAGTTTATTGACGGAGCTGGTGCTTTGAATAATTTTGCTACCAAATATTTACTGCGAGTAAGTAAAAATGGAAGTATAATATATTACCAGGATGAAATATTGACATCTAGAACATGGAATTTACAATCATTTAATTTTGACGGTAATCCATTGTTTAAAAATAACACCGCAGCAAAATACTTATTTGAGTTGATTCCTTATTGCACAATAAATAATGGAGGATTGGAGTCAGTTTGGGATATTGATGACATCAAGGTAAT
The DNA here is from genome assembly GCA_016714785.1 of Saprospiraceae bacterium. Lineage (GTDB taxonomy): Bacteria > Bacteroidota > Bacteroidia > Chitinophagales > Saprospiraceae > OLB9. Next base: position 407,862 of record JADKCC010000002.1, read on the forward strand.
AGGAGGCTGTTGTACATCTACAACTCCTGAAGTAATGACTTATTTGTGGTCAACGGGTGCAACAACACCAAGTATTACGGTTAAACCAATCAAAACTACTACATATAAGGTGACTGTGACCGATTGTTGTGGATGTAGTAATGTGGAAGAGTATGTAGTAAATGTTGCAGATTTGAAAGTGGATTTGGGTATAGATAAAATCATTAATTTAGGTGAGTCAATTACCTTAAAACCAACAATAACAGGAGCTTCTGAATGCGATGATCAAAACCCATCAGCGAATGTGTTGAAGTACTTATGGATCAATGGGGAAACAACACCAAGTATTACAGTTACACCAAATGTATCATCATTTTATAGAGTAACAGTTACTGATTGTAATGAATGTGTTGATACTGAAAGTATTACCATTCATATTAGAATGTTTGCTTCAATAGTTACTTATCCGAATCCTGCTAGAAATCTGATAAATATAGTCTCAGAAGCCGATCTGGATCCAAATTCAAAAGTTCGTTTGTTTCATTCTAATGGCTTAAGTGTTGCAATAGATATTAATGACATTTCATTTGAAAATGCTAGAAATATTCTTATAAATTTACCATCTGCATTGGTAAATGGTGTTTATATTTTGGAATTAGAAAGCGGAACCCAGATTGTAAGACAAAAATTAGTTGTTCAAAATGAATAAATGTAAATAGACAACTTTACAAACAATTAAAAACTCCTGATGAACTTTTCATTGGGAGTTTTTTACTTTATATTTCTATCTTTTAAATCTATCCAAAACTTCTTGTCTTTTATTTCGAGATACTGGAACTTTTATATCTCCTTTTAATACAATTTCCATACCTTCACCACGTATGATTTTACTAATGTAAGTATCTTGAATGAGCCATGAGGTATGAGGTCGAAAAAAGCTAGGATTGTTGATCATATCTTCAATATCTTTTAATGTTTTTGATAAAAGATAAGTTCTATCTAGGCAATAAATTTTGCAATAACTTCCATCAGCTTCGCAACAAATTATGTTGCTAACTTGTACGAAGATGATTTCATTTCCTATGGGTAATAATATTTTATCAGGTACATGATTTAGATTCAAATTATGCAGATGATTTACAATTTCTGGAACCAATGGTGTTGACAATTTTTGGACAGCGATGATCATTTCATCTTTGTCTATTGGCTTTAATAGATAATCTACAGCATTAAATTTAAAAGCTTTGATGGCATACTGGTTATAAGCCGTAGTAAAAATCACTTTTGATATGATATTATCCAATTGATTGAGTAACTCAAAACCATTCATTTGAGGCATTTCTATATCAAGAAAAATTATGTCAGGCTGTTGGTGTTTAAGATAATTTAATGCTATAATAGGGTTATTGAATATACCCATAATGGTTACTTCTGGGCAATGTTTTGTCAACAGAATTTGAATGACATCAGTACAATAAATTTCATCATCTATAATTACGGCAGTCATATTTTAAGTTTTATGGGTAAAGACACTACAATGTTTTTTTAAATTTATATCTATTAAGGGAGTTAATCTCAAAATATAACATTAGGAAATAAAAAAAGGATCAAACTTCTTCAAGTCAATCCTTTTTAATTGTAGCGTGGGGCGGGCATGATCCGCCGACCTCGCGATTATGAATCGCGCGCTCTAACCAGCTGAGCTACCACGCCAAATAACTCAATATTTTTAAAACGGCTGCAAAGATAAAACGATTTACGAAATAATTAGAAAAATTATTCATTAATTTCTATCATTTTGTCATATTAGCTTGGATTACCCAAACTATTAATATCTATTTTATTGATATCTTCTTCTTTTTTTAGAAATATGGAGATAATGGCTGCAATGATAATAGTAAATATTGATGCTTGGAAAATGCTTAACAACTGTTTTAAAGGCGTAAATGCATTCAATGATTCTTCTTCTGCTTTTTCCATTGCAGCAGCCATTTGATCTTCTGGCATATTAAACATTTCCATCATTGATCTTGCCCCTTCCATAGCCATTTCTGTCATCTTTTCTACTAAACTTGGATCAACTAGATTTATCCATATTATAGTGAAAAGAACAGAAATGACTGTTCCTGTAAAACCTGTTAAAAAAGTAGTTTTTAAAGCTTCCCCATAGGTAAGAACATCATTGTTCTCTTTTTTTTGTGCCTTACCTGCAAATACTAAAAACAATATCATGATAGCCATACCAATCCAAAACTGCATCCCTAACCCAGTAGAGTATCCATAATAGATAAAAAGTGATAACAAAATTGATGATAACCCATAAAAAAGACCATAACGAAGCCAAATTGGTTGAATTAAGTTCATTGTTTTTGATTTTATTGTTTTATAATTGGTAAAAATATTGAATCTTTGGTTATTTCATTCTGTTTGTTGATAATATTTCTAAAAATTTTTATTCTATGTACACCAACACTTAATGAATCTGTTTTAAAAAAGCACTTTAAGCCTTGCTCTTGGTAATGTGGATGACTATAAAAATAACATTGCTCTAATGATATTGTCATTGTATCAATCTGAAAATTTATATTGTCCAAATACTTATTGATTATTTTATTTATTTTAGTGGATTCATAATTTGCTATTTCATTTTCCCAAAAGGATGACCTAGTATCTATAATAAATGTGATACTATCCTTTAATTTTTTCCCAACAGCTGGATTAGATTTGTAATTTTTGGTTATTTCCTTCCTTTGATTGATTAATCCAACAATTTCTTTTTCCCGTTGATTTACAAGTGAGACTTGTTCTTTATCTTCAAGAATATTTGCATTGAACCAGCTGAAAGCTATACCATCTTTTCTGTAAGGTGTGATGGTAGAATCTTTATCCATAAGTTTTTTCATATTTTTATCCAATTTTATAAAAATAGAGGATGTAGATTTTGTAATTTCGAATGATTCCATAGAAAAGGGTTTCAGTAGTTTTTTATTTATTTTCCTTTCTTCATTTGGAAATTCAGTCAATAAATTATTTCTTAAATCGTCGTAATAATAATCATCCAAAATCACGCCATTAGAAAATTGTAATTCACGATCAGGATAGTATGGGTTAGGATTATTTTCAAACATTCTATATCCGCCAATTACTAAAAAGATATATGGGATCGATAAATAAAACAATTTACGTGTATATTTATTGTCAATAAAGTTATATAATAAAGGCCTGTATAAAAAGGAAAGAGTAATAAAACTATAGAATCTATAAATGAAAAAGTAAATCTTTGATATATGTTTTTCTTTGATTTTTTTAAATCCTCCTAGAGAGATGAGGTCTATAAAAACAACAGCACCTAGGAAAAAATAAGTCAAAGCCACTAGACCTGTTACAGCCATTAAAGATTCGTCGTCAGGTGCTATTTTTTGCATTAAAAATACAATCAATATTATCTGTAACACAAATACCATCAATGAAACAAAAAGTAGAAAAAGTAGAAATGTAAAAGCAAATAGGACACTACATATTTTCTCAAGCCGCTCTATAAAATCATCATAGCTACCCACTTTCTGTTTTAAATATTGGGTAAACCTTTCAGAATATTTTAAAGAATCATAATCTATTTCTTGGGATACATACCTCAACCCAATGGTACCAATCCATAATCATCTTAATATGACATGGATAATCAGATTTAGAAAAAATATCAGCCACCCTGTTTTAAAAATGAAAATAATAATACCAAAAGCTGTTCCTATCTCTCCAAATAATTCGTTATCCCGAAAAAAACTTAAGTCTGCAATTAGGGTTCTAGCTGAATATATACCAAATATAGCAAAACCTGAAATCAGCAATTCAAGTTGCCACGATTCTTGTTGGAGTTTTTCTAACCACTCTTTAAATAATGATTTGGTTTCTTGATCGAGATTGTTTGGAGACATGCTATTTTATTATAATCTATAAATAAGTCGTTTCTGTGTATTTGAATTGGTCAGGATGATCTGTATTATAATGCAATCCTCTACTTTCTTTTCTCATCTGTGCTGCTTTGGTGATCAAATAAGCGATCGTAATTAGATTTCTTAATTCGCAAAGCTGCGGAGAGATAATGGTATTGTGATATAACAATTCAGTCTCTTTATATAATAAATGTAGCCTGTCTAATGCTCTTTTGAGACGCACATCAGTACGGACTATACCTACATAACTGCTCATGATTTCTTTGAGTTCTTTGAGACTTTGTGTGAGCAATACCATTTCTTTTGGTTCAGTAGTGCCTTCTGCATCCCATTCAGGTATCGTAGTTTCAAAAGCTATGTTATCTATTTTTTGCAACAAATCCAGATGGATCCTATCAGCAAATACCAAACCTTCGAGCAGTGAATTGGAAGCTAAACGATTAGCTCCATGCAATCCTGAACAAGTGCATTCACCAGCTGCATACAGATTTGAGATGCTGGTATGGCCCATTTCATCGGTCAATATGCCACCACAAGTGTAGTGGCATGCAGGTACTACAGGTATAAAATCCTTTGCTGGATCGATGCCTAAACTTTTGCATTTATCAGTAATATTGGGAAAATGATTATAAAAGGCTTTTTGATCCAAATGTGTGCAGTCTAGATATTCATATTCGTCTCCTCTTATTTTCATTTCATTGTCTATAGCCCTAGCTACGATGTCTCTTGGTGCGAGTGAAAGTCTTTCATCATACTTGTGCATGAATTCTTTACCATCAGTTGCACGCAAAATTGCTCCAAAACCCCTAACTGCTTCTGATACTAAAAATGAAGGATTCTCAACAGCTGGATTAAAAAGAGACGTAGGATGAAACTGCATAAACTCCATATTGGCTACTCTACCTTTAGCTCGATAGACCATAGCAATACCATCACCAGTAGCTATAGTCGGATTAGTGGTACTTTTATATACTTGACCAGCGCCTCCGGTTGCTAAAATAGTTACTTTAGCGACGATAGTCTCTATCTCCTTGCTGTTTTTATTGAATACGTAAGCACCGTAACACTCAATATCTGGTGTAAGCCTTGTCACATTTCTACCCAAATGATGCTGGGTGATGATATCAATAGCAAAGTAGTGCTCATGAAATTCGATATTTGGATATTCTTTAGCTTTTTCATTGAGTGTGCGCTGTATTTCCCAGCCTGTGATATCTTTATAATGTAGAATGCGATTTTCTGAATGCCCACCTTCACGGCCAAGATCATAATCCCCTGTTTTGTTTTTGTCAAATCTTGCGCCCCACTCAATGATTTCTTTGACTCTTTCGGGGCCTTCCTTGACTACGATCTCTACAATATTCGGATCACATATACCATCACCTGCATCTAGTGTATCGGCTATATGTTTGTTATAATTATCAATATTGCTATCCCAAACTGCAGCTACACCGCCTTGCGCATAACTAGTATTGGATTCCTTTTCATTTGTTTTGGTCAATACCATGATTTTGAGATCTGGTCTTTTTTCTGCCATTCGAATGGCGAATGAATATCCAGCAACGCCTGCTCCTATGACTAAGATGTCCGTCTGTATCACTTTATTTATTTTTTTACAATAAGATACAAAAGTAGGAAATTGTTCTTATTACACACCATTTTAATGAGTAAAGGGACTAGCTTATTTATATTTTTTATATTCAAGTCGAGCTGAAACATGGTTATTGAGTATATTGTCTTATTTTTGTGATTTGAAAAATATTTTAAGATCATACCTTATTTCCATAAAAGTATCAAACTAATTGTTCAAACTTTGCAGATATTTTAAAAAAATAGGGTCTTGTTATGTAAACAATCATTCTAATGTTAAACCACCATTGGCGCCATTTTTTATCCAATAGGAAAGTGGCCTTATATTTTTGGCTTTTAATCTTTTTCGGTTTTCTTTCTGTGGCCTTATTTTCATCTTTTATGTGTTGGAATGAAACAAGACCAGGATTTGTTTTTAATGATCCTATACTAAGATTGATTCCTGCTGTTGATTTCAGTATTGTTACTATGACATTTACCACAATTCCATTTGTATCTGGTTTTTTATACTTTTTGAGAAGACCCAAAAAAACGGTTTATTTTTTTTATGCTATGATTTTTATTTGTCTCTTCAGAACCACTACACTTTATCTTACACCGCTTGACCCACCTATTGGAATTATACCACTTACGGATCCTGTCATAGAAAAACTGTTTTATGGAAATAAGGTACTCTTGAAAGATTTATTTTTTTCGGGACATACTGCAAATCTTATTTTAATAGGCCTCATACTCAATCATAAAATATATTCTAAAGCTGTGTTCTTATGTGCTGCCATCGTCGGAATACTATTGATGGTACAACATGTTCACTATTCTATTGATGTTTTTGCAGCTCCATTCTTCGCTATATTAGCATACAAAATGGCTGTGAAGGTTGGAGATAGTACATTATTGCGACAATCAAAAGTTTAACCTTCATTCCTCAGCCCACACTTTACATCCTTCTGTGCAGTTGGTACATATATCGATTTGGTCTCTGCCTTTCAGGAGTAATTGGCGAAAGTTCTTGTAATTTTCTCCATGCCAGATTTCACGAAATTTTACGTTCTTTAGATCTCCTAGTCGGTGGATGGCATCTTTATCAAAACAACAGGGTACAACCAAACCATCCCAGGTAATCACACAGGCATGCCATAGTTTCCAGCAATGATTTAATAATTGATTTTTTACTTGATAAGTGCCATCACTTTGTTTTTTATATCTAGAATATTTTTCAATTGTTGGTATAAGTTCATTACCATGCTCATAATCATACACCTGAGCTGTTTTGAGCTTGACTTCATCCACACCTACCTCTTTGGCCAATCGATAAATTTCGGGAATCTGATGTTCATTGGGCTTGACAACCAAAAATTGGAATATGATATGAGGCGTATTTGATTTTAGTGCTTTTTTCCATTTAACTACATTTCTTGCTCCTTGTAGCACCGACTCAAGATTTCCTTCTTTTCTATAATTTTGATATACTTCCTGTGTTGTGCCATCTACGGATATAATCATACGGTCTAGACCAGATTCTATGGTTTTTTTGGCATTTTCATCATTGAGGAAGTGGCCATTGGTGGATGTGATGGTGTAAATACCTTTATTTGTAGCGTGTTTTACCATATCTAAAAATTTGGGATTGATGTATGGCTCTCCTTGAAAATAAAAGATAAGGTACACCAGTTCCTTGTATAAATCATCTATGGTGGCTCGAAAAAAATCTTCTTTAAGATTTCCTGTTTCTCTGGTAAAACTCCGCAATCCTGAAGGGCACTCTGGACACCGCAAATTACAAGCCGTAGTTGGCTCTATGGAAATAGTCATTGGTACGCCCCATTGGACAGGCTTTTTAAGGATTTTTGTCAACTGATAAGAAAGATACAGTTTAATGACATTAGCAATTCTGGCAAAAGTGAGTTTGCGTACAAATTGCCATATATCATTAGGGTAAAACTGCATTTTTTATGTCAAAATTTATTCATTATTGGTAACTCGTCCTTCGAAATTCGTCATTAAATATTTTAGCCATACAATTCATAATGTATTTGTGATTTATCATAACCCATATTAACCAATAAATTGGCAACCACATCATCAATCATTTTGGACCAGCCACAGATGTAAAAGTGTCTGTTTGGAATCACTTCTGCATATTTTTGTTTATAAATATCATGTATATAACCATAATGATAAGCTGAATGTTGTTCTCTTGAAAGTGCTACATCATAAATGAAATTAGGGTTTTCCTCTGCAAACTGCATAAATTCATCCTTGTATAAGATGCCTTCTGCATTTCTAGTACCAAATATCAAATGTATCTTTTGAAAATTGAGGGATTGTTGTCGTATATATTTGATCATACTTCTGAAAGGTGCCACGCCGGTACCTGTACAAATCATGATGGATTCCTGCTGCAAATTTTGAGGTAAGACAAATCCACCATCTGGTCCTTTAAATTTTATTAGCGTATCAACTTCAACCTCTTCAAATAAATATTTAGTGCCGAGCCCATCTTCTGACTTAACAATACAAAACTCCAAAACATTGCTTCGATCTGGATGATTGGCAATAGAATAACTCCGCCACCGATGCAATCGTTTTTCACTTACTGGAAGATCCATGGTGATAAACTGACCTGGCAGAAAATCAAAGATACTATCTTCATTCTCTATTTGTATAGTAAATTGTCTGGTGGTGGCTGATAGCTTTTGGATATTGGTGACTCTTCCTTGATACCAATGTGTTGGCATGAAAATTTATTTTTGTATGAACTCATAAAGACTTGGTTATTTGATAATCATAAGAAATAATTTGTGTCGATGGACATAGGTGTATCATATTGTAAACATTCAAATTGTAGAAAGAAATTGACTTTTGAAAAGCAATTACTAGAATGAACTAATTTACTGACAATTTTTTCAACTGTTGCCATAAACGGAAATACCTCGAATTTACAATACCGCTCATACTATTGAATCTTTATGACGAAATGACATGTCCCACCATTGTAACCAAAAAGTTGAGATCCAAATTAACAACGGTAAGTTTTGTGGATAATATCTTCCTTTGTGTTATACTTTTACTTCCCATTTATAAATATTATTTCATCAAATGACCTATATGAATAACCATTCTCAAAGATTGTCCAATTGTCTAATTTGTTCGGAGAAATGATTCAGTAAGTTCGTAAAAGACAGAACTCTAATTTTATATTTAAAACTCGGGGTTTAAAAAACTAAGTCGATTGTCTTACAGCAGCAAACTCCAATAAAAGGTCATCTATTGTCCTCTCAGAAGTATCTACTTCAGCAGCGTAGGCATTTTCATCGTATCCCGGCAATTCAGTACTATCGTTTCTACCAAATCTAAGAGCCCGATAAGAAAAAATTCTTTCTGTATCTATGATGTGCTGTAAAATATCTTTAGCTGTCCATTTATCTGGGGCATAAACTTGATCACCCAAGGCCAAAAGATTGTTTTTTTCACTTTGTAAATACGGATTTCCATATTGATGGAGCGCCTCTACAATGGGTAGATCAGGCACTAAATCTATATACCTATTATAGTAATTGGGCAATTGTTTGATTTGGCTTTTAAGCATGGTTGGGTAAATATTTTTGGTTTAATATATTGATATGGTGCTCGGTATGATAGGTATTCCACATCAAAATTTCACGTAATGTCATTCGACCCATCAATGGATGTGGCAGTAATATAGTATCTAATGCTTTGTCATTCAGTTTTAGTGTGTGTTGATTGACTTTTTCATTTAAGGAGACCAGTTTGTCTAACCATTTTTCTGATTCGGATGATGGAGAGTCCGGCATATTACGGGAGAATGGACCTATTACTCCTGGGCCTGCTGCTTGCAGTTTCTCTTGGTATCTTTGTACTACTTCCTGATACGTTCTGCTTGGTCTATTGCTGGTCCCATACCTCCATTTTAGTAGAAAATTTGGTAATTTCAACGCCTTTAATAATGGCTCCGAGGATTGCACCAAATGAATAACATGTTGACCTGCGGACCATTTGTCTTTAGGTTTTACTTCCCAAAACTTACTTTCTTGGCTATCAAAGATTGCTTTAAGTTTTGACTCATTTTCTCTGAGTAAATCAGCTATTTGAAGATTGGTCATACCTCTGTCTTATGGTTTGATCTCCTTTTGCAAAGCTTTTTGCATTGGATTTGGTTTCTCTTTATATTTATGCTCTTTGAACAATTGGAACCTAGTAGGTACCTCTCTAACAGGAAAACTATTATTAGATTCGTCAATGTCTGCAGTCTCCCTGTAAGGGTCTAATTGGATGGCTGTGACTTCTTTGTTTTTGACAAAGACTTTGGTTACCTTTCCTTCATTTTTACGCCATATCTCTACGGGTACGCGCTCTACTTCCTTGGTACCATCATCAAAAGTCCATTCAATAATGATAGGCATCACTAGTCCACCTTTATTGCTAAACTGAAGCTCATAATAATTTTTGTTTCCATATTTTTCTAATTTATCTTCTTTTGTCATTAAGCTATCATATTTCATTCTGATCGTAATGTCCAATGAATCTTCTGTAGCCCATGGCTGGTAACTATTATAAAAATCTGAAACGGTACTGTCTCTTTCTACTGGAAATGTTCCGAATTGTTCTCTATTCCTTTGTTTGGTCAAGAAATCTTTAGGTTTTTTAATGATGTTTTTAAATGTATCTAATTTTTGTTCAGGATCTTTATCAGGATCAACTTTATACCACGTCACACTATCTAGAGCGATATCAACAGCATCAATACTATAAAACCATCCACGCCAAAACCAATCCAAGTCCATAGCACTGGCTTCTTCCATCGTACGGAAAAAGTCATCAGGTGTTGGATGCTTAAAGGCCCATCTACGGCAATACTCTTTAAATGAATAATCAAAAAGCTCTCTTCCCATGATGGTTTCGCGCAGGATGTTCAAGGCTGTAGCTGGTTTGTCATAAGCATTATTTCCGTAGTCAATGATATTTTCACTATTGGTCATGATTGGTTCCAACTGATCTTTGGGTCTTGACATATAATCTGTAATGAGGTGGGGCACGCCTCCTTCTGATTTGAAATTATTGTCCCATTCTTGCTCAGTGATGAATTGCATATAACTATTAATCCCTTCATCAAACCAAGCCCATTGTCTCTCATCACTATTGATAATCATCGGAAAATAGGTATGTCCTACCTCATGTATTATGACCAATATAGCCGCTCTTTTTGACCCTTCCGTATATGTGCCGTCTTCTTCTGCTCTCCCTGGATTAAAAGAGATCATCGGATATTCCATACCATTGGCAGCTTCCACAGATATGGCTACAGGATATGGGTAAGGAATAGAGTATTTTGAATACGTTTTGAGTGTATGATCGATTACTTTGGTAGAATATTTATTGTAAATCGGGTAAGCTTCTTTGCCATATAAACTCATGCACATCACTTTTTGACCTAGTTCATTGTAGTGTGGCATGGCATCCCAAGCAAATTTTTTACTTGCTGTCCAAGCAAAATCTCTCACATTTTTTGCTTTGTATTTCCAAGTTTTGGTCTTTGATGATATGGGCTTTTTTTCGTTTTCTTTGGCTTCATCCAGATTTACGATCAGAAGTGGCGATTTGGCCGATTGAGACTGAATCCATCTGCCATACTGAGTAGGTGTTAAAGTTTCTTTATAGTTTTGGCACTCACCTGTAGCTGCTACTATATGGTCTGACGGTAAAGTGATTTCTACCTCATAATCTCCAAAAGACAATGCAAACTCACCAGTACCCAAAAATTGCTTATTTTGCCAACCTTCAAAGTCACTATATACGCACATACGAGGGAACCATTGTACTACAGTATATAAGTAATTGCCATAATCCTTAAAATATTCATATCCACCTCGTCCCCAACTAGGCGTTTTCATCCTATCGATCATATTATAAGACCAATCGATGTTAAATGTGATTTTTTTTCCCGGTTTTAGTGGAGTAGGTAAGTCGATACGCATCATACTTTCATTGATAATATATTTTAAAGTAGTTCCTTTATCAGATGTCACTTTTTTGATTTTCACTCCATACTTATCCAATTGAGTTGTTGCTTCTAACCTATCTATGGCACCTTGGTTCATTACATCAAACATTTTTGAACCATTCATGTGGTGTTTGGTAGATGTGGCAGCATGCTCATTTTCATCTAGTTGAAGCCATAAATAAGTCATTTCTACAGGTGAATTATTGTGATAAGTAATGGTTTCACTACCATCCAATCTTTGTTCTTTAGTATCAAGACTACATTTTATCTTATAGTCCGCTTTTTGTTGCCAATATTTAGGTCCAGGCGCTCCGTCAGCTCCTCGGTATTCATTGGGTGATCGGAGCATATTGTCGAGTTGCTCGAATTTTTTGGCATGATTGGATCGGTCTTGGGAGAACGATATCTGTAAAATAACTAATTGAAATAAAACGAAAATGATAAATCGCATATTAATCTGAATTGTATTATGAAGGCGGCAAATATATTATATCCTTCTCAAATTATTCAATTTATAGTAGATTTAACAATGGAATGTTTCTTTTTTATCGACGAAGTAATGCAGATTGAAGTCTAATATTTAGAATTTATTCAAATTATCAACTGACCACGCCTAATATTATTCGTTTTAAGGACCTAATAACTCTTTCCAAATGTTGTTTAGTTAGTATTTTTAGGTTAACAATAAGTGAGTTCTGTTCTACACAACTCACTTATTATCTCCATTTTCAGTTTAAACTATGTAATTTCTAATCTTTTATGGATAGATTTTATTTATGAGTCCACTCCGAAAATTAAACTGATTATCCTAAAGGAAAAAATTTAATTAACCATAGGTGTAATTGGTGGTATCCTTTGGTTATCATATTGAGTCCTGTTAGGACTTTTTATTGATTTTGTGACTTATCGTAGTGGACTCACCTTTAAGTTAATTTACTAAAGTTTCGGGGCAAATTTTGCACAATAACTACTCTCATAACCTTGAATCAAATTCAATTGTGCTCTTTGGGGCTAATGATTATACTATAGGTTTGGCATTGTCGCTCGAGCCGCGCTCCCCATCCCTTACGGGTGCCTTCACTTCTCGCATTGTCATACTCGACCTTCCAGGATCGTTCAGTTATACTTTTTTGCATCTTTTGCTCACGTTTATTCCTTTGGAATGCAAACCCAGAAAAAAAGTAAACAAAAAACGCTAGTTCCGCTAAATCGCTCCGCGTACCGGAACAGGCTCCCCAAGGAGGTAAACCTTGGTATTACTACATCTCCCAAAGCAATATGTTTACGTCGTATTTCTAAATTTCCTTGTAAATTGTTTTAAAGTATTGGTTATCAGTATTATAAAGTTAGCTATTATTTGATTATTTAATATGTAATTAGTTGATATTAATCCATTTATAAACTCCGAAACTTCAGTTAATTTATAGTAAATACAAATTGCTCAGTGGGATCTAGTGGGAATGCAGTGGGAACTAGTGGGAACTCGGTGGGAACTTAGTGGGAACTCACTGGGAACTCGGTGGGATCAAGTACGGAACGTGTACGGAGCATATACGGAGCATATACGGAGTAAGTACGGAGTAAGCACGGAGTAAGCATGGAGTAAGTACAGAGTAAGTACAGATGAGTCGCCTAGCAAGGTAGGGGGCTCTCGTCCTAAAATAGCTACACCGGTTAATTAAATAATCCTTCAATAACTTTACACTATGCAAAAATAATTCTACAATAACTTTACGCAATAATTTTTGTGTTTATTTTATAAAAATGTATTTTGCCTTACGGATTTGTGCTTTATAAATGACAACTTTGGACATGAGACATTATAAAGTGGTAAATTTTAAGGGAAGGCCTTCTAGTTCTTTCTTATAAAAATATTTATTATCATTTTTCCACCTTTTTGGCATGGATGATAATTGTAAATGGGCTTCATTAAGAGTCATGTAATTGCAACTTAAATGTAGTCGCATCTTAATATATCTTTCATTGGCCTTTTTTACTTTTTCTATAGTCTGTCAAATCCAAGTGGTGTTGTATTTAGCTTGAACTCATTTTTAATAATACCATTTACCCATTCAGCAATATATAGTGATTGTTTCAAATGATACAGATATTAAAATATCATCAATTTTATTGAAACAGAACCCAATAATTTTCTATACTCCAAACTTTTGAGATAACAAGACTATGTCACTAGTACTGTATCTGATGGCTTAGAAGATAATAGAGTTACGGTTACGGTCCAAACTTAAAATAAATACTTTAATAAAACTTTGTTATTGTAAAAATAATCTATACCATTAATTATCAGCACTCTGTGCTTTCGCATTTAAAATTATCTTTTTTTATAAAATACTATTTTTAATTTATTTAGTAGAACTAAGCCAATTTAAATGCTATTACATTAGTAAAAATATGTCCTGATACAATCATAGATATATACTCTCCGCATCCACGACCATATTAATAATGCTATCAACACAAACCAAATGACTACCTTAAATTTCTGGTAAAACAGCCTGATGATGTCCTGACGGGTTCTGTATTTTTTTATTTTGCGGTAAGCCATTGGCTACAATTTGTTAGAATGGCAAATCATCAAAATCAGATGGTAAACCACCGCCAAAATCTGTGTTCTCTTCAAATATTGGGGGCATTGGTGGTGCCGAAGAAGCAGCTTGAAATCCCTGACTATTGCCAGCAATTTTATCGACCTTCCAAGCATTAAGGTTTGTAAAATACTTACCCTGCCACTCACGACCTCTTAGGTCAAATGAGACTTTTATTTTTTCACCCTCCGGATATCCGTCTATAATACCGCATTTGTCTTGGGTCAATTGAAATTTTACAAACTGAGGATATGTTCCTTCTGTAGTGATTACAAACTCCCTTGTTTGGAATGATGCAGATTTACTTTCTACTTCAAATATTTTGTGGAGGATTCCTTCTATTTCAAATGTCATTTTATATATGTGTTAGATGGTTATTAATATGCTTTTGCAAAAATTACTCTTCGTGGCGATGGTTTACCTGAATATACACACACTCCGGCATCTTCTTTGCCATCGATAGGAATACAGCGTATGGTGGCTTTGGTTTCTTCTTTGATTTTTTCTTCCGTCTCAGGTGTACCATCCCAATGGCAAGACAAAAATCCTCCTTTATTTTCCAATACTTCCTTAAACTGATCAAAGGTATCTACCTCCGTGATATGGCTGTCTCTATACGCTTTTGCTCGATTGTATAGGTTGGACTGTATATCACCCAACAATTGCTCTACATAAGGAACGACCAAGTCCATACTAATAGATATTTTTTCTTTGGTATCCCTTCTAGCCACTTCTATTGTATTGTTTTCAATATCTCTTTTACCTATTCCTAATCGTACAGGGACACCTTTCATTTCATACTCTGCAAACTTAAATCCTGGACGTTTAGTTTCATCCGTATCTATTTTTACACTAATACCTAAGGATTTTAATCCATCAGCTAAGTCTTCTGCTTTAGAAAGAAGCTCAGGATCTGGTTTGGGTATAGGTACGATCACAACTTGTATTGGAGCTAAATTGGGTGGCAAAACTAATCCTTCATCATCAGAGTGCGTCATAATTAGTCCACCTATTAGACGAGTTGATACGCCCCATGAGGTTGCCCAAACATACTCATTTTCATTTTTATCATTACTGAAAGTTACATTAAAAGCTTTGGCAAAGTTTTGACCTAAGAAGTGTGAAGTTCCAGCTTGAAGTGCTTTTCCGTCTTGCATTAAGGCCTCGATAGTAAAAGTATCATCTGCTCCCGCAAATCTTTCATTTTCTGTTTTATATCCTTTGATCACGGGCATTGCCATAAAAGTTTCTGCAAACTCTGCATACACATCATGCATTAATCTTGCTTCGCTGATTGCTTCTGCCTTGGTCGCATGTGCAGTATGCCCTTCTTGCCATAAGAACTCCGCTGTACGCAAAAATGGACGGGTACGCATTTCCCATCTTACCACATTTGCCCATTGATTGATTAGGATAGGTAGATCTCTGTAGGATTGGATCCAATCTCTATAGGTATTCCAAATAATGGCCTCACTCGTAGGTCTTACGATCAATTCTTCTTCAAGTTTGGCATCAGGATCTACCATCAACTTTCCTTTATGGTCAGGATCGTTTTTAAGTCTGTAATGGGTGACGATAGCACACTCTTTGGCAAATCCTTCCGCATTTTTTTCTTCTGCTTCAAACAAGCTTTTTGGTACAAAAAGTGGAAAATATGCATTTACATGCCCTGTTTCTTTAAACATTTTGTCTAATTGGTCACGCATCTTTTCCCAAATAGCATAACCATACGGTTTGATAACCATACAGCCCCTTACAGCTGAATTGTCAGCAAGACCTGCTTTTTTTACGATATCATTATACCACTGTGAATAGTTTTCATCCCTACTTGTGATCTCTTTTGCCATATATCTTGAGCTATTGTGCCCTTTTAGTTAAATTTAAATTAATATTATGTATTGTTAAACTTTTACATCATATAAAACGTCATAAAGGTACTTAAAGGTCATGAAAAATGTTAAATAAAGACTTTAACATTTGAATCTGATAACTTTAAGTGATTTTTAACGTAATAATTGGTGCAAAAGTAATAAATTGCACTCGATTTTATAGGAAAGACATATTTATTGCGATCAAAATATTAAAAATTTAAAAAATAATATCATGAAAGTCCGCTTTTTTACCCAAATTTTTGTCATCCTGCTGATGATTTCTTCATATAGCTTGAAGGCGCAATTCGATGATTTGTATTATGATTACTCAAAAGATCAAACAGTAAAGGCCACGGTTATTACATCTTCTTCTGCCCAGAATAATGATGGGTACACTCAAGACGAAGAAGAATATGAAGAGCAATCTTATGATAATCAAGAATATGATAACTATGATGAGTATTCATATTCTACTCGTATCAGAAGATTTCACAGACCTGTTCAAAATGTATATTATAGTAGTTTTGACAATTGGTGGGCTGATGACTATTACGATCCATATTACTCAAACAATGGTGTAAATATCTTTATAGGTAATGGATGGAATTCTTGGAACAGACCTTGGGGATATAGTTATTGGAATAGACCATGGGGCTGGAATTCTTGGAACTCAGGTTGGGGCTGGAATTCATGGAATAATCCTTATGCATGGAATTCTGGTTGGGGCTGGAACTCTTATAACAATTGCTCGCCCTATGGATACGGGAATAATTATTACTACGGTAATGTGTACTATGGAAATGGTAACAATTGGAATGGCAATGGTTGGAACAACGCTAACGATAATAACAATAAAAAGGTGTATGGTAGTCGCAAGGGAGGCTCTTTAGCTTCTTCCACAGCCGGACGAGATGCATCACCTAGAAGAATAGTAAGTGGTGGAAATGCTGAAAACACGCAAGTAGATAAAATAGGTGATGGAAGTACCGAAACTTCATCTAGGTCGAAACGTACAGATCGTTCGTATAGAGGAGATATCAGATCTTCAACTAGTAATACAAGTACAGGTGAAGTAAAAAGATCTGAAAGATCTAGAATTTATACTAACCCTGATAGAAGTACTGGCGATAAAACCATATCTCCATCTACTACACGTAGGGTAGAACCAGATACCAGAAGAAGCGAAGGCACTCGAACTGAAAGATCTAATACGCGAACAGAAGATAGGGGTACAACTAGATCTAATTCCAATAGAAGTAGTTATGATAGTGGCTCTACAAGAAGGTCAGAAACAAGGTCTCCTAGTAGTAATTATGATAGCGGTTCATCAAGATCATCATCCAGTGGATCTTATGATTCAGGTAGAAGTAGTAATTCAGGAAGCAGCAGTGGATCTTCAAGGTCTAGTAGTAGCAGTGGATCTTCAAGTAGCGGAAGTTCAAGAAGAGGAGGAGGATAGTCAAAATGATAGATATCTGTTGATATCTATTTGTAATAACGATAATAAAGGGCTGAGATAATTTAAGAGTTATTCAGCCCTTTTATTTAAACAAAGTTGTAGAAAGAAGTCAAGTTTTTTTCTTCATGAAGTCAACTAATAGTATTCAAAAAATAGATCTAAAACATAAATAAAATGAAAAGCATATTTACATTATTAATAATTAGTTTGTATCTGCAAGCAAATACACAGAATATTTCTGATGTAGTCCGATATTCAAGTATTGACCAAATTGGTACTGCAAGGACTTTAGGAGTAGGTAGTGCATTCGGTGCTATGGGTGGCGACTTTTCAGTTATCAATATCAATCCTGCGGGTATTGCTGATTTTAGAGTGTCAGAATTTACATTTACACCTACACTAAAAGGGTACAAGACTAATGCATGGTTTAAGAATGATTCTCTAAATACGCAACGCTCCAAGGGTTCTGGACTAGGGTTAGACAATATTGGTTTTGTCATCGCATCCAATCCTGGCGGGAATTGGACAAGTTCAAATTTTGCTATAGGGTACTCTAGAATCGCTGATTTCAGAAGAAATGTTACAATATCAGGTGAGATACCAGGGTCTATTACCACTTATTTTGCAGAACAAGCTAATGGTAAGTCTGAAGATGAGTTGGATGATTTTATAGCTTATCCAGCATACTTTACAGGAGCAATTTTTGATATTGAAAAGGATGAAAACTACGAAACTGATTTTACATTTGCGAATGAGTCAGTTAATCGGGTTCAAGATATTATACAAAAAGGAGGCATAAATGAGTTGACTTTAGGATGGGCTGGAGAGTATAAAAATCAATTAAATTTGGGCTTTTCCTTGGGTGTGCCTGTTTCTTCCTTTGAAGAACTCAAGACTTATATTGAAGACGATAAAGAAGACAAAATTGGGGCATTTGATAGATTAGAGTATATCGAAAGGCTTAACACATCAGGTGTAGGTATTAATTTTAAAGCGGGTTTTACTTACAAAATTAAAAATAAATTAAGATTAGCAGGTGCTTTTCATTCTCCAACGTGGTATCGTCTTACGGATGATTACAGCTCAACCATGGAGTATGCTTATACCGATGGACAAGGCAGACAGAGATATGATTACACATCACCAGATGGAACCTTTGAATACAAAATATCCACTCCATGGAGAGCGATAGGAAGCATTGGTACTACGTATAGGGTAGGCGAAATAAGAGGGTTTGTCAATGCGGACTTAGAATATCTGGATTATACCAATGCCAATTATAATGGTACTGCATTTATTTCAAATACAGACGAACAACGATGGACCAATGAGGTCAATAGAAACATACTTACTAAATTAGGTGCCGCTACTAATGTAAGATTAGGTACGGAGTTTGGATATAAAAATTTGCGACTGAGAGCGGGATATAGTTTTGAGCAGTCCCCATTTAATGCAGATAAAGAGAGAAATAATAAAACGTCCTTCGGAATAGGTTTTAGAGAAGATAAGTTTTTTATAGATTTAGGATTTAGAATAGCAGAAAATGCTGAGGGATACAATCCTTATGTTGTAACGAAATCGGAGTTAGACCCTTTAGCAAATATTACTACTACTCGTACTAGGAGTTCACTAACAGTAGGGTTTAAGTTTTAAACTGTGTTGTAAATTAATTTCAAATATTATGCAGGATAAAGCTATGGTGTTAGTAAAATGCCATAGCTTTTTTAATTGTACAAAATCAAAAAATATATTATGATACAACATAATTTTGTACATTTACGTTTTAAAACGACAGTTTCCCTCTGCTGCTTATAATGTATTAGTAAAATAATACATATATTTGCGTTTTTTTTAAATCTCATTTACTTATCAAGCAAATTCTTTGAATCTTATGATATTAAGGAAATCTACATTATTAAGTCTTTTTACTTTTTTGATGTTTCAATTTATCTCCATTGGACAGCCATTGCCTTTGGTAGAATTTAACGTATCTAGTGGCATGGGGCTCAAAGGAGATAAGGTCTGCCTTGACGTGACAGTCAATAATTTTATCAATGTCCAGTCAATACAATTGAGTTTGTCTTATAATGCGGCTTTGGTCTCGCCAGATTGCCCATTTGATTTGTCCAATTCTGCTTTGCCAAATGTTTCTAGTCAAGGTCTATTTAATTGTAATAATTCTAATAATGGGTTTGTAAAATTTGTTTGGGATAATGCACCAACAACCCTTCCAGATGGATCACTAATGTTTACTATTTGTTTTACACTAATAGGTGATGCAGGCAATATTTCGCCTGTTTTTATTAATGGACAATTGCTCGATGTAGAAATTGGGCAAGTGGATAATACTGGGAAAGATGTAAGTACCGATGAGATTGTTTCTAATGCAGGTACGATTATGATTAAATCTAATACCTTGGCTGCATTTTTGAGTAAATGTGATGCGGATGCAAACAATGTTGCGGCAGGTGGAAGTGTGACATTTTATGCTACTGCCGGAACACCTCCATATTCTTATACGATTACTCCTGGACCTATTACAGGCAATATTGCTGCAGATGGACAGAGAGTAACTATACCCAATATCCTTTCGGGTTTTTATACATTAAATATAACTGATGCAAGCGGTCTCCAAGTAAGTCGGATGTTCAATATGAGTGATAATAATCCAATCATGATAGATTCTTCTTTTGTTAAACCACCAAGGTGTTTTGGATCAAGAAACGGCAGTATAGAGATAAAGAGTGTGTCTGGAGGCATAACTCCATACAAATATGATTGGTCTAATTTGGTAACGGGAATACCCAAAGTTGAAGATCTCAGGCCGGGTATTTATACCGTGACTATTACAGATTTTTCTGGATGTAGCAAGACACAAGACTTTGATCTTTCTGTAGATACATTAAAATTTAACCTAGTTCTTAAGGATTCTTCTGCCTGCTCAACTGCCAAAACAGGTATCATCACTATCGAGAATGCAACAGGTGGTAAAAAATTTTCAAATTATGATTATGAATACTTAAATGTCAATGGTTTTGGAAATCCCAAACCTTTTACAAGTCCATTTGATATTATTAATGTAGGAGCGGGCATTAATACCATAAGAATATCCGATACCTTAGGCTGCTCGGTGGAAAAAATGATCAATGTTCCAGTTAAAAAAACAGTCAAAATAGATACAGTAGAGTTTATAGGCATATCTTGTTTTGGCAAGAGTGATGGTAGTATTAGATTAATGGCTACTCCTGGGCAAGGCTATGGTTATATACCAAGCACAAATCTTTTAAATACTGGTAACCAAGGAGGTGTTTTTATTGCAAACAATTTGGGTCCAGGTAGCTATTCAGTTGTTGCACGGGACAATTTAGGTTGTGCTGATACATTAAAATTTGATATGATCGAGCCTGCCCCAATAAATATCAATCCAGTAGTAGTACAGCCAGACTGTGTCAATACTGGATCTATAACCTTAATTCCTACAGGGGGTACAGGTACCTATACTTATGCTTGGACACCCGATGTTGGAAATGTAAGCAGCCAAACTGGCTTGGCAGGAGGTCCAATCAGTGTCACAGTTAGTGATGTAAATGGGTGTAAGGAAATATATTCAACTGTACTTAATCAACAGGGTGCTCTTAATATACAGCCTACTGTAGAAAATCAAATATCGTGTGTTGATAAAAATGACGGATCCACGCTTAATGTATTAATTAATGGAGGAAATATCCCATTTAATGTATTTTGGACCAATTCAAATGGTGATGATTTATTAATTAAATGACTAACATTTAAAATGTTACCACCAGAATTATACTGTTCAAATAATGACTAAAAATGGTTGTTCTAATTCGAGAACAGTCAGTGATTTGGAAGCTCAGAAATTACCATTATCACCCAAATAACAAATGCACCTTGTTTTGATGATTTGGGCAAGATAGAAGTCTCTGTTAGTGGAAATAGTGCTGGTTTTACTTATGAATGGAGGCTTAAAGGAGAGAGTACCGTAATCTCTACGAACAATACAATAAATGCAAAAGCAGGTATATATACAGTCAAAGCCATCAGTCCAGGAGGATGTAATTCAGAAGTAGAGGTGATGATTACTCAGCCAGCTCATGTTGAATTAGGACAACCTGATGTAATAAATAATGTAAAATGTAAAGATGGTGAAGATGGTAGTGCTGCTTATTTGAATTTGAATAAAAATTATAAGTTAATTTGGTCAGATCCGAATTACGATGGTAATTTTGTTGTGGGCAAGTCTGGAGAATATTGGGTTATTGCAATAGATACGATTAGTAAATGTTCATCAGATACAGTGAGATTTGAAATAGGAACTAAAATATTATTATCTTTAGATCAAAATAAAACAATTATTGTAAATCCAACTTGTTACGGAGATATGGATGGATCAATAACGGTAGAAGCAACTGGAGGTGCTAATGAAGGATATAAATATGTTTGGAGCACTGGTGCTACTCAACCTACAATATCGAATCTAAATTCTGGTCAATATATCGTTACTATCTCTGATATTAACAATTGTACTCAATCCGATACTTTTAACCTTACACAGCCAGATAAATTAAGTGCTTTTTTAGATAAAAACAGATCCGTAGAGCTTGATTGCAACAATCAGGACAAAGGTAAGATTGCCCTACTCACATCTGGTGGCAATCCAGGGATTAAAACGATCTCTTGGCAGTCTGGTGTAATGACAGAAAGTGGTGTTGCTGTAGAGTTATCATCGGGCACTTATTGTGCTACTATTTCTGATAATTTCGGTTGTAAAGATACATTTTGTTACACCATGATCGCACCTAAACCATTGGAGGGAGAGATGAATATACCAGAGGAGCCTTTGTGTAATGGAGGTCAAACTTGCATTTCAGTAAAAACCATATCAGGAGGAACTGGCAACAAATATACTTTCCAGATAAATAATGGCATAAGGTATCCACTTGATACCTGTGTAGTCGTATATGCAGGTCAATACTCAATAAATTTGATAGATTCAGCCGGATGTCAAATTGAACCCAAAATTTTATTAACCATAGACCAACCAGACCCAATAATAGTGGACTTAGGCCCTGATCTTGAAGTACAATTAGGTCTGCCAGCTCCCTTGATCAATGTATCGATCGACTCTCCAGCAGGTGTGGATACCATATTGTGGTCGCCTATTGCGGGTATAGATTGTATTACAACTGATTGCCGAACCATAGAAGCAAGCCCCTACTGAAACGACCACTTATGTAGTCACAGTGACTGATCAAAATGGATGTACTGCCACTGATGATGTGACTGTTAAAGTCAAAAATGTGCGGAATGTCTATTTTGCCAATATTTTTACACCCAATCGAGATGGAAATAATGATTTCTTTCAAGCAGTGACAGGTCCTGGAGTAGAACAAATCTTATCATTTGCCATTTATGATAGATGGGGCAATCGTGTTTTTGAAAAGACCAATTATATACCCGACCCAGCAGGCACAGATGGTTGGGATGGCACCTTTGGAGGCAAACGATTAGATCCTGGTGTATTTGTCTATTTTGCGAAAGCACTCTTCATTGATGGCAAAGTGATAGATTATTCTGGATCAGTAACACTCGCTGATAGAGTGAAAAACTAATTGTATTTGGCTGATAATCAATATATTTTCGGTTATTTGCCAATAAGAGCAACGATTTATAGAAAATAATCTTGGTAGATACAAAATACATTTATTGTATGGTAAATGGAGGTAGCTATTTCATGCAAAATTGTTGCTTAAATCATTTAAAATAACTATCTTTGCACTCCAATAAAAAATCTTGGGTTTAAAGTTAAAATTCGATATGAGCGATAATAAAGATCTGAAAAAAAACGATTACGGTGCCGATAATATACAAGCCTTAGAGGGACTAGAAGCAGTAAGGAAAAGACCAGGCATGTATATCGGTAGCACCGATACAAAAGGGCTTCACCATTTAGTATGGGAAGTCATAGATAACTCAATAGATGAGCACCTCGCTGGTCACTGTACACATATAGACACGATCATACATAAGGACAATTCTATCACAGTAAAAGACAATGGTAGAGGTATACCTACGGGCATGCACGAAAAGTTGCAGAAATCTGCCCTAGAAGTAGTTATGACAGTACTCCATGCAGGGGGAAAGTTTGATAAAGACACATATAAAGTCTCAGGCGGACTTCACGGCGTAGGGGTCTCGTGTGTAAATGCACTTTCGGATTATGTAAGAGTAGAAGTACACCGTGATGGAAAATATTTTGAACAAGAATATAGTAAAGGTATTCCCCTTGGTCCAGTCAAGACTTTGGGTGATTCTGACAAGCGAGGTACTCAGGTTACATTTAAACCCGATCCTACTATTTTTACAGAATCGGTGGAATATAATTTCACTACATTGGCTGGGAGAATCAGAGAATTAGCATACTTAAATAAGGGACTTTTCCTCTCATTGATTGATGAAAGAGAAAAAGATGATGAAGGCAACTTCAAGCGACAGGATTTCTTTTCAGAAGGAGGACTTAAGGAATTTGTCAAATATTTAGACGAAACACGTCCACCATTGATAGAAGAACCTATCTATGTTGTTGGTAAAGAAGATAATGTAGAAGTAGAAGTTGCGATGCAGTACAATACTGGTTACCAAGAAAATATCTTCTCTTATGTCAATAATATCAATACAAGAGAAGGAGGTACACACGTAGCAGGCTTTAGGAGAGCCATCACTCGTTTGTTTAAGCAGTATGGCGATGACAATGGTATGTTTGCCAAACTAAAATTAGAGATTTCGGGAGAAGACTTCAAAGAAGGTTTGACAGCCATTGTTTCTGTAAAAGTACCTGAACCACAGTTCAAAGGGCAAACTAAAGGCGAGCTGGGCAATTCTGAAGTAACAGGTATCGTATCCCGATGTGTAGGGGATGTACTAAAAGCTTATTTGGAAGAAAATCCAGCGATGGCTAGACGTATCATAGACAAAGTCATCCTAGCAGCTACGGCTAGACATGCAGCACGTAAAGCACGTGAAATGGTACAACGCAAAAATGTATTGACAGGAAGTGGATTACCAGGTAAATTGTCAGACTGTAGTTCAAAAGATCCGATAGAATCAGAAATATTTCTCGTGGAAGGAGACTCAGCAGGTGGTACAGCCAAGCAAGGTAGAGATAGAAATTTTCAAGCAATCTTGCCATTAAGAGGTAAAATACTTAATGTAGAGAAAGCCATGGAATATAAAATCTATGAGAATGAAGAGATCAAAAATATGTTTACCGCATTAGGTGTAAGCATAGAAGAGAAAAATGGTGAAAAGATATTGAATATTGAAAAATTAAGATACCACAAAGTAGTCATCATGTGTGATGCCGATGTGGACGGTAGCCATATTTCTACATTAATCATGACTTTCTTTTTCAGATATATGAAACCTTTGATAGAACAGGGTCATATATACATTGCTGCTCCACCATTGTATCAGGTGAGAAAAGGAAAAAACTTTATCTACTGCTGGAATGATGAAGAACGTAAAACAGCCATAGATAATTATTCTAACGGTAAAGAAGATACGAGTATCAAAACACAACGATATAAAGGTTTGGGAGAGATGAATGCAGAGCAATTGTGGGAAACCACAATGGATCCTAATAATAGAATGCTCAGACAGATCACCATTTACGATGCCATGGAAGCAGATAGGATATTCAGTATGTTGATGGGAGATGAAGTTCCGCCAAGAAGACAATTTATTGAAGAAAATGCCAAATACGCCAATATCGACGCATGATGCATCTTTGATTAAACCAATGCTTTACAGTATTGTTATTTAAATAAGGACAAACCATAAGATCATGCTAAAAATTGGATTTGGTAATAGGACAAAACCTCGCACCTTTGATTTCATACCGAGATATTATGATCCGGCAAAAGAAGAATTGGAGGAGAGAATAAATAAATATAATAATACAAGTACGCCAGAAGGAGATCTCGAAAACTTAAAGAATAGAATTAGAACCAATCTGCGAATGAAGCATTATGGTGACGCAAATGTCCGATCATCAATGGTTAAAAAATCAAATGTTAGATTGTTGTACATTATTATAATTTTAGGAATTGCAGCTTATTTACTTTTAAGTTCAAATAAAATTATTGGTCTTTTAGAAGCCTTTTCTCAGTAATAGAACATCACCTATGGCGGATATCATCCAACTATTGCCAGACAGCATTGCCAATCAAATAGCTGCTGGAGAAGTCATTCAAAGGCCAGCGTCCGTCATTAAAGAACTGCTAGAGAATTCTATAGATGCTGGAAGCACTTTCATAAAACTGATCATCAAAGATTCTGGCAAAACGAGTATTCAAGTGATTGATGATGGCAAGGGAATGTCGGAAACAGATGCACGCATGGCATTTGAACGTCACGCTACTTCCAAAATAAAATCAGCTAATGATCTTTTCTGTATAAAGACCATGGGCTTCAGAGGGGAAGCAATGGCATCAATAGCCGCAATAGCTCATGTAGAACTTATAACAAGACAACATAAAGAAGATGTTGCAAATAGGATAGTAATAGAAGGCTCGGTAGTTACTAAACAAGAGAAAGTACAATCCATGCCTGGCACGAGCATTACAGTTAAAAACCTTTTTTATAATGTACCAGCCAGAAGGAAATTTCTAAAATCTGATCCAGTAGAACTCAAACATATCATGGACGAGTTTCATCGAGTAGCCTTGGCAAATTCAGATATTTATTTTACTTTTCACCACAATGGCAATGAGGTATATCATCTACCCAAAGGTAATCTTAAACAAAGAATAATAGGCGTCTGCGGCAAACATATAAATGATAAATTGGTACCCCTCAATGAAGAGACCGAAGTGGCAACATTCACAGGATTTGCTGGCAAACCTGATGCTGCACGCAAAACACAAGGAGATCAATTCATATTTGTCAATAAAAGATTTATAAAAAGTAACTACCTTAACCATGCAGTAAGGGCAGCTTATGAAGACCTTTTGGCTAAAGATATGTATCCGATTTATTTTTTATTTTTGGAAATAGACCCAGCAAATATTGATATCAATGTGCACCCTACCAAAACAGAAATTAAATTTGAAGATGAAAGGTTGATATACAATTATTTGAGAGTCAGCCTGAAACATAGTTTAGGTCAATATAGTATAGGTACTATGCTTGACTTCAATGTAGATCAAAATTTTGCGTATAAATTTTCTTCGGAAGCTAGCAATAAAGGTAATTCTGATGGATTTGAAAAAGGAAGAGAGACGTATTCTATAGAAAGAGAAGCAAGATTTCGGCCAGGGCAAGAACAAGTCAAAGGTTGGGAAGATATTTACAAAAGTATGCAAGAAATAAGTATCCCAGATCAATCTTCGGCGCACATTGAGGTACAGACCATGGAGAGTGAAGCTTTCCAATTGTCGGGTGATGAAGCCTATGCTGCCAAATCTATATCATCCAAAGAACCTTACCAACTCCATGGGTCTTATATTTTACATCAAGTCAAGTCCGGGATGATGTTGATAGATCAGCAAGCAGCTCACGAACGCATTCTCTATGAGAAATACTTCGATATGATGAAGAATGGAGAATTTTTAATGCAAAAGGAGCTTTTCCCACGTACAATAGAACTTGAACCTGCCAAGAGTACAGTGTTAAAAAGTATTTTGGATAGAGTAAACTCTTTGGGTTTTGAAATGGAAGAGTTTGGTCACCATTCATATATCATACATGGTACACCTTCAGGTCTAGATGCCAATATTCCTTTAGATCAACTCATAGAGAAACTTATAAATAGTTATATTGAAAATATAGAGTTTGAATTGGGAATAGAAGAAAACTTATCTAGATCTATGGCCATTTCATCAGGAATAAAAAAAGGACGCCGACTCGAAAAAGAAGAAATGACATCAATGATTGATCAGCTTTTTGCTTGCCAATTGCCATATAAAAGTCCTTCTGGAAAGAATTGTTTCATCATTATAGAACATGATGAGCTAATCAAACGTTTTAATCAGTAAATAATTTCATCAGTATATGATGCACAGAGTAACCGAAGTAGTAAAGAATTTGATGATTATCAATGTGATCATATTTTTTGCTGTAAAATATCTGATTCCTTATCCAGGGATCGACAGATTTTTTATGCTAGTTACCCCTGGAATGGAATTTTTAGATGGTGATATTGTTTATAAGTTCGAACCAGTCCAGATAGTTACGCACATGTTTATGCATGGCGATGAAAAACATTTGCTATTCAATATGTTAGGACTTTATTTTTTAGGACCATGGGTTGAATCAGCATTAGGTCCCAAACGATTCTTAATAATGTACCTAGCCTGTGGTTTTGTAGCATCAATAGCACAAGTTTTTTTCACACAAGGCATCATAGTTGGAGCTTCTGGGGCTGTTTATGGAGTTTTGGCAGCATTTGCTACTATGTTTCCCAATATGGAATTGATGCTCCTTTTTCCTCCTATACCAATCAAAGCTAAATACATGGCTATAGGTTTAATTGCAATTGGATTATACAGTGGTTTTTCAGGAATGCAGGCTGGAATAGGCCACTTTGCTCATGTAGGTGGAGCTATTTTTGGATTTTTGCTGATCAAATACTGGAAAATGGATAATTTGCGTTAAAACTAATATAAAAAATATGTTTAGATCGATAGCAGACGATATAAAGTCAAGTTTTGATTATGGCAACATGATCGTAAAACTCATTATTATTAATATTGCTGTTTTTGTTATCACAGCACTACTATCAGCATTTTTTCCATTATTTTATGCCACTAATATACTTCCATATATTGCTATACCAGGAGATTTGATTACACTCCTTTATAGACCTTGGACAATCGTTACTCACATGTTTTTGCATGATGGGTTATGGCATTTGATCGGTAATATGATTACGCTTTATTGGTTTGGAAACATAGCAGGAGATCTGTTGGGAGACAAAAAAATACTACCTGTTTATATTTTGGGTGGTCTTATGGGTGCCTTATTTTACATCTTATCGTATCAATTTTTGCCTAATATTGGTGTTTTTGCATTAGGTGCTTCAGCTGCTGTATTGGCTATTGTTTTTACAGCAGTGGCTACGGCGCCTGATTATGTGGTAAGTCTTGTGCTCCTAGGTGATGTAAGAATTAAGTTTATTGGTTTAGTGATTTTATTTTTAGATATCATTGGTACACAAAGCAATATCAATTCTGGCGGCCATATTGCGCATCTAGGTGGTACGTTATTTGGGTTTTTGTTTGTGTATCTTTTGAGGAGTGGCAGAGATTTGTCTTTATCTTTTAATAATTTTATAGATTTTATAACCTTTAAAAAGAGAGAAAGGCCAAAAAGAAAAACTACACTAAAAGTAGCTCATAGAGCCGAAAATTTTCAGCAAAAAGCGACTAAAACATCTAGTTCGAAAACAGATATTTCAATAAGAGTGGACGAAATATTGGACAAGATAAAGCAGAAAGGATACGACAGTCTTACAGATGAAGAAAAAGAAGTATTATACCATGCTAGCAAAAATTAATCTGTGAAATTTTTCGATAGGACCATATTATTGATAAATTTGGGAGTCATTTTGGCTACCTTTCTTGCATATTTAGCTCCAAATATCGATCCTGAACTTACGTGGACTATATCTTTTTTCGGATTGTTTTATCCTGTCTTATTGATAATTAATGTGCTTTTTATCTTCTATTGGTTATTCAAAAAGCCAAAATATTTATGGCCTTCCGTACTATGTATCGCCTTAGGATGGAGTCAAGTAAAGGGTTTTATATCATTTAAAGACCAAAAACCAGAAACAACTGATGAAACAATCTCTGTTATGTCATACAATATAAGTAACGCTTCTTATGGGTATGACAAAAGGAAAAAAAACCGCGATATTAAAAAAGAGGCTTTTATTGATTTCTTAAAACAATACAAGGAGACAGATATATTTTGTATTCAGGAAGTGGGTGATTATGCTTTTGATATTTTAAAAAAAACTTTTCCAAATCATCATCTTTATTATAAAGAGAAAGGTGCTGTTATACTTTCTAAGCATCGGTTTCTCAATAAAGGTGAAGTAGATTTCGGGACAAAAACCAACTCCTGTCTTTGGGCCGATATTAAATTAAGTTTTGATACTATCCGTGTGTACAGTTTTCATCTACAATCCAACCAAATAAGTAGAGATGCCGAAAAATTGGCCAATCAAAAAGAGTTAGACCAAAAACAAGCTTGGTATGACATCAAAGGCATGTTAAGAAAATTTAGAAATAAACATTTACAGAGGAGCAGACAAGCTGAAAAGATAGCAGCTCATATCAAAAAAAGTCCTTATAAAATCATAATGGGTGGTGACTTGAATGATCCACCACAGTCTTATACTTACCATGTATTCTCTTCCTTAGCAAAAGATACTTTTAGAGAACGTGGTTCAGGCATCGGAACGACTTATGCCGGGAGAATACCTTTATTGCGAATTGATTATATATTTGCAGACAATGCACTAGAAGTCTCGACTTTTGATATCATTAAAGATCATTTTTCTGATCATTATTCAGTTGTAGCTACTATAGAATGGTCAGACACCGATAATGATAAAACTGAAAATGCAGATTAAAAAGGATCATTATTAAAATGTTAACATAATATATCATGACAGAAGTATTAGAAATTGCCAAAAAATCACTCTTTAAAAAAGGATTTCTTGACATGGATATCGACCCAACTTTGGATCTAGTTGAAGAAATTAATAAACTAAAAAAAGTAAAAAATGCTATTATTTTGGCGCATTATTATCAGGAGTCAGAGATCCAAGATGTAGCTGATTATATTGGTGATAGTCTGGGATTATCACAAAAGGCGGAGAGTACTGATGCAGAAATGATCGTATTTGCCGGTGTACATTTTATGGCTGAAACCGCCAAAATGCTCAATCCACATAAAAAAGTAGTACTTCCTGATCTAAATGCAGGATGTTCACTTGCAGACAGTTGTCCCGCTCCTATATTTAAAAAATTTAAGGAAAAATATCCTGATCATGTAGTAGTCAGTTATATCAATTGTACTGCCGAGCTTAAGACACTTACCGATATATGTTGTACATCTTCCAATGCGGAAGTGATCATCAATAGTATTCCATCAGATAAAGGCATTATCTTTGCCCCTGACAAAAATCTTGGTGCTTATCTGATCAAAAAGACAGGTAGAGAAATGATTCTTTGGGATGGCGCTTGTATGGTTCATGAGATATTTTCAAGAGAAAAAATTACCAAACTAAAACACCGAAATCCAGAAGCTAAATTTATAGCTCATCCTGAATGTGAAGAGCATATCCTAGAAATGGCTGACTTTATAGGCTCCACATCTCAAATGCTAAAATTTACCCAAGAAGATGAGTCTTGCACTTTTATAGTCGGTACTGAAGCTGGTATTATTCACCAAATGGAGTTGGCTTCACCTGACAAAACATTTATTCCAGCTCCACCTGAAAATAATTGTGCTTGCAATGAGTGCCCACACATGAGACTCAACTCATTAGAAAAACTTTATTTGAGTATGAAATATGAATTGCCTGAAATACTTTTGGATGATTGGATAGTAGAAAAAGGTAGAAAATGTATAGATGCCATGTTGGATATTAGTGCCAAAGCAGGTTTTAAAGCTTAGATTTTTAAGAAGTATAAATTAGAGACAAAAGTATTATGTAAACATTGCACAATACTTTTGTCTCGATAATACAACTGATATTGTTATAAGTTATTTAACAAATCTATTACTTGCTTTACAACATTCTCTACCGTGTATCCAAATTTTTCATCCAATATAGGATATGGAGCAGAGTATCCAAAATGAGTCATACCGAATATGCGTCCATTATCTTTGATTAGACTTTCTAACGTAACTGGAAGCCCAGCTGTGAGACCAAATACCGGTACATCATTGGGCAAAATACTGTGTTGATAATGTTTGTCTTGTGCTTTGAAAATTCCTTCAGAAGGCACAGAAACAACTCTTACTCGGAGTTTGTGCTTTTGTTCCAAGGTAGGTGTAGCGTCAATTAATGTCGCGACTTCAGAACCATTGGCCAATAAGATAATATCGGCATCATCACTCGATTGATATACTATATAAGCTCCTTTATTCAATCCCTTACTTTCTTCTAGTCGGTTGTTACCGATAGCTGGAATATCTTTTATGTTTTGTCTGGAAAGAATCATACCGCTCGGTCTGTCATTTGTATTGAGCATCAATTCCCAACTACTTACAGTCTCTGCACTATCACCAGGTCTTAAAGCAACAAAAGACGCCTTACCCGAGTGATTTTTTAATTTTTCTAATAGTCTCAATTGTGCTTCATGTTCTATTGGTTGGTGTGTAGGTCCATCTTCACCCACTCTGAATGCATCGTGTGTCCAAATAAATTTGACAGGCTGTTCCATTAGTGCAGCTACTCTAAGTACAGGTTTCATATAATCAGAAAATGCAAAAAACGTAGCACAAACTGGAATTATTCCTCCATGAAGTGCCATACCAGTACTCAATGCAGCCATCGTAAGTTCTGACACTCCAGCTTGTAAAAATGCTCCTGAAAAATCATGATGAGTAAATGCTTTGGTCTTTTTCAGAAATCCATCTGTCATATCACTATTCGAAAGGTCTGCTGAGGCTACTATCATATTACCCACATTATCAGCAAGGTAACCTAAAACTCTTGAAGATGCATTACGGGTAGCATCATTTTCAGTAAGCGCAATATGATTCCAATCCAATTTTGGTAAATTTCCACTTAGATACTGGTCTAATATTGCAGCTTTTTCTGGATGCTCTAGTTTCCATTTAGCCAAAGCCGTTCGTTTTACTGCAACATCATTTCTTTTTTTATCTAAAACTACTGAATAATAAGCCGCAACATCAGGAAATATTAAAAATGGATTATCAACATCGCCACCTAAGTTATTTATGGTACCGCTATATGATGCTTTTGATTTTCCTAGAGGCTTACCATGTGTTTCCACTTGACCTTCGTACGAAGAACCATCTTCTTTTATAGCGCCCTTACCCATGATAGTCCTACCTATGATAAGTGAGGGTTTGTCAGTTTCAGCTTGACAAGACTTAATCGCATTTCTTATCTGATTTTCATCATTTCCATCAATTTCTATAACGTGCCAATGCCAACTCTCATATTTTTTAGCTGTGTCTTCTGATGTTACTTCTCCTACTTTGGTAGATAACTGCACATCATTTGCATCATAAAACATGATGATATTTCCTAAGCCTAAGTATCCAGCTATACGACCTACACCTTGAGATATTTCTTCTTGAATACCACCGTCTGAGATGTAGATGTATGAATAGTGGCTCATCCATTCTCCAAATCTCGTTGCTAAAAATCGCTCTGCAATAGCTGCGCCAGCTCCGAATGCATGACCCAATCCAAGTGGTCCAGAAGTATTTTCAATGCCTCTTTTTATATCTATTTCTGGATGTCCTGGAGTGAAACTTTTCCATTGCCGAAATTGTTTCAAATCTTCCATGGTTAAAAACCCACATAAAGTAAGCTGAGCGTACAACATAGCTGACATGTGACCTGGATCCAAAAAAAATCGGTCTCTAAATGCCCATGATGCGTCATCTGGATCAAAATTTAAAAACTCACTATAAAGAATATGAATAAAATCAGCTCCTCCCATAGCTCCTCCAGGATGTCCCGAAGCTGCTTTTTCTACCATTGCGGCAGATAAAATTCTGATATTGTCGGCTGAACGTAATGCAATTGATTTGGACACTATAATGTTGATTTGATTTAGGTTGCAAAAGTAACAAGAAATTAAAGAAAATTTTATTTGTATTAATAATGATTTAGATAATATTTTAAATGTTTGGTTTTTTAGTTATTAAACTTTGAATTTAGGAAATCTTTTATTTTTAAAATGACTTTATTTTAAAGCGTTATTAAAGTACCTTTGCTATTCAATAATTTTGTTTTATGAAAACTAAAGTAGCAATAAGAGGAGCAGAATTTTATGCTTATCATGGATTTTATGAGGAAGAAAGAAAGGCTGGTAACACTTTCATCATTGATTCTGAGGTAACGCTTAAAACTTTTGATACTAACAATGACAACATCTTGGACACAGTCAATTATGAGCAATTATACACTATCATAAGGCAGGAAATGAGTAATACTCAAAAACTATTGGAAACCGTAGTTTTTAACATTATCCAAAGATTTAAAAGTGAGTTGCCAAATATTCTGTCAGCCAGAGTGAAAATGGAAAAAATAGCACCTCAGCTAGGAGGGAAAGTGGCTAAGTCAGTAGTTGAGATGGAGTTTTGATAGAAATATTATAAGAAAATTTTTGAATATGGACAACGATTTATCATAGGTGCTCGTTATAATAACAGAAATAAACATGACAATTTATGAAGTATTTATTCCTTTTTTACATGTATCTTATTAGTACATCTTTTAGTTGTTATGATGAATTTGAAAGCGATGGTTCTGAAAGAAATAAAATCTTAGGTCAAATAAAAAATCAAAATGACCAGCCCTTGGCAGCAATTCCAATAACATTGTTGGGGTATATGAGCGAATCTATAGATAGTAAAATAATGCAACATGGTATTACCGATGATTATGGACGATTTAGTTTTATATTTTCTGGAAGTAACGCTAAATATTATGTTGCATTTCTAAATAGTAAAAAGATAAAGACAAATGCAGTAATACGGGCAGAATATGCTGAAAAAACTATTCTATTTGGACCTGAAAAGTTGTCGAATTTTCAAATCGATTTAACAGAATATGGTAATTTGGATGAAGGAGTGCCTCTAGAGTTAAGTTGTACTAATAATTTATCTGGATTTTATTACTTTATAGAAATTAAAACTAAAAGCGTTTTGGAACTTTCAGACATCTTGTGGAAATCAAAATATACCCAAATAAAAGTTTATTGTGATAGTTTAAATTCAGTCATAGTGCCTAAAAACAGTAAATTGGCTTTAGCTTACATGGTAAATTCTGTTTACAACTATGATACTTTGACTATAAAAGATACGCCTGTCAAATATATTTTAAAAAACTAGTATGAGGCAGATTTATTTATGTTGTATTTTTATGATGGTTTTGACTTTAGCTATTAGCCAAGATAAAAAATCATTTAGTTTAGACTTGTCTGTAGGTTATAATACATTTTTCTTTAATAAAAGTAGTATTTACGCATCAGCACATGAACATTGGAATGGGTTAAGCATAAAAACGGAAGCTTTACTCTACAATAAATGGTTGGTAGGTGTAGGTTTTTTAACTATCAATGCAACCATAAATAATAAATCTGAAATATTCAGTACCGATACTAATTTTGAGAATAGGTTTTTAATTGTAGGATATCACCATAATTTTAAAAATCATTTTGTGGCTGAACCATTCCTAGGAGTTACTGATGTCAATGGGTCAAATCAAGGGAAATTTGAAGGCGTTGCATTCACTCTAGGTGCACAATTGAAGTACTTTATTTCGAAAGGTACTTACGTTTCTTTCACTAATAGTTATGATTATATGGATTTTGATATTAAAGGGCCTGCTGACATTATTGCTAAATTCAATAGAGCACATGTTTTTCAAAGCAGTATTAGAATAGGTCAAGTTTTATTTTAATAGAATACAATTCATGGCAAACTATTATTAATTTAATTCAAATCGAATTTTATTAATTCTTATGAATATGTTGCATATTTGCGTTTTAAACCAAAATTGATGGTTAGGATTTTTTCTCATATCATATCTTATATTATGCACCCACTTTTTATTGTCGGGTACGTGCTTTTTTATCTTATGGTTGCGAATCCTTATATTTTTGGCTTTTCTGGACCCAAAGCGCAAGGTTTAGTATTAATTTCTATCTTGACAATATCAGTCATGTTTCCACTCATTGCTATAGTCATGATGAAAACACTGGGTTTAATCAGTAGTATAGAAATGCCAGATAAAAAGGAAAGGATAGGTCCACTCATCATTACTGGACTGTTTTATATGTGGCTTTATGTAAATGTCAGACACAATGATAACATACCTTCAGCACTGTCATTTTTTATATTAGGAAGTACTATAGCAGTTTTTATGGCTTTGACTATCAATAGTTTTACAAAAATAAGTTTGCATAGTATAGCTGCAGGTGGTTTTTTAGCAGGAATGCTAATCATCGTATTTAATTGGTCTTATGGATATTTAGATATACCTATGCCATTTTTAGACGTAGAATGGAGATGGAGTGATAGAATGGTGATATTGGTGGTTATGTTGCTTTCAGGGGCTGTAGGAACTGCTCGCTTATATCTGAAGGCGCACAAACAAGAAGAAATTTATGGTGGTTATATCGTAGGTATTCTTGCACAGATGATCGCTTATCGTGTCTTTTTTTGATAATTAGTATTAAAATATAAATGGAAGATTTAAAAAACCTGATAGAAAAACTTTGGAATGATAGGAGTCATCTTTCATCTCCTGGCTCGCAGGAAGCAATTAGAGAAGTAGTCGATTTAGTTGATAAAGGAAAGCTTAGAGTGGCAGAACCTGAAGGAGATGGCTGGAAAGTCAATGATTGGGTAAAAAAAGCTATCGTTCTGTTTTTCCCAATTCAACAAATGGAAACCATAGAAGTGGGACCATTTGAGTTTCATGATAAAATTCCACTTAAGAGAAATTATGCTGCACAAGGTGTACGCGTTGTACCCCATGCTATTGCAAGATATGGAAGTTTTATAGAATCAGGAGCAATATTGATGCCATCTTATATCAATATTGGCGCCTATGTAGGGAGTGGGACTATGGTTGATACCTGGGCCACAGTTGGTTCATGTGCACAAATTGGCAAAAATGTTCATCTTTCAGGAGGAGTTGGTATCGGTGGTGTATTGGAGCCACCGCAAGCGAGTCCTACTATTATTGAAGATAATTGTTTCGTAGGTAGTAGGTGTATCATAGTGGAGGGTGTACGTGTTAGAAAAGAAGCGGTACTTGGTGCCAATGTAGTATTGACACAATCAACACACATTATTGATGTAACAGGTGATAAACCTGTGACTTATAAAGGCGAAGTGCCAGAAAGGTCTGTGGTTATTCCAGGTAGCTATACTAAAAAATTTCCAGCTGGAGAGTATCAAGTACCATGTGCACTTATCATTGGCCAAAGAAAGCCATCTACAGATACGAAGGTTTCACTCAATGAGGCTTTGAGAGATTATAGTGTAGCGGTATAATAAAGTTCATGAATACGATAAAAATATATTTTTTGTCAATTTGTGCATGTGTATTTTATGCTTGCTCAAGCCCTAAAACTTTAGCTACTCATAAAGTCGATGTAACAATTTCAGATACGACAAGTGCAAATGATTTGTCAGGGCCACATTTCACTAAATATGAACTTGAAAATCATATTATTAATACAATTGACACTACTGATGTTTTAAAATCAGGATTTACGGGCTTGGTGATTTATGATTTAGATGCTAAGGAATTGGTATGTAATTACAATGCAGATAAGTATTTTGTAGCTGCATCCAATACCAAGTTGTTCACATTATATACGTGTCTAAAGACTTTAAAAGATTCCATACCAGCTTTGAGGTATTTGGAGACTGATAGTACTTTTACTTTTTGGGGTACAGCTGATCCTACTTTAATGCATCCTTATTTTGCTGATGGCAAAGTAATTGACTTTTTATTATCAAAATCTGCCACAAAAAA
Source organism: Saprospiraceae bacterium (assembly GCA_016714785.1). Taxonomy (GTDB): domain Bacteria; phylum Bacteroidota; class Bacteroidia; order Chitinophagales; family Saprospiraceae; genus OLB9. The sequence goes on from JADKCC010000002.1 coordinate 445,131, forward strand.
GATTATTTTGGCCAATACTGAAAATATACTTCCACAGTATGGACCAGGATGGATGTGGGATGATTATAGCGATTATTATCAACCAGAAATTACAGCATTCCCACTTTATGGCAATATACTTTGGGTGAGCCAGGATAGTTTTAAAACTTGCTACCAACCTACTTATTTGCTTAGAGATACTAGTATGTGTGAAGATTTGAAATATATAAAAAGAGACCTAGATAAAAATCATTTTACTTTTCCCAATAGGCTTAGTAGTACAATAAATTTTGATCAAGAAGTACCGTACAAAAATGCTTCAAAATTAAATCCTATCTTATTAGAAAATATTTTGCAAAAACCTGTAATAGAAAAGAAATTGCCATTATCTACTGATGCTTTGACTATCCTTTCTTGGCCAATAGATACCGTTTTGAGACGAATGATGCAGGTAAGCGACAATATGCTGGCAGAACATTTGTTACTTTCAGCTGGTATGGTAGCAACAGATACTTTATCTTTACCACACACCATAAAATGGGTTAAATCACAACTGTTGAATGATATCCCTCAAAGGCCAATATGGGTTGATGGTTCTGGTTTGTCCCGATACAATAGATTTACTCCATCTTCGATATTATATTTACTTAAAAAAATGTATGAGGAAGAGCAAGAATCTAGACTTTTTTCATTGATGGCAGTAGGTGGCAATAATGGAACTTTACAATCTTTATATACTAATGATAATGGTCCATTTGTGTTTGCCAAAACTGGGTCAATGACTGGTGTTTATAATCTAAGTGGTTATCTCATCACTGTCAAAGGTAAAAAATTAGCCTTTAGTTTTATGAATAATAACTTTGAAGGTAGTGTATCATCTGTAAAGAAGGCGGTTGAAAATATACTTATGAAAATAAGACTTAATTACTAGTTGATACTTATAGTAAATTTTGTATGCTAGGCATGATCCACTACGATTGGTTAATTAAAATCAGAATATAGCGCAAACTCAATTTTTTATTATTGATGGTGCTTGGATTTTTATTATATGATAATAAATGTTTTATATATTGAATTTCAATATATAAATAACGTTCAGTTCAATATACTTTTTAATTATTTTATAGAAAATGACACAAATTATTTACCAACAACATATAATATTTTTAATATAACAATTAGGTCAAAGGCATCAAAATTATTTTACACCACATCTTTAAATTTAAGTAGTTTAAAAATATTTTTAGAATTATCTAAATATGATGAAATATTTTCGACTTGCGAAACAAAAATACCATATTTTGCCTTTATCTTTGACCAAAATTTTGAATATATGAGTTTGGTAGAAATGAAAGTGCCTACTATAGGCGAATCCATTACAGAAGTTACCTTGTCGCAATGGTTAAAGAAAGAAGGAGATTTTGTAAAAGTAGATGAACCAATCTGCGAGTTTGAATCAGATAAAGCCACGCTTGAGTTTCCAGCTGAAGCATCTGGCAAGTTAATATATGTTGCTAATGAAGGCGATGATCTGGCTATAGGTGCATTGGTAGCAAGAATAGATACTTCTGTTACTAATGGTGAACCTATTATGGCGCCATTAGTCTCATCAACGGAGCCTGCAAAAATAGGTGAAACCTAACCAAAATTATGCAACAGGACACCCGTCACCAGCCGCAGGTAAAATATTGAGGGAAGGAGATGTGGACCCAACAAATGTTAGTGGATCAGGCAAAGATGGTCGTATTACCAAAGAAGATGCAGTCAAAGCAGTAGAAAATAAAAATGTCTCATCAACAACTATTCCACAGACACCTGTTGAAACTGCACCTACTTTACCCAAAATGGTTGTATCGGGAGCGAGGGTAGTGAGAGTAGAAAAAATGAGCCGAATGCGTAAAACAATCGCTGCAAGGTTGGTTTCCGCAAAAAATAATACAGCGATGCTTACTACTTTTAATGAAGTGGATCTATCAGCTGTCAATGAATTAAGAAAAAAATATCAAGATAAGTTTGTGGCTAAGTATGGTGTTAAATTGGGATATATGTCTCTTTTTGCAAAAGCGTGTGCCAAAGTGCTGATGGAAATGCCAGATGTTAATGCGATGATCGATAGTAATGACATCGTTTATCATGATTATGTAGATATTTCTATTGCGATTTCTACTCCTAATGGATTGGTAGTGCCACCTATACAAAATGTTGAGTCTATAGGGTATCATGATATTGAATTGAAAATAAAGGAGTTGGCAGACAAAGCTAGAAATGGAAAGTTAACCCTTGAAGAAATGAAGGGAGGCACTTTTACTATTACCAATGGTGGTACTTTTGGATCGCTCTTGAGTACTCCGATCATCAATGAACCACAATCAGCCATCTTGGGTATGCATGCCATAAAAGATAGAGCGGTTGTGGTAGATGGACAAATAGTAGTACGACCGATGATGTACCTCGCATTGTCTTATGACCACCGAATCATTGATGGCAGTACATCGGTAACATTCTTAGTAAAAGTCAAAGAATTGTTGGAAGATCCTATGACTTTGATGATGGACTTGTAAGATAAATATTGTAGATATTATTACGATCAGAGTGTCGTTTAGTAAAAGGAGCATTCCTTTTGCTAAGCGACACTTTTGTTTTAATAAACTATGTAAAACACTATAAATTATAATAACATAAATCCATTAAATGGAATATTATTGTAGTTTAAGTTATAAAAAGTACCAATTAAATTAAAAATAAATATATTAATTTCTGTGACTTCACTTTTCAAAATAGTCTTAATCATTAGTACCAATAATTAAAGCACATATCCAATATTGGATGTTTTGGTAAAAACTCCAAGTATGTTTAATGTGCTTTCTATTGTCAATCGTTATTTATTACAATATAAAATTTTTATTTTATGCAATTTAAAAGTTTACACATTATTTTTATTGGGTTGCTTCTTGTATTTTCTTTTATTGGGCGTATTGCAGGGCAAGATATACATTATAGCCAATTCTATAATTCCCCACAAAATTTAAATCCCGCACAAACAGGTATTTTTAATGGTGACCATCGTTTTATCTTAAGTCATAGAGATCAATGGCGTTTTGTTCCGGTACCATGGACTACTTTTAGTGGTGCTTATGACAGGAATATAATACCTTATCAAAGCGAATCACATTTTTATGGTGTAGGTGGAAATATAAATTATGATAGACAAGGCGATTCAAGGCTTACCTTGCTCAATGTCAGCATTAATGGTGCTTTCCATAAATTACTTAATGCAAAAAACATATTGAGTCTTGGTGCAAATTTGGGTTTAGCTACTAAAGGCTTTGATACCAAATCTTTGAGATGGGACAAACAGTGGAATGGAGATATTTTTGACACAAATTTAGGGAGTCAAGAGGCTTTTCAAAGTACGGAGAGAATAAGCTATTTAGAAACAGGTATCGGCATCAATTATAGATATCAAAAATCAGATAGGACAAATTTGGATTTGGGCATTGCAGCCCTACACCTTGTTGAGCCTAAAGTATCCTTTTTGGGTGAAAAAGAAATAAAACTGCCTAGAAGATATACATTCAATGGAGTAGGCAATTTTCAACTTACTAACCAGTTTGATATACAACTGCATGCTTTGCATCAGATACAAGGTGAATATAATGAAACAGTATTGGGTGGTTTAGGTAAGATATATTTGAATCAAAATAGAGGTAAAGAGTTGCAATTGCATTTAGGCTTAGGCTATCGAACTTCAGGATCATTGATACCTACACTGGCATTTCAATATAATGAATGGTATTTGGGAGCAAATATTGACTTTGATAGTACTCCTTTCAATAATGCGCTTGATACCAACAGGGGGGCTTATGAACTGCATTTGAGATATATTATCAAAAATGTTAGACCTTTTAAGTTTAAAAATTGCCCGATCCTTTAAAGTTTTTAAATTATTTTCCACTTAAAATTATTAAAATGAACATAAAATATTTATTCATTCTATTACTGCTATTAGGAAATAGTATGATTCAGGCACAATCCAAAATATCGTTTATTGCAGCTGCCGAAGAAGCTTACAATGAAAAAAATTATCATGGTGCATTAGTATATTTTGATGAGGCACTTAAGTTTGATAATCAAGATGCAGATATTTTGTATAAGACTGCCGAGGCTGCACGCAAGTATAATGCTTATGGATTTGCAGCATCAAAATATAAATACCTTTTGGATACCTTAAAAAACAGTGAGTACCCTGATGCCACCTATAGATTAGGTGAAATGTATCATAAATTGGGCCAGTACGATAAAGCATTGATGTATTACAATCTGTACCTTTCGGAGTATTCTAACACTGACATAACGACGACTGCAGATGCTAGAAAAAATGTTGATGCAGTTAAGAAAGCACAAACATTCATCAATAATGTTGATAAATCTGCGACTATTTTGAGAATGGGAAATGATGTTAACTCTGATGATGCTGATTTTGCTGCATCCGACCGTAAAGGCAATATGTACTTCAGTTCATTGAAATATGAAAGCAAAGCAAAAGCTCTAAGGTATAAACAAATTGCTAAATCTTTGGTGAAAGCTCAAGGTGGTACAAGTTCGGAGCTTATATCTGGAAGCTTGAATGAAAGAGATCAGTCAGTGGCTCACATAGCATTTAATGCAAATCAATCAAAAGCATACTACAGTGTATGTGATTATGTGAATGGTTGGAGTCAATCATGTAAGATATATAGAAGCGATTTAGATGAAAGTGGCAACTTTACAAATGAATTTGTACTGCCAAATGCTATCAATGATGGAATAAGTTCCAGTACCCAGCCAAATATTGGAATAGATATATCAGGTAAAGAAATATTGTATTTTGTATCAAATAGATCAGGAGGCCAAGGTGGTAGAGATATATATTCATCAGTCATCGATGGAAATAATTTTGGAGTGCCAGTCAATCTCACTGCAGTAAATACTAAAGAAGATGAAATTTCTCCTTTTTATCACTTAGACACTAAGACACTTTATTGGAGTACAGAGGGAAGAGCAGGGTTTGGTGGATTTGACATATTCAGAATTTCAGATAATAGTTCAGTTCCTGAGTTGATGCCTGCACCTTATAATACGAGTATGAATGATATGTTTTACTATATGGATGAGACAGGTACAAAAGGATACCTTACATCCAATAGATCTGGCGCTGCTTACCAATATGATAGCTATGAAGCATGTTGTATGGACATATACAGTATTGATGTTAAACCTGAAATAAGATTGGATGTATTAACCTTACTACAATCTGACAGTTCAGACCTAACTGGCACAAGAATATGTCTTTTGGATGGTGATACAGGTTTTGAAATAGAATGTTATGACAATCCGCAAGATATAAATAAACGATCATTTAAGCTTATCGCAAACAAAAACTATAAACTGATTGCTACTAAAGATGGATATACGTCTGCAAAAGAGACTTTTAGAACGTCGCCTTCAGATAAGGTAATAACCAAACATTTATTGCTATCACCTTCGATAATAAAATTGGAAGTATTTACTTTTGAAAATCCATCTAGAGCGCCTCTTCCGGGTACCACTGTTACTTTAACAGATCTAACAGATGGTAGCGTTCAGAAAATTGTTGTGACAAACGATAAAGGCCATGATTTTGTATTTGATGTGAAATTAGGTAGGAAATATAAGTTAGAAGCAACAAAAGATGGTTTTACCTACGCTTCTGAATTGATAAGTACAGTCAATATAACAGGAACTATAAGGAAGGATTTATATCTACAAAGAGCAACATTGCAGGAATTACTTCCTATTTCATTGTATTTTGACAACGATTTTCCCAATCCACGCAGTAATCAGCCTACTACTACATCTAGATTTGTAAGTTTAGCCAATGATTACATATTAAGAAAGGGGGATTATATTAAGAATTTTACAGCACCATTGGCAGGAGAAGCAAAACAAATTGCTACAGCTCAAATTGAGTCATTTTTTACGGATGATGTTCAAAATGGTAGAGATAAGTTAATTGCTTTCATGGTACAATTGGAACAAAGATTGTCTAAAGGCGAAAAAATAGAATTAGAAGTGAGAGGTTTCGCATCTCCCAGATCGAAGTCAGATTATAATAAAATTCTTAGTGAGCGTAGGGTAAATTCTATTAAAAACGAATTAAGCTCGTACAATGGAGGCTTTATTAAAAAATATATTGACAACGGAGCACTGAGATTGAAAGATGTAACTTTTGGAGATAAAACATCCAAACCAAATGTCATCGGGGACTTAAAAGATGAAAGAAATTCAATCTATAATATTAATGCAGCCAAAGAAAGACGTGTAGAAATATTAAAGGTCAATTATAACTAATACATTTAAGTAACAATATCAAAATATATTACAAATGATGAATTTTGTAAAAAATAATTTAAAAAATCTTTGGATTAAAATAGCTATATTTGTAGCATTTATGCCCATTTCTGCAAGTGCTACACATATCATAGGTGGAGATATGACATATAGATTTGTAGGCAACAATCAATATGAAGTAACCTTAACACTAAGGAGAGATTGTCAGCTTGGACAGGTATCTTTTGATCCTCAGGCGTCGATAGGTATTTATGGAGTAGGTATCAATCAACCATTCACACTTATTGACGAGGTCAGAATATCATTTATGGAAAGCGATACGGTAGGCAACACTATAGTTTCTGCTTGTGGTTTTGAGGATCAGAAGTATGTGTTCAAAGGACATCATATAGAGACACCATTACCTTACCATTTCGACAAGGAGGCTATATAGTAGCATATCAGCGTTGCTGTAGAAATGGATCATTGGGCAATATCATTAATCCGTTGGAAACAGGAACTACTGAATGGATACATGTTACAGAAGATGCACTCCTAACAGGCAATAGTTCCCCAACCTTCAAAAATTGGCCTGAAGTATATATTTGTGCCAACCAACCATTGATTTTTGATCATTCAGGATCTGACATTGACGGTGATTCTTTAGTGTATAAATTGTGTACACCACACGAAGGGGCAGATATTGTGAACAATACACCACAACCACCATTTCTGCCGCCATTTGGTTTGATCACATGGAGAGATCCTTATAGATTGGATGATATGATGGGCGGTACACCACTTGTTATTGATCCACAAACTGGTATATTGACTGCAAACCCTAATTTGGTTGGTCAGTTCCTCATAGGTGTATGTATGGAAGAATATCGCAATGGTGTGTTGATATCAAAAGTGATGAGGGATTTTCAGTACAATGTTAGGGTGTGTAGTACTCCTGTAGTTGCAGACTTTGATATTGCAGTTGACCCTTGTGACAGTTTAAGTTTTAAGATTACAAATAAATCTATAGATGCAGACGTTTATGAATGGAATTTTAATTTTCCATCTACCGACCCCAAATATCTTTTCACTGTTGAGAACCCTTCTTTCAGTTATGATACTCCAGGAGCATATACTATAAGATTGGTTGCAAAATCAAATAATGGTGCATGTGATAGTATCGTAACACGTCAAATTTTAGCATTTTCTGGAGCTAATATACCAGATTTGAATATTATTGCAGACGAAATTACATTATGTGCAGGCGAAAAAGTTTCATTATTGACCAATGCAAATCCCAATAATACTTATCAATGGAGTCCAATGCAAGGTCTCGATTTGTCAGACCCAACTAATCCCATATTTATAGGCACAGAATCAGGTTTGTATTCTGTAACTGTTACTAATTTGACATTATGCTCAAATAGTGCCACAATAAATATCATAGTAAAGCCGGGAACATTACCTATTTCGATTATGGGTGATACGGATATTTGTGATAATCAAGTAAGTTTGGTAGCAACTGGAAGCTCAGGTATTTTTGAATGGAGTATGACAGAAGATTTTAATATTATTATTTCAAATAATGAAACATTGTCAGTCAATCAAACTTTAGGCGAACAAAAATATTTTGTAAGGTCGATACAATCAGAATGCGGTGAAGTAGTAGAAGATATAATAGTACGAAGGAGACCTATTATGATTGATTTTGAAAAGGCGATATCTATTTGCAAAGGTTCTGAAAAAAACACCACTATTGCAAATTTTGATTTGGATCAAAATCTAACTTTTACATGGAATGATCCTCATATTATTAAGGTAGAAAATGGTACAGTTACGGTGTTAAGTAATGAAATGGATACATCATTCTTCATAATTAACGGATTGGTGACAAATCAATATGGTTGTTCTCAAGATATTACAATACGATTTGATGTTTTAGAAGTTGGCGATGTAACATTTGATGCAATACTCAAATCTTGTGATGATCATACGATGTGTTTTGATATTGTTGGCTCTTATGATGGCAATGTAAAATGGACTTTTGGCTCTGGTTTAAGTCAAGATACTTCTGACTTGACAAGACCATGTTTTACTTATGCAGAAGGTGGTATTTATATTGTTTCGTTGATTAATACAAGTTCTGAATGTCCATTTGAACCATTCACAAAGACTATCACAGTACCAAACATTAGTGACAAATCTGTAAATGTAGAAGCAGAATTGACCAATTGTAATGACAACAAAGTTTGTTTTAAAATAGAAGGTAGTTATGTTGGTGATTTATCTTGGAATTTTGGAGATGTAAATAGTAATGTTAATACGTCAGCTGTGTCGGCACCATGTCATTCATTTTCTGGATCTGGCACTTATCAAGTTTCTCTAGAAAATATGAATGTTGCTTGTCCTTTTAGTACAGTAATTACTGTTGTGACTATAGATCAACCTTTCAAATTGAATCCTATTGGTGATAGAATAATATGCGAAGGTGAAAACTTGACTCTAAATGCAGAGACAAATGGATCGAATGTAACATTTGTGTGGTATGACGATCAAGGTAAAGTGATCGGAAATGAAGCATCCATCATTATCAATCCGATGAGTGACACAGATGTTACCGTAAAGGCAACGAATAGTAAAGGTTGTACTGATTCACTTACTATGCATATAACTATATTCAAATTTGATTATACGATTGATTTGCCACAAGTAATATGTCCAGAGGAAGAGTTCCAGATTAAAGTTAACATAAATAGCCCTGCAAATTATAATTTTGAATGGTCTCCTACTGAATGTGTGGTTATGGGTGGTAACACAAGCCAACCAATAATTTTGGCAATACCTGGAAAAACAATAACTGTAGTGATTACCAATAAAGAAACCGGTTGTAGAGAAACCCGAAATATCATGCCGGAAATAAAAGCTCCGATCATCTTTAATATTTCAGGTGAGTTATGTAATGACCAACCTTCTAGTTTAAATATCAACATCGTAAATCCTGAGAATTATACTTATCTATGGTCTCCTTCAGCATTTATTATTTCTGGTGGAAATACGTCCAGTCCAGTTGTAAAAATCATGCCTGGTCAAGCGTTAACTGTAGTTGTAACCGATAAAATAAGCGGATGTAGTAAGGAAGTGTCATATACACCAACAGTATTGCCATCTTTAGTAGTAACATTTACAGAGTCAAATATAGAGATTTCGCAAGGTAAGTCCACTGAGTTGGTCATCAAAAACCCAGTTGCTGACGCTGATTACCTTTGGAGTACAGGGGAAATGGGTACTTCTATCACGATTACACCATTAGAGACAACTACTTACACAGTTACAGTTACGGATACAAACGGTTGTACTGGTATTGGTGTCATAACTGTAACAGTGCGTACAGTGACATGTACAGACAAAGACGAATATTTGCCCAATGCTTTTACACCAAATGGAGATACACACAATGATATTCTTTATGTAAAATCCAATGTCATTACTGAAATGACTTTAGTGATATACAATAGATGGGGCCAAGAAATGTTTAGTACTCATAACATTACTGAAGGTTGGGATGGAAAGTCAAAACAAGGCGTATTGTTGTCTCCTGATGTTTATGCATATTACCTAAAAGCTACATGCGTTAATGGAGATAGTTTTATCAAAAAAGGAAATGTGAGTTTGTTAAAGTAATACCTGATTATACAGTCTAAATGCTTCATCTTTAAGTAATTAGTACTGTCTCAGATGGGATGAAATTATTGCGATATTAAAGGAGTTCGGCTAGTCTGAGCTCCTTTTCTCATTTAGTAAATCAGAGTTAGATTGAAATTACTACTAAGATTTTGCGTCTGACAAATTGAAGAGAATATTTTATTTAGGGTAATTATTTTGTACCTGTTAAGCGTACGCACATTTTTTACTATATTTACCCAAATATTTATATACGAGACATGACACCACCATTCAAAGTGACTGCATTTCTTGGAGCAATAAGTTTTCTTTTGATACTTATTTCCTGCAAGAACAAAATAGAAGACAAAGATTCAAATCTGTCAGCAACACAATATTACAAGGAACAATACAGACCTCAATACCACTACTCTCCTGACTCCATGTGGATGAATGATCCTAATGGTATGGTCTATTTTGATGGTGAATATCATCTATTTTACCAATATTATCCCGATTCTATTGTTTGGGGCCCGATGCACTGGGGCCATGCCGTGAGTAAAGATTTGATACATTGGAACCATTTACCCATTGCTTTATATCCTGATAGTTTGGGATTAATATTTTCTGGAAGTACAGTTATAGACCATCTAAATACAGCTGGATTTGGTAAAGATGCGATGGTAGCCATTTTTACACATCATAATATGAATGGGGAAAAGGCTGGAAGAATTGATTTTCAATTCCAATCCATAGCTTATTCTTTGGATAATGCCCGAAGTTTTATCAAATATTCAGGTAATCCAGTGATAAAAAACACGGGCATTAAAGACTTTAGAGATCCAAAAGTAATATGGCACGAAAAGTCGCAAAAATGGGTTATGGTATTAGCTGCTTATGACAAAGCTATGTTTTACTCTTCATCCAATCTCAAAGACTGGACTTACACAAGTGAATTTGGTATATCCGGTGATAATAGACTTTGGGAATGTCCAGACTTATTTCCTATCAAGGTAGAAGGTACGGATGAACTAAAATGGGTACTTATCACAAGTATCCAAAAAGATGGCCCTAATGGTGGTACAGCTACTTCCTATTTTGTTGGAGATTTTGATGGGAAAAGTTTTGTAGGGAACAACAAAAACCAAAAATGGTTAGACTATGGTGCCGATAATTATGCACTTGTAACTTTCTCTAATATACCTGATGGCAGAACACTAGCCATAGGATGGATGTCCAATTGGCAATATGCTCAACAAGTACCTACAAAAAAATGGAGAAGTGCTATGACTATACCGCGCACCTTGCATTTGTATAAAGAAAATGGTGATTTTAGTCTGCGTTCTTGGCCAATTGCTGAATTAGACAAAATTAAAATATCTTCAGTCAAAAACACTAGAGTCAAAGACAGTATCATCACATCTATCGCTCCTACGAGTATGATTGAATTATCAGTTTTGATATCCCATGAAAGTACTTTCAAAGTTCGGTTATCTAACGATGAAAGCGAATATATTGACTTGGGCTACGACTCTGCTACCAATGAATTGTATTTAGACAGGACAAAAGCCGGTTTGAGTAATTTTAATGAAACTTTTGCAGCTCGTCATACCTGTCCAAGGAATTATATGTCTGATACTTTGACTATGAAGTTATTATTAGACCATTCATCTATAGAAATGTTTTCTGACGATGGCCGAAGTGTGATGACAGATATATTTTTCCCGACAACACCATTTACAAAATTAGAAATTTTGGATGGCTCAAAAGTAATAGATTTAAATATTGCAGAGCTAGAGAGTATATGGTAATAAAAGCTATAGTGTCCGTCGTGAAGGAGAGAAATCCCTTTTTTAAACCCAAATTATTGACAGTGCTAATTTGAATAAGTAGAATTAATCAATTGGTTTTTAATTCGATAAAAAGAGACAAGTACAAATAATAGTTTATTTATTCACCGTTGACTGGAGCTAACTGAACTATAAGACCGTCAATGACTTCAGTTATTTTGATCTGGCAACCAAGCCTAGAATTGGATTTTACAAAAAAAGCTTGATCAAGCATGTTTTCTTCATCTTCTGATGGTTCTGACAGCTCATGATCACTTAAAACATATACATGACATGAAGCGCAAAGAGCCATACCACCACAAGTACCTTCTACTGGCAATTCATACGATTTGCATACTTCCATCATATTCATAGCCATATCGGTAGGCGCTTCAAGGTTGTGTTCTATTCCTTCTCTATCCACGACAGTGACTTGAATAATATTATCTTGCATGGAACTAATTTATTACTTTATTCATTAAAACGAACAAAGTTAGTGATTGACATCTGATAAGTTAGTGACTTATGTTACTTATTTTACAGAATTATTCAAAACCATTTACTCCTGCAACAGTCGTATATTTGAATGAAAGTTTTTGATCAGGGTAGATGTGCTTAAATGCTGATTGAATCATCAAAGTACCTTCATGAAATCCACATAAAATAAGTTTTAATTTTCCCGGATAAGTATTAATATCTCCAATCGCATAAATGCCTGGTATATTTGTGCTATAATCTAAAGTATTGACTTTGATGGCGTTATCCTCGATTTCTAATCCCCAATCTGCAATAGGACCTAACTTAGGAGCAAGGCCAAATAAAGGAATAAAATGATCAACCTGGTAATTATAATTTTCTTTTCCTTCTTCTTCTATCACTATTTCTTTAAGTACACTATCACCATTTAGACCAACTGCTTGCGCATTAGTGATGAGGTTTATTTTTCCTTTTTGAGCAAGATCCATGACTTTCTCTACAGAATCTAATGCTCCCCTAAAAGATGTCCTACGATGTACCAAGGCTACTTCATCTGCTATATCTGCCAGAATGATACTCCAATCCAAGGCAGAGTCTCCGCCGCCTGCCACAAGTACCTTTTTGCCTCGATACTTTTCAGGATCTTTTATTACATAATCCACACCTTTATCTTCGTAAAAATCGATATTTTCAATTGGTGGTTTTCGTGGCTCAAAGCAACCTAAACCACCAGCAATAGCTACCACAGGTGCGTATATAATGGTACCTCTGCTGGTGGTTAGTTTAAATTTATTATCATCAGTTTTTTCTAACTTTTCCGCTCTTTCGCCAAGAGTAAATCCTGGTTTAAAAGGTTCTATTTGCTTCAATAAATTTTCAGTTAAATCTCCAGCCAATATACTTGGGTACCCAGGAATATCATAAATGGGTTTTTTGGGATAAATCTCATTTAACTGACCACCTGGCTGCCCGAGTGAATCCACTAGATGGCATTTTAACTTCAATAATCCAGCCTCAAATACAGTAAACAAACCTACTGGTCCAGCCCCAATAATGAGAATATCTGTTTGAATCATAACGGAAATTTATATGAGAACTTAAAGTTGTACTAATTATTAAAAAGATTAAAAACACACTTTTTATAAACTAAGTTGCAAAAGTATTTGGGTTTTGACTTTTGGTGCATGATCTTAAGTTATAATAATTATGATTTATATCATAGATAGACTAGGTATAAGTACTTAATTTTGTTGTTTTAAACCATTATTATGACTAATGTTTTAATTTTTATCATCATACTGCATCTAGTAGTAGGTTTTGGATTTATGATTTGGAAACTAAATGGTCCCGTGAAAGAAGATGATGATAACATAAAAGGAGAAACTTAATTTTACACTCCCTTTACACTTTCAGCCATAATACTAATCTCTCGCTCCAGCCTTTTTCCAGTTTTCAATCAACTTAAAATCTGGATATTGTTTAGTATATTCAAGATCTATAAGGATTTTATAGCCTTTTGCTATTTTACTGGTTACGACTTGCACCTTTTCTTTATAAGTATTCATATCAAAGGTTACAATAGTATCAGAATAAGAAATTATTTCTTGATTCATTTGTATTACCTTATTTACATCTAATGGTTTACTATCCTTTTTTCTTTTGATTATTTGTACTGTTTCCACAAAAGTTTCAGGATCTAATGTAATTATTGTATCTAGCACTACAGGGATTGAATCGTTCAGAGAAATTACTGTTCTTTTAGGACTGCTTTTGGGAATGTAGTAGGGCCTAAAGCTAAATAGTGCAAACACTGTAAGTAAGATAGGTATCATCATCAGATAACGATAACTAAGGTTTTGTTTGTTTTTTTGATGTGACATCATGGCGATTCTTTTTTGGTGAATGAATAAAATTGATTAATTACTGCATTTTGATTTTTTGATTGCGCATGTTGGAGTAGAATATATCCATATTGTTCGTAAGTGTAAATGGCCGACATCTTTGCATCACATTCATACTCATGATTGAGTGCGATAGAATATCTTAACGCATAGGCTAAAGGATGAAACCAAAGTAAACACTTGAATAGTTCTGCTATGAAGATGTCTATAGAGTGTTTTTGATGAATGTGTATTTTTTCATGTTCGATCAATATATTTTCTGTATTATTACTTGGGATCAAAATGGTATTTAGGAAACTGGAAACTGGAAAATAAGGTACAATGGCTAATGTATATCCTTTGTGAAAGGTTTTATTTGCCTTTTTTAATATATTATACATACCGTAAAGTCGGAACATCAACTTTAATACCATCCAAGTCAAACCAGCTAAATAAAATATAAAGAATCCATTTTGAATAAAATAAGACTGCGCACTGACATCATCTTGACCACAATGCATGCAATTAGTTGTTGCAGAGGAAACAGTCACTAAAATGGGGAAAATATCTATGCCCATCAAAGGAACAAAAACAGCTAGCGCGATCGTGCCTAAAAGATAAATTCTATTGGCAGTAAATGTTACATCTTTAGAAAATAAAAAGTAGTAAGGCATATAAAGGCAACATACAACCAAAGATGCCTTTAAGATATAATGCAGCTCTGAAATATAAGTGACCAAAGTTTGTATGAGAAGCATATTCTAATTTTTTAATTTTCAATAATTTCTATTTCAACTCTTCTGTTGTTACTTCTACCTTTGACGGTACTATTATTGTGGAAAGGATGTTGATCTCCATGTCCTTCCCATAAGATTCTATTTTTGCTAATTCCAGATTTTGATAAATAATGCGCAACAAATTGGGCTCTCATTTTAGATAAGTTAATGTTTGATTCTTTGTTACCTATGGAATCAGTGTGTCCATGCACACGTATGCGTATAGATGGATTTAATTTGAGAAAGGAAACCACAATATTTAATTGTTTAAATGATTTTTTATCATTTAGTATAGCACTTCCTGTTTTGAATTGTATTTGATTTAGTGGAAAAATATCTTCTTGAGCCAAAACTCCATTTTTGTCAAATGTATCCAATTCATATAATTCTTCAATTAATACATCATCTATTTGATAATATCGATGTTTGTCAGAAATTGTTTCATTTGCATTGCTAAATTGGCCTAAGCATATTTTATTATATGTAGATTTAGGTGTAAAGTATTGTGAAATTTTTACCCAATTTTTATCTGCAATTAACAAGTTGGTATCTACTTTTATTTGAGGATTGGCTGAAATCATCTCACAATCAGATGTTTTTATCAATGAATCTAGGTAAAACAACATCCCAAATAGTGGATTTAATTTTTGGTCAAAATCTTTGGCTGGATCTGTATTTTTGGCCCTTCTAATCCAATATTCCACATAATAAGTCTTGTTAGGAACCAAATCTTTTAAAAGCTTCACTCCTATATATTCTCCCCAAGTAACTACATTACCATTAAAATCAGTAGCAGTTGATGACCTTATTCCTGCCGTATTTAATCCCGATTTGGGTGAAGAAACTTTTATAAATGGTTCAAAAAAGTCTGGTGTTATCAAGTCAGGTGAAGCTGAATTTACTGCTGTCCAATGTTTAATTTTTTCGTTGAATTGATTCGCATTTGAGAACTTTCCAATAGTTCCATTAATCTCCTCAAATCCAGGATTTGGTACTAAATTTTGGCAATAAACTATAGAATTATAGGTAATCAACATAAACAGGATGGCACATCTCATAAATAATTTCTTTATTGACAATGCTAAAAGTTTCATAATAATTGTTGACATTGACATCAATTTTTAAGCGATTTGACCATTTCTTCCAATTCTTTAATATCTATTTTTTCTTCTTCCATAAAATAGGATAGTAATGAAGAACTATTTCCACCCAAGTATTGATGATAAAACTTACTAAATATCGATTTGTTAAATTGTTTTTGCTCAATGATTGGATAATACTGATGCGATTTGCCAAAAACATGGTATGCAAGCCACCCGTCTTTTTCGAGTTTGCGAATGGTGGAAAGAATAGTGTTGTATGGTGGTTTTGGTTCGTCAAGATAGGCAATGATTTCTTTAGGGAAGGCCTTACCCAATTTCCAAAATAGGTTCATTATTTGTTCTTCTAGCGTATTCAGCGTCATGATATTTTTATTTATTGCAAATATAACTACATTTTGATTTATATAACGAAATTATCGTTATAATATTGTGATTTTCGTTTTTATTTTTATTCTAAACTAGCAAAATGAACTAATGCATAAGGAAAAAGAGTTTTTATTTCAATTCTATCATAAAAATATCTTCAATTTCGTAAACTTAATTACCTTTAACCCTATAAAGAAATACTGAAACAATGCTTTCAAAAACGTATGCTAGTGCAGTACATGGTGTAGAAGCTCAGACTATCACCGTAGAGGTAAATGCGGGTGGTACAGTGGCCGCCGGTAAACAAATGTATTTTCTGGTAGGATTGCCTGACAATGCTGTAAAAGAAGGATGGCAGCGGATAGAAGCAGCTATCAAAAATATAAAACTGAACGTGCCACGAGTAAAGTTGGTCGTAAATCTAGCTCCTGCTGATATACGTAAAGAGGGATCGGCCTACGACCTACCCATAGCCATGGGTATTTTGGCATCAACTGGTCAAGTAAAATCTGATGATCTAGACAAAATCATATTTATGGGTGAAGTGGCTTTAGATGGCGAATTGCGACCAATCAAAGGAGCATTACCCATTGCAATTCAAGCAAGAAAAGAAGGCTACAGAGCTTTCATTTTGCCCAAAGCCAATGCTCGCGAAGCAGCTATAGTTAAAGGTATTGATGTATTTGGGATTGAAAATATAAGAGAAGCCATTGATTACCTAAATGGAGATAAGGAACTGACACCGCTGGTATATGATACAAGGGAAGTTTTTCAAGATACATCCAATCAATATGCTGTCAATTTTAGTGATGTAAAAGGCCAAGAAAATATCAAGCGAGCACTAGAGCTGGCAGCAGCTGGAGGGCACAATGTCATATTGATAGGTCCACCAGGTGCAGGCAAAACTATGTTGGCCAGGCGATTGCCGACCATACTGCCACCACTCAATCTTTATGAGGCACTGGAGACCACAAAAATCCATTCTGTAGCGGGCATACTTGGCGAAGACTCTTCATTAGTAACCGAACGTCCATTCAGAGCACCACATCATACAATAAGTGATGTGGCATTGGTAGGCGGAGGATCCAATCCAAATCCCGGAGAAATCTCCCTAGCACACAATGGCGTTTTGTTTTTGGATGAGCTGCCAGAGTTTAAGCGACAAGTTCTAGAGGTCATGCGTCAGCCTATGGAAGAACGCAAAGTGACTATTTCGAGGGCCAAAATTTCTGTGGATTATCCATCAAGTTTTATGCTTATAGCATCCATGAATCCATGTCCATGTGGATTTTACAATCATCCAGAAAAAGAATGCGTGTGTGGTCCAGGTGTAGTTAAAAAATATTTAACTAAGATTTCGGGGCCACTATTGGATAGAATAGATCTTCATGTAGAAGTGACTCCTGTAGGTTATGATGAATTGTCAAATCATGAATATACTGCCGAACCAAGTGAAAAAATAGTAGAGCGAGTTATCAAAGCAAGAGAGATACAAAATGAAAGATTTAAAGATCAACTAGGCATTTTTAACAACGCACAAATGCCTAGCCGTATGGTAAGAGATGTATGTGCATTGACCCCAGCAGGAGCCAATTTATTAAAGACGGCCATGAACAGATTGCAACTTTCTGCCCGGGCCTATGACCGAATACTGAAAGTGGCTAGAACAGGCGCAGATCTTGCTGGTAGCCCAGATATAAAAATAGAACATCTTGCTGAAGCGATCCAATATAGAAGTTTGGATAGAGAAGGATGGGCGGGCTAGTATAGTAACTCAAAATTCTTCATCAAAATCATTTGTTTTTTTAGGTTGATCTTCTGCACTAACAGGCAATGCATTTTCATACTTGCTACAGTCTATCTCTATCAATTCCTCTTCTGGAAGCATAAACACTGAATTTTTACCATATCCCAATCTATTGTCAGCCTCTAGTTTGGTCAAGAAATTGACGAAAAATGGTCTGGCCATGACTGCACCTTGTCCATCTGATAATGTATTAAAACGTATGAACTCTTGATCACCACCTACCCAAGTTGAGATTACGATGTCTGGTGTAAACCCAACAAACCAGCCATCTTTATAATCATTGGTTGTCCCTGTTTTTCTCCGACTTGACTCTTTACCTTGTTTTTAATCGGATCAGCTACATATTGCAGCATAGAGACTAGCACATGATTATAGGCAGGATTAATGGCTCTCTTTTGTTCTGGCACAGCAGTGAAAATCACCTTCCCATTCTTATCCTCGATGCGAGTGACAAAAATAGGCTTGGTAACTATACCATCATTGGCAAAAGCGGTATATGCCGTAGCCATATCCATTGCTGATAATTCAGGTGTTCCCAAACATATTGACGGATAATCTGGTATCTTCTTCTTGTCAATGCCTAAGTTTCCTACAAGATTTTTTACACTCTGGACGTTGCCTATTTCTTTCATGAGATACACAGAAACCGAATTTCGAGAATCCTTTAATGCTTGCCGTAATGTAAGCTCTACACCTGTAAATTTATTGTCAGAATTACTAGGGCACCAAGTTGAAGAAAGATTAAAATTAGGATCATTGGCCATGATGCACTGTTTTTCATCTTTTACTTTGAAGCATGGTGACATAGCATTTTCAATGATAGCAGTACCATAAATAAATGGTTTAAAAGTGGATCCGACCTGTCTGTTTGAATTGACATGGTCATACTGGAAGTACTTGTGATTGATGCCTCCTACCCATGCCAAAATATTTCCTGTTTTTGGATCTACAGCAACAGAACCCATTTGCATGTGTTGTAGATGATATTTGATAGAATCCATTGGTGTCATTTCTATCATTTTTTCACTGTATTCATTATATGCAAATACCCGCATCTTAGTTTTGGTATTGAAAGATTTATTGACTTCCTTTTGCATTTTATTCCACTGAGACTTTAGAGTAGGCCAATATTCACTTTCTAATATCAGCATGCAACGATCCATATCTTCTTGAGTAATGGACTTTGCTTTGACCATTTTTTTTAGATGTCCTGAAGTTTTGTCTTCATCATATATCCTAAAAATATCATTGTCCGAAGGATTTACATCAAGATTGCTATTAATATCACTAAAAACCTGAGTCATATATTTGGCTCTAATCAATTTGTAACGATCAGAGTCTTTCATCATCTGTATAATTTGGCGTTTGCGTACTTCTGTCTTTTCTTTATCTGCTTTGTAGGTAAGTATGTCCTTTCCCTCCCAAACTTTAAAATACTTAGTTTGCAATTGCGACATGTGTTCATACATGGCTTGTTCCGCATATCTTTGTACTCGAGTATCTATGGTGGTATATATTTTCAGACCATCAGTATATAAATTGTATTTACTACCGTCTGGTTTTCGGTATTTTTCATCATCCAACAAATTTTTTAAATATTTTGTGAGTTCAGAACGAAAATAAGGGGCGATACCATCATAATGTACTTCCCTTTTAAAATTATCGAGATTTATAGACTTTACTCTTTTATTTAGATATTCTTCTTCTGTCAAAAATCCATTTTTAACCATCTGTTTTAGGACTACTGACCT
This sequence comes from Saprospiraceae bacterium, assembly GCA_016714785.1. Taxonomy (GTDB): domain Bacteria; phylum Bacteroidota; class Bacteroidia; order Chitinophagales; family Saprospiraceae; genus OLB9. The sequence continues at coordinate 465,107 of JADKCC010000002.1, forward strand.
ACGGTTATGGCTGTTTTGTGGGTTGATTTTGGGATTATAGACACGTGGGTTTTTAAGCATCCCTATTAGGACGGCAGCTTCTTCAACAGCAAGTTCTTTCTGATCCTTCCCAAAATAGGTTTTTGCAGCAGCTCCAATACCTACTGCATCATAGAGAAAATCACTTTTATTTAGGTACATCGCAAGTATCTCTTCCTTCGTATATCTCTTTTCGAATTCAATGGCGATGACCCATTCTTTAAGTTTTTGCCATACGCGTTTGACAAAAGTGGGTGACCTTTGGGTAAAAAATAATTTTGCTAACTGTTGTGTAATAGTACTAGCGCCTCCCTTTTTGCCCATAAAAAATATAGCCCTAGCAGTACCACGAGTATCTATTCCTGTATGATTATAAAATCTTTCATCCTCAGTAGCTACAAGTGCTTTTACTAGATTTGGATTGAGATCTTTAAAATTTAACCATTCTCGATTATACTTAAATACTTTGCCAAAAACCTCATTATCAGTTGAGATAAATTGTGATGCTATCTCGTAATTAGGGTTTTCGAGTTCTTCTGTATTTGGAAGGAGCGCATGTGAAATATAATAAAATAATGAAGCTAACAAAATCATTCCTGTTAAAATCATACCAAGTATGATTTTGAAATATTTATGCTTATAAAAAGGCTCAGTGACGGTGTTTTGCTTTGACATTGATGATGTTATATATAAAAAACGACGCAAAGATATTAATTATTTTATTCATTTGTAAATTTCAATTTTGAAGTAGAAAGTACTAACTAGAATTTTTTGATTACCTTTGTTTGATAGAAAAATAAATTTAGGCAAATAGGAAGTAGGGGCAATGAAGGATAATAAAAGGATTCAAAAAGAAGCGTTGATAATAAGTGCTGCTGAAAAGGTATTTGGAGATGTTGGGTTTAAGAATGCAAAGATGGATGATATCGCAAAAAATGCAGGCATTACCAAAGTGACCTTATACACTTATTTTCAATCCAAAGAAAATCTTTATCTTGCAATTACGCACAGAGCATTACAATTGTTGATAGATAAATATTATGAAACGATAGATAAAAACAAAGAGAAAACTGGACTTGATTGTGTCATATCAATCTTCGAAACATTTATGTACTTTTGTGAGCAACATTTCTTATATTCTGAAGCACTTTTAGAGTATTTTGCCATGGTTAGATCTACATCAGATGGTGCAGACGAATCAAGACTAACAGAAGCTGTCAAAGATAGTATCTATTATGTCAAACTCCAAGATATACAAAACCTTCCTTTCAAATTGACTGTAAAAGAAATAGAAAGAGGTAAAAGAGACGGAAGTATCCAAAGCAGTATAGATCCTATGTTGACTACACTACATGGTTGGACTTCAGTGATCGGATATGTCAAGGTGATTAGTGCTTCAGGTACTAATGCAACACCATTATTCAAGGTGAGTTTGCACGATTTAAAGACGCTCAATCTGAAGATAGCAAGGCATATGTTTCAAACTAGGTCTTTTTAAAAATTATAGGTCATGAAAGTAATCATTTATGGATATAAGATAAAAGATGATGCTGAATATACCTTCATAGCATCTTTATTCGAAGCCATGATGGATAATGGCATCAACCCATTTATTTTTAAACCCTTTCAAAAAGAATTAAGTCAACATTCTAGTATTTATAAATCTCTACCATCGTTTGAAAACCAAAAGGATATAAGAGCAATTGAAGCTGAGGCTGTAATAACACTTGGCGGTGATGGGACGATTTTGAGAGTTATTACATTAATTCAAGATTTACCTATACCGATTTTAGGAATTAATCTTGGAAGATTGGGTTTTTTAGCAAGTGTAGAGAAAAAAATTATTAGGAAAGCTATCTATCAATTGGCAAAAAAAGAGTACTCCATAGAATCACGAACTATCATAGGACTAAAATGTAACTTGCCCCTTTTTAGTGATTTTCCGTTTGCGCTCAATGATTTTACACTCAATAAAAGAGATACTTCATCTATGATTACCATTCATACTTTTGTGGATGGTAAGTTGTTAAATTCCTATTGGGCTGATGGAATCATTATCAGCACACCTACCGGTTCTACTGGGTATTCCTTGAGTTGTGGTGGGCCGATCATATTTCCCGATGCACAAAATTTTGTACTGACACCTGTGGCGCCACATAATCTCAATGTACGGCCTATCGTCATACCTGACAATAAAAAAATTACACTCAAAGTAGAAGGGCGAACGGATAGTTTTATGTGTACATTGGATTCAAGATACGAAACTATCACTTCCAGCCACAACATAGAAATAAGTAAAGGTAGTTTTGCAATACAATTTATACAGCTCAAAGGTCAGAATTTTATGAAAACGTTGAGTGGGAAGCTCCTTTGGGGATTGGATAAACGAAATTAAAATTAGGATGAAAATAGAAGTGCACTTACAAGGTAATAAGTATTGTGTTGACTTATCCAACGGGATGGATATCTCTATACCTCTTAAAAATGGTAGTCGAGGTCCAAAATGTTTTTATGCGCCTGATTTCAAAATTGAGCCTGTAATTGCGGGTGATTTTGTAGGTTCGACAGAATGCGGAAGCCCAGTCAATTTTAAAAATTTAATGATCAATCCTCATGGAAATGGGACACATACAGAATGTGCGGGGCATATCACTTCACTGCCATTGACTATACATCAGTGTCTTAAAAATTTTCATTTTATAGCCATACTTATATCCATACGTCCGCAGAATTCAGAAAATGGCGATCATATAATAACGGCTGACTTGCTCAAAGAACACCTAAATCAATCAAGTGAGTTTAATACCTTAATAGTGCGCACCTTACCCAATGATATAGGTAAGTTGACACGTGATTATTCCGGGACAAATCCGACTTATTTTACTACTACAGCGATTCAATATATCAACTCCTTAGGCATTAAACATCTCATGACAGATCTACCTTCCATTGATCGGGAAGAAGACGGAGGCACTTTGGCTGGTCATAAAGCATTTTGGGATTATCCAGATTTTTCAGATACAAGCAAAACTATCACAGAAATGGTTTTTGCGCCAGATTTTATCCAAGATGGATTATATTTTTGTAATATTCAAATCGCATCAATCGAATCTGATGCCAGTCCAAGCAAGGTAGTATTATACAAGCTGGAAGTAGCTAATTGATTTTTTTTTAAATATTGGCGACTTACCATCAAAAAAAGAGATACTTTTTACTAATTTAAGCTTTCGAATGACGCTAAGCTTGATGGTATGAACAAGATTTTTTCAGTTTTCTTGTTTTGCATTAAAATATTATTGTAAAATCAATTACAACTTAGGTAAAACAACCTTATATTTGTAATGCTTTTTTGTTGTTTGAACTAATAACGATATTTTTTATTTAACATCCATGTATAACAGCTCAAATCAGGTCTATCTGCGATACTTACGATTGGGTGAAACAGCTTATCGCGAAAAAGTCAGATTTTACGAAGAAAATCCTGATGCTATTTCTTCATTGTATTTTGAAGATAGATTAGAAATTGATTTTGATTATCTGTATTGTTTGTTTGAAGTAGGAAGATATGAGCGATTTCTTTGTAAAGTTGATCCTTTTATTGAGTTGATTGTAGTAGAAAATATCTACGAGTTTCGCGATGAAAATATTTTTCAAGAATTGCTTTTCAGAAAAGCTGCATGCCTTTACCAACTTAAACAATATCAAAAAAGTGAAGTTATCCTCAGACAATTAGTAAGAATGGATCGACAAAATCCACTCTTCATAGGTTTATATACGATCTGTACGCGCAAAATAGAGACTGATATCTACATCACTATCAAAGCTTTAGCCATGGCTTCATTCCTGATTGTATTAGGTATTACCATTGCACGCATATTTTTGGAACCATTCTTAGATATATATTTAGCTCCTTTTCTGTCACTCAGGATCATCTTATTTTCTTTTGGTATTTGCTGTTTAATTGGTCTAGAGTTAGCGTTTCAGTATAAAATTTATAAAAAAACTGGCATGTTTTCGCATAGATTGATAAACAGAATATTTGGTACATAACCTACATTATCAGGCTAAAAGGAAGAATGAAGCAGCTTAGAATTTGACAGTTAGTATTTTTCTCCTAACTTTGCACTTCATTTTTTTAAAACGAATATACAATGAGTCTTCTTACAGTAGGTACCGTCGCTTTTGATACGATAGAAACGCCTTATGGCAAAGCAGAAATGGTCATCGGTGGTGCTTGCACTTACATCAGTTGGTCTGCGTCTTACTTTACAAACAATATACATCTTGTATCCATTGTAGGCGATGATTTTCCTGATTATGAATTGCAAAGATTGAAAGATCGAGGTGTCAATATGGATGGTTTGAAAATCGTGGAAGGCGGCAAGTCATTTTTCTGGGCAGGTCGCTATCATAACAATATGAATAATAGGGATACCCTAGTGACAGATTTGAATGTTTTGGCTGATTTTGACCCAATACTGCCACAAGCTGCGAAGTCAAGTAAATATGTTATGTTAGGAAATCTTACACCAGCGATCCAAAAGAGTGTGCTTGACCAACTGGATGGAAGTCAAAAATTAATCGCATTGGACACAATGAATTTTTGGATGGACATCGCAATGGATGAATTAAAAGAAGTCATCGGCAGAATAGACCTACTTACTATCAATGATGAAGAAGCCAGGCAACTTTCAGGAGAACATTCTCTAGTCAATGCTGCCAAAGTCATCCATGAAATGGGCCCCAAATTTTTAGTCATCAAAAAGGGAGAACACGGAGCTTTACTTTTTTGTTCGGATGATATATTCTACGCTCCAGCATTGCCACTAGCACAAGTTTTTGATCCTACAGGTGCTGGCGATACCTTTGCAGGTGGATTGATGGGATACCTCGCCAAAACAGATGATATCAGCATGGATAATATGAAACGTGCCATCATAGCTGGTTCGGCGATGGCCTCATTTTGTGTCGAAGATTTTAGTCTCAATAAACTACAAATACTGTCTATGCCTGAGATCAACGAAAGATTAGAGCGATTTAAAAAATTAATGCACTTTGATTTGATTCTCTGATATTGAAAATCATAGCTATTCACATACTTCACCTTATTTATTAATGCCAGTGTACACGATGTAAGGTATCGATTGGTGAATGATGTTACCGTATTTGAGTTCAGAAATTGAATGAATATTCTAACCTATTCTCAAACACCTTAATAATAAATTGCGTCACTTCACCAACACCTATTTATATCAAGGAATAAGAATAAATTAGTAAGTACTTTTTTTTGTGCACTTTTGTGCTTCAATTTATAATGCCTTCAATGCAAGAATAAAAATTTCGTAAAATAATTAAATGCTCATACACCAAAGCAAATACATCTTGCATCTTAAAGATAATCTCAGGAAGCTGAGTAACCAAACATATATAGTACTTGCATTTATTTGGTCTGCTATCACTGTTTATTTATCCTTGATTTCAGCAAGAAGTGCATCTAAATTTAATGTTTGGGATTTTGTAGGTATCGACAAGTTAGGACATTTAGTCTTTTATAGCATATTTTCATTTTTATGGTGTATGGGCTTGGCCAGAAATATGTTGGACAAAAAAAATATTTTATTTTTTTCAATTTCTTTTGGTGTATTAATGGAAATTTGTCAACTTTACCTTTTCAACGGTAGATCTTTTGAGTTTTATGATATTTTAGCCAATATTATAGGTTCAATAATCGGAGTGATATTATTTAAATGTATTATTAATTAACAGCTTATGTTCAAAGAATTAGAAGTTTCGAGCTTAGGTGTGGCACTAACTTTGTTTGCATTGATAGCGCTTACCATAGGTTTAATCATCTACTTTCGTAGGAAATACAATTCTTACAGATTGGATGATTTGGTAAGTGCCAATAGCACTGCTGATAAGAAAAACTTGCTTAATCGTACTAAATATCCAGAAATGGATGTCTTTAAGAATTCTGGAAGTTTTTTTAATTACGGGATGACGGCTGCTGTAGCTTTAGCTTTGGTAGCTATGAGTTGGACCACTTATGAAAAACAAATCGTTGTTGACTTAAATGATTTGATTTTGGAAGATGAAGTGGAAATGGATATACCTCGTACTGCGGAACCGCCACCGCCACCGCCGCCACCGCCGCCACCTGTAATTCAGGAAGTTCCTGATACGGAGATAATTGAAGATCAACCTGAGTTTGTAGATCAAACGGTTGATGAAGAATCAAAGGTAGAAGCTCCGGTAGAAGTAAAGAAGGCACCACCACCACCACCACCACCACCACCGCCAGCACCAGTGGAAGATGAAATCTTTAAAGTGGTAGAACAAATGCCTCGTTTCCCTGGTTGCGAAGACAAACCAACTGAAGAAGAGAAAAAGAAATGTTCTGATATTGCCATGTTGACTTTCATTCAGAAGAATCTAAAGTATCCTGCTATTGCCAGAGAAAATGGTGTAGAAGGTACTGCGGTTGTTCAGTTTGTAGTGGACAAAGATGGATCTATTGCCGACGTGAAGGTAGTAAGAGAGCCAGGTGCAGGTTGTGGACAAGCTGCAGAAACGGTAATCAAAAGTATGAATAATATGGGATCTAAATGGGTGCCTGGCAAACAAAGAGGAAGACCAGTTAGAGTACTTTATACACTTCCTGTTAAGTTCAAATTAGAAGGATAATAAAGAAGATTTAGAATAAAGTGTTTTCAGAAGGGGCAGAGATTAATTTTTCTGCCCCTTCTTTTATTTTGATATTGTCCAAAGTTAGTTATTCAATTAATAAGTAGTAAGGTTACATATCAAAAGTTAGTACTACCTTTTCTGTTATTGGGTGAGATTGACAGGTGAGTATGTATCCTGCTGCCACTTCATCCTCTTCCAAAGCATAACAACTATCCATTTTTACTTCTCCTTCAGTTACTTTTGCTAGGCAAGTGCTACATGCACCACTTGTGCAAGAGTAAGGTGGGTCCTTTTTAGCTTCTACCAAAACATCCAAAATTGTTTTTCCTTTAGGTACTACAATATCAAAAGTTTCGCCTTTGAGTGTTATATTCACCAACCCTTTGGATACTCCTGAATCTGAAGGTTTTTCAGTGCTTCCTGAAGTAAAATACTCTTTATGGATGTATTTTTTTTCGATGTGTCTGCTTTGAAGATATGAGTCCAATTTTTCTATAAAATCACCTGGCCCACAGATGTAATATTGTCTTTCAGTGTGTTTAGGCTCATTAATACTAAAGAATTCAGCGCATATAGCTGGATCAATTCTCCCTTTGAAGCCTTGCCAATCGGTTATTTTTTTGGCAAATAAACCCGCTATACCACCTTCTTTGCGTATTATTGGTTGACTCAGTATATGACTCACATATAGTTGATCTGCATACTTTATTGACAGTGATTCCAGTTGTGCTTTAAAAATGATACTCTGCTCATCTCTACTACCATATAATAAATAGCAGACACTTTTAGGCTCGTGTTCTATTACAGATTGTATCATAGACATAATGGGAGTAATACCACTACCCGCAGCAAAAAAATAATGAGTTCTAGCTAAAGTATGGTCAGGCTTAGTTACAAAAAGACCTTCAGGTGTCATCACATCAATATAGTCACCTACTTTAATTTTTTCTGTAAGGTAGGAAGACATCAATCCATTTTTGACCTTTTTGACAGTGACGGTAAGGTTGGGTGCATCTGGTGGTGTACATATTGAGTAAGCTCTTCTTATTTCTTTTCCGTTTATTGTAGTTCGGAGTGTTAGATATTGGCCTGCATGGTGTGTAAATTCTTCTTTAATATTTGAAGGAGTTTCAAAGGTAATTGACACCGTATCTAAAGTTTCTGATACTATTTTACTAATTTTTAGAGAATGAAAATTCATTTTTATACTTTTGTTACTTTATTTAATAGATGGTATGGTTATTTGAGCCGACGAAATTAGATAAAATTTATTATTAATCCATTAGTTTGACTTATAATATTGGTTAGACGAATACAGTTTGCTAATTTAATCAATTGAATTATAATCACTTACAAATTATTTTATTATTATGTCTTTAAAACTTTCTATCATCATTCCCGCTTATAACGAAGAGCATACGATTCAAACTATTTTAGAAAAGGTCAAAAATGTCGTGCTTATTGGCCATGTTACTAAAGAAATCATTGTAGTGAATGATTGTTCAAAAGATAAGACAGAAAATAAAGTATTGGAATATAAAAATGCGAATCCTGACTTAGAAGTTTCCTATTATAAGCATGAAATAAACAAAGGAAAAGGCGCAGCGCTGCATACAGGAATCAAAGAAGCCAAAGGAGATCTTATCATCATACAAGATGCAGATCTAGAATATGATCCCAATGAATTTAATTTATTACTAACTCCCATATTGGATGGATTTGCAGATGTAGTGTATGGGTCTCGTTTTATGGGAGGCAAGCCACATAGAATTTTATTCTTTTGGCATTCAATAGGGAACAAAGTGCTTACTTCATTCTCCAATGCGTTGACCAATCTCAATCTTACTGATATGGAGACTTGCTACAAAATGTGGAAATCTGAATACATCAAACCTATTAAACTCAAAGAAAATAGATTTGGTTTTGAACCTGAAGTTACAGCAAAAATAGCACGAATTCCCAATATCAGGATATATGAAGTAGGTATATCTTATTACGGCCGCACCTATGCGGAAGGTAAAAAGATCAATTGGAAAGATGGATTCAGAGCCATTTATTGTATAATGAAATACAATATTTGGTCAAAGTAATTAGACTTTGTTACACTTTTCTTTAAACCATGTTTTTATATCTCCTTTTAAAAAAGGTGAAATGCCGGCATAGCATTTTTTATGATAAGCATTGATCCAACTCACTTCTGCTTTAGTTAGCCTCGATTTATCTATCAATATATGGTCAAAAGGGTATAATGTGACCGTCTCATGAGCTAAAAATCCTTTTTTATCTGAGTTTATGGTTAAAATAAGATTTTCTATACGCATACCGAATTCACCTTCTTTGTAGTATCCAGGCTCGTTACTGGTGAGCATACCTGGCAAATGTACGGTGCGTCCTCGTTCGCTAATTGTGGGCGCAAAACCCTGTGGTGGTTCATGTACATTAAGATAAAATCCTACACCATGACCAGTTCCATGACCATAATTCATGCCTTCTTCCCATAGAAATTGTCGGGCCAAAGTGTCTAATTGTACTCCAACAGTTCCTTCTGGAAATGTGGCCATCGATAGAGCTATCATACCCTTTAAAATGAGTGTATAAGCTTTCTTTTGTTCATCTGTAGGTGTGCTTAATGCAAATGTTCTAGTTATATCTGTTGTTCCGTCACAATATTGCCCACCGCTATCCACTAATAAAATACCTTCTGGCTTTATCTTTTTACAGGTTTTAGGTTCTGGATGGTAATGTATGATGGCTCCATTATCTTTGTATCCTACTATTGCTCCAAAACTTTCGCCTTGATAGAATTTTTGTTGACTTCTGTTTTCAGCCAATTTTTTAGCAACATCCACTTCATTTATATCATTTCCAGATTGCAAGGATTGCTCCAACCAAAAAAAAGTATTGGCCAATGCAGCACCATCTTTTTTCATTACTGAACGAATATGATTTATTTCAATTTCATTTTTGATAGCTTTCAATGTTTTAGGAATAGAAGCTTCTGAAATTATTTTAGCATTGATGGCTTCATAAAGGGACTGACTACAAAGATTTGTATCTACTATTATGCTTGACTTTTCATTGAGTTGATTCAGGAATGAAATGATTTCATTGTAGCCATGTACATGAATTTTATTTTTAGAAAATTGTTTTTTGACGAAATCTGAAAGTTTGCTTTCATCTACAAAAATATGAGCATCAGATACTGCGATTATACCATAAGCGATGGCTACAGGATTGTATTCTACATCTTTACCTCTGATATTAAACGACCACGCTATATCGTCTAAGGTAGTTATTAGATGGTATGCGGCATTATATTCTAACATTTTGGCACGTATTGCCTCCAATTTGTCTATTAAAGCTTTGCCTGAATATTTATCTTCGTGATAGAGTATAGGAGCATCTGACAATGCCGGCCTGTCAGACCAAATCTCTGAGATAAGATCCTTTTTATATTCGAGAGAGATTCCTTTTTCACTAAATTCCCTTTTCATGCCATCTACAGCTGATTTCGAAAACATAAAACCATTTATAGCTACAGTAGCTCCCATTGGAAGTTGAGCAGCTAAAAATTCCACATAGGGTGATGCAAACTGATTGGTCATCTTATGTAGAATAAATTCATTTTCCTTAAGCTCCATCTCGGCTTGCAAAAAATATCTTGAATCGGTCCATAAACCTGCATGATTTTGCGTAATTGCAACAAGTCCTGCTGAACCTGTAAAACCAGATACCCAACTTCTTTCTTGCCAGTGAGCAGCAAGATATTCACTTTGATGAGGGTCTGAAGAAGGTATGATAATGGCGTCAATATGATGAGCTGCCATCGTTTTGCGCAAAGCTGAGAGTTTTTGATTGACTGTCATTTATATTAAATTTTTAGATAATACATTAATGGTTGAAAATAAATAAATATAAATATTATAAAATATCATTATATATCAATAATTTATTTTACTTTTGTCCCGTAAACATACGATGTATTTATACTAAACAAAAGAAACTCTTTAAAAATTTCTTTTGTTATATAAATAAGGAATTAGTGAATTTAGAAAAATAGAGGTTTTATGTTAAAGCAGAGTCTTAGTCAAAAAATGTTGCAAAAGCTGTCTCCACAACAGATACAGCTGATGAAACTCTTACAGATACCAACTGCAAGTCTTGAGCAAAGGATTAAGGAAGAATTGGAATCAAATCCCGCACTTGATGAAGGTGACGATTATGACGATGTCTTTGATTTGGATGGTGAAGGTTTCGGGACGACACAGGAGTCAGATAATGACGACGAAAAAAAGGAACCTGAATTTGAATTTGATGATTATCTGAATGAATATTTGGACGATGACCCTTCTAATTACAAAATGAAGGGTGAAGATTTCATCAACGAAGAAGAAAGAAGTATGCCTGTTCCCGTCGAAAACACCTTTCATGAAAGCTTAGAACGGCAATTGGGATTATTGGACCTTAATGAAAAAGAAGAAATAATAGCAAGTCAGATCATTGGTTCTATTGATGAAGATGGTTATTTGAGACGTGAACCCAATTCTATAGTGGATGATCTTCTTTTTGCTCATAATATAGAGACAGATACTAAAGAAGTCAATTTCATAATAAAGAAAGTTCAAAAATTTGAGCCAGCTGGAATTTGTGCTAGAACATTGCAAGAATGCTTGATATTGCAGCTCGAAGATAAAATAGAAAAGGAACCAGAAAACCATGTAGGTGAGCGTAAAATAGCATTGAGAATTTTGTCTGACTTTTTCGAAGAGTTTACGAAGAAGCATTACATCAGAATGAAAAAATTGATGAATCTTGCGGATAGCGAACTAAAAGATGCGATAGATGAGATATTAAAGCTAAATCCCAAACCTGCCAGTACTGTAGAGGGAAATAATGTGGGCAGTCAATATATTATCCCTGATTTCATCATATATAATAGAGATGGAGAGCTAGATCTTACACTCAATAGTAAAAATGCACCCGACCTTCGTATCAATGATCAATATATGGATATGCTGAAAGGGTATAGAGAGACAGTTTCTGGGCGTAGAGCTACTAAACCAGAAAAGGAAGCTGTGCTCTTTATCAAACAAAAGATAGATTCTGCTAAATGGTTTATTGATGCGATCAAACAGAGACAGGATACCCTTTATAGGACAATGTATGCCATCATGCAATACCAATATGAGTATTTTACTACAGGTGATGAAAGACGTATCAAACCTATGATCCTTAAAGACCTTGCGGAAGTAACAGGACTTGATATATCAACTGTAAGCCGAGTGGCGAATAGTAAATTTGTACAGACTGAATTTGGTACTAAAAAACTCAAGGATTTCTTTTCTGAGTCTATGCAAGCCCAAGATGGTAGCGAAGTATCAACACTGGAGATAAAAACCATACTAGGCGATGAAGTAACAAGAGAAGATAAGACCAAGCCGCTTTCTGATGAACGGTTAATGGAAATACTTTCTGATCGTGGTTATAATATAGCTCGAAGAACAATTGCCAAATATCGTGAACAACTCAATATTCCTGTGGCTCGACTTAGGAAGGAGTTGAGATAATTCCAAACCAAAGTTTTATAGTGATTTTAAAATAATTTTTATTTAAAAAAGTTGCACTTTTAGCAAAAAGTATTACTTTTGCATTCCTTTTAATAAAATAGGTAAATTAAAAACATATTATGCTGATAATCAATATCAAAGACGACGAATCAATCGACAGAGCACTGAAAAGATATAAGAGAAAATTTCAGTCAGTAGGTCTAGTAAAAGAGCTTAGAAATAGAAAGCACTTCGTAAAACCTTCAGTAGTCAGAAGAAATGAGATAATTTCTGCTGCTTATAGATTAGAAAAATTCGGTAGTCAAGAAGGATAATATTTCCTTTTACATAAAAGTTATTAAGGGTACATTTAGCAATGTACCCTTTTTGTGTTAATCTCTAGCCAACTTCTTTATGACAACTGTAACATGAATTTGAATATGGGAACACTATTTTAAAGATTGGTTGAATTATTCGCAAATAAAAACTATGAAAATAAATCCATTCCATAAATCAAAATAGAGATAATTTACGTTACCTATAAAGAATATAACAATGCCGAATACATGGATGACTTTTTTAAACATCTGATGGTTGAGTTTCAACTACCTCTTCACAATCCAGTATTGATTTTTTCCTTAATTTTGTTTATAATTTTACTATCACCTATTGTACTTAAGAGGCTCAATATACCTGGAATCATAGGCTTGATCATTTCTGGTGTTATTATTGGTCCTTATGGATTTAATATTTTAGAAAAAACATCAGCAGTTGAGTTATTCTCAACTATTGGATTGCTTTATATCATGTTTATTGCAGGATTGGAATTGGATATGGAAGAATTCAAGATCAATCAGAATAAGAGTTTAGTTTTTGGTTTTTTTACATTTATTATACCAATTAGTATTGGATTTCCTGTTTGTTACTACTTATTAAACTATGATTTCAATGCAAGCTTTTTGACAGCGAGTATGTTTGCTACGCACACTTTAGTGGCCTATCCGATAGTGAGTAGGTTTGGCATATCCAAAAATCAGGCAGTAGCTGTCACCGTAGGAGGAACTATATTGACGGATACCGCAGTTTTGATCATATTGGCAGTGGTGATGCGCAATACACAAGGCAGTCTCAATGCGGAGTTTTGGTATCGGCTTACGATATCGCTTTCTATCTTTGCAGCCATTATGTTTATAATAATCCCTAGGATAGCCAAGTGGTTTTTTAGTAAGTTGGAAAGTGAAAAACATGCCCATTATATATTTGTATTATCAGTAGTATTTTTTGCAGCTTTCCTAGCAGAGGTAGCAGGCGTAGAAAAAATCATAGGTGCTTTCGTAGCAGGATTGGCCTTAAATAAACTGATTCCGCACTCTTCCGCGCTGATGAATAGAATAGAATTTATCGGAAATGCATTGTTTATTCCTTTCTTTTTGATATCTGTAGGAATGATCGTAGATGTATCAGTCATACTCAATGGCAATACGGCACTTATAGTGGCAGGAACGCTGACTGTTGTCGCTTTGATAGGCAAGTGGGTAGCAGCATGGGTGACACAATTGATATTTAAATATTCAAAGGCACAACGACAATTGATTTTTGGACTTAGTAGTTCACATGCAGCTGCAACATTGGCCATCATATTGGTTAGGTATAATGCCAATATATTGGATGAAAATATTTTAAATGGTACCATCATTTTGATACTAATCACTTGTGTGGTTGCGTCTTTTGCCACTGAAAAAGCTGCAAAAAACATCATAATGAGAGGAGAGATTGATGGGCAAGTGAATCCTACTCCCAAACTACAAACCAACGAACACATCTTGCTACCTGTGGCCAATGTAGATAATATCGACAAAAATCTAGAGTTTGCTTTGCTGATAAAAGACAAAAAATCACCGAATCCTATATCCATACTCAGTGTAGTACCCAATGATAATGAAGCGGAGATCAATATTCTCAAATCAAAACTAAAACTTGAACAATATGTCAAACAAGGCTCTGCTTCTGAAATAAAAGTCAATGCCATCGCCACTATAGACCATAATGCCATGAGTGGAATATCGCGAACATCAAGGGAAATCATGGCAGACATCGTCATCATGGGTTGGCCGCAGAAGATGGGTTACATAGAAAAAATAATGGGTGAAAAGTTGGATAGTATTTTGTCGAATACTGACAAAACCTTGTTTATCAGTCATTATGACAAACCACTGATATCTCATAAAAGAATCGTGATCGTAGTGCCTGCTTTAGCAGAATTGGAAAATGGTTTTCACTTATGGGTCAATAAATTTTTTAAACTGGGACAAGAACAAAGTGTCCCTATGATCATCTATGCCAATAGTAAAACACAAGAGGCGATCGCTCATTTCTTAAAACGCTCTGCACAGCATACTCCGATAAAGTTCAAGGAGTTTTCAGATTGGGAAGATATCTTGATAATATCTAGAGAAGTCACCGTAGATGATTTGATCGTCATGATCAACTCTAGGAAAGGGTCTATTTCATACATCAGTGCACTAGAAAACGTGCCAGGAAAACTAGAAAAACATTTTGAATACAATAATAAAGTCATCGTCTATCCAAAACAACATGACTCCAGCCAGGTCAACGAAAATTACGAAGATATGACCTCTGGTCCGCTGTCAAAAGGTATAGAAACGATAGGTAAGGGTATAGAATCTATTTTTAGAATGGGAAAGTGAAATAGGTTATTCAAAATTTTGGTATAATGAACTACAAATTCAAACTGCTCAAAATATCGTCTAAGTCAATGCCCATATACTTACAGAATTCATTGATGGTTAGGATGGTATGATTGTCTTTGCCCAAGTTTTGTTTGATTTTTTGGATCAACCTGGTTGCACTTTTTGTACTTTTTCCTGTGATCATTGCTACGTCTTTAGCATAGATAGCACTGCGAAAATTTCTATTTGTATTTTCCATAAAGCAATAAATATTTGATATGTTTTATGATAAATCAATGTATTTTAAGGTCTTTTGGGGGTTTAAGATATTAAGTTGATTTTATCGTAAAAACTAATCGTACTTTGGGTCGTATTTGATTCTTCTTTTAATTCCTTCTCCTCTCAAAACACGAATGGGAACCTACCGTGTATGTAAGTCAAAACATTCAGTAAAGTCAAATGGCAGCGAGTAATGAATCCTATTTGGTACTTTTGGACAATTTACTAAAATATTATTTCTTACTGAAATATTTAAACATTTGTACCTATACCAAATATTCGCTTCAAGCCAGCTAGGCTTTTACTTTTACCTGCCCATCCGTTTTACGGTGCCTTCACTTGAAGTACTATTGTACTTCATCAGCTTGCAGCTGAACCGTTCAGTTATGCAAAAAAAGTAAACAAAAAAACTCCCAATACAAAAAACTCACTCTTAGATGATTACACGTTTAAAAATTTTAAAACTTACGTTCATCGCACTTTCTCGATTTTATCCTCACCCGCTGCTACCCATCCTTTTCAGGTTCCTTCACTTGAAGCACTGTCGTACTTCATCAGCTAACAGCTGAATCGTTCAGTCCCACCTCGCTCGCGGCACATAAAATCAAGAGAGATTAATAGTTCGAGCAGTTTTGTATTGGTGTCACCACTGTTTCATTTAGGCAACTTCTTAATTATTGAACATTTCTAATTTTAATACCCTTTTTTTAAAGATTTTCTAATTTGAGCAATATGTTACAGATACTTATGATACTTTTATGCAGTTGGACTGATACTTTAATGCATCAGTGGGATCTAGTGGGAATGCAGTGGGAACTAGTGGGAACTCGATGGGAACTTAGTGGGAACTCGGTGGGAATGTAGTGGGATCAAGTACGGAACGTGTACGGAGTATGTACGGAGCTGATACGGAGTAAGTACGGAGGATCCGCCTAGCAAGGCAGGGGGCAATGGTGGGCGAAATTTCAAAAATGCTGTGAATACTCATGATCTTAAAACTTAAATTCTTAGTATAGCTGGTGACTGAGGTTATAACGGATGAATAGAGAAAATGTGTATATAAAATTTGTTAATGTGACGATTTTTTTGATGTTTTTGGTTCAAAAGGGGCATTAAATTGGGCTTGGTTGGTCTAAAGTTAAGTATTGATTCACAATCAAGTGTACCTAATTTTTATTGATTTCGATGCATAAGTTTGAGTTCATTTAAGTAGAAAAATTTGTACTTCATTAAGTCATTTGCCCTATGCGGGCGGCATTTACTTTTTTTCTTTTTGCTTACCCTAAGTACTTTGTAATGCTTGCTCAGAAAAAAAGTAAACAAAAAAGACCAGTTCAAAAAAAGGCAATTGCGAAGCACCGTTCATTCTCGAACCAAAATGCTTTTTATTGCCATAAGTATTTCATTTTTAACGTTTTACGCTTTTTATGGCAATAGACGCACTTACCTTGCCCGCCCGCTAGCGGTTCACTTCGTCAAAGGCTTGCGGCCTTTGGTGCTTTGCACTGCACTTCGTTCTTATTCACTATTGCTTGTTTTTTGAACAATAGCCTCCGTAAAGCTAACAACCAAAAATAACAGCTAACTTTTTCATCAGCCCCGACATAAGTCAAAACATTCAGTAAAGTCAAATGGCAGCGAGTAATGAATCTTTTTTGGCAAATTTCGTCATTTCGGCGGTATGATACTTTGATGCTGTTGGACTGATACTTTAATGCATCAGTGGGATCTAGTGGGAATGCAGTGGGAACTCGATGGGAACTTAGTGGGAACTCGGTGGGAATGTGGTGGGATCAAGTACGGAACGTGTACGGAGCATGTACGGAGCTGATACGGAGACAAGCTTCCGATCAAATTCATTCAAGTCTGTAAGACTTGTTATTCAAAGTCATTTTTGCAATAGGTTACACCTATGGTTATCAAATTGAAGCCCTATCAGGCTTAGAAATGAATGATGTTTCAAAATCATAAAAGTAGAACTAATGTATTTAACATTTTAAACTTACTTAAAGAAAATGATGAACGAGTTAATTAAAAAGAGCCTGACAAAATCAACATTGTCAGGCACTTTTTATGCTGCATCTCTCTACCAAAACCTACTTCAGACTATATCGCACACCAACATACATATTGATGCCCATGATAGGTCCCCAAGCCAATGAGCTATCAAAATACTGCCCGAATGGGTCATGTGCTGCGATGATAGGATGGTCTAGCCGGTAATCGCCTATGTTTTCGCCACCAACGTATATTTCAAAACCACTTTTCCAGGTTTTGCTTATCTGTGCATTGCTGAGAAAGTAGGAAGGCGAAGCATCGGCCCATCTGTGATCTGCATCGTTGGCAGCTGTTGATGGTATTCTTACGGAGCTCAACCAATTGATCGTATAGTCTATCATCCACCCTTTGCAAGGATGTAGTGCTAGATTGGCAAATGCACGCTGTGGTGATACCAATGGTTTGCGTAGCAATTGCTCGCCATAGGTGGTCTGAACATCATTGTATCTATATGCCAATCGTACATCTAACCATTTGGCGGAGCTAATCTCTGCTTGTAACTGAAAACTATTGGAATAGGACTGACCTTGTAAATTATAAAAAACAACCTGTCTAGCTGATCTGTCCATATCTACAACGATCTGATTGCTAAAATCTATGCGATTATAATCAGCTGATAAGGCCAATATTTGGGTGCCAATTTTGATTTCTTTTGTGGCGCTTATCCCTACATTCCACGCTACTTCCGCATTGAGTCCGTAAGGTTTTTCATCTTTGTTTTCACCTTCTACGATGATGGCCCTACTACTAGCAAATAGCCCAATGTTTTCTGCAAAGATACTGGCTGTTTTCTGCCCTCTACCTGCGGCTATCCGAAATACCGTACTTTGATTGGGTGCATATCTGATATTTAATCTAGGGGTAAAAAACAATCCATAATTATTGTGATAATCAGTTCGTCCACCCATGAGTACTGAAAATTTTTCTGAACCTTTGTAGGTATATTCACCAAAGATACCTTACACCCATTCATTCCTTTTATATTGGTCAGTTACTACGGTTTCATCGAAGTTGTCATATTGAAAACTCGTACCCATGCGCACTTGATGGTCAGTATTATCGATGATGCTTTTGATAGATCATGTTAAAGTAAAGCGATTTTTGAGTAGCATCGTATCTTCGCAACCCAAACTGCGCCTTTTGGTCATGATATACACCCGAAAACTGAAATCCTAGGGTTTTATAAGGTGAATTTAGATTGACAAAACCACGTTTTGCCCACACTTCAGCCCGATTGGTGGTCATATCTGCTCCCCATGTTTGATATCTTAGGGACCTTGCAGGGTCAAAGTCCATCTGCCCACTGATATTGTCAGCAAAGGTGAGTTTCATGCCTATCTGTCCTTCTTGGCCTTCGTTATTGGTCCATTTCCATCGGTTGATGAATCCAAATTGTTTGCCTAATGGCATGTCTAGAAATCCATCATGGTTATGGTCTCTTCTTAGGTTGCGGGTGGATGCATGAAGTAAGGTGGCTGTGCTCCAACGGTCATTTATCTCGTGTTTGGAAAATGTGTTCATTTCTAATCTTGCTGCTTGGCTGGCATAAGCATTCAATGACAATTTACCATCATGACAAGGTTTCAATAATTCAACATTGATTTTCCCAGTAATGCTCTCGAATCCATTGACTACTGATCCTGCACCCATATTGAGTTGCATGCCTTCCACCCAAGTACCGGGTGTGAATGACAAACCTTGCAGAGCTGCCAAACCACGTACATCAGGCATATTTTCCCTAGTTATCTGCACATAAGGTCCCGCTAGTCCAAGCATTTCTATTTTTCGGGTTCCTGTGATGGCGTCTGTTGCTGAAGCATCTACAGCTGGTGTAGTATCAAAAGATTCTGCAAGATTACAGCATGCCGCTTTTAATAACTATTTGCTAGATATATTGAGCACTTTTACTGTTTCTAGGTAAGATATTTCTGTAGTTCTCTTCTTATGGATGATTTCTACCGCATCAAGTAGATTTGGTGAGGATATGATGATATTTACTTTGCCAGCTTTGGTAATCATCATAGTTGTCAGGACTATACCCTACATAGCTGACGATCAGATATTCTTTTTTACCACTATAAGGTATAGAAAAATAACCCATTAGGTCTGATACGGTACCATCGTTGCTTCCACTCCATCTGATATTAGCACCTATCAATGGCATCATAGTGCCATTATCCGTTTTTTCAAAAACTGTTCCTGTTAGCTGATTGCTATTTTTGTTACCGTGATCATTGCCATCATCGTCAGAATGGTCGTGCCCGTCATTTTCTGAATGGTCATGCCCATCGTGTTCAGAATGACCTTGTTCATCATTTTCAGGCTGACCTGTAGTATCGCTCCTATAATGACAACAAGCATGTAAAGCCTCGTATGCTTCATCATTGGCTTTTTGTCCATCAGTATCATGACCTAAAGCCAATAAAGCATCCACCAATTCTTTCTTTTGGAATAAAGATTGGACTTCTATGAATAACATTTGTTTATCAATATTGTATGTCGCAGTATTAATTCCAATTACTTTTAGTGCTGCGGTTTCTATTCTTTCTTGGCACATACCACATGCACCACTTACAGGAATATTGATTTTTTCTTGAGCGGATGCGCTCGTAGCAATTATAATGATCGTACCAACTATAAAAGTCAGCATTTTTATAAAATGAACCATTGGTAAAATTTTAATTTTCAAAAATAAGGATGATTTCAGCTAAATTGGAGCTGAATTACTGTAGGTTGGGCACACCAATCCTAATCAATTTTGAAAATTATGCGTTGGGTGGATAGGCTATAGAAGGATGAAAATCATAGCTATGTACGAATACAGGGTAGATTATTTTTTTGGTAATTTCTATCTCTTCCAACCATTTGATTTTGGAAAATTGAAATGTATTTAAAAAGACTTTCGCACACGTCAGGCACTGACAATTGTCGCCACAACAGCCATCTTCGTCTTTATGGTCATCATGTTTTTGTTCTTTTTTTGAGCAGCAACTTTTTTTAGTTGTAGATTTTACATCGATATCCATTTTACATTCTTTGACTGCTGTGGTAGAGTGACTTTTGTCAAAAGTAGGACCACAGACAGATAGAGACTGGCAAAAAATGATAATGGATAATATTAATGTTACTACTTTCATAAAACTGTTGCAAAAGTAATACTATTTAAAATATAAATCAAGTTCTGCATTTTTTAACTTAAGATTAGGATGTGAAATGAATAAATATTCGCCATTAAAATCTAAATATCCTGAAATTTTAGGTAAAATAGCTTACTTTTGTATTTAAATATCAAATTATGACAGACGCCTGGAAAGTAGGTAAAGAAGAGAAGAAAGGAATTTTAAAAACCAATGAATATTGTATATTAATAGGTGTCATCACCAAAGATGAAGATGAAGCACAAGTGATGGAGTATCTAGACGAACTAGATTTTTTGGCCAATACGGCAGGTGCTATTACCAAAAAAGTATTCACCCAAAAGATGCCACATCCTAATGTAAAGACTTTTGTGGGCTCTGGAAAACTAGAAGAAATCAGAGAATATATCGAAAGGAACGAAGATATCACTTTGGCTATTTTTGATGAGGATCTGACAGGCAAGCAGAATAGTTTTCTTGAAGAGTATCTCAAGGTCAAAATTGTAGATAGGAGTACATTGATTTTAGACATATTTGCCGAAAGAGCACAAACGGCACAAGCAAAAACACAAGTAGAGTTGGCCCAAATGCAGTATCTTTTGCCTAGGCTGAGAGGACTTTGGACACACTTGGAGCGGCAACGTGGTGGTATAGGTATGCGCGGACCTGGTGAACAGGAAATAGAAACCGACCGTAGGATCATCAGGGATAAAATTGCATTACTCAAAAAGAGACTTGAAAATAGATCAACAAGCACAAACACAACGCAAAAACCGTGGCGAACTCATCCGTGTATCATTGGTAGGTTACACCAATGTTGGTAAGTCCACACTGATGAATGTGTTGAGCAAATCTGATGTTTTTGCAGAAAATAAACTTTTTGCTACCTTAGATACGACTGTCAGGAAAGTGGTATGGGATACTATGCCTTTCTTACTATCAGATACAGTAGGTTTTATCAGGAAATTGCCCCATCATTTGGTAGAAAGTTTTAAATCCACACTAGATGAGGTAAGAGAAAGTGATATTTTGATCCATGTGGTAGATATTGCGCATCCTCAGCATGAAGACCATATCCTAACTGTCCAAAACACCCTTAATGAACTCGGTGCATCTGATAGGACTACGCGGATGGTTTTTAATAAGGTAGATCTCTATAGAGAAAAAATATTTTGACGATTATCTAGATCAAGGTACCAAAGTAGAAATCATGCAAGAAATTAGAGAGAAATTTAGCAATATGTATAATTTCCCCAATGTATTAATCTCCGCTACGGATAAAGAAAATATAGATTTGCTCAGAGATACGCTCAAAGATATGATCATGGAAGAGTATAAAGTAAGATATCCATTCCAAGTCAAAAGTTGGTAAGAAAATATTCGAAATGTAAAAGCAATAGACATGGACATTCTTAAAAAATACGCACATCTTTTGGTTCATTATTGTCTAGAACTAAAAGCGGGAGAAAAATTTTATATCTCTACTACGACGTTGGCCGAACCGTTGCTGAGAGAAGTGTATAGAGAAGCCATCAAAGTCGGTGCTTTGGTAGATTTTCAGATGTCATTCAGAGAGCAACATAAAATATTTTTGGCCGAAGCCAATGATGATCAACTCGATTATGTATTACCTGCATACCAACAAATGATGGAGACTTATGATGCATATTTAGTCATCAGAGCGCCGTACAATGTGCGAGAAGACCAAAGTAATGATCCTGTAAAGTCAGCCAAACGTCAAAAGGCGCTCAATGTAGTGAATCAGATCTATTCAGAGCGTATCGCTGACCGAAGTCTTAAAAGATGTTTGTGCCAGTTTCCTACACAAGCATCTGCCCAAGAAGCAGGCATGAGCTTAGAAGAATATGAAGATTTTGTGTATAGTGCTTGTCATTTGTATGCAGAAAAACCCGAAAATGAATGGCTCAAAGTAAGAGCGGAGCAACAAAATGTAGTAGATTACTTAAATCAATGCGACCAAATTACTTATAAGAATAAAAAATCTGACATCACTTTTAGTGTTAAAAATAGGATATGGATTAATTCTGATGGGCGATCCAATATGGAGAAGTAGTTACTGGTCCTATAGAAAATAGTGTCAATGGCCATATTTATTTTAACTACCCTATAGTGTATATGGGTCATGAGGTAGAAGGCGTTACGTTGTATGTAAAAGATGGTGAAGTACAATCATGGGAAGCTGAAAAAGGCAAAATTTCCTTGATGATATCTTCAAAATAGATGGGGCAAAATACTTTGGTGAGGTAGCTATTGGAACCAACTATAATATACAACGCACGACAAAAAACATCCTTTTTGACGAAAAAATAGGCGGCTCTATACACATGGCTATAGGACAATCTTACAAACAAACAGGAGGCACCAATCAATCACCGATACATTGGGATATGATCACCGATATGAAAGATGGTGGTGAAATATGGACTGACGGAGTATTGATTTATAAGGATGGTATGTTTTTGATATGAAGATAAAGAACAAAGATATTTTTTGTGTTGATCAACTAATCGATCTCCAACCTTTTGCCAGAAGGATATTTTATCGTGTATTTTAACTCTTTAGTTTGTTCTGATTTAGGTTTCACTTCTATATCCCAAGTCACAATACGGGTATCAGGGTGTATTAAACCCGTTTTTGCTTCAAAATCAAATATTTCAATTGATTTGTCTGTGGACAAAGGAATGTGATCTTGCATTTTTACCCTAATAGGTTGGCTTTTATTATTTTTTATAGATAAAGAATATGCTCTGATTTCTGTTGTATTACCTGACAAAAATGATTTTTTGGCGAATTCTTTAATTTTAGTCCTTTCAACTACCACACTTTGATCTCTACCTAAAGATATTTGAAGAGTATCTCCTGCTGTTTTTGTATTTAATGCAGATTGACCAAGATATTTTCCTTCCAAATATAAATTGATCTTTCCATCTAGCAAATTGTAATCTTGCCATCCTACAATTCCTGCTGTCAAAAATACTGATTTGTCATATTTGGGTACTGTGTAATAATGGTATTGTGTCGGAATTTGGTGCGTCAATACATCTACCATAACCATAGTAGTACTGCTTTTAATCGTAATGGTCTCTTTCAAATCATAAGAAAAAGTGGTGGGTTGGTAAGAAATATTGGTTGGAGAATCATTAAAATCCTTAAGAACTTTATCTTTAGCAATTTCTATACCTGAGCTTTTACCAGCTAAACTTCCAACCACAACAATTTCATCCAATAATTTACCTTCAGACAGCATAAAATTCATATTTTCATTCTGAATTGTACTTTCTAATGTTTCATAACCTGCATAACTTATAATTACATTTTTTGCACCATTTGGTAAAGGCAAATAGTATTTCCCTTCTATATCTGTGATTGTTCCGATTTCATTAAATTCTTTCAACACTACATTTTCTCCGATAATTACTGCTCCATCTTCATCAGTAACAATACCAGAAATGGACTTTATATTTGAAATATTACCAAAATTTGCATTGTTTGGATTTTTATATTGATAGTAACTTAGATACCAAGGATTTATAATAGGAAACGTCTCAGTTCCTGATGGTTGTCCATTGGAAACTGAGAGTTTTATGTTTTCCCAATCTTCACCCGTATTTTGAATTATAGATGCTTTCATATTCATTTCTATAGGTTGGGATATGTCCAGAACACGTACATCATAAGTTGGATACCAAGAAGAAAACATTGTAAAATAAGAAATTGCAAATGTTGATGTTCCATTCTCCAACACTTCTACTTCCACTTCTAATTGAATTTTTGTAATAAATTCTTTATTCCTGACTGCATGAATTCTTTTTCTTATTTCTTTAATATCATTGGTATGTTTTAAGAGCTCATTTTTTTGCACTTGGGTTGCCATAAATATTTCAGTTAGTTTTGTGGAGTTAAAATGTAGTACATCCTTTAGTTCCAAAGGTTTAATAGCATAATTTTCAGTGAAAGAAGGTTGGTTTTTTCTCAAGATTGCTTCTTCTTCCATCAAGACTTTAAGTTTGATTTCGGTTATCTGCAATAATGATTGAATTTGTGAAATGGAATCTTCCATGCTATTGACTAGCATTAAATCGGAATTATTTTTAGTTTTAACTGCACTTGATTTTACAGAGATAATTTTAACCTTTTCATCTGCCGATATTTGAATACTATTTATATCCAATGTAGATGGAATATCTGAAAAAAGTAATTTTGTTTTTCCTTTCTGAAGTTCAATTTGTGTTGTTCTTTTTATAAAAGCGCCATTCAAATATAAGGTAGCACTTTCAATTTTTGATTTTACAATCACTTGATTGAAGCTTGTCAAATAGAACAAACATAGTATAAAGGTAAGGAATTTAGATTTTGAAATTTTCATTTGATGTTATTTTAGAGATGACCAGTTTATAGTAAACATTTTTAACTGAAAAAACATCTCACAAATTAATCAACATTTCCATTTTAGTCGCTTATGAGACTTAAGACAAAATAATTCAACAATGGGGGTAAGATATTAATATTTACCAATCACCGTCCAACCAATTCCAAAAATTCAACCTCTGTCAAAATCTGTACAGTGCCCAATTCTTGTGCTTTTTTAAGTTTAGATCCTGCCTTTTCGCCTACTACCAAGATATTCAAATTTGAGCTTACGGCAGAGATATTTCTAGCGCCTGCTTTGGCTGCTTTCTCTTCTGCTTCCTTGCGTCCCATTTGCAAAAGCGTACCAGTAAACAAGATGGTTTTACCAGAAAATACAGCGTCTTCTGCTACTTGCAGTGGCTTGTCTTCATCAGTTTGCGTAAGGTTTAAACCATAAGATTCCATTTTTTCCAGCATGGCTATATTGGTTTCATCTCTAAACCAAGTCGATACATTTTCGGCTACAACGGGTCCTATATCTTTGATTTCCAGATATCTATCTACAGACCATGATTGGAGATCCATGACATGCTGTATTTGCTCAGCGATGAGTTTGCTGGCTTTTTTGCCCAAATGGTGTATTGTCAGTGAATGAAGTAATTTTTGGATAGGATTATTTTTTGCTTTCTTTATGGCAGCCTTGATATTTTCTGCGGATCTTTTGCCAAAACCTTCCAAACCAGCAATCTTTTCATAGTCAAGATTGTAAATATCACTCATATCTTTGAGCCATCCCAATTCGTAAAATCGCTCCACATAAGATTTGCCAAAACCATCAATATCCATGGCATCTTTAGACACATGGAAGATCATTTTTGCAGTTCCTGAGCGCCACATACAGTTGGGGCATCGCCAGGCAGCTTCTCCTTCTTCCTTGATGAGCGTAACTGTTTGTTCAGTGTTATTAATTGGGCAAAACTCAGGAAAATTGATGACTTGCTCATCGCCTTTTCGCAACTCTGCAAATGATTTGACGATATAAGGGATTACATCTCCGGCGCGCTCTACCAGTACGGTATCACCTAGGCGTAGGTCTTTACTTCGTATAAACTCTTCATTATGCAGTGAGATGGAAGATACCGTCACACCAGCTAAATAAACTGGCTCAATCTTCGCCACAGGTGTAATAGAACCAATCTTGCCTACTTGGTATTCTACGGCTACTAATTTGAAGTCGCTTGTTTGGCTTTAAACTTGAATGCAATGGCCCAACGTGGATGATGCGCAGTAAAACCACACTTTTCTTGCAATTCTAGACTGTTCACTTTAATGACCATACCATCTATCTCATAGGCATAGCTGTCTCGTTTTTCTTCCCAATATTTTACAAATTGGTGTACTTCAGAGATATTTTTACACACTGCCTTTTCATCTTTAGGTATCTTAAACCCTAAGTCACCCAACATATTGATGCCAGAAATATGCGACTCTAGTTTTGGAAGTACGGATTGTCCATTACTATCTACAGCATAAGCCACTTGATATACAAAGGCTTCTAGGCCTCGACGACGTGTTTCATTTGCATCCTTGGTGCGCAATCCACCCGTGGCGGCATTACGTGGATTGGCAATCAGTTAATCCTTCCTTCTCTCTTTCTTTATTCATTTTATCAAAATTGTCTTTTCTTATGAGCGCTTCTCCTCTTAGTTCAGCTTTGACAATACCCTTACTTGCAAATGCCGCTTTTAGCGGAATACTTGGCAATGTTTTAGCATTAGGTGTCATTTCTTCTCCCATAACTCCATTGCCTCTTGTAGCTGCTCGCACCAAAACATCATTTTCATAAACCAATGCGATACTACCTCCATCAAATTTTGGTTCTACACAATATTCAATTTCCATATCTGCTGATAGGTTGCAAAGTTTTTTCACGGCTGTATCAAAATCATTGAGATCGTCTTCATTGTAAGAATTGTCCAATGATAACATAGGGACTGTATGTTGCACTGGCGGAAAATCCCCTGACAAATCTGTACTAACTCTTTGTGTTGGCGAATCTGATGTTACCAATTCTGGATGCTCTACTTCGAGTGCTTCCAACTGTTTGTACGAGATGTCATACTCATAATCAGAAATCAAGGGACTATCGTCTATGTAGTACTTTCGCTCGTGAAATACGAGTAAATCTCTTAATGATGGTAAATCAAATAACGTAGCAGGACTTATCAAAAACCGCTTACTCAGCTGGACAAAAGATTGCTGTGATTCAGGTGTGTACATTGGATTTGTTTATGTTCTGAATTGATTGGTTAAATACCTACAGTGACACCAATAGGACAATGGTCTGATCCTAATTCTTGATCCAAGATGAAAGCATCTGTTATATTGTCTTTTAATCTTTCATCAACTAAAAAATAATCTATACGCCAGCCCAAATGTTTGGCTCTAGCGACAAAGCGTGCACTCCAAAAGAATATTGCACTTTATCAGGATGCACAGTTCGATAAGAATCTATAAATCCTTTGGATAAAATTTTGTCCATACCATCAATTTCAACTTGCGTATATCCAGAAGTTTTATTGTAATTTTCTTTAGGCCTAGCAAGGTCTATTGCTTGATGCGCCACATTAAAATCGCCTGTGACGATGACATTCTTCTTTTGTCTTAATGATGCTAAGAAGTTTGAAAACACTTCGTCCCATTCTGATCTATATTCTAATCGTTTCAGACCTTCACCACTATTGGGTACATAGACATTCACCAAGTAAAAACTGTCAAACTCAGCTGTAATAACGCGACCTTCCATATCATGATCAATAATACCAATGTCATTGATGATAGAAATGGGCTCTTTTTTTGAAATGATGGCCACCAGAATAGCCTTTTTCTCAGCAGAATTACTATGTATATGATACCCTGACAATGAAGACAACGCTTCCGCTACTTGGTCATCTTGTGCTTTGGTCTCCTGAATACAAAATATATCAGCATCCATAGAGGCAAATTGCTGTAAAAATGATTTCCCTACTACTGCGCGGATTCCATTTACATTCCAAGATATGAGTTTCATAAATTTTTATTTTATTATTGAAACCACAATATTAATGGAAAATGTCGATGCAATAAAATATTGGTCTATCAAAAAATATATTCTGCTCCAAATGTAACCAATCTCGGCAATCCCAATCTGATACCTTGTGGCCTTCTCGAAACGATGTATCTTTCGTCTGTGATGTTTTTAATACCAATAGAAAATGTAGTATTCCAAGGTTTAATTTGATAAAATACATTACCATCTATCGTGTGGTAGGTCGGAATAAGTCCTGTCCTTCCATCAGGACTAGCAACAACAGTATTCAGTTCATCGGTATATTGCTCTCCTACATAATTGGACGCTAATCTAATGCCCAATCCACTATAAGTCTCAAAGGTAATGGCAGAATTTATCAAAAGATTAGGTGCATAAGGCGTAGCGTTTCCATACAACAACTCTCCGCTTTGCTGTCTGTCTCCTTCAAAATGTGCATCAGTACAGGTCGCATTGGTATTGATGATCAATGCATTTTTGGTCCAACCAAGCATTTGACTAATGTCTAACGTGATTGCGCCTTCTACACCTTGATGAACAGTTTCACCACCATTGACCAAGCCCGCTCCTGTGCCACCACTCGACTCAGAAACAGGAATAATCTGATTGCTGAAATTCATGTGAAAAGCCGTCAATTCTGCATGTATTCCTTTAGCAAGATCTGCTCTTACACCAAGTTCAATATTGATACTTTCTTCTGCTGCAAGATCATACACTTCACCATTATTTGATATTGCATCTTTGGTACGTGGTGGCGCAAATCCCGTATGTACACCACCAAAAATATTGACTTTCTGATTTGGCTTCCAGTTAAATCCTCCACCAGGTATCAACTGACGCACATGATTATTACTTGTAAGAAAGGTATCTCTCAAAACATTTTGTCCTCCGACTGCAAATGTCCGTCTAAATATGTCTCGACCATAACTAAAATGCTCCAACCTTACGCCATAGTGTAGCTCAAATTGGCTAGAGATTTCAGATACATTTTGTGCATAAATACTTAGAGCATTTCCTGGTCTTTCTTCATCTTCTACCAAGGCGCCTGAAGAAGCATTTGCTTTAGTGCCATTGATGCGTTGCTCGTCTGCTTTTTCATGCATAAACCTTGCACCTGTCTTAAGTTTATGATTAATACTGAAGAATGAAAAAGATCTTTCAAGATTAGACTCTACACCTACTACTTCAAAACTTCTATTTCTATGTGCATTTTGATTTCTCATGTAGATTGCTCCACCAGGGATCGACTCATCTCCCCAAGTTAAACCTGTCCAGTTGGATGGTTTGTTGTTGTTATTGGTATTGGATACAAAATCTTGACGTCTCCAGTCACGAGTCGTTGTATAGGCAAAAGCAGTGGATTTTAATTTGGTTTTGTCATTAATTTTCAGATCATGATGTACACTTATGCTATATCTACGCACAGAAAGCAAGTCATCTGGTGCCATGTGTACAAAATCTTGTCCACCTTTTTCATACATCGTTTGTGTAAGTCCGATATAGGTCGCATCTGAGATTTCATTATAAAATCCAAGCTTGATAGATAGTGCAGATTTTTGAGAATAATTGAATAGTAGTTTTGCATTCAAATCTGTGATGTCAAATCCTGTGTAAGCCAGTTTATCTGCTCTTTTTTTCAATAAAGAAATGTGATAACCAGTTTTTCCAATGGTATTTCCATAATTAATTAGACCATTGATATATCCACCATTTGCCGCTTGAAGACGTATTTTACCCGATGCTTCTGCTGGTGGATTTACAGTCAGATAATTGATGACACCACCTATCGTCTGTGGTCCATAAAGAATCTGACCGGCACCTTTTAATATTTCGATGCCCGACATTCTATCGATTGGTGGTGTATAATACATCTCTGGCTCACCATAAGGAGCAAGTGCCACAGGGATACCATCTTCGAGTACGAGTACAGACCTGCTTCTGTCAGGATCAAGCCCACGTATGCCTATATTTGCACGCATACCTGCGCCTTCTTCGTCCACAACATGCACGCCAGGCGTACGTCTGAAAACTTCATTGCCAGAGATCGGGTTGATATTTTTAATTTCTTTTGTATTAATAAAAGAAACAGATCCAGGTATTTTAGAGAATATTCGATCGTTTTTGCCAGTGATCAATACTTCTGGAAAAATGACCTCATCTTCATCAAATATAATGTCCAACGTTATTGGCGAGTTGCCATCAAGAGTGATTTCTCTTTTTATCGTCTTGTATCCTATAGCTGATATCCTTATGGAATAAGTACCTGGTTTGATATTGACTATGTTAAACTGCCCATTAAGATCAGAAGTCGTGCCTACCAAGGTCCCATCTATGGTGATATGTGCACCGATGATAGGTTCGGAATGGTTAGATTTTATCATTCCAGTGATTACAGGGATGACTTCATTGTTTGGGTTATGGGAAGCAAATGTTCGATTTGAAAACAGGAAAATGACAGAACAAATTATAATTAGTAAAACCTTCATTGTATTTAGATTAAATATAAATAATGGCAAAAGTACGATGAGCCAATACTGATTTCCAAATTATTTAGAACAAATCTAATTAAAAACTGTAAAATTTATTATTAGTAGATTCTATTAGAATCCAAGTTTAAAGTTTCCAACTAAACAAGTGATAAAATAGTAGATTAAAATCAAAAAAAAATATAATTAATTTTTATATATATAAAAGTTTATTTACCTTTGTACTTCCAACCTATAAAAATTCAATTCATAAAATTATAATTTGAATTGACTATCCATGAATGATATAGAATTTTAATAAAATAAAATTCTGTAAACATGACACATTTATCTTTTTTTGAAGACTCCAAAAAATCAATTTTAAAGTTTAAATGTTTGGGAAATCAACTACTAAAACGTTTAGTGTTGCTTGGCGTTCTTATAGTTTCATGTCTGGTTGTTCAATCACAGACATTGATTACTACGTTAAGTCAAGCCAATATTTCAGTCTGTGATGCGCCACAAGAGCTGACAGTAAGGGTAGAAAATAATACTGCACTTCCACTTGAGATGGGTACGTTTACCATCAATCTAGATGGACTAGAATACGGAACACTAGTCAGTCAGATGGGCTCTGCAGGTGCGCCAACGGTGGGTTTTACATCTTCGCCACCAGCAATTTTCACGCTAAGTGGAGATTTGATAGTTGGGGACTTTGTGGAGTTTGTGATATCTTTTACGGCTGATGTAGATCAAATAGCTGGAGGTAGTTTTACCATAGACACAGAATTTAATCATACGCTAGGCAGTGTCAATAGTAGTAATAATATCAATGTCATTGTGCCAGCGTCGCCACAGCTGCAAGTATCTTTTGCTGGCCCCGCTACTATCAATACTTGTGATGTGGCCCAAAACTATTGTGTCACTATCCAGAATATCTCGGGCAATGCCTTTGATGTAAATGATATCCGTGGTACTTTGTCATTGCCAGCTTCTGCTACGATTAGCAATGTCACCACGACACCCAATACGATAACATATAATACCATTAATAATACACTATCCTCATTTAACTTGGCAGATAATGCCACAGCGACGATCTGTTTTGATATGATTGTAAGTTGTAGTGCTGCACCTGGTCCTATCAATTACGGTATATCTTTACTATACGATCCTGTCTGTCCTGGTGCAGATCTTTCTTTAAATGCTACTTCTACAAATATAACAGTCACTTCTGCTGCACTTACATTTAGCACTCCACCAAGTGGCACTACAAATGTCAACAGAGGAGACAATTTGACCTATAATGTCATTGTCAATAATACTGGTTCAGGTAGAGCAAATCAAGGTAGATATTGTGTACAAGCAGGCGCTAATCTGACCTTATCATCTATTCAAATAGCGGGTACACCACTCGTCATGTCGGCAAGTGCTCCTTAAGGATATATTTGTTTTGATCTACCTGTTATCAACGCTGCTGGTACTGTCACGGTCACCGAAATGTGGACGGTGACAGGATGTACATCGCCAACGATCACCAATATTAATCGACGATTGAACTATGGATGTGGCGCTACTCCATTTTGTTATACATCACCTACGACCAACAACACTGTCAATGTCTTGGTCCCGATGAATAGCATGAGTATTGCCACAGTGACGCCAAGTTTGCTATCTCGATGTGGAAAGGACGAAAATGTGCAAGTTACATTGACCCATACAGGTGGACCAAATGATATTCTAACAGGTGTCAAAGGAAAACTGAATTTACCAGTGGGCTTTGTACAATTGGCGGTTTCGGGTGGCGGCGTTTCTTATGTGCCAGGTCAAGATTCAATCTCAATACCCAATCTTTCACCAGGTGGTTCAGTCACGTTTTTTGCCAGAGTTAGGGCCACTTGTGCTGTTGCTTCAGGATCTTATTCATTTAGTTTTTTTGCAAAAAATAATGCACAACCATGTATTGCCAATAATGCGCATCAAGTGAATACTAGTTTTATCCCTGTGCAATCGGCGGATCTTTCTATTCCAGCATCTGCGCCAGGCACACTTGTACCATTTGCTGGAGGCAGTTATATAATTACAAATACAGTATCTAATGGAGGAAATGGTGCCATAGACTCTGTGTATTATTGTGTACAAGTCCACCCAAATGCTACACTTACTGCGATTACGCTAGCGGGTATGAATATTCCTTTATTTTCATCGTCGCCTACGGAAATTTGTTATATCATTGACAGAACTTTGATTGATGCAGCGTTAGGCGTTGGTGTTCCATTTTCCAATGCAAATATTCCAGTCGTAGAAACATGGACATTTAATTCCTGTAGTTTCCCTGCAAACGACTTAATGAGAAATGCAAGATTTGGTTGTTTGGGTAGTACTTGTGGTACATCCAATCTAAGAGCTACAGGTGTTACCTTTGGCGATGCTGTACCTGAAGTTGCCATTGCCATTACATCAGCGACTAGACCTGCCTGTTTTGTAGATAATCCTTCAGTTGTAAGTATTCGAGTATCTAACACGGGTACTGCTCCTTTGGCACAATTGGTTTATACGATCTCTGCAGGAAATAATGCTATAAACGTAGCTTCTATCCAAATCAGAGATGAAATAGGCAATTTAGTGACTGATCAAACGATCGATGTGACCACTTCACCAGCGCATTGTTCAGGTGGTGTAAGAACATTAAGAGATACAGTAAGGAATGTCGATATCCCAGCAGGAAGTTATGTTGATATTCAATATGAACTGATCCACAACTGCGCATGTACCTCTGGATGTAGTACAAATGACATTTATAATAGTAGCTTAAGGATAAATAGTTATACAGAGAATTGTGGCTTCAGATTTAATGTGGATGAAAGAGTTTCAACAGCAGATTTTGATGCTTATATCAATGGATATGTAGAAGGTACTCAAGATTTATTTACATCAGGAAGTGTACAATATACGACTACGGGTATGGAGTTGGATTGGTTTAATGGCAGTTTTCCTAATGCCTATATCGAGACAAAATTTACTTTACCACAAGGTATAGATTATAGTCCGAATTCGATCGTTTGGACTGATCCGAATGGATTAATATTCCCAGTCGCATCCGAAACTTATATGGATGGAGCGGCAGGTGCGCCTGATATGGTGATTATTAGGTGGAATAACGCTTATCGGCCAGCAGGATTTATATTTAGTGGTGGCAACAACTTTAGATTTAATGTAGTTAGTGATTGTAGTGAAAGAGTTGTAGCTGGATGTTCGCAGTTTTGGGATTTAAATATTACTGCACAGACAGACTTAACTATCGACCCTGCTTGTACCAATTGTCCTACAAGGTGTATATGGAGTAATCCTGTTTTGGTAATGAGATTGCACTGTCCAGGACCGGGACCATGCTCTTGCGAAGGAATGGTCTTTGATAACTTCCAAGTAGAAAGGATTAATTTTGGGATTCCAGACAACAATAATGACCGTACACCTAATGGCGCAGCTATAAATATGGCCTTGGTTGAGAGAGATCGTTTCATTACAGGAGATACATTGTCTGCATTGTTTGAAGGAACGGTTGCAAGTTCAGGAATGACCTTTTCCTATGGATTTGCAATAGTTGATTTGGATCATGCTAATTTTATACCATTGACAGCTACTGTGACCATTTTAGACAATAGTACATCTACACCTTTTACTTGTAATGCGGTGCCACTAACGGCAGATTTTACCAATACAAGAATAATAGCCGATTTTTCGCCTGGAGCGCTCAATGCTTTAGGTTGCTCTATACCTGGTACCTTTACATTTGAAAATGATGACAATGTGACGGTCAATATCAATTATAAAGTCAATGATCCATTTGCGGGCATTCAAAAATTGATAACAGTACCTACACAGTTTTATTTATCTAATATGCCATTTGGATTGGGAAGTGTCAACCAATGTAATGTCAGACAAGATCGTGTTTCGCAGATAGGTATTCAGAGAGAAAGAGACATGGGATCTGATAATTTTGGTGCTTGTGATTTGCCAGATTTTTTTGTGAGAGAAAGGTTATATTTGGGTGGTATCAGTACTGATGAGTTCCCTTATGAAATACGACAAATCGGTCTTCCTAGAGAATTTACTTTTACGAAGCCATCAGAATTTGTTCACCGAGCAGATCAATTGGGTATCAGACTTACTCAAAACATCAATCCAGGCAGTACTAATATTGTTAACCTTACAAACGGAACAGTACCATCTTCATTTATCAACATCGTTGGAGATCAATTGGTCTTAAATACAGAAGGCTATCTCAATAGTTTAAGTGATTCAAGAATACCAACAGATGAAGGTTTTACTATAGATTATTTCCCACGTGTACAAGGTTCTTGCAAGTCTCTAGCGGGTATATATTCCTATACTTTTAGTCAGATTTTGGGTGTGGACAATGAGTTGTTTGGAAAAGACACCTTGCAAGTGGATGCAATGACCAAAACATTCGAATACCTTGGAGGTGCTCAATTGGTCGCGAGTGCTTCATCAAATAATGTAACCATTTGCTCTGCTAGTGAAGATGTAAATATCAATGTCAGAAATCTAACCAATTTTAATGCACCGAATACATTTATAACGCTAAGAAGTCCAAGTGGCGGATTAGTCGGCTTTGATTTATTAGATGCTTCTAATAATATGGTCATTACACCATTACCTTTTGGCATATATCCTTTGGGAAATATCGGACCAAATGGAAGTAAAGATGTAATCTTACGTGTACGCGCTAATAATTGTATGCGAGATAGTCTTGAGTTTGTTGCAGGATGGAGTTGTGAGAGTTATCCAACAACGCTAGAAGAAGCATTGTGTTCTGATCCGTCAACGGTGTATTTTATACCTGCTACATCTGGAATAAATATGAATGTGTTGACACCAAATGTAGATGTTATCACAGATTTGTGCAATGAAGTGACTTATGAGGTAGAAATACTAAGTACCAACCTTGGGTTTTTAAGAGATATTTATTTCCAAGCTCAGTTTGCCCCTAATGAAACTTATGTAGCAAATACTATTCAAATGGCCTACCCTTCCGTAAGTGATGGTGGCAGTTACATCAATATTCCAAATCCAACACCAATAAGTGGTGGCTTTGAGATGGATGTTTCGACACTCAATACTTATCTTAATACTGTAGGTTTGGTCGGGTCAAAAGATCTCGATAGTAATAAAATTAGTCTTAGGTTCCGTACAATTACTTCTTGTAATTTTGCTTCTGGATCAAGGGCAAGATTTCTTACCAACGCATTTAGTTCTTGTGGCGATCCTTTATCAGCCATATCAAAAACAGCAGCAAGAATTAGAGTTACATCAGAACCACCAAGTTTTAATGTGGACTTAGCATTAGGTGATTTAACGCTAAATGCATGTAATAACCAACAGGGACTATCTGTTGCTACCATGGTATTGAATAGTGGTTCGCCATCAGTAAATGATTCTATCAAATATATATTGCCGCCAGGAATTGTCTATTTACCAGGGTCTTATACACCGATCAGCAATGCAGTGTTGACGCCGCCATTGATTTCAACAAATGGAGGTATTCAGACACTATCATGGCCGTTTCGATCAGGTTTAGGATTAGGGTCAACAATTTCTTTTAGTATCGAGGTTGAAGCAGTAGATATCGGCCAATTATGTACAGATTATACCATTGTAGTCCAAGCATATTCGACCATAAATGACATGTGTGGTGCGCAAACCTGTAATGTTGGAATAATAGCTGGAGAAGGTACTCAAACCATATCCATTATAAAACCAAAACTCAAGTTTCAAAACCTAACAGGTACATTGACCTTGATGCCATCACCTGCAAATCAAGTAAAAGCGGTGTTTAATGCAACATTGTTAAATATGGGTGCAGCGCTGCAAGCAGGATCTACCATTAACATGGATATTTATGACGATGTGGATGCAGACGGAACATTGAGCACAGGAGATGTTTTTGTTGTAACAGTATCTGGTACGAATGCCAACGTTTTATTGCCAAATCAAACCATTAACCTTATGGGAATGGGTACTTTTGCTGCAGGTGTACCTTCTATTTGTTCAGTGATTGCAGTACTTGATCCCCAAAACACCTGTACATGTGATCTAGAGACATCATTTAGATTCACACCTGACATCATAGTCAATATGGAAAAGGAACCGGAAGTTTGTAGTGGTGCTACTTTAGCAGTCGGTCCATCACCAACGGTAGGTTATGATGTAGAATGGATAAGCATAGACGGATCCAATCTTTCTTTGCTTTCTTCTACGACTACAACACCAACTAATTTTAGCTCAGAAAACAACACAGGAAGCAATCAAATCATCAGATACGCTATACGTACAAGTGCAGGCAATGACTGTTATGTATTTGACACTATTGCCATAACGGTATTCCCGAATAATATGGATGTAGTCAGTGTGCAATCGTGTCAAGGTCAATCTTTTTCACTACCTGCAGCGACTATTGGTGGCACCAATTATGTTTGGGTACCTAATACTGGATTGACATTTCCTGGTCCAGATATGCGATATGCCATTATTACATCTGTAGCGCCAGGGTTGACAACCTATAGCCTTACCTATACAGATGCAAATGGATGTGCTGCTAGTTATAATTATGACGTTACAGGTATAGATTGTGGTACTGCAAATACACGTATAGGAGATTATGTGTGGTTTGATGTCAATGGAAATGGGATTCAGGATATGGGCGAACTTCCTATTGCAGGTATGATTGTAAATCTCTATAATGCCAATAATGGAACCATCGTTTCGTCCACAACAACGGATGCTATGGGTAATTATTTATTCGATTTTTTACCCCAAGGCAATTATTTTGTTGAGTTTATTCCTTTGAATGGATTTACCTTTACCACACCTAACCAAGGAACTCAAGGCACAAATAGTGTGGCAAACACTACAACGGGCAGATCACCCAACTACTTTTTACCATTAGATAGCGAGACGCTGTATGTAGATGCAGGTATGAATGCAATGTGCAATCTAGACATGAATGTCAACGTAGGACCTTGTGTGGTAGCGGATGCATCAAGTCTCAAAAGAGTGGTTACAGTTCATCTTGATTGGCAAAATAATGTATATACCTATCCATTTATTGATGGTGGTGATGTAATCACTGTTAATATTTTGGGACAAGATTATACTGTACCAGTAAGCACCGTAAATGGAAGCCACACCTTTAATATCGACTGGCAACCTACAACCAATACAGTTGTTTCGGCTACTGCTACATTTATGAATGCGCCTTCTTGTACAGATGCTATAAATATAGGTAGTTTTGGTCCATGTACATTTGACTTGGCTTTGAGAAAAACAATCGTCACACCGACATCACCGCCATATAAGTATGGTGATGTTTTGCAATATAGAATAGAAGTATTTAATCAAGGAACTATTCCAGCTGCAAATATCAATGTCATCGATTATAAACCTGCAGGACTTGAGTTTGTAGCGGCACAAAATCTAGATTGGTTTTTAAATACAAATGCATATTCTGAAGCATTTATATCAGGACCAATTCTACCAGGAGCGTCCACCTTTATAGATATTTATTATAGAATTATCATGAATTCGGGCAACAATAATGCTTGGACTAACTTTGCTGAAATCACCTATGCCGAAGATAATATGGGCAACGATAGAAGCAATTATGATACGGACAGCACACCAGATAAAAATCCAAATAACGATGTAGGTGGCCAACCAGACACGGCAAATGACAATCGTTTGGATGGAAATGGTGTAGATGATGAAGACGATCATGATGGAGCAAGTTTTAATATCTTTGATCTAGCATTGACAAAAACAATTGCAACGCCACCACCATATACTTTTGGTCAAAATATACAGTTTGATATTACTATATATAATCAAGGAAATATTACAGCAAATTCCTTTAGCATCATAGATTATATTCCATCGGGATACACCT
The DNA here is from genome assembly GCA_016714785.1 of Saprospiraceae bacterium. Classification (GTDB taxonomy): domain Bacteria; phylum Bacteroidota; class Bacteroidia; order Chitinophagales; family Saprospiraceae; genus OLB9. The sequence goes on from JADKCC010000002.1 coordinate 503,412, forward strand.
TTTTACCAGTAAATAGTCCGGCTTGGACATTGTCAGGTAGTAATGCCACGCGTACAATACCAAACCCATTATTACCAGGCACAAGTGTGACTATTCCTATCATATTAAGAGTGGTAAGTGCAGCGCCTACGCAATATACCAACATTGCAGAAATATCATCTGCGAGAGACAATAATGGTATGATTGTCCAAGATTTTGATGGCGGATTTGACAATAATTCATCCAATGATAATGGGGGACAACCTGATACAGCATCTGATGACGCATTAAATGGCAATGGTACAGGAATGGGTGGATTAGCCATCGGTGATGAGGATAATATGGATGTAGCTAGAGTATCAGTTCCAAATATTTCACTCAACAAATCAGTGGTTTCTATCAATCCAGCATCAAGTGGCAATGTCTCCAACAACGACGTGACTTTTGCTCTTCGAATAGAAAATACAGGTAATGAAAACCTGACCATGTTGACTTTGTCAGATGATTTTATATCGCAGTTTGGCGGAAGTTTTGTGAGAATAGTGACCATGCCATCTATTTTTTCATCAACAGCAACCACAAATCCAGTGCTTAATCCCGCATTCAATGGTGGTGTAAATGATGAAATATTTAATGGTTTGACAGGCAATTTTGCTCCGACTCAAAACCTTGTAGTACGCCTTACCTTAGAACTTAATGATGTAAATCCTGCTGATCCTTTGGTCAACGAAGCATTCACATCAGGGAAAGATCGTTTCGACTCGGTGGTTAGAGATACTGCGCAAGCAATGGTGATGTTGCCAAATTGTTTCCTTCAGGTCAACTGTCCAACACCAGCTCAAGGTAATTTTAACTGTGCAGGAGATGTGCCTGATGCAGCAACAACCGTTGCAACCTTTAATAATACTTATGGTGTCAATGCCATAGAAAATTTCTGTACAACACCAACTATAACATTTGTGGATGCAATTGCAGGTTTGGGCTGTGCATCAAGCCCTCAAACAATAACCAGAACATATACTATTACAGATACTGGCATGGCACCAATAGGATCACAATCCGAGACTTGTACCGTCATTTATACCGTGGTTGATACCATCAAACCAATATTCATGACACCGCCATGTGATCTGATTTTGGAATGTGGGGCAGCATCTAATACCACAGCTATCAATACTTGGCTCGCCATGAATGGTAAATCTGTGGCTATGGATAATTGTGACCAAAATGTAAGCGTAACTAGTGCGCTTGTAGAAAACATCAATACTTGTGGCAACACGACCACCAGAAAATATAGTTTTACGGCTACGGATGACTGTGGAAACAGTATAGTTGCATTTGGAAATGTGATCTTAGAAGATAGAATCGCACCTGTTTTGACTTTACCTACTGCGACAAACAATGTGGCGTGTAATGGAAATATTGCGACAGCTGTCACCAATTGGATAAACTCAGCTTCTGCTACGGATCAATGTGGCGGAACGGTCATCATCACATCTGCCATCACCAATGAAATAAGAGATTGTAATGGCGTGAATACCAGAATAAGAAGAAACTATCTTTTCACAGCAACAGACAATTGCGGTAACGCCACCACAGGAACAGCGACATTTACGATCAATGACAATACAGCACCTACAATCGCTGCACCAGCAAACCTTACAGTAGCTTGTGGTCAAGATATCGGAGCCGCAGTAGTTGATTGGTTGGACAATTATACCGTAACAGAAGCTTGTCAGACAGTGACTGTAAGAAATAATTATACAGGCATTCTACCGAACTTATGTGGTGGTAGCCAAACGGTGACATGGACAGTAACAGATGGATGTGGCGCGACAGGAAGTAGCAGTGCGATGATCGTTGTAAGCAACGACGTGACACCACCAGTATTCAGCAATTGTCCAGCAAATATCACCGTCAATGTTGATGTAGATCTTTGTGCATCCAATGTGGTTTATAGTACACCGATCGCGACTGATTGTAATAATCCAGTGACCGTGGTCCGAACAAGCGGCATTGCTTCAGGATCAATTTTCCCGTTAGGTGTATCAACAATTGTATTTACAGCTACAGATAGATGTGGCAATACGAATACTTGTAGCTTCACCATCACGGTCGTAGATACGGACGTACCAAGCATTAGCTGTCCAGACAATGATGTAGTGGTATGCACCAATGGAAGTTGTGTATGGCCAAGTACGACAGCCCTCAACCCAATTGGAATCGAAAACTGTCCAGGAGCCAATGTTACCTACACAATCATAGGTGCTACTACAGGTTCAGGCAATGGCAATGTACCAACAAATACCAATTTTGCACTAGGAACATCCACAATAACGTACACCATTACGGCAGCGAATGGCCAGACGGCTAGTTGTAGCTTCAATGTGGTAGTCAATGATTGTACAGCGCCGGTGATTACTTGTCTTACAGCACAACCCGTATTCGAATGTGGCAGCCCGACCATTGAAGTAGATATCACTGCTTGGTTGGCGTCAGCAAGTGCTACAGACAATTGTACAACGACACCAACAGAAACGGTGACAAGAGTAAATACCATAAACCAATGTGGTAATACAGAAAATCGATTATACCAAATCACCGCAACAGACGCATCAGGCAATAGCAGTCAGTGTTTTGTAGAAGTATCGATTACAGATAATACTTTGCCAGTCATCACGACGGCAGCAGCAAACCTTACCGTACAATGCGATGGAAATGGCAATAGCGACGCACTCATCAATTGGTTGAATACCCGAGGTGGTGCCGTAGCAACAGACGCTGCTTGTGGCAATGAATTGACATGGAGCAACAACTTCACAGGCTTAAGCAATGGATGTGGTGGAACAGGAAGCACTACAGTAATATTCACGGTAAGTGATGCATGTGGCAACACTATAACGACAACAGCTACCTTCAACATCGAAGACACCACCAACCCGACGATTACCGCACCTTCAGCGATAACTTTGCTTTGTGGAAGTGCATCAAACAATGCCATCGTCCAAGGTTGGTTAGATAGTTACCGAGTGAGTGATGCATGTGGTAATGTGACCGTCACCAATAATTTCACAGCACTACCAACGACATGTGTGAGTGGAAGCAATGTGGTAACTATCACCTTTACTGCTACAGATGAATGTGGTAGAACAAGCACGACCACATCGACAATTACCTTGATCGACAATCAACGACCAGTCATCATGACACCACCTACGGATCTAATTCTAGAGTGTGGCGCAGATAATACCGCAAGTATCAATGCTTGGGTAACAGCAAGAGGCAATGCCGTTTTTACTGACAATTGTGATCCTACGTTAACCTCGACTTTTGTAGCAGGAAGTGCTGAACCAAATTGTGGACGCACGACGACGACACTTTATACATTGACAGCGACTGACGACTGTGGTAATTCGACTGTTACTTACGCAAATTTGATTTTATTAGATAGAATAGCACCAGTTCTTACGTTACCAACAGCAGCCAATAGCGTTAATTGTAGTCCATCAGCAGCTGCGAATACAGCTTTAGAAACATGGTTGAATAGTGCCACTGCTACGGATCAATGTCAAGGAACGATCACCAGTATTTCCAAATCATTGGTCAATACTGTAAGGTCTTGTACACCAACAAATGGGACAAATATCGCTTCAACTTATTTATTTTCTGTATCAGACAATTGCGGCAACGCAACCACAGGAACGGCGACATTTACCATCAATGACAATACCGCACCAACCATCACCGCTCCAGCAAATCTTACCGTAGCTTGTGGTCAAGATATTGGTGCAGCTGTGGTAGATTGGTTGGACAATTATACGGTAACAGAAGCTTGTCAGTCTTACACAGTGAGCAATAACTATACAGGCATAATACCTAACTTATGTGGTGGTAGCCAAACAGTGACTTGGACTGTAACAGACGGATGTGGTGCGACAGGAAGTAGCAGTGCGATGATCATTGTCAGCAACGACGTGACACTACCCGTATTTAGTAATTGCCCAGCAAATATTACGGTCAATGTAGATGTAAATCTCTGCGCATCCAATGTAGTTTATAGCACACCGATTGCGACAGATTGTAATAATCCAGTGACCGTAGTGCGAACGAGTGGTATCGCTTCAGGGTCAACTTTCCCATTAGGTGTATCGACCATCGTATTTACAGCAACGGATAGATGTGGCAATACAAGTATATGTAGCTTTACCATCACAGTGGTAGATACTGACGTACCAAGTATAAGCTGTCCAAGCAATGATGTAGTGGTATGTACCAATGGAAGTTGTGTATGGCCAAGTACGACAGCACTTAATCCGATAGGTATCGAGAATTGTCCGGGCGCAAATGTTACCTACACAATCACAGGTGCTACTACAGGTTCAGGCAATGGCAATGTACCAACAAATACCAACTTTGCACTAGGCACATCTGTAGTAACTTACACCATTACCGCAGCTAATGGACAGACGGCAAGTTGTAGCTTCAATGTCGTGGTCAATGATTGTACTGCCCCGGTGATTACTTGTCCTACAGCACAACCTGTGTTCGAATGTGGCAGCCCGACCCTTGAAGCAGATATCAGTGCTTGGTTGGCATCAGCAAGTGCTACAGACAATTGTACATTGACACCAACAGAAACGGTGACACGAGTAAATACCATAAACCAATGTGGTAATACAGAAAAAAGATTATACCAAATCACTGCTACGGATGCAGCAGGTAATAGAAGCCAATGTTTTGTAGAAGTATCGATAACAGATAATACATCGCCAATCATCGCAACAGCAGCAGCAAACCTTACCGTACAATGTGATGGAAATGGCAATAGCGACGCACTCATCAATTGGTTAAATACCAACGGTGGTGCCGTAGCAACAGACGCTGCCTGTGGTAATGAATTGACATGGAGCAACAACTTCACAGGCTTGAGTAATGGATGTGGGGAACAGGAAGCACTACAGTGATATTCACGGTAAGTGATGCATGTGGCAACACTATAACGACAACAGCTACCTTCAACATCGAAGACACCACCAACCCGACAATTACCGCACCTTCAGCGATAACTTTGCTTTGTGGAAGTGCATCAAACAATGCCATCGTAGAAGGTTGGTTAGATAGTTATCGAGTGAGTGATGCATGTGGTAATGTGACAGTCACCAATAATTTTACAGCACTACCAACGACATGTGTGAGTGGAAGTAATGTGGTGACCATCACCTTTACAGCTACAGACGAATGTGGTAGAACAGCTACCACAACATCGACAATTACACTCATAGACAACCAGAAGCCAATCATCATGACGCCGCCAACGGATCTAATCTTAGAGTGTGGTGCAGATAATATAGCGAGTATCAATGCTTGGGTTACAGCAAGAGGCAATGCTGTCATTACAGACAATTGTGATCCTACAGTAACTACGACATTTGTGGCAGGAAGTGCCAAACCAAATTGTGGAAGCACAACAACAACACTTTACACACTGACATCAACAGACGATTGTGGTAATTCTACCGTGACTTACGCAAGGCTCATCCTTTTGGATAGAATAGCTCCAGTTCTTACCTTACCAACAGCGGCAAATAGCGTTAATTGTAGCCCAGCAGCAGATGTGAATACAGCTTTAGAAACATGGTTGAATAGTGTAACCGCGACGGATCAATGTCAGGGAACGATCACAAATATTTCCAAATCATTGGTCAATACAGTAAGGTCTTGTACACCAACAAATGGGACAAATATTGCATCTACATATTTATTTTCTGTGTCAGACAATTGTGGCAACGCCACCACAGGAACAGCGACGTTTACCATCAACGACAATACTGCGCCAACGATCGCCGCCCCAGCAAACCTTACGGTAGCTTGTGGTCAAGATATTGGAGCATCAGTAGTTAATTGGTTAGACAATTATACCGTAACAGAAGCTTGTCAATCGGTTACCGTAAGCAATAACTATACAGGCATCCTACCTAACTTATGTGGTGGCAGCCAGACAGTGACATGGACCGTAACAGATGGATGTGGCGCGACAGGAAGTAGCAGTGCTATGATCGTTGTTAGCAACGACGTGACTCCACCAGTATTTAGCAATTGCCCAGCAAATATCACAGTCAATGTAGATGTAGATCTCTGTGCATCCAATGTAGTTTATAGCACACCGATTGCGACAGATTGTAATAATCCAGTGACTGTAGTGCGAACGAGTGGCATTGCTTCAGGCTCAACCTTTCCATTGGGTGTATCGACGATTGAATTTACAGCGACAGACAGATGTGGCAATACGAGTACATGTAGTTTCACCATCACAGTCGAAGATACGGACGTACCAAGCATTAGTTGTCCAGACAATGATGTAGTGGTATGTACCAACGGAAGTTGTGTATGGCCAAGTACAACAGCACTTAATCCGATAGGCATCGAAAACTGTCCGGGCGCAAATGTTACTTATGCAATAACAGGACAAACCACAGGATCAGGAAGTGGCAATGTACCGACGAATACCAACTTTGCTTTAGGCACATCTATAGTAACCTACACCATTACAGCTGCCAATGGTCAGACGGCAAGTTGTAGTTTCAACGTTGTGGTTAATGATTGTACTGCGCCAGTGATTACTTGTCCTACCGCACAACCTGTGTTCGAATGTGGCAGCCCGACCCTTGAAGCAGATATCAGTGCTTGGTTGGCGTCAGCAAGTGCTACAGACAATTGTACATTGACACCAACAGAAACGGTGACTCGAGTAAACACCATAAACCAATGTGGTAATACAGAAAAAAGATTATACCAAATCACTGCTACAGATGCAGCAGGTAATAGCAGTCAATGTTTTGTAGAAGTATCGATTACAGACAATACATTGCCAATCATCGCAACAGCAGCAGCAAACCTTACCGTACAATGTGATGGAAATGGCAATAGCGACGCACTCATCAATTGGTTAAATACCAACGGTGGTGCCGTAGCAACAGACGCTGCCTGTGGTAATGAATTGACATGGAGCAACAACTTCACAGGCTTGAGTAATGGATGTGGGGGAACAGGAAGCACTACAGTGATATTCACGGTAAGTGATGCATGTGGCAATACTTCGCAAACAACAGCTACCTTCACCATAGAAGACACCACAAACCCGACGATTACCGCACCATCAGCGATAACTTTGCTTTGTGGAAGTGCATCAAACAATGCCATCGTACAAGGTTGGTTAGATAGTTATCGAGTGAGTGATGCATGTGGAAATGTGACGGTAACCAATAATTTTACAGCCCTACCAACAACATGTGTGAGTGGCAGCAATGTGGTGACCATCACATTTACCGCTACAGACGAATGTGGTAGGACAAGCACGACCACATCGACCATAACTTTGATCGACAATCAAAAACCAATCATCATGACGCCACCGACAGATCTAATCCTAGAGTGTGGCGCAAATAATACAGCAAGTATCAATGCTTGGGTTACAGCAAGAGGCAACGCCGTTTTCACAGACAATTGCGATGCTACATTAACTACAACTTTTGTAGCAGGAATTGCTGAAGCAAATTGTGGAAGCACAACAACAACACTTTACACACTGACAGCTACAGACGATTGTGGTAATTCGATAGTGACGTATGCAAAACTGATCCTTTTAGATAGGATAGCACCAGTACTTACCTTACCAACAGCAGCCAACAGCGTTAATTGTAGTCCCGCAGCAGATGCAAATACAGCATTAGAAACATGGTTGAATAGTGCATCTGCTACCGACCAATGTCAAGGAACGATCACCAATATTTCCAAATCATTGGTCAATACTGTAAGGTCTTGCACACCAACCAACGGAACAAATATCACATCAACTTATTTATTTTCCGTATCGGACAATTGTGGTAACGCAACCACAGGAACAGCGACATTTACCATCAATGACAACACTGCGCCAACGATTACTGCACCAGCAAACCTTACGGTAGCATGTGGTCAGGATATCGGAGCAGCAGTGGTAGATTGGTTGGACAATTATACCGTAACAGAAGCATGTCAAACCGTAACAGTAAGCAATAATTATACAGGCATTCTACCGAATTTATGTGGTGGCAGCCAAACAGTGACTTGGACGGTAACAGATGGCTGTGGTGCGACAGGAAGTACCAGTGCGATGATCGTTGTCAGCAACGACGTGACGCCACCTGTATTTAGCAATTGTCCAGCAAATATCACCGTCAATGTAGATGTAGATCTTTGTGCATCCAATGTAGTTTATAGCACACCGATCGCCACTGATTGTAATAATCCAGTGATGGTGGTGCGAACAAGCGGCATCGCATCCAGGCTCAACCTTCCCATTAGGTGTATCGACGATTGTATTTACAGCTACAGATAGATGTGGCAATACGAATACTTGTAGCTTCACCATCACGGTCGTAGATACGGACGTACCAAGCATTAGCTGTCCAGACAATGATGTAGTAGTGTGTACCAATGGTAGTTGTGTATGGCCAAGTACGACAGCACTCAATCCAATTGGAATCGAAAACTGTCCAGGAGCAAATGTTACTTATGCAATAACAGGACAAACCACAGGATCAGGAAGTGGCAATGTACCGACGAATACCAACTTTGCTTTAGGCACATCTGTAGTAACGTACACCATTACGGCAGCGAATGGACAAACAGCGACTTGTAGTTTCAACGTTGTGGTTAATGATTGTACTGCGCCAGTGATTACTTGTCCAGCTAATTTGGTGTTGGAGTGTGCAGGTGTGTCCAATACCACAACCATAAATACATGGTTGACTTCAGCGACAGCTACGGATAATTGTACAGCTATTCCAGTGGAGACCACGTTATTACTCAATACGGTAGATCAATGTGGCAACACAGAAAGAAGATTGTACAGATTTACTGCTACGGATGAAGCAGGCAATAAAGATGAATGTTTTGCAGAAGTAATCATTCAAGATACGACGATTCCAAGCATCGGAACGGAAGCAGCTGATTTGATTGTAGATTGTGATGGAAATGGAAACAGCGAACAGTTGCTCAATTGGCTTAACAATCAAGGTGGCGCCCAAGCGACTGATTTATGTGGAAACGTCTCATGGTCCAATAATTTTGGAAGTATTTCAGACTTATGTGCTTCTACAGGCGCTACAACAGTGATATTTACGGTAAGTGATGCTTGTGGAAACACGAATACGACATCAGCAACATTTACCATTAGAGATATTACAGATCCAGTATTATCTTGTCCGGCAGACATCACATTGGAATGTTCTAATCCATTTAACAATGCTATTATTACTGCTTGGTTAAGGTCAGCAAATGCTGAAGACATTTGTAGCGGAACCTTACAAGTGACCAATAATTATCCTGGCACTTTTGCTGCAAGTTGTGGATTGTCTGGTGTACACACCATTACATTTAGTACGGTAGATGCATGTGGCAATGACGTCACTTGCACCAGAACAGTTACCATAAACGATACAACATTACCAATCATCACATTACCTGCAGCACCTTTGACTGTTGAGTGTGATGGTCTTGGAAATACAACACAATTAAATACTTGGTTGAATAATAATGGTGGAGCACAAGCTTCTGATTTATGTAGTTCGCCACTTCAGATAACTTGGAGAACGCCTATATTGGTCAATACCCAAGTGCTTTGTGGTGGTACAAGGATTTTGACTTATCGTTTCGTAGCTGTAGATGCTTGTAATAATGAGTCACTACCAGTATTTAGTACATTTACTATACAAGACAATACATTACCTTTGATATCATCACCTGCTACGGATTTAGTGGTAGAATGTGACGGAGCTGGAAATATTTTGCAACTACAAGTTTGGCTCAATGCCCATGGAAATGCGCTTGCTTCTGATATTTGTAGCGGTCCAGTTATCTGGCAATATGACTTAGTGGGTACCCAAGATCAATGTGGAAGAACAGGGACTTATACTTATAGATTTACAGTGACTGACGCTTGTAGTAATACAAGTACAACGCAAGCAAATTTTATCATCAGAGATACGACTTCACCTGAAATAACGACGGTGGCCCGTAATTTTGATGCGCAATGTAACGGAGCTAGTAATTCAATAGATATTTTAAATTGGTTGAATAATAATGGTTTTGCCCAAGCAACCGACGAATGTAATGGTCTGACATGGGCCAATGATTATGGGTCTATCGTATCTGATTGTGGTACTACTGGAGCCGTAACTGTAACGTTTACAGCAACAGATGTGTGTGGCAATAGCAGCAATACAATGGCGGTTTTCTCTATTTCTGACGATACATCTCCGACTTGGGAAAAATTGCCACAATACCTGACATTGACATGCGACGGTGTATCAGACCCAACTGCACAAATCCAATCTTGGTTAAACTTAGTAGGTGGTGGTGAAGCAAAAGATAGTTGTTCGCTCGTAGTTTATTCTAATAATTATACCGCATTATCCAATGGATGTAGTGCTGGAACAGGAAGTGCTTTAGTTACATTTACAGCAACAGATGCTTGTGCAAATGCGGTGACAGCTACAGCGACCATTACCGTAGAAGATATCAACGCTCCTTATTTTGTAAATCAAGCTAGAGATACCATTGTAGAGTGTAATGGCAATGGAAATACGGTAGATTTGGCCAATTGGCTAGCTAATCATGGTGGAGCAGTGGCAGAAGATGCTTGTAGCGAACCATTGACATGGTCAAATACCTTGTTAAATACAGTACAAAATTGCGGAGGTACTAGTACATCTAGATATTCATTTACAGCTACTGATGCTTGTGGGAATACTAGCGTAGCTACTGAGGCATTATTTATCATCAGAGATACTACCATTCCTGTCTTTTCTACTTTGCCACAAGATAGTGTTGCACAGTGTGATGGCAGTGGAAATACGGTACAATTGAATGGATGGTTAGCTGCAAATGGTGGTTTGGTGGCAACAGATATATGTGGATCAATTTCAGATATCGAATATGATTTGGTAAGCGAGACGGACTTATGCGCACTCACTGGACGTAGTTTGTATAGATTTACGATCATAGATGCGTGTGGCAATGTCAATACAGCGGAAGCGAGTTTCATCATTGTAGATACTATTCCGCCAGTAATCACAGGTGGTGCAGATATCAATATGGAGGAATGCAATAGTCCTTTGGCTGGTAATTATCCAGAGTTTGATTTCTGGTTGACCAATCACGCAGGTGCCTCAGCTCAGGAAGGTTGTGGTAGTTTCACTTGGAGCAATAATTATAATCCATCCAATTGGGTGACCCTTTGCGGAAATACTAGAAGTGTAGCAGTTACTTTTTATGCTACTGATAATTGTAATAATGTAGATTCTGTCATTTACACCTTTAGTATTGGCGATGTGACACCTCCTACTTTTACAAATTGTCCTCGTCCACCAGTAATCGTTGATGCTCCGGAAGGATGGTGTAGTGCATTTGCTAACTTCTCTCCGATCACTGCTACGGACAATTGTAGTAATGTCACCGTTACTCAAATCGACAAAACTGGCTATTCTTCCGGTAGTTTATTCCCAGTAGGTACTACTATTTTGTGGTATGAAGCGGCAGATGAATGTGGAAACAAAGATACTTGTAGTATAAAAATTATTGTCAATGATTTCCATACACCTCCTACGATAAGTTGTCCTGCTGACAGAACAGTAAATAATGATATCACAATGTGTGGCGCAGTAGTTAATAACTTGGCTCCAACAGGCATTACAGACAATTGTGTCAATAATCTTGCTACTACGTACACCATCAGAGATAAAGATAATAAAATAGTAGGTTGTGGATTTAATAATGCAAGCGGATTTAAGTTTCCAGTAGGTAAAAACACTGTAAATTATACCATACAAGATCAGCCTTTGTTATTGATTACTGAATTGGTCAATAATGGAGTGATCAGTGGCATAGAAATCACTAATTTTGGTCCTGCTAGATATGATATTTCTTGTTTATCTATAGAGAGGACAGGCACATCTCCAGAAGTATTTATCATAGAAGACACCATTCTTGCGGTTGGTGGTGTTTATACTCATAATTTTAGTACTATCCCAGCAAATTCTCCTGGAGCGTATGTGATTAGATTTTTGGATAACTTTATTGATGGAGTCGCTATCAATGGTTTTGCACCTTCTGATTTCTCATGGTCAGGAAGTTTAAGTGCAGGAAGTATTTTCCGTACTAGGGTTTGTGATACAAATACAGGCATGGATTTTAGAAGAGCAGATGATTGCAATTTGAATAGTTTTGGAACATTAAATCCGGGATTGCCAATACTTCCTGATAATGGCGGTTTGACTTCATTACAAAGTAGGCCACCTTCTATTGCTGTATGTAATTTTAGCGTGACGGTTTTAGATGCTGAAAATCCATATTGTGCGGAGTTTGACACCATCAGATATACGCCAAATGTACTTCCCGCATCTATTGATCAAGGAAGCTGCACATCAGCAACATTTACAATACCAGCATCTGCAAATAATCAAGTAGCAGATATCAATATAATAAACCTAGAAGGTAGCTATCCAGATGTTTCTGCTTTGACATTCAAATTGGTTAGCCCACAAGGTACAGAAGTAACATTGATGAGTGGTATTTGTCCTGGCACAGATAATTTTGATATCAATCTGGACGACGAAGCTACCAATACTTTAGCTTCAATCTTGTGCTCGCCTGCTGGTCAGAATGGAACATACAAACCAGCGCAGCCACTCAAAACATTATTCGGTGAAAGAGTAAGTGGCACTTGGACATTAGAAATTTATTCATCTTTACCGCAGACAGGATCTTTGACACAAGCAAACCTGGAAGTGATCAGATTAATGCCTTACAGTCAGCGTGATACAATGATAAATAATGAAGTTGGTGAATGTGGTGCTTCTTTCACATGGCAACATGCACGCGTAGGAGACAATTGTTGTGTAGGTACCATTCGTGTTGATTATACGACAGAAGACGGCATCAATGTACCTTCAAGTGGACTTTTAGCTGGACAAGGTGGTCAGATTGTTACACAAAATTTTGAAGTAGGAACCACGACGGTCACTTATACCATAACGGACCAAGCTGGCAATATATCTAAATGCAGTTTTGACATCACTGTAAAAGACAATGAAGCGCCACAATTAAACCCAAGTTCTTGTTCAGATATTACCATTCAGTTACTGGGTGGACAATGCGAAACATCGGTGGTATATCCTATCATCACTGCGACAGACAATTGTAATATTGATTCGATACAGTACAATCCACCAGTTGGCACTAAGTTTCCGATTGGAACGACAGAAGTTCAGTTGGTGATTTTTGATCCTGCTGGCAATAGCGATACTTGTACATTTGATGTGATTGTTTTACCATACATACCTGCTTCCAATAGCTTGGCTTGTAAGCAAGAGATCAATCTTTCTCTTGATGCAACATGTACTGCATATATTACCGCAAGTATGGTATTGGCTGGAACAAATATTGGCTGTTATGATAATTATTGTATCACCTTAATGAATGCTGATGGAACGATTATTGGTACGAATATAGACAGTACGCACAAAGTAGATCTATCCCATGTAGGCAAACAAATCACGGTTAAAATCTGTGAAGATTGTTCGGCTACGGCCAATTGTTGTTGGGCATTCATCAATGTAGAAGAAAAACTCATTCCACAGATCGAATGTCCTGCAGATGTCACCATTCAGTGCAACGAAACAGACGATCCTATATTTACAGGTGAACCTGAATTGAAGTCTTGTGAGCCAAACCTTAGCATTACATTCGAAGACGAATATATAGACAATGATTATTGCGGAGAGCCAAGAGCAATCATTGAGAGAATTTGGACTGTGCGTGATGACGAAAATAATGTGGTGACATGTAGCCAAACCATCACCGTTGAGCGATTTGAAATGAGTCAAATTCAGTTCCCTGCCGATTATGTATTGAACAATGCATTCGACTGTGATGATGTAGCCAATAATCCGATGCTTATAGACACAAGTGCTACAGGACAACCTACTATAGATGGCAAAAATATTTATGGAGACCATCTTTGTGAATTTAATATGGGCTATTGGGATGAAAGATTGACGGATGTGAATTGTAAAAACAGTTATGAGATACTTCGACATTGGACGATCAGAGATGAGTGTAGCCCGATCCAACTGAATGTAAACCCCATGAGATACATACAAGCCATCAAGGTCAATGATCGTAAGGCACCTGTATTTACCAAATGTTTTGATGATATCACTATATCAACCATAGACAGAAATTGTACTGGCGAATACACATTACCATCGTTGGCTGGTATGGTATCTGACGGTTGTGGTGATCTTCGTAGCATTACCGTGACTGTAGATGGTGGTACTGTGATAGCTACAGGAAATGGCGTATTCAAAAATTATAGATTTACCAATATGGCCGTTGGTTCACACACGGTAAAAATAAAAGCAACAGATCTTTGTAAAAATACCACTGTGTGTCAGTTTGATATACAAGTTGTGGATGACACAGCACCAAATGTAATATGTGACAATATCACTGTGGTGGCACTTTCAAATGACGGTACTGCGGTATTAAAAGCGTCCGTGATAGATGATGGAAGTTTTGACAATTGTGGAGATGTGAGATTCCAAATTTATCGTATGGTTGCTGCGTGTGGCATGCCTTCTGATACAATTCCGGGAGAAGATATTATACTGTGTTGTGAAGACATTACAAACGGACCAATACGAGTAATGCTCAGGGTATGGGATGATGCTGATGGCAATGGTATTTATGGCAGCGCTGGAGACAACTATGCTGAGTGTATGACGCTAGTAAGAGTGGAATACAAATTGGCACCAGACTTTGTTTGTCCAACAAATGTTACCATCAATTGTACCCAAGATTTTGAAGATCTTAATATTACAGGTAAACCAGATTTATATACTGCTTGTAATGCGCCAAAGGTATTGTACAATGATCTTGATATCAACATCAATGACTGTGGAATTGGAACACTGACTAGAAGATGGTCGGTAGAAAACAATCCAGGTGTAGGTTGCGACCAAAAAATCACGGTCATCGGTATTCAACCGGTGACAATAGATTCTATCGTTTGGCCTAGTGATACTACGGTGACATGTTTGGATATTTTGGCTGGTCAAAACCCAATCATAAAAGGTGGTGCATGTGATCAAGTAGCCTTCCAAATGGAAGCAGATACGTTCAATTTTGTATCGGATGCATGCTATAAAATATTGAAACATTGGACGGTCATCGATTGGTGTCAATACGAACTCAACAATCCTAATGCGACAGGTAAATGGACGCATACACAGACAATAAAAGTAATCGATACGCTTGGCCCTGTTATTACAAATTGTCCAATTGATGATATCATAATCAATGCACAAAACTGTACGGTAGAATCATTCGTCATCACCGTTTCGGCTACAGACCAAAGTTGTGGTATCAATCAACCGTTACAGTGGAATTATGCAGTAGATATTGACAATAATGGAAATATAGAATTTACAGGTACATTATCAGGAAATACAGTTAGTAGCACCATCGTATCTCCGAATACTTCCAAAGCAAAAGTCTATTGGTCTGTAACAGATGGATGTAATAATGTGTCCAATTGCATTCAATATTACAAAGTAAAAGATACCAAGGCGCCACAAGTATATTGCAAAAATCTTGCTATCACAATTTCAGGAAATGGTGATGCAATCATTTGGGCAAGTGATTTTGACAATGGAAGCGCTGATGAATGTACACCAAAAGACAAGTTGCGGTTTTCGTTTTCTGCATTGTCAATAGATAGTTCTCGAGTATTTACGTGTGCAGATATTCCTAATGGAGTCTCAACAGAAATATCGGTGAGCATTTGGGTCTATGATGAATCGGGCAATAAAGCTACTTGTAATGCCTTATTGAGTTTGCAAGATAATGCCAATATTTGTCCTAATTCAGCCACACTTTTAGCTAATATCGCAGGTAGATTAGCGACAGAGGCTGGTCAAGGCTTAGATTCTGCCAATGTAGTTATTCAGATAGGAACAGTAGAGCCAGATTTTGCTACAACAATGAGTAACGATCAAGGCAAGTATATAAATATTGATAATGCGATAGACCAAACTTATGTGATCAAACCTCAGCACAATGTAGATTGGTTAAATGGTGTGAGTACGTTGGACTTGGTGCTTATCCAAAGACATATTTTGGATATTGATCCATTTGCGAGTCCTTACACTAGAATTGCAGCCGATGTCAACGCTGATGGTAAAATCACAGCGGCAGACTTAGTGTCATTACGTAAACTGATATTAGGTATTCAAGAAAATATAGTAGGAACTGAATCATGGAAATTTGTACCAAAATCACACGTTTTTGTAGATCCTAAATTCCCATTCCCATATCCATCTACGATAATTATAGATACGTTGAAGGCAAATGCGTTGACGAATGACTTTGTCGCTGTAAAAATTGGAGATATCAACATGAATGCCGACCCTTCTGCACATTCATCAAAAACAGAAAATAGGTCCGCAAGAACTTTTGACCTTCGTTACAAAGTAGAACAAGTGCAAGACGATCAAAACAGGGTTAAATTGTCCTTCTATGCAAGTGAAGATGTCATGCTCCTTGGATTGCAAATGTCTTTAAACATCTTTGGAGAATCACCAAAAGTGACGGACGGATTATTAAGTGTAGGTGTTGATGATGTGTATTACAATGGACGTGAATGGAGAATTTCATTTGCAAATGATCGTGCTCAAACGATATCTAAAGACAAACCACTGTTTTACCTAGAAGTGGATAAGTCCAATTGGTTGACGTTGAATGCAGGACATTTCAAAAATGAAGTTTATGCCAATGAAGGACTTGATATCCATCATCTGAAGCTTGTAAACATAAGTTCAGAAGTGCATCAAGCAGCATTTGTTGTCGACCAAAATGTACCGAATCCATTTAGAGATCAGACAAGTATCTCATTTGAGTTACCAGAATCAGGTGAAGTAAGATTTGAAGTGAAAAACATCAAAGGGGAACTCATGCATTCAGAAGTCAGATCTTATTCAAAAGGAAGAAACACCATCGAGTTCAAGCGCAATGCATCGTTGACGTCAGGCGTGTATTATTACACAGTGACATCGTCGGTGGCAAGTGCAACCTATAAAATGATTATATTGGAATAAGAAAGATAGGTTTGAAATTAAGAAAGGACCCATTCAGCTTTAAAATCGTTGAATGGGTCCTTTTTTTAGATAAAGCCAAGAGTTTAAAAATTGCAACTTAACCAACCTTTTCCCAACCTTTTTTAATATTTTCTTCGATGCCGTTTACGAGCATTTCTCGAAGTGTATCTTCTGATGAAGCAATCTTGATTTCGGTCTGATGTGGATATTTATATCCTGCGCTGAAATCCGTGTAATACAACACAAAAGGTAGAAATGATTGTTCCAATGATTTATTGGTTTTCAGCTCTACAAAATTACATAAGGCAGTACCTGTTTTGCTTTCCTTGATATAAACTTCCTTAAAAATGATTTATGATTTTTGTAAAATCTTTTGTGTCTATATTTATCATTCAAAATACCAACTTGCGTCAAACTATGAAAAACCTAGAACTTGGTTAAAAAACTTATCATTTGACAACAAGCGTATAGATATAGTAGTTTTCTTTTTTATAATTAATTTCATCATATTTTTGCCATAGCTGTGCTGAAGGAAATCTATCACCATCCAACGGTTTGGGCGATAATAGTATGATGCCGCCTACGCCTTTATATTTGCCAAAAAGTTTTAATTCAGTTTCGGAAGGTAAATATATTTTATCCACCCATTTGAAATATGAAAACTCCGTACCAGATGGTAGTTCGTAAAATTTTCGACCTGCATAACCAATGACAGGTGTTTCTTCAAATTTGTTGATGGCTACAACCGGTACTTTAGCGGGTACTTTTTCTTTAATGAAGATTCCTGCTTTTTGGGCATTGGTAAATGGAATTTTAATATCCTCAGCTACAGCCTTGTATCCATGTATAAATGCAAATATGCAAAAAAAACTAAGAATCCCAACCAATAGTTTTTCTTTTATTAAATCTAAATCTCTGATTTCTAAAAGAGCTATCAGAAACACAAATCCCATGCCCCATTGCCTCACGCCTCCGAGAAAAAACATTGAGCTAAATGCCATCATCATTACAAGGAATAGACCACCCGATACAGTAAGTGCTAGAGACTTTTTATATACAACCCAAAGGGCAAAAGCACAAAACAATGAAGCCAAAAGTCCTATCCATGTCCAGCCATAAGTACTAGTGTCGCTAGTAGATCCTATCATGTAAGTATTGCTAAGATTGCCTTGGAAAGCTGTCAATAACTTGTTCACAAAGTCAAGACTCTTTGAGTTAGTCTTGGCTACGTGACCAGATGTCCTTGGAAATACAGAGAGAATAAATACCAATAGGCCCGACGCCAACCAAACAAAATTTTTATTTTTGAATGATATGAATGTCCACTTTTCTTTTACAAAAATATAACCACCCAATGCAATGGCCATGAAAACGCCATATACTTCCGTCTGACACAATAAGAAAAGGATAATTCCCAATTCTTTTTTGGAATAATTTTCTTGTCTTAATAAGTAGGCTGCCCAAAATACAAACAAGATCACCAAAAAATATCCTCGATTGATAATTCCATATTCAAAGAATAGAAAATATGACAATGCAAAAAGGACTTTGAACAATAAAGGCAATCGAAATTTAATAAATAGAAAGTATAAACTTGCTCCCACGGTCACTAAATGTGCCACTGAAATTAACGTAACGGCATCAATGATTCCTGAAAATATTGTAAAAATCTTGAGATAAAGGTACCAAAGTGCTGGATGTCCTTCATAATATAAAAAAGAAAGTATTTCTCCTATACCTTTATCTTTGGCTACAAACCATGCTTGCCATTCGTCTTTCCATAATTCATGATAGAATAATTTCATGTAAGCGATCAGACCTAAAAAAATAGCCCACAATGACCAATTTAATATCCTGTTTTGCTTGTTGAATAGCATTATTTAGTATTTTGATGTTCAGTAATCTTCAATGTTAATGACTTAATACCTTCTAGGCCGTCTTTGCGGGAATATTGTTCTATGTTCAAGCCGTATTTTCCAACTGTTTTAAAAAATGCACCTGAAGAGATATCAATCATGATGTTACAGCTTTCGCCTGTGCAATTGCCAATCCAATCTCCAGACTCATTAGCAAATTGGAGCGAAACAGGGTGTGTTGATTTTTTACCATCAGGAAAAACTGTGGTAGCATTGATATATAGGTTTTCAAAACTAAAATCAATAGTATGGGTAACGGCTAATTGTAAATCATAAGAAATAGTGGTGTCCAACACTTCATATTCAAAAGTAGCGGGACTTGAGTATTGCCACGGATTTTTTACTTCTACCTTTTGGTCATAAATCACTTTAGGCCCACATGAAGTCATATTAACTATGATCAAAAGGATAAAAACTATATATTTCAAATTTCCTAAATTTTAGTGCAAAAGTAATCTTATTTTCTAAACTTTGACAATAATTCCGCGACGGTCCATCCACCAAGCAATCAGCCAAATAAACATTACAACACTCAATGCAAAGACAAGTGAACCAAGATAATCTCCAAAAATTACTTGATAAACATTGATATACAACCAATTAAATAATTTTAAGTCACCGATTTTGATCAATGAAGCTGTTTTTACCAAAATTCCTGAAAGGATAAATGTAATCAGAGGGTTTTTGCCAAATGCATTGAATACATAAGTCCACCGATGATAACCTTTGATATCTATCACCCACATTAATACACTTAGCATAACCATGGCCATTCCAGCTGTATATAGTACATAACTACTACTCCAAATAGGCTTATTAATTGGGAAACCTATAAGAGACCAAATTAAACCTAAAATAATAAAAATAACACCGAATGTACTAAGCCAATTGATATTCAAAAGGACTGAAGCAGTATTTGCTATTTTTTTTCCAGCTATAAATCCTATCAATATGGTGCCAACTGCTGGCAGCGTACTAAGGAGACCTTCTGGATCAAATGGAATGCCATAACCTTTGTAAATATGATTTTCACCGATTAGATATAAGTCCAAAGTTCTCACTAAATTGCCTTCCAAACTTAAACCATCTTTTCCGATACTCAATAATATAGCCCAATATCCTAATAATAGCAAAGCGATAGCTGACCATAAATATCGTACACGGATATAAGCTACTATCAATCCTGCAATCAAAAAAGATAGCCCAATACGTTGTAAAACTCCAAATACTCTTAAATCAGCAATGTTTTTAGTAAAAAAAGGATACCAATTGAGCAATAGACCTATGATTATTATTTTTATACCCCTTGATACTGCTTTTTTGATCCAATCATTTTTGCTAATGGCTTCATATTTTTTGAAAGAAATAGCCATGGATACCCCTACGATAAACATAAAAAATGGAAATACTAGATCTGTTGGTGTACAACCATCCCATTTAGCATGTTGAAGTGGTGCATATACATAGTTCCAACTACCAGGTGTATTGACCACAATCATAAAAAATATAGTCATACCACGAAAAACATCCAATGAAAAAAGTCGCTGTCCCATCTTTAAAAATTTGGTATAAAACTATAAATTTTGTGGATATTATAACAATTTATTCACTTTTGTCGGTAAAAAAGGGCTCTATTTCTATTAATCATCTATTCACATGACAAAACTATGTAACTTTATGGTTTCTAAAAAGGAACGGAGCAAGATACATGAATCAACTGGAAAATATAAAACTGGCCCTAGGGTCAATAAGGGCGAATCTTTTACGATCTCTTCTTACACTCTTAATAATAGCAGTGGGCATCACTTGTTTAGTGGGCATACTGACTGCCATAGATAGTATATTGTTTTCGATGAGTGACAATTTCAATCGTTTGGGAGCAAATTCTTTCAATATTAGACCACTGTCGGAGTCATTACGGAGTAACGATCGTGGACGTACCCAAAAAACTTCGGACCCGATAGTATTTGACCAAGCTATGAGATTTAAAGATGCTTATCAATACGGTGCTTCAAAAGTATCAGTAGAATCATTTTGTACTGGCAATGCTTTCATCAAGCATGGTGACAAGAAAACCAATCCTACAATAAGAGTCATCGGTGTGGACGAAAACTATATGAATACATCAGCATTTGAAATCGTTTCAGGACGAAATTTTACTAATACTGAAGTATTCTCTACATCCAATAAAGTCATATTAGGCAGTGAACTCGTCAAGACACTATTTCAAGATAATCCTGAAAAAGCTGTGGGTAAAGATGTGTTTATCAATAGTAATAAATATCTAGTAGTAGGTGCACTTAAGAGCAAAGGATCTTCATCGGGTGGATCCAATGACAGCCGAGTATTTATCCCGCTATATAACTCTAAAGTACTCTACGGATATGCGGACAAAGCATATAATGTAACCGTAGCCGTAGCCCAACCAAATGAAATGGATGATGCCATCAATCATGCCATAGGTGTAATGCGTAATGTACGTAAACTCAAGATTTCTCAAGAAAATGACTTCGAAGTACGAAAATCAGATGGAATATTAAATCAACTCAAAGAGATGACATCTACATTGAGATGGAGCACTGTAGTGATAGCTATGCTAACCTTGCTTGGCGCATCTATCGGACTGATGAATATCATGCTCGTGTCTGTCACAGAGCGAACCAAAGAAATAGGTATCCGAAAAGCGCTTGGCGCAACACGTAAAAATGTATTACTTCAATTCCTGATAGAAGCTATTGTGATCTGTCTATTGGGAGGCATAGTAGGTGTGTCACTTGGTATATTAATGGGTTTTGGCGTCTCAGTAATTGTCGAAGGACGATTTTTTATACCTTGGAATTGGATGATTCTTGGATTTTCAGTATGTATAGTGGTAGGTTTGGTTTCAGGTCTTTATCCTGCACTGAAGGCATCTAAGTTGGATCCAATAGAGGCATTGAGGTATGAATAGTATTTTGTCAATAGGATATACAATCTAGATGCCCTTACTAAATAACCACTCTGGCATATACCCTGAAGCGGGCTGTGATGAAGCAGGTAGAGGTTGCTTGGCAGGACCAGTATTTGCAGCGGCTGTCATATTGCCACCTGATTTTTATCATATTGACCTTAATGATTCCAAAAAGCTGTCTGAAAATCAAAGAATTGTTTTGCGCCAAATCATAGAAAAAGAAGCAGTTGCATACGCTGTATCAAAAATGGATGCACCAGATATAGACAAATACAACATTCTTTGGGCATCGGTTCGTACCATGCATAAAGCTTTGGATAAATTGAAAATAAGACCTAAACATATCATCATAGACGGTAATAAATTTTTACCATACCGAAAGATAAACCACGACTGTATCATCAAAGGTGATGGCATCTACATGAGTATAGCAGCAGCATCTATATTGGCAAAAACTTATAGGGACGAATACATGGTAAAACTACATAAAAAACATCCTCAATACCAATGGGAATCTAATAAAGGATACCCGACACAAGTACACCGAGACGCTATTATCAACCATGGTATCACCCAATATCATAGAAAAAGCTTCCAATTGCTTCCACATGCAGAACAACTCAGGCTATTTTGATGTTATGCGGCATTAATTTTATATATCTAATTTCGTTGGACAATAATTTATTACGTACTTTTGCATTCCCTAATTATTCTTTAATCAAATAATACTTTTATCAGTGATGGAATTCGAATTAACAGAAGAACAAATCGCCGTACAACAAGCAGCTAGAGAATTTACACAACAAGAGTTACTGCCAGGCGTCATAGAGCGAGATAGAGATATGAAACACCCAACAGACCAAGTTAAAAAAATGGGAGAGATGGGTTTTTTGGGTATGATGGTAGATCCACAATATGGTGGTGGTGGCATGGATACACTTTCCTACGTACTTGCCATGGAAGAAATAAGTAAGGTCGATAGTTCTTGTTCGGTCATCATGTCTGTTAATAACTCTCTTGTCTGTTGGGGATTAGAGACGTATGGTACAGAGGCACAAAAACAAAAATATTTGCCATTGTTGGCATCTGGCGAATGGATTGGTTCATTCTGCCTATCCGAACCAGAAGCTGGAAGTGATGCTACAAGTCAAAGGACTACAGCCATAGACATGGGCGATCATTATCTACTAAATGGTACAAAAAACTGGATAACCAATGGTGGTAAATCATCACTACATCTTGTGATAGCCCAAACATATCCTGAAAAAGGACATAGAGGCATCAACGTACTTTTGGTGGAGACAGCATGGAATGGTGTAGTCATAGGTGCTAAAGAAGATAAATTGGGTATCAGAGCTTCAGATACACACACCATTATGTACAATGATGTCAAAGTGCCCAAAGAAAACAGAATAGGTGAAGATGGTTTTGGATTCAAATTTGCAATGAAAGTGCTTTCTGGCGGGCGTATAGGTATAGCTGCACAAGCATTGGGTATTGCAGCTGGTGCGTATGAATTAGCCGTAAAATATGCCAAAGAAAGAGAAGCATTTGGCAAACCTATCAGTCAGCATCAAGCTGTAGCCTTTAAACTAGCTGACATGGCTACGGAAATCGAAGCGGCTAGGTTATTGGTATATCGTGCAGCATGGATGAAAGACCAAGGGATGGATTACACTTCTGCCGCAGCAATGGCCAAACTTTTCGCATCAGAGGTAGCAATGAAACATACAGTCGAGGCCATTCAGGTGCACGGTGGTTATGGATACGTGAAAGAGTATCATGTAGAAAGACTGATGCGCGATGCCAAAATCACTCAAATATATGAAGGTACATCAGAAATGCAAAGAATAGTCATCAGCCGAAATATACTTAGCGGACAATTATACGAACCACTTTGGAAGATAGAAAACGTTTAAAAAATAGAGTTACCTCGGGAATGGGCAATGCTTGGCATATTGGCACATTCTTTGGAATTCCTGTGAAAATACATTGGAGTTTTGGATTATTATTGCTTTTTATCACCTATACTGTGTTGACTAATGGTTTCAAGTTTTGGCAAGGAATTGGATTTGCTGTATATGTGTTTATATTATTTTTTTGTGTCGTCTTGCATGAGTATGGGCATGCCTTGACTGCTCGAAAATTTGGAGTCGTGACAAAAGATATCATTTTGTCACCGATAGGAGGCATTGCCAGGTTAGAAAACATGCCACAAAAACCAATCGAAGAGTTTTTTATTGCCATAGCTGGTCCTTTAGTCAATTTGGTTATTGGCACTTTATTATTGATAATTTTATACTTTACTACAGGGCAGGTTTTTCCTGATTTTGCTTATGCAGATTTTGATCAACCTGTTGAACTATTGCGCTATATACTATGGATCAATCTTATGCTATTCTTATTTAACTTAATACCTGCCTTCCCAATGGATGGTGGTAGGATTTTAAGGTCACTGTTAGCAACCAAAATAGGTAAAGTCAAGGCAACCAAATTTGCTTCTTCTATCGGAAAAGTGCTAGCCGTTTGTTTTGTGATTTATGGTGTTTTTGACCAACAATTGATACTGGCTTTGATCGGATTATTTATCTTCATGATGGCGGGACAAGAGTATGATCAAACAAAAGTATTGGCACTGATCAATAATACTACAGTCGGTGATATCATGCGTACATCATTTACCAAACTACACTTGAGCGATACTTATGCTACTGTTATTGAAAAATATTATCGCGAAGGCGAACAAAACTTTTTAGTATTTGATTCTATGGGCAATATTTCGGGGACAATTCCTGAGTTATTTATCAAAGATACGATCAAAGACAATGCCCAAGAAAAATCTGTCAATCAGATGATGTCCAATAAACTAGCTTCATTAGCACCTGATACAACACTCAAAGTCGCCATAGAAACGATGAGAAATGAAGGTGTAGCCATAGTATCTGTCGAAGAAAATGGTGTTTTAGTAGGCGTCTTGGATCGCAATGGTATAGAAAACTTTTTGCGAATGAAATCGGAATAAGGTAATTGGAATTATTACTCAGTTTATATTGTTCTAATATCAACACATAAAAAATACAATGACTTTCCAACAAATATTCAAATTTATCTCTGTTCATCTCAAAAATTTGAGTGTCAGATTGATATATTCCATATTGCTGATGATGTATGCTTACAATGCAGAACGGACTCCTGCGTGGGCTCGCCGTATCATATTGGGTGCAGTCGCATACTTACTTTCACCTATTGATAGCATTCCTGATTTAACACCATTTATTGGCTTTACAGATGATTTAGGCGTTATCAGTTTTGGTTTGGTGGCGATCGCTTGCTATATAGATCAAGATGTAAGAATTGCTGCTAGACAAAAATTAATGACGATATTTGAGCAAGTGGATGAACGAGAATTGCAAGCAGTAGATGAAAAATTGTAATACGCATTTCATCAAAACCTGTAGTACACAAACCTAAATTTTATTGAGTGCAAATAATTAAAAATCAATCTTTTGTAAAGATATATTCGCAATATTTATCATTATTTATAAGCTAGAAGGCGTTTTTTTAAACCTTTCAATGTTTCCACTGGTCCAGACGTAATGCTTTCATTGACTACCCACGAAGGTATATTCCCGCCAGGATCCATATATCCTGAATGTACGATATTCAACTGTCCATCAGATAGCTTCTTTATTTCCCATGAACTGCTAATTTTTTTTATCAATAAACTTGCGTTTTTATCTTTCGATAGTGTATATGGAAAATATGCAGTATTAACCGTCAATGTACCAAGTTTAGGATTATAATTCATAATACCTTTAATGGTAGCAATACGATCTTCAAAAGGAAAAGGCAAATCGTATGCTAATAGATAGATAGCTTCATTTTCATTTATTTTTTTTAGTAGTTTCACATTCTTAACTTTGTCATACCAAAGATGCATTTTTTCCACATCCTTCATGATATTGTGTATATCTTCGAAATTACCTTTGATAATAGCCTCAAGTTTGAATTGTTTTATTTTTTCGTTAGGTACATCTTTTAGCCATATCGTGTAAGCGGCTTCCTTTTTATGCAAAGTCCAATTGGTCTGAGTTAAACCAACAAGATTTAATCCTAATATAATTAAAATAGACAATAAAACATTACGCATACTCATACATTACCTCTTCCAAACTCATTGAAGTAAATCCATGATCTGCTAAATGCTGTAAGAACCTTGGTAATGTATATTTTAAATTGATTGCAGCTTTTAGATTGTCATGAAATACAATGATAGAACCTGAACTGTAATTGTCAATTACATTGCTCAAACATTTTTCTTTGGTGATGGTCTGATCAAAGTCTCCACTAAGTACATCCCACATTACGATCGTTTTTTCTGTTTTTAGCACAGCTGATTGGCCACGACTCATTTTACCATAAGGTGGTCTAAAAAAATCCGTTTGTATTAACGAGTCACATTTTTTAATATTGTCAAGATATGTTTTCTGGTCTGTTAGCCATCCATTTACGTGATTGTAAGTGTGGTTTCCTATGGTATGACCTTCATTTATTATTCTATTATATATTTCTGGATACTTTCGTACATTGTCTCCGACACAGAAAAAACTAGCTTTAAAGCCATAATCAGCCAATACATCTAAGACCCAAGGAGTCAGTTCAGGTATTGGTCCATCATCAAATGTAATAAACACTTCTTTCTCATCTGTATTGATATTCCAGATAAAATCAGAAAATAATGTTTTGATAATCGGAGGTGTTTTTACTAAGTACATGATATAATTTTGTTGTATTCAGTTTTAAAACCTAATTTTGCAGTCTGACTTTCAAAGCAGATGTATTAATTAAGTATATTAAAATGACGCTTAATAATTATTACAACGCATAAAATAGAAAAAATGCGTCATCAAACACATGGGTTTTGAAAATTATTAACATAAAAAGTAAAATTTTATACAAAATGGGTGATGTAAGAGTAAGATTTGCGCCGAGTCCAACAGGTGCTTTACATATCGGTGGTGTGCGTACAGCATTGTACAACTATCTATTTGCCAAAAAAAATGGAGGTACCTTTATCTTAAGGATAGAAGATACTGACCAGACAAGATATGTTCCTGGCGCAGAAGCGTATATCATAGAGTCATTGAGATGGTTTGGGATTCTACCTACAGAAGGTCCTGAATTTGGTGGAGATTATGGTCCTTACCGACAGTCCGAAAGAAAGGATATTTATAAACAATATGCCGACCAATTGATTCGTGATGGTAACGCTTATTATGCTTTCGATACTGCTGAAGAATTGGAAGTCATGCGCAAAAGTGATGCTGAATTCAAATATGATGGTAAAACAAGGTTAAGTTTAAAAAACAGCTTGTCACTACCCGAAGAAAAAGTCAAAGAATTATTGGAAGCTGGAGAACATGTGGCAGTTAGACTGAAAATTCCTGTAGATGAATCCATTTCATTTGATGATCATATCAGAGGCCATGTGACATTTAGCAGCAATGAGCTAGATGACAAAGTAATTCTAAAAGGAGACGGCATGCCTACTTATCACTTGGCCAATATTGTGGATGACCACTTGATGAAAATTTCACACGTTATACGAGGCGAAGAGTGGTTAAGTAGTACACCTCATCACGTGTTGATGTACCGTTTTTTAGGTTGGTCAGCACCATCTTTTGCACATCTCCCTTTGATATTGAAACCCACAGGACAGGGCAAATTAAGTAAAAGAGATGGTGCAAAGTTTGGATTCCCAGTTTTTCCCTTGTCATGGGACAGCGATCATGAAGAAGATAATTTTACGGGTTTTCGCGAAGATGGATATTTACCTGATGGTTTGTTAAATTTTTTGGCACTCCTTGGTTGGAGTCCAGGCAATGACCAGGAAATGTTGACCTTAGACGAGATGTGTGAAGCATTTAGCTTAGATAAAATTGTAAAATCTGGCGCCCGTTTTGATATAGATAAAGCCCTTTGGTTTAATCAACAATATATCATTCATGCTGATAATTTGAAGCTTGCGTACATGATTCAAGACCAAGCGATAGATGCAGGATACCACGTCTCTATAGAGTATCTGGCTGATGTATGTGGTCTTATGAAAGAACGAGTTCACAAAACACTAGAAATAATCACGAATGCAAGATTCTTTTTTGAGGCACCACATGTTTTTGATGATGACACCATCAGAAAAAAATACAAGCCCGAAAATAAAGTGCATTTGATCGCCATAGCAGAAAGTTTAAAAACAGTAGATAATGCAGGTATTGAACTCGCAATCAAAGGATATATTCAAGATAATGGCTTAAAAATCGGAGACTTCATGCCATTGATAAGAATAGGAGTAAGTGGTACAATGCAAGGACCAGATTTGATCAAAACGATTGC
The DNA here is from genome assembly GCA_016714785.1 of Saprospiraceae bacterium. Lineage (GTDB taxonomy): Bacteria > Bacteroidota > Bacteroidia > Chitinophagales > Saprospiraceae > OLB9. The sequence continues at coordinate 531,845 of JADKCC010000002.1, forward strand.
ACTCATTACGCCATCTGAAGCTGCAGATAGATTGTTGCGTGCAGTACTGTATTTTGAAAAATTGAATTAAGTGTTACGTAAAACTCCATTAAAAAAGTGATTGTCGTCATATTATTTGCACATTTTATAATGAAAATGACATAATATTTCTGATTTTTGATGGTGAAGGTTGGATATTTCTTAATTCTTCTTATTTTAGCGCAAGATTTCAAATCCTTTTACCAAGGGTTTTGTAACTAACCTTAACCTATTTTATAAACAAACCAAATAGTATATAATCCCTGAACAAATGGATCCATTAAAAGAAAAGTTTTACCAAAAATCAGTTGCCCTCAAAGCTGATATCAAATCCATCCTAAAAGACCACGGTGACAAAAAAGTAGATGAAGTTACCGTCGAACAGTTGATAGGTGGAATGCGTAGTGTAAAGAGCATGATATGGGATACATCGTCCCTAGACCCTGAGGAAGGAATCAGATTCAGGGGCTATAATATTCCTCAACTACGTGAATTACTTCCACGCGTACCAAATGGCAAAGAACCACTACCTGAAGGTCTATTTTGGCTTATGATGACTGGCGACCTACCTACAGATGATGATGTCAAATGGCTATCCGCTGAATGGAGTAAAAGAAGTGAAGTGCCATCTAATGTATTCGAAACTTTGAGGTCATTGCCTAAAGATACGCACCCTATGACGCAATTTAGTATTGCTATATTAGCGATGCAAAATGATAGTATTTTTGCCCAGCAATATGAGGAAGGTATGAGCAAAAATGATTATTGGGATGTGATGTATGAAGACTCAATGAATATGATCGCCAAACTACCAAGAGTAGCAGCATTCATATATAGAAGATCTTTCCACAATGATCAGCATATAGCGCCTGACCCTACCATGGATTGGGGAGGCAATTTTGCTAAAATGTTGGGTTTTGAAAACCCTGACTTTATGGCATTGATGCGATTATACCTCACTATACATACAGATCACGAAGGTGGAAATGCTTCTGCGCATACTATGCATTTGGTAGGTTCTACATTGAGCGATGTATATTATTCTTTTAGTGCAGCTATGAATGCATTGGCTGGGCCACTACATGGACTAGCCAATCAAGAGGTCATCAAGTGGATTTTCGAAATGGTAGAAGAAATAGGCACCAACAATCCTACTAAAGATCAAATCAGAAAATATATCAATGATACTCTTGCTGAAGGCAAAGTGGTACCAGGTTATGGACATGCTGTATTGCGTCAGCCAGACCCTAGATTTATCGCACAGATGAGATTTGCCAAAGACAATATCAAGGACGATCCTACCGTACAGATTGTCTGGGATCTTTATGAATTAGTACCAGAAATATTGGGCGCGTTAGGCAAAGTAAAAAATCCATGGCCAAATGTAGATGCCCACTCAGGTGCGTTATTGGTTCATTATGGATTGAAAGAATACAATTATTATACAGTGCTATTCGGTGTTTCTAGAGCTTTGGGTGTTTGCGCAGGCTTATGTTGGGACAGAGCCTTGGGATTACCATTGGAGAGACCAAAATCTATCACCACTGATTGGCTCAAAAAATTTCTTGCTATTAACTAACCAAATAATAATTTTAATAAAATGAATATTCCTGAAAGTCTAAAATATACAAAAGAACACGAATGGATCCGAGTAGAAGGAGATGTAGCTATCGTTGGCATCACTGATTTCGCTCAAGGAGAACTAGGCGAATTGGTATATGTAGAAGTAGATACCGTAGGCCAAACCGTAGCTAAAGACGAAATTTTTGGTACCGTAGAGGCTGTAAAAACCACGTCAGATTTATTTATGCCTGTGACAGGAGAGATCCTAGAGTTTAATGGTCAGCTGGACGAATCAGATGGCGACAATCCAGGATTGATCAATGAAGACCCTTATGGAGAAGGCTGGATAGTAAAAGTCAAAATAACCAACCCTGATGAATTGGCAGAACTTCTGGATGCTACCGCTTATGCAGCCCTGATAGGCTGATCCATTTACCGTATCCAATAAAATATAAGCCAAGTAAACCGAGTGCGCGTTTATTTGGCTTTTTTTATTATGTTTTTCTTCATTTTATGTGATGTAGATTAGCGAAGCGTCCTCGCTTCGCTAACATCAGTTTAAGCTTCCAGCTTAATTAGGTACCAATCAAAATTTTTCAAAATACTTTTTTACATATTATAAAGTAATCATATCTTTACACATCATTTTACTAAATCAATTACCCTATGTCTAAGACACTTTACATCCACGGCCTTGATGGTTTTTTGAGTGATGAAAAACGAACTGTGCTTTCCAAATATACACAAGTCGTATCATCCATCATGGAATTCAGGGCCAATTCCGTCGCTTACTATGATTTACTCTCCATAGCCAAAGAAAAAAAAGTAGATTTTATCATCGGGACCAGTATGGGTGGATGTATGGCATATCATCTTTCGCTGCATCTCAGCTTACCTGCCTTATTGTTCAATCCTGCGCTTACATCTCGCAGCGTAGGTATAGACTTACCTACCCAAGACAAGATCAGAGACACTTATTTGCGTGTGGTCATCGGTGGTCAGGACGACATCATCGATCCGATACAAAATGTAGCCTGGCTCGCCACCCATGAAAAAGGATATATGGATATCAAGTGGAGAAATACTTTAGGTCATCGGATACCCACGGATGTTTTTGAGGAAGAAGTGGATGGATTTTATGGGAGGATGTAAAGAATGAATATCATCAATAATTCTAAATAAATAAAAATTGGAATATCATTTTTAAATTTCTAAACTAATTTCCCCATGATCACCACCTACCCCCAACTCATACAAGAAATAGACGAATGTGCCGTACTTTGGCATGGCGAAGACGAAGGAGACAATCTGGAAAACACCGAAATGCTCTCAGGCATCGAGTTTGATGTAGCTCGTGCGATTACGGAGTACGCTCTTTCCAAAGGTCTGGATTATGATATCGGACGATTCAAATTGTCGTTTATTTATGAAGCTGATAGTGAAGACCCAAAATACGATGTCTTGGAAGACTGTAGGTCAGAGCTGATGATGACTTTTGTGGAGATGCTCGTTGACTATAATTTTGTGATCGACGATCATCCCTTGGAAAATAAATATGTGCCATTGACTGATCCCGACCCTGAATTGATAACCGCCGCGTGTCATTTTTACAAGTCTTTTTGGCCGGATTTTGATGAATAATCTATTATAAAACACTGAAAATACAATGACATTTGACCAATTTATCGACCAATACGATTACGAAGGTAGCATTATTTTGCTGGAAGGTAAACGCAATGTACCAAAAGATGCCCAAGCCCAACTGATAAGTTTAGGTTATCTACTTGCTCAAAACATGAAATACGCCACCTTCAGAAGTGGCAATGCGAATGGTGCTGATTTGTATTTTAGTCAAGGTGTGGCTTCAGTAAATAAACAAAGACTGGAAGTAGTCATCCCGTTTGATGGGCATCGGAGCAAATCCAATATTGCAGGCATACGCTGAGTCTGGACCAGATAGACCTAGTAGCATATCCTGATATTATCGCTATGTCAGCTCTCAATAAGAAGACAAAAGACCTTCTAAAAAGATATTTGACAGGCGAACGCAACCGATTTACAGACAAAGTCTCATTCATTATCAGAGATACGATCAAAGTTATTGGAGTCATGGGACATCCTGCAATCAGTTTTGCAATATTTTATGATGATTTGCTAGCACCCAAGACCGGTGGCACGGGGCATACTATGGAAGTATGTGTGCAATGTCAGGTACCCTACATTGACCAAAATGTTTGGGAAAAGTGGTTAATTGAAACCTGAATGTTCACGCAATTCACTTCATACTATTTTCTAACACTTGGTTTTTAAACTCTATCCCAAACCTATGGTCGTCTTTAATATGAAAGATCTTTACTTCTTCAGAAGGCCTTATTTAAACCACTACTTCACTACAAACTCATATTCTTTTTCCCAAGCGACAAACAACAGTGGATAGTCGCTTCCCAATTTATTATACTTAGCAGATTCGGGAGTCAATCTATGTTTGGAGACAGATACGGACAGCTTATATTTTCCTTTAGAAAGTGGTTTTTGTTTCAAACTGTAAGTGCGCGATTCGCCTGGATCAAGATTGTTATCACTGATTTTTTCTACGACTGGATGCCATTCCCAATGTTCGCCTATCCGTTCTTGCTTTTTGCTGATTTCCTGACCATTATCATCGGTAATTTTCATTTCAGTGATGATAAATCTTTCGGGATTGCCCGTAGGTACTCGATGTCCTGCATGAGCATTAGTCAATGTAATAGAAAACAACAAACTATCTGTTGTCGAATATAATTTTTTGATAGGAGAAGGATTAAATGTCAAGCTTTCCAGATGCTCAGGATGATGAGTCGGTGACTTAGGAATACCAGATGCAGGAAAACTATGAAATCTGCTTTTTCGAGCTGGCATACCTGCCACTACGGATCTATTTATCTCTGGCATGTGACAGGAGATACAGTTTTTTTGATTGTAAAATGGTCCTGCTTTCCACTCATCGCCTGTCTGAAACGAACAAGCTAAAGTAGGTGTAATGACCGCTGTAGCATTGTGGCAGCCGATACATAATTTTTCTGAAAGGTGATTGTTGTCTTTTTTGACTGGATGAGGTGCCAATGTTGACCCAGTAGGTCCTATGATCATATTGTCCCGTACATGACAACTGGCACATGTAATCCCTTCCAATTGTAATGCTGCGTCAAAATGTGGATTTTTCTCCTTTACAGGTTGATAAATGTCTCCATTTTCGAGTCCTTTGATGATATATTCCTGCTGGTTTTGCAATGGAATGTGGCAATTGATACACATAAAAGGACTGGACTCCTTTTTGAGTTCCGCCTGAAACTGCATGTCTGTCCAGGCATTGGCATGAGTGGATTTTTGCCATTCTTCATAGTGCTGTACATGGCAAACACCACAATCTTTAGCGCTCAGCGATACCAATCCCTGTGGTATCTCCTGATGCGGCACAGCAAATTCCCAAGTGTTTTTTAAGGGAACAATGACTTTAAAATCTTCTATATACACTTCAATATAAAAGATACATAAAGCGACGATGAGTCCAGAAATGATAGGAAGTGAATATATATTTCGCAATGTGATGATGTCTTGAATGGCGCAAAATTAATCTAATTATTCTTGGTAAAAGGTAACAATCGTTACTGAAGCTTTGTAAATAATAAACATCAACATATTTTATGAGCAATATTTCACCTTTGCATCAAACTTATTTACCATATTTGCAGTCCTAATCAAAATGTAAATATGGCCACTTTCCCTAGCGATATCGAAATCGCGCAAAATGCTAAGATACAGCATATCAAACACATAGCTGCAAAACTAAATATAGCAGAAGACGACCTGGAGTATTATGGTAAATATAAAGCAAAACTGCCACTAAGTTTACAACAAAAAGATCCGAAAGGCAAACTCATCTTAGTCACTGCACTGTCACCTACCAAGTACGGCGAAGGCAAAACGACTATGACCATCGGGCTTTCAGATGGTCTCAATTATAATGGATACAAATCCATCGCTGTGCTGAGAGAACCATCGTTTGGTCCGGTATTTGGTGTCAAAGGTGGTGCAGCAGGTGGTGGATACTCACAGGTGATCCCGATGGAAGACATCAATCTTCACTTTACGGGAGATTTTGCGGCGATCGAAAAAGCCAATAATCTACTCTCTGCTTTGATAGACAATAATATCCAAAACAAACAGTACAGTCTCAACATCGATCCGCGAACGGTAGCTTGGAAACGAGTAATGGATATGAACGATCGGGCACTTCGTCAGATCATCATCGGTATGGGAGGCAAAGCCAATGGTATCATGCGTGAAGATGGTTTTAATATCACGCCAGCATCAGAAGTTATGGCCATTCTTTGTCTTTCTAATGACATGAAGGATCTCAAACAAAGGTTGGGCAATATTTACATCGGACAAACTTATGATGGTAAAGCAATCTTTGCCAGAGATCTCAAAGCGGTAGGCGCTATGGCGGTATTGCTAAAAGATGCCATTAAACCCAACTTGGTTCAATCGCTCGAAGGCAATCCTGCTATCTTGCATGGTGGACCTTTTGCCAGTATCGCTCAAGGTACCAATACGGTGATAGCAACCCGCACAGGTCTTAGTTTAGGTGATTATGTGGTGACGGAAGCAGGTTTTGGGGCTGATCTCGGCGCTGAGAAGTTTTTGCATATCAAATGTGTGTCTTCTGGCCTGAAGCCTGATGCTGCAGTCGTCGTAGCAACAGTTAGAGCCCTAAAACATCACGGTGGTGCAGACAAGGACACACTGACAAATCCAAATCCTGATGCCGTCAGAAAGGGCTTCTGTAATCTGGAAAAACACATCGAAAACGTACAAAAACTGGGACTTAATCCCGTAGTAGCCATTAATGCATTTCCTACCGATACGCCAGAAGAATATGAAATCGTCCAATCGCTGTGTGCTGCCAAAGGTGTCAAAGCCATTGTAAGTACTGCGTTTGCGCATGGTGGCAAAGGATCGTCTGAACTTGCCAAAGCCGTCGTAGAAAGTATAGAAAGTGGCCAAAACAACTTCAAGCCATTGTATCAATTATCAGACAGTATAGAACACAAAATCAAAACGATCGCCACAGAGATATATGGTGCTGATGGGATAGAATTTTCGTCCAAAGCCAAATCTCAACTCAATCAAATCACCAAACTGGGCTTTAATGAATTTCCGGTGTGTATGGTAAAAACACCGGCCAGTTTTTCTGACGATGAGAAAAAAATAGGTCGTCCCACAGGCTTCAAGATAACGGTCAGGGAGTTTGAATATTCAGCCGGAGCAGGATTTGTGATACCATTATTGGGCGATGTGATGCGTATGCCAGGACTACCTGCAGTGCCGAGTGCCGAACATATAGATATTGATGAAGGTGGTAAAGTGACAGGATTGTTTTAGTTACTTACTGCGCTACAGGACTGATCTTTTCGATGTCTTCTTCTATACTTCGGAGCTTAGTTTTGCAGTATTCTGATAGTTCGGCCGCTTTTTTGAGCTTGTCACTCAAGTCGTCCAATCCCGTCTCGTCAGATTGGATAGAAGCTAGGATTTTATTGAGTTCTGCATAAGCTGCATCGTACGTCAATTTTTTGCTCATTACTATTTGATTTATTTTAAAGGCTAAGGTAAAAGATATTATTGTAAAAAGGCAATAAAGTGATTAAACATTCTGCTTTATATTTATAATTTTTATGTAAAGATTGCTTTGACAAGTTGTTGTTGCAATTTCCAAAATATTATAATAATTTAAAAATACACTTCCAAAATATTATAATAATTTGGAAATTAGTCATAATCTTTTTTGGTTTTGCGGCTTAAGCTTGATTAGAATTTGCCACTTTTATTTCATCATCATAAAATTCCAAATTCATCAGCATCGCATTATTAAGATCTTTTGCTCTTTGGATGGACTTATTGCCCTGACGTACGATGACATACCCTTTGCGTAGGATATTTTTGGGATGTTGGATTTCTATCTGTTTGTCTGCAAATGCTAAAAAATCCTTTTGACTCTTTACTTTGCTTTTTGCCAATGCCAATATTTGACTGTAAGTCATGTCAATATTAAAGTGTTGTTTTTTGAGTATTTCTTGTGGCAAAATACTGAGCATTTGGGTCGTTTGTTGCAGCATCAGTTCATGTTGCCTAATGTATCTCCTAGCCATTTGACTGATCCAATGCGTGGCTTCAGCGATACTAGTCTCAAACTCCATATTATGATGAATGATGTGATCTGCTACAGCGGTCGGCGTCTTGATCGAAAGATGCGCCACAGTATCTGCTACTGTAGAGTCTATGTCATGTCCGATACCTGTGATCACTGGTAGTGGACTTTTGGCGATGCGAGCACCTATATTAAAATTGTCAAACCATGCCAGATCTAGTTTGGAGCCACCACCACGTATGATCAGTATGCAATCATACTCTTTATTCCGCTCGTTGATGTCATCCATAGCCTGACAGACTTCTCTTTCTGTATTTTGACCTTGCAATGCAGCTTGGTATAAGGTAGTTTTGAATTGATAACCATACACGTTTTGCGAAAGATGATTGATAAAATCTATGTAACCTGCCGCTGTTGCCGATGAAATGATGGCTATGTTTTGGATTACAGTAGGCAATTCGCGTAGTTTATTCAAGTGCACTAATCCTTCATCCTGAAGTTTTTGGAGTATTTTTTGTCTATTCATCTCCATCTGCCCTATGGTATAGGATGGATCTATATCTTCGATGATGAGTTTCATGCCATACCTTTCATTAAACTCTACTTGCACTTTTACTAATACATTCGTGCCTTCCTTCAGTAAAGATGGCAATAAAGCACCGAGTTTATTTTTTAGAAAAAGGTAAGATTTATACCAAATACCTGCGGAGATTTGAGCTGTGATATCATTGGTCTTTTCGTCATGATAGACCAAGTCAAGATAGACATTACCTCGTACTTCCTTGACAGAAGAAATTTCTGCATTGACCCAAATAGGCTCTGCAAAGTTTAATGCCACTACTCTGCGTATGTATTCATTGAGTTCGTAAAGAGAGTAAGATGCTGGCATGGTGTAAATTATATTTGTGTTTAAAACAAAAATGCGAACCATTAGATTCGCATTTTTAAAACTTTTTGTAATTGTTCAAAATCAAATGGCTAATTTCTATCAAATAGGTTTAGCTGATCATTTTTTTGACAAGATCTGCTGCTTCTTGCAATTGAATGGCAGAATGCACTTCCAATCCACTGTTGTCTATCAATTCTTTAGCGATATCTGCATTGGTACCTTGTAGTCTTACGATGATAGGCACAGTGACATTGCCCATATTCCTATAAGCATCTACAACACCTTGTGCTACTCTATCACATCTTACTATACCACCGAAGATGTTGATCAATATCGCTTTGACATTGCTATCTCTTAGGATCAATCTAAACGCCTGCTCTACTCTAGCCGCATCCGCAGTACCACCTACGTCTAGGAAATTAGCTGGAGACCCACCTGATAGCTTGATGATATCCATCGTAGCCATTGCCAAACCTGCACCATTGACCATACAACCTACATTGCCGTCTAGATTGACATAATTTAGGCCATATCCTTTTGCTTCTACTTCTGTTGGATCTTCTTCATCAGTGTCTCTCAATGCTTCTAAATCTGGATGTCTGAAAAGCGCATTTTCGTCCAGCGTAACTTTACTATCTACGGCTATGATTCTGTCATCTGCAGTCTTGAGACACGGATTGATTTCAAAAAGTGATGCATCAGATCCAATAAATGCCTTGTAAAGATTGCCAATAAATTTTAAAAATTCTTTGTATGCATTGCCACTAAGGGCGAGATTAAAAGCTATATTTCTTTTTTGGAAATCTCTCAAACCTACATGTGGATCGATATACTCTTTATGCACTAAATGTGGTGTTTGTTCTGCTACTTCCTCTATATTCATACCACCTTCAGTAGAGTAGATGATGACGTTTCTTTTTTTCTCCCGATCCATCAAGATCGAAACATAATATTCTTTACATTTATCAAAATCGGCGTAACAATCTTCAGCAATAAGCACTTTTCTTACCAACTTACCTTCACCTTCCATACCACCAGGTGTTTGAGGTGTTTTGAGCATCATACCTAATATATTGCCAGCATGTTGCTTAAGGTCATCCATATTTTTTGCCAATTTTACACCACCACCTTTTCCGCGGCCACCTGCATGAATCTGAGCTTTGACTACACAAAACTGTGTACCAGTCTCTGCTTTTAGCTGTTCGTACCCTGCTACTGCTTCTTCTACAGTGTGTGCAAGTTTACCTCTCTGAATGGTCACTCCATAAGAAGCCAACATTTCTTTACCTTGATATTCGTGTAAGTTCATATTAATATTTCCTTTGCCGCAAAATTAAAGTTTAATTGGCTATTTGCAAATAATATAGCAGAAAGAAATAAAATGACTTTATTATACTGCTTAATTGATTGTGAAATTGAGAGTCAAGTAGATCTATTAGATGAAAAATTTAACAATTTGGGGCAAAGTCGTTAAATAAAAATTAAACATTGTCATTTTCTGTTACTTTTGATATTATGTTTTAGTTATGGCTTTATAGGATATATTTTTTTCAAAACACAAAAACCAAAGCAGATGAGAACATTATTTTACACCCTAATTTTGTTGGTAGGAATATTTTCCTGCAAGTCAGTTGAGAAAATGGTAGAAAAAGGTGAATACGACAAAGCATTCTCTTATGCCATAGATAAGTTGGAAGGGGAAAAAAACAAAAAGACAGAATATGTCAAAGCCCTTGAAAAAGCTTATTTTAAGCTCAATAGTGTATCCTTCAAGGAAATCGAAAAGCTTAATGCAAACGTAAGACCTGAAAATTGGAGTAGAGTACTTAGCATCTATAAAACGATAGAAAATAGACAAGAAAGATTAGATCCTTTGATTCCGCTTGTCAGCGAAAATGGATATGTGGCTTCATTCGACATGAAAAGCTATAGAGAGGAGATCAGAGTAGCGGAAGACAATACTTGTTTGTATTATTATAACAACGCAATAGCATTGATAGAAAGAACAGAAAAAACAGGAGATAAGATAGCCGCTAAGAATGCTTATGATGAGCTTAAAAAAATAGAACGATATAAAGCAAGGTACCAAGACAGCGATTTGCTTAAAGATAAAGCTTTGAGTTTGGGGCTGACTACCGTTCATTTTGAGGTATATAATGATTTGAGAGATTTTCATGGCAATAATATTGCTCAAGATTTACTAACACTACCAGTATCTGATTTGGACAATCTGTGGTTTGATTACAGTATAGGTAAAAGTGCAAGTCGCAATGCTGATTTTGTAGTGATTGTAGATCTGACAGGGATAGATTTCAGTCCTGAACGAGAGAGAGTCAATACCTATTCTGAAAGCAAAGAGATATTGATCAGGAAAGACAAAGTCAAAGAGAAGAGGGATAGTGTAGATGTATGGATAGAGAAAGAAGTGTACGAAAGGGTCAGAGCGGATGTGACGGAAATATTCAGAGAGAAAAAATCTGAATTGCATGGAAAATTGAGGGTGATGCATACTCGTTCAAAAGAATATATTAAAAATATTCCCATCAATGTATATCACGATTTCAATGGTTATGGATGCAAGTTTGCTGGTGACGAAAGAGCACTAACACCTGAGAGTAAAAAGAGAATGGACAATTATCTAGAGTTTTTTCCATCAGATATTGCGATGGCCGAAGACTTGTCAGGCGTATTTAAAAATGCAGTTATGACCGAAGTTAAGAGATTGAGATTTGAATGAGAGAAAACTTTGGTCCAAAAGTCTAAATTTGTTTGTAGGTTAAATAATAAAAGAGGCTCCTGAAACCAAACAGGAGTCTCTTTTTAGGTGTAGATTATGACTAAAGTTTTTTTTGTAGCTTAAGTTTAGTTAGCTATGATTCCGATTTTTTACTGGTTGCATTTTATTATTTTAATATTACTATTTTTTCAGAAAATAAGCCATTTTGTGTTTGAATAGACACTATATAATTACCTGCACTTAGTGTATGAATAGGTAATAAAAATATGTCTTGGGTATCTCCGTTAAAAATTTCTCTTCTTACAGTCTTCCCTAACATGTCATTTATATTGAGAGACAATGGTCGTTGAAGAGATTTCCAATTGATCTTAATATAGTCACCAAGGACAGGATTAGGAAATATTTCAAAATTATTTTGCTCAATATCAGAAACATTTGAATAAGTTCTGTTGGGGAAATCAATTTCAAGGAGTATCTTGCCAGTTACATTTAAGTCATTATAACTTGCTTCTGTATTCATTATAGAAGGATCAATAGATATGAAATCTTTTAAAAATCCTGAAACGTCGGGAAGAAGTATAAATTTGAATAATACAGTATTTGCATCAAAAGTATTTGATACAACTGCTTGGTCGTACCATGCCATTCTGATTTCATTTTTATTTGGAAAATACGCATATCCATTGTTAAGCAAGATACTTCCGTTTTTAGCATTAGAAAATTTTAAATTATTTAGTTTAAGACCAAATTGAAAACTCAAAATATTATTAAAATTTGATGAATAGAATTCCATTTCATAAGGTTGTCCAGCTATGAGATAATCATTATAAGCATATAGTCTCAGAGGGTCATGCTCAACCAAAATCGTTTTTGGTTTTAAATATGCTTCAACGTTGCCATAATAATAATCTTGACCATTCACTTTATATTTTAAGGACAAGATTACACTTTGGCCAGCAAATGAATCATTAAAATCAATACTTTGAGCATATTCTCCACCATTGTAAGAAATTTTAAGATCAGAAATTCCTGAAGGTAAGATATGGCTTTGTGTGAAGTTGATTGCTTTTACTTGATATCCAATACTATATGTTACTTCTATCCTATTTATCACATTGAGTACAGTAGGGTCAAATATTGTTTTTTCGATCTTGGCTATACAAAATACAGAGTCCGTTATATCGTAAATTTTATATTGCTCAACAAAAGGAGATTCATACTTAAAAAGCCTAACAGAATCACCTATTTCTGCGGATGAATAACTATAAAAATGGCTAGGATCAGGGTCAATAACTAAGTTTCTAGCGGCCACGAATTTGAAGCCATCTTTAAGGTTGACAATATGATTTTTACTGCATTGATGTACAAAAGTATCTCTTATTTTAATTACTTGGATGTAATCCTCGATTTTTCCAGTCAACCAATTGATACCTTTCCAAGTTCTTATAGTCGTATTGCACTCACCTAATTTTTGATCCATAAAGGATAGAAAATAATAATTTTTGCATATTGGGTTGATTTCAGGCTCGCCTGTAAGGTCGTCACAATTTGCTATTATTATTGATTCAGGCCATGAAATGACACAATCTTCAATAACCACTGGCTTGGCTTTTAGTTCCATTTTTCTTATACTTACGATACATTCATCTTTTTCTAAAATAGCTTCATTAACCGTATTATCTTTTTTAATGAAAATTAAATCACTTAATTTGCCATTAATTTCAGGTTTTAATGTCAGAGTATAGATGACATTTGTTGAATTGTTGCTATTATTAAAATTTTGATTCAATACGATTGCTTTGATGCTTCCTTCTTGATCAATTTTATAAACAGTTCCGCTTTCATGCCGTACATCTATTAATGTCGCATTTTTGATGCCCATGGTAAAATTCATGCCTATATATTTTTCTGCACTGCTATAATATATAGGTATAGATATTTCAGTGCCTTTTGTTATATTGATATCATCAAATAATACTTGAGCAATTCTATCTGTGATATCAGGACATTTTCCATCACAATATTCTGTCATAGCTCCTGCAACATTTCCTTTACGGCCTGCATAAACATTTAGAGTTTGGTTGCCATTTAGGATGCCATTTATATAAATATTTCCCATATCAACCTCCGTAAAATTTATCGGCATATTCGATGGTAATAAGAAATATTCTTTTGCTATATTATCAGAAATATTTAGTTGTGCTTTTGTCATTTCAGATATGTCCGAAGCAGTCAATTTTCCATCCTGATTGGTGTCCCCTGCCCACTGAGCTTTTGGATTCAAGAGTGATAAACCCAAAATATGCCTTTGCATTAAAATTTGATCTTTGATAGAAAAATTATAATGAGTAGGTTGCTCGATGGATGTATTGACAGTATAATTATAAGACGAAACCAAATTTTCAAAGATGGCTGGATTTTGATTGGTTTCTTTTATGAAAATAGTATTAGGACCAGAATGCCAATATAGTTTTGTAGTGACATTTGTATTAATAGGTAAATTGCATTGATCATTAATGTTTACTGTCAAAGTGCTATTTTGAGCATTCATTACTGAAGCAAAGAAGCTCAGTAAAAACATGAAGTATAAAGATTTCATAATAATAATGTTTTATTTTATAAAGAAAAGTTAATATCAATCTTTTCTGGTTTTAAAGCTTTAGAAGGATTCTTAAAGCATTATAGCAGTCGCGGTTAAAAGATGCTGCTTCCGTCTTTACGGATGCCGCATCTTTTTCAATGTTTCCCTAATATTGCATTTTTGTTGGTTTTCGTTGTTCACAGGAAGAGGGACGTGTATATGATTGATTATAATTTGATGACCTTTGCCGTTACTAATGGTTTGTTTGCCGAAGATATTTTGATATGGTACAATCCTTTTGGTAGTTGTTCGCATGCTATGTTTTGTTTTCCGATACTCAGTGCACCTTTATTTATAGATAGTCCTTGCTGATTGATTATTTCAAATTCACCATTTATAAAATCTGATTCTTTGATATCAATGATTAATTCATGCGCTGCCGGATTTGGATAAAATTGGATATCTATTGGAGTAGCAAACCATTCTGTTCCTGATATAATATAGTTGGAACCTAGAGTGTGAAAAACTTCATTAGTGACTGTTGGAGAATTATTATTATAAAAAATCCTTGCAATGTTTTTGATTGTGTCACCATCTGACAAAATGGTTGTAGGAGTTATTTTGTATTTTATATAGCCTTGTGCGTTATCTTCGTTTGTCATGGCATCTGGTAGTGTTAAGTTATTAAAAGTTACGACCAAATCCCTTTCCTGATTAAACTTATATGAGTAAGGATGACTTGAAGATCCTATTTGTAAGGTTGAAATATCTAATGTATTGGGAATTTTATTGTTGATTACCACGGTAGAAATAGTATCTCCAGTTGTATTATTAAACTTTATAATGTACTCAATATTGGTGCTTTTTTCGATATAGTGCGATGCACCATATCCTCTTGGGAAACCAGTAAATTGATTGCTAGAATTCAATCCGATAGCTTGCTGACAGTCTGTATCGATAAATAAATCTCTGTCACTTTCTTCAAATATTGTGACAAAGCCGGTACTGAATAATCCATTTCCGTTTTCACCACATCCTTCCAATGCCATAGTTGCTACTGGAGAATCATAAGGAAATCCATCATCTTGAGTTGCAAAAATCCTATAAGTACCACCATTGGCTGGAAACTCAAGATCTACAGCTTCCAATAAATCAAGTTTTATGGGCTTTGGTGGCCTCATCACATCGTCTTCTGTAACAATGTAAGATTTTGTGTTTTTCATACTACCTATCCC
This sequence comes from Saprospiraceae bacterium, assembly GCA_016714785.1. Lineage (GTDB taxonomy): Bacteria > Bacteroidota > Bacteroidia > Chitinophagales > Saprospiraceae > OLB9. The sequence continues at coordinate 547,058 of JADKCC010000002.1, forward strand.
ATTGTTGGCAATAGAAAATCTTACCAACTCATTGATTTTGTCACACTCTGCATGTACTTCCAATTTTGCTCCAGACCAGTCGGGCACTATTACACAAGGATCGTTTGGTGTAGCAATAGCAGTAACACAATGCGTTTGAGCATCTATGGTAGTGTTGCAATTTAAGTTCAGTAGGATTTGGATGGTATCTATGATATTGATATCTACATTTCCTATCAGGAAGGTTACTTTATCATTTTCTAGCGTAAAATCAGGGAAACTACTACCAACAAATTGCATGAATTCGTCATCATAAGAAACAGAAATTTTAACATCTTGTGCCTGTATATTTCCTTGGTTTTCATAAACTAGATAATAAGTATTGTCCGCACATCTTTTTAAGGATTTTGTAGATATGTCGGTCTTTATCTTAACGCATTCCAAAAATTCAGCAGCTAAGAAATTTAGGGAATGTATATCTGATCCCGCTACGACAGTCGTGATCACGTCATCACAAATTTGCCAATATTGATTACGTGGTAGTACTCTTATAGTATAAACACCATTGGGTAATGTAAATGAATAACTTCCATCTTGTGTAGTGTTTCTATAATATTTTTTCCCATTATCACTAAGTTCAATTAGCCAATTTCCTAATCCGATTTCTTCGGAATCACTTGAACAGTTTTTATTATTATCAAAAATTACTTTGCCAGTTACGATATATCCAACTGTAGTAAACTCCTTGAAGTCAGACTTAACACACAATACTTCAGAATTTTTATTAACAAATTCGAAGGGTAGTTGCTTGGGACTGATCTCGAGATATCCAGTACTTGACACTTTATTAGGTGTAAATTTTAAAGTAATTAATTTTGTGTCATCAGGTAGTGTTTCTCCCAAAGCATTTCCTAACCAAAAAAATCTAATATTGCCTCTGCCATCATCTTTAAAATTGTCGGCTCCAAAACCATTGACAGATGACGCTACAAACTTTAATTTAATTAAATCTGCATCATAATTGAACCCAAACTGAAATCCCACAATATCTGTATAATTATCTACCATGATATCTACTGTGAGATCAGGGCCATCAAAATTGGTAACAATACTCAGCTTGACCGTGTCGGGACATTCCTGAGCTATCAATCCTGTTAGGGGAAACAGGATGAAAACGATGTAAAGTGTCAGATTTTTCATTAAAAAATAGATGTGTCTGGGTTAAAGATTAAAAACAGTACAAATATCTACCATAAAATTTGTTAAAAAAATTACAATTTATTACATTTGTAGCAATATTTATTGTATTTAATGTACATAACTTATTGATATATAATTTATTAATATTAAATATTGTTAACTGCTATTGATGTGAATACAAAATTAGAACATATACTTTCTACATTAGAAAACGAAGATTTGGTCTCTTTAGAGTCCTTAATACCTACAAAACTGTTTGGTGGCACTAAAAGGCACATTACTTTTCTTCAACTATTATTGAAAAACTCTCAAAAAAGTTCTGTTAAAGAAAATATCCCACCTTCTCAGCGGCTTCTTATGAGTGAACTAAATAAAATGGTTGAAAAGTATATACTCATCAAGCATTCTCTTGAAAACACACAGCATAAAGATAAGGTATTACTTGCTCACTTTAGGGAAAATGAAAATGAAAAACTATTTAATGAGCACTATCTTCAAATAGAAAAACTCGCAAATAATGATATTAAAAATGCAGATTTTTATCAATATCGTGCAGATGTTTTGTATGAACGTTGGCAATTTGATCAGTTGAAAAACAGGTTTTCTAACGCTGAAGCTAATGACATTATCACAAACAGTGAGGTAGCTTTTATAAGTAAGAAACTTATGGAAGCTGTATCTTTAGCTCAACAATCGGCACTTATCTCAAAAAAAATAAAGATCGAATTTATCGAATATCTAGAGCCATACATTATTCGTCAAAATTATCTTCAACATCCTTGTATATCACTTTACTACTTTGCTATAAAGATGATTTACGAGACAGAAAACCGTACTTGGTTTGATAAATTTAGTAAAAACTTAAGCGAAAATGAGATATGTTTTCCTACTGAAGAACTGAAAACGTTATATTTTCAGGCTATAAACTATTGCATTCGTAAACACAATTCTGGAGATAAAGCTTTCAGTAAGCAGCTTTTAGATTTTTACGTTATCGCCTTAGACAAAAAATATCTCCTAACTAATGGATTTTTATCAAAGAATACTTATCGTAATATCAATACTATTGCCATTCGTATGGGTAGATACGATGATGCAGCTCAAATAAGTACCAATAATGTGCATTACCTTCGCAAAGAAGATAAAGAAAGTGCTTACAAATTTAATATGGCCAATATTTATTATGCCAAACAACAGTATCAAGAAGCTTTGGACGCACTCAGAGAGGCAGAGTTTGATGATCATTTGTCCAATCTTTTTGCAAAAACTTTGATGCTAAAAGTCTATTTTGAGATGAATTCCATGAGACTTTTGGACTCACACCTTGATGCCATGCAGGTTTATCTGACAAGGAAGAAGATTATCGGTTATCATAAGACCAACTATTCAAATATTGTGCGTTATACCAGGAAATTGATACGTGTAAATCCCTATGACAATGCTGCAAAAGCCAAACTAGCACAAAGTATAAGGAATGAAAAATTATTACCAGATAGAGATTGGTTGCTAAAAATGGTAGAAAACTGACATTCTTCACTGTTGTATTGAGATATAGGTGTAAGTATATATCAATCATATTTTGGAATATTGATAAAAACAGATTTTTTTTGGAATTTATGTTGGAATAAAAATGTTTCGAAGATATTGATTTGCCACATTTACATTCAATATTTAAGGAAGTTTTAGGTCAGTTAATTCAGTCTTTATTTAATAAAATAATTATTTCAAAACTAGTCAATGAAAATTCTTTTAGCATCTATTGGTACACGAGGAGACATGGAACCTTTTTTGGCATTGGGAGAAAAACTGCGACAATGGGGACATGAAGTGATGTATCTTTTTCCAGCACAATACTGTAGTTTAGTACCAAAAGTTTGTATAAGTTATGCTATGTCCAAAAAATTTGTTCAATTGGTAGAGAGTGAAGATGGGAAAGTACTTATGGGTGGAAAAATTGGTTTTTTTAAGAAGATAAGAAGTTACTATAGATTATATAAAATTGGAATGAAAATTAATCATGAAATGTATCAAGAACAATACGATTGTATAGAATCGGTGCAGCCTGACATTATACTTCATCATCCCAAATGTCTTTATCCCATCGTGTGGCGGTTAAAATATAGTAAAAAGTCAATATTGATTAGTCCTGTACCTTATATCATTCACAAGGTAGATGACAAGCCTAATTTAGGTTTTGGAAAGTCTTCGTACCAATGGTGGAATAGGTTTACTTATACCCTTGGTAATTACGGTATTGTCAAAACGCTATATGATGAGCAGACTTCTGTACCAGAAAATCAACAATACACTAAAGGAGAATTAAAATCAGCGTTGCTAAATGGGCAGATGATTTATACAATCTCTCCTTCACTTTTCCAAAGAGATATACAATGGCATAAAGGTGTACAGGTATTGGGTTATTATGAACGCAATAAGATGCTAGAATGGACACCAGAGAAAGGCTTGATTCAGTTTTTACAAGATCATAAGAAAGTCGTAATACTCACTTTTGGTAGTATGGTCAATCCTGATCCAGAATCCAATTCAGCAATGATTTATAAAGTTTTTGATGATTTAAAAATTCCAGTCGTTGTAAATCTTGCAGCAGGTGGATTAGTAAAATTGGATAATTATTCCCAAAATGAGAGATTTTATTTTGTAAACCAAATACCTTATGATTGGATATTAGACAAAGTGTACGGCATCGTACATCATGGCGGATCGGGTACAACACATAGCGCAGCCAAATATGGTTGTGTTAGTTTGATATTGCCACATATCATAGATCAATACGTTTGGAATGACATCATTTCTTCCAAAGGCATCGGACCAAAAGGCATAGCATTGAAAAATATCACTTTTGAAAAATTGAAAACTTTACTCTATGATATGTATGAAAATCCTTTATATAAGCAGAATGTCACTACTTTGAGTAAAAGAATGCGAGCAGAAGATTTTGAAAATGAATTGCGTGATTTTATTACAGAAACTACTTGATATGAGAAATCCATAAGAATGATTAGACAAGTATGGAAATGTGGTATTTTAATGTAGTGAACGCTCATTTATCTATATGATTTTACAGGCTTAATCTTATCTTTGCCTTTTTTAAAAAACAGATTTACCACAATGATCAATCATATAGAGGCAACAATGGAAGGTGTAGTAGCTCACTACATCGGTAATCACAATGATGGTGAAGACATAATTTATGCACCATCTGTTCTAACTGTAGAAGATGAGGAACTATATGATGTATTGTTCAAATATTTTTTGACCCATTTTAGAGAACCTGAATTTTTTAACTTTACTTTTTCTTCTGGTGATGTGGCGCTCAATCCAGTTTATAATTTTGTAGCCAATATCTTTGATGATCCATCCTGTTTGCATGAACAATCCGTAAAGATAGCTCGTCACTTATATGAAAAATCCAAACACCCTAATATCAAACCAGGTGAATTATACATCTCTTATTTTACAAATGTGCTAGTGGATGATGAGCTAGTGGATGCAATCGGTATTTTCAAATCTGAAAATAAAGACCTTTTTCTAAAATTGGAGCAAGATGGCCCATCTTTCCGACTAAGCAAAGATACAGGTACCAATATTGGCAAGTTGGACAAAGGTTGTTTGATATTCAATACAGAACGAGAAGCTGGCTTCAAGATATGCAATATTGACCACAGCAATAGGTACAAAGAAGCGCAATATTGGCGAGAAGAATTTTTGACCATAACTGCTCGAGCAGATGATTATCACCAAACTAAAAACTATATACAAGCGACCAAAAATTTTATTAAAGACAGAATGTCAAAGGAATTTGATACAGACAAAGCGGACGAAGCAGGCGTTATGCATCGGTCACAGGAGTATTTTAAACACAATGAAAAATTTGATGCAATAGAATACGAGGAGCGAGTATTTAAAGACGAAAAGGTAGTAGAAGCTTTTCAGGATTATAAACAAGAATACGAAAATACAAGAGCCACCACCTTGGGTGATGCCTTTGATATATCTGATTATGCTGTAAAAAAACAATCTCGAGTTTTCAAAAGCATCATCAAGTTAGATAAAAATTTTCATATCTATGTCCATGGTGACAAAAACAAAATCATGAAAGGCACCGATGACGAAGGCAGAAAGTACTATATTCTGTATTATGAAGATGAAAACTAATCATAGGCCAACTAAATTTCTTCTTCTTCTCCAAGTTCTGAATCTTGTGTAACAGGCATATTTCTCATCACAAAATTACACCATCGGCACTTCTCATCACCACATCCAGGAGTAAATAAGTGGTTTTTGATATCAGAATAAGCCTGTACCAATTGATCACCTACCATCTCAGATTCCAAAAAATTAATGACAAAATCCTTCCTTCGGTACTGATCTTTGTCTTTTTCGATAAAATCCATACTTCCACTCTTCAAGACATAATTGTTTCTTTTGTCTGCATCGAGGAGCAACTTGTAAAACATGATTTGTCTCCAGTAATCACCACCTTCGGGATTTTTATCATCAGGGTTTTTCAATTTTTGTGTGTCATATCTTCCTGTTTTATAGTCTGTCACTGTAATGTATCCATCATAAATATTCAATCTATCCAGCTTTCCAGAGATAGGTACACCTTTATATTCAGTAATAGGAATATTGTATTCTAACTCATATTTACGAGGAGTCAGCCACTCGGTGTGATAGTTTTCATAATACTCAGTCAAAATTGTCACACCATATTTAAGGTAGTTTTCATACTCCTTGGTGGTGAAATGCGAACGGTACATATCCAATCCTTGTTGATAGAATTCTATTAGCTTATTTACACCAGCTTTTGATCTAGGTACGGCACGTTCTATATCTCTAAAATACTGTTCCAAAGCATGATGTATAGCATTACCAAATCCCATAGATGCACTCCTTGCCATAGGGACTCTCAGGATGGTTTCAAAGTAAAAAGTTAGTTTGCATCGCAAATATTTATTCAGACTAGTCGCACTGATGCGGAAGTTTTGAAGGATTTTTTCTATCAACTCATGATCTATTAGCTGTACCTCACCTTTTTGATATTTCATCAATTCCACACTATATTCAAGAATATCTTCCTCGGATAATTTTGCTTTAATCTTTTCCTGATCTGATGGTAGGATCTCTGCCACGAAACGAGAAGAAACTAAAGATTTTTCTTTATTGTCCATTAATGGAAAACTGACATAGACAAAATCTTTGGCCCGTGTGAGTGCGACAAAAAATAGCCGACGTTCGTCTTCTAAATCTCCACCACTAGTAGAAGCTGTTAAGGTAGGAGGCAGCGAAAAAGAGAAATTGGCACCTGTCTTGTCTTCCCACATCTTTTGGGTGGCCCTCATGATGAATACATGGTCAAATTCCAATCCTTTGGCAGAATAAGCTGTCAGGAAATTGATTCCCTTTTCATTGGATATAATGCGATATATAGGGAGCTCTATATTACCAGTTTTCATGATTTCAACTAGGTTTATTACCTGTTTTAGAGTGAGCTGCTTGACTTTAGCGGCTTCATTCTTCACAAAATCAAAAAACGTATTGATCAATTGAAGTTTCCAAGATTTGTCGTCACTAGTTAGTATGGAGCCCAGTATATTGCCTTCTGTGAGGACTTTTTCTATTAGTGTCTGAATGGTCACATTGGCAACACCAGCTATCCATCGTTCGAGTATTTCGGATATACCCAGTATCTTAGGCACATCTCTTACACCAGCTTTTATAAGCAAAGATTCACTATTCATAACATTACGCCATTTTAAATATGGCTCGTCATCAGGTGCGTCTTCTGATTTGCGCCGACAGTGAATATTTACCGCTGCAATATCCAAAGGACTAAGGTCAAAAAAATCATAATGCAAGATTTCAAAGAGCATTTCTTCTCCATTGTGAGGTCTGGTCGTTTCTATATGTAGATATTCTAGGATATTTGTCAAGCGTAATACTTCATTTTCATAAAGCACATTGACTCTTTTTTTAACATTAATCGGAATTTTCTTTTGTGCACAGTATTTAACCATGTTTTCCACCACATTATGTTTGGTATAGATGATGGCTATTTGATTATAGGCTACGCCAGATTGATGTAACAATTGGATTTTTTTGATGATGCCTACTTCTTCGTGTACTTCATTTTGATATTCAATAAATTCTGGATCTACTGTGAATACTGGTTTGATTTTCCTACTTTCGATCAGTTCTTTTACAAGTTCGGGATACCTATTTGCCAATCTGTCTTCATTGTTTTTTATAAGTTTACTTGCTGTATCCAATATCTTTTGACTGGACCGATAGTTTTCTATCAAGACGATTTCCTTTGGGTTAAATTTCTTCTTAAAATCTATGATACTATTCATATTGGCGCCCTGAAATCGAAATATACTCTGATCATCATCACCTACTATAAATAGATTGGGATCGTCCCAAAAGGATGTCAATAAAAACAAAAGTTCATTTTGGGCACCATTGGTATCTTGATATTCATCTACCAATATATACTGATATCGCTCCTGATATTTTGCCAATAACTCATCGTTGGTTTTGAATTTTTCTATGACCCACAGTATCATATCTTGATAGTCAAATCGTTCCCTTTTTGCCATTTCGATATTATAATTTTCTAATTCATCAACTGCTGTCAATAGTCGCTCATATTTTTTCAGCTCTTCATCGACCAGTCTTGGGTTGATATCTCCTTTTTTGTATATGCCTTTGTTAATCTTCCATATACAACTAGAAGTGGCAGGATCATTTATATTTCGTGCGTGTATTAAATATGCTTCTTTTATATGCTCAGGAGTCCATTTTTCCTGCTTCATCACAGCAAAAAGTTTCTTCAATCTAGACAAATCAGTGTATTCATCACCTTTGAACCGCTTGAGAGGATGCGTATCCCCAAAACCATCAATGACAGATCGCAATATTTCTACTTCTTCGATGTCAGAGACAAGTTGTAAGGCTTTCAGATCTCCAAAATATTGTGGATTTTCTTTTATTACAGTATTGCAAAAAGCATGAAAAGTAAAAAAACCAACATTATAAGCATCAGGTCCAATAAATGATATCAATCTATTTCTCATAGCTATCGCTCCCGCGTCAGTATAAGTAAGTGATAAGATGTTGTGTGGAAATACATCTGTTTTCATAAGAATGTTTCCTATCCTAACTGCTAGCAATTGAGTTTTCCCTGTACCTGGACCAGCTATGGTCATCACAGGACCATCTATGGTATTTACAGCTTCTCGTTGCTTTAGGTTTAAGCTATTGTATGCTTTTTGCCAAGATGATAGATATTCTTGTTTTATTTTGTTCATGGACTACTTTGTTTTAGGCATAAAGATAACTTGAATCTAAGTATTTATTAAAATTCTAGTGAATATAAATATCAACCTAGAATCTTGTTAGATCAATTAAAGAGTTATATTCGTCGATATTTTTACTCAATCCTATAAATAATTGTAATATTTGCTTTTAATTTAATTAAAAGTTTATGCTCCAAAAACATCTTATACTAATTGGTATTATTATATCGTTAGCTTTGATTTTTATAGCTTCATTTCTATATCCAGGTGGTTCACATTTTAACATGAACAGTGTAGGGTTTGATATACAGTATAATTTCCTCTGCAATTTATTCAATGAATTGGCTATAAATGGTCAAAAAAATGTTGGTAGAATTTGGGCTATTGGTGGAATGTTTATACTTTGTACAACTGGAGCTTTAGTATTTTTTCGAATTTCAAAACTTATTCCTTCAAAAAAAGCATCGCATCTTATCAAATATTGTGGCATAGGATCCATGATTTCAGCATTTTTAGTTATCACACCATATCACGACATTATGACAACCATTGCTAGTATTTTAGCTTTAATTAGTTTGTTTTACATTGCTGTTTTTATTTTTCTTTCAAAATTGCACATGCTAAAAGTATTGAGCACTTTGAGTTTGTTGGTACTTTATTTTAATAATTATATTTATTATTCAGGAAACTTAATAGAAATCCTGCCTGTCATGCAAAAAGTCGGTATTGTATTGATTATTCTATGGATGTTAAGTTTGGATTATTGTGCAAAAAAATCAGATTTTAAGCCAAAATAGGTAAAAGTAGAATGAATAAAACTTCTTAAACAGTGTTGTGTAACTAGTCGGCACATAATTAGCATCTAGTGAAATTTAGATTAAATCATTAATTAGTTTAAATTTGTCTTACATTATTTTAGCGTTTTATACAAAGCAAAAGACTTTAGTTTTTAGTATTATCAGATTCGTATTCGATTAGAATCCAAAATAATTTTGAAAATATAATTAGTTTTTCTTAAAAATACGCAATAAAATTCTAAAATTTATTATGGAGTAAAATAAATATATTTGGTATCTTTGTGACGAATTTTATCATAATTAACCATCAAATTATCACGCACATGAAAATAGTTAAGGACTTTTTATTTTTAATTGTATTTTGTATTCCGCTTTTATTAACGGCCCAAGAAAGTTTGACGGATTTTACAAAATCCATCAATGTAAAACCTTATGAAATCACATTCTTAGTAGGAATGGCTTCTTATGAAGGGGACATGATTAAATTTGGCGAAGGAGATACCGATGTATTCACTTCAAGTGGACTTGCATTTGGTTTAAATTTCAATTATCATCTAAGTAATACCCTAAATGGAGGTTTGAGCTATAGATTTGGCAAAGTCAAAGGTGATGACTCTAACGCATCAGCAGAAAGCGGTAGATTAGCAAGAGGCTTTTCATTTACCAATAATTTGAATGAGGTGAGTTTAAGGTTAGAATACGTTCCTTTAGGTAATAAGCCTTATAAACTCCAACCTTACTTTTATGGTGCTGCAGGTATGGTTTTTGGCAATCCTGAAGTAAATTTTAATGAAGCTAAGCAAGGCGACGCTATGAAGAGTAGAATTGCAAATGATAAGGCAGATATAAAAAAATCATCTGTTGTTTTTCCTTTGGGTTTTGGAGTTAAATACACAATCAATGAAAATTATACTTTGAAAGCAGAAGGGGCTCTTAGAGTTGGAGCCAATGATTATATTGATGGTGTTAGCATTTCTGCAAGCCAAGCATATAATGATTATTATGGTATTGGTGGTATTGCTCTTGGTTATTATTTTGGTACAAAGAAGGTAGCTACCATGAAAGAATTTTAACTTTTAATAAAAATTCAATAAAGTATACTTTTTATAAAAATTAAATATCGCATAATTTAGGTTATCCTATATTATGCGATATTTTATTTTAAGCGTAACTCATATTAATTTTACAAAAAATCACTAAAATTATCCTATTCTCAGCCCATTCTCTACCTTAAAATCCACAGAAAGCAAGGTTACGTCTTTGTCAAACCCTACGACTCCTAGTACTAGGCATTCAGACATAAAGTCAGCAATTTGTTTAGGTGGAAAGTTGGTAACTGCTATTACTTGTCGTCCTAACAATTCTTCTTTTTGGTACAATTTTGTGATCTGAGCAGAACTTTTTTTGATACCTACAGACCCAAAATCTATTTTAAGTTTATAAGCAGGATTTTTTGCTTTAGGAAATTCTTCCACATTAAGAATGGTTCCAACATGCATTTCTACCTTTTCAAAATCTTGCCAAAATATCATATTTCATTTTAATTATTGATATATCAAATTACATTTCTGCCCAAAGGTAAGTACAAAAATACTTATTATATTGGATATTCTCCTGCAGCAATCATAACACTTGCTATAAATCTTCTATTTTCCTTTACATTTTGCAATGGGTATTTGGTAAATTTTCTCAATCCACTGATGAAAGCACCTTGCATTTCTGGAGCTACAAAAGATGCAATAGCATCTGTGGCTTGCTTGGTAACTCTACTTGTTGCATCATGTAGATGAGTGCGCAATATGGTATTATAAATAGTGATGTCTTTTTCTTGGTAGTATTCAGCGATTTTCATCACTCGCATCAGTGTACCTTCAGCATTGAATATTTCAATAATAATATCAGCTAGATTCATTAATATTTCCTGTTCAGTTTTAAGATTCAGTTGACCTCCCATCGCTTGTTGTGCAGCAGTACCTAGTAGCATGATTAATACTTTTTTGAAATTGGATACGGCTTGTTGCTCAGAAGCATAAGCACCTGTAAATGCTTCGTTTGCAGCGACTCCGTTCATCAATTCATTTTGAACACTCATACCTGGCGTCATCAGATCTAACTCACCTTTCATAGCACTTTTGAGTATTGTACTTAACATCACCATGCGGTTGATCTCATTGGTGCCTTCGAAAATACGATTGATCCGAGAGTCTCTATAAGCTCTTGCTACCACACCTTCTTCAGAGTAACCCATACCTCCAAATATCTGTACGGTTTCATCTACAACATAATCAAGGGTTTCGGAACCAATAATCTTTATGATGGAGCATTCGAGTGCATATTCTTCAGCTGCTTCTAGCTTAGATTTGGCAAAGTCACTTCCAGCATCTTTAAAGTTTATTTCACCATTTTGGATCAGCTGAGCAGTTCTATAAACAGCGGTCTCTGTTACAAAATTTCGGATGGCTTGTTCTGCTAATTTGTATTGAATGGCCCCAAAGGAAGCGATTGGTGTTTTGAATTGTTCTCTTTCATTGGCATACTGCACTCCAATACTTGTTATTTTTTTGCAACCACCAAGGCAAGAAGCTCCCAATTTGAATCTTCCAGTGTTTAGCACATTAAATGCTATCAGATGACCTTTGCCAACTTCTCCCAAAAGGTTTTCAGTAGGTACTTTTACATTTTCCATAAAGATTTGTCTAGTAGAAGATCCCTTGATACCCAATTTTTTTTCTTCAGCACCTAGAGTAAAACCTTCCATACCTTTTTCTAAGATAAAACCAGTAAACTTATCACCATCTACTTGCGCAAATACTGTAAATATATCTGCAAATCCTGCGTTGGTAATCCACATTTTCTGGCCATTTAAGATATAATGTGTTCCTTCTACATTTAATATGGCGGTGGATTTTGCGGATAAAGCATCTGATCCACTTGAAGGTTCTGTAAGACAATAACTAGATTTCAACTCTCCTGTGATCAACTTGGGAAGGTATTTTTGTTTTTGCTCCTCTGTTCCATAATATAAGATGGGTAACATCCCAATACCAGTATGAGCATTGTAACTCACACTAAATGAACCAGATGGACCCACTTCCTCCCCAATTATGGTATTGGTGATGTAATCTAAATTGCTGCCGCCAATAGATTCGGGCATGTGAGTGCCCAGTAAACCAAGCTCAGCGAATTTATCAAGAATGGACGGGATCAAGCCATCTTCGAGTTTTTCTATTCTATCCACGTATGGAAGTATTTCTTGCTCCACAAAAGATTTTACAGTCTCCTTCACCATGAGTTGCTCTTCGTTAAAGTCTTCAGGTATAAAAAGAGCTTGGTAATTGCTGTCTTTGATGAGAAATTCTCCACCTTTAAGCGTTTTGTATTTTGTGTCTGGTGCTGCCATAATTTTTGAATTTTATAAATTTAACTCAAAGTTAAATAAATTAATTTGAAATATTCCAAAAAAATTTATAAAATATTTATTAAGTCCCATAAATGATATAATTTTTCATAAATATTTATTTTACTTAAAGTTAAATAAACTGAATTGTATTTAACTTTTGATTAGTATATAGGGTAATCATAAATAAGCAAATAGTTGAAATATGCAGTTCAGAATAAATTCTGATTATCTTTACCAAAATTTTTAAAGTATGCGTTTACTATTTACTTTAGCTTACAGCCTTTTTTTTATTGTTCAAAATTTTGGTCAAGTAAACTTCACTAAATCTAATCTACCTATTATTCTTATTAATACAAATGGCCAGCAAATACAGGATGAGCCTAAGATAATAGCAGATATGAAAATTATTTACAATGGTCCCAATATTGAGAATAAAATATCCGATACGGCCAACGAGTATAACAATAGAATAGGAATAGAATATAGAGGTTCTACTTCCCAAGGCTTTCCTAAAAAGCCTTTTGGTTTTGAAACGCTTAATGCCTCAGGGGAAAACAATGATGTAAAATTATTAGGAATGCCAAAAGAAAATGATTGGACGCTCAATGCTACTTATAATGATAAATCCTTGATGCGTGATGGTCTTGCATATATCTTGGCTGGAAATATTATGGAATATGCGCCACGTGTGCGTTATACAGAGTTATCAATCAATAATACATATCAAGGTATCTATTTATTGGTAGAAAAAATCAAAAGAGATAAAGCTAGGGTGGATATAGAAAAAATGGAAACGTCAGACAATAGCGGTGATGCCTTGACAGGTGGATATATTATTAAAATGGATAAAGAAACGGGCTCAAACAGTGGGGAAGGATGGAATTCACCTTACAAACCTTTTAATGGTGCTTGGCAAAATACTTTTTTTCAATGCGAATACCCAAATGCAAGCGATATAACTTCACAACAAAAAGATTATATACGCAATCATATAAATCAAGTTGAGAATAGTATTGCATCTCAAAATTTTAAAGATCCTATCAATGGGTATCGTAAGTATATTGATACCAAGTCCCTCATGGATTTTATCATCATCAATGAATTGACCAAAAATCCAGATGCTTATAGACTTAGTACTTTCTTTTATAAGGAGAGAGACAGTGAAGGAGGTAAAATTAAGTTTGGTCCTGTGTGGGATTTTAATTTAGGTTTTGGTAATGTAGATTATTGCACGCAAGGTAATCCTGAAGGGTTAGTTATTTTAAATTTTAATGAGGTTTGTTCCGGAGATTGGTGGGTTGTACACTTTTGGTGGAAAAAATTTATTCAGGATGAATTTTTTTATACTGAATTAAAACATCGTTGGCAAGCATTAAGGAAAAAAGAATTTTCTGAAGAACGAATAAATTTTGTAATAGATTCCATCTCAACTATGCTTGGAGAAGCTCAGGTTAGAAATTTTCAACAATGGCCTATTTTAGGACAATATGTATGGCCCAATTATTATGTTGGGCAGACTTATGGTGAAGAGGTAAATTACCTAAAAAGCTGGATAAAAAATAGAATCAAATACCTGGACTTAGTATGGGAAGTCAAAGACCCTAATACGGTAGAAATGGAGGAAGACTTGTTGAGATTACTGCCCAATCCCGCCAAGAATAGGGCTACACTCGATTTTAAACATAATATTCCATCAGACCTACAGATAAAGATTTTTGATTTAGGCGGTAGCGTTTTTTTAGTTGACTATTCAAAGATTTCTGAGAAGAAAATGGAGCTAGATATTAGTGAAATCCCCAGTGGACTAATATTTATCAATGTAATTTTAGAAGACAAATCATATACGTATAAGCTAATAAAAAACTAAATACTAGATGTTAGACCAAATTTCACCTGCCATTAAAAGGTTGATTTTAACTTTGAGTGGATTTTTGATAGCTTTTGTATTTGGTTATCTCAACCATCTTAATCTAGCAGCCAATGCTTCGATAGTTCTGTCTATTGCCATTTTGATGATCTATCTTTGGGTAACGGATGCCATACCTATGCCTGTGGTGGCTATATTGCCATTAGTTTTGTTTCCATTGTTGAAGATCAGTTCATTGGATGAAACAGCCAAGTCATTTGCTAATCCAGTGATATTTCTATTTTTCGGTGGCTTTATGTTGGGATTAGCTATAGAAAAATGGGAACTTCACCGCAGAATTGCCTTGAATATCATCAAAATGACAGGTACCAAAGGTGATAGAATTGTTCTAGGATTTATATTGGCTACTGGTTTGCTATCCATGTGGTTGAGCAATACAGCTACTACAATGATGATGTACCCAATTGCTTTGTCTGTCATAGCTGTCGTCTCTCAAAACAAACAGGAAAAAGCCAATTATTCTTATTTTAATTTGACCATTATGCTAGCCATTGCCTATGCCGCTAATATAGGCGGGATAGCCACTATCATAGGTACGCCTCCGAATGTTGCATATATTGGATACTTTCAATCAAAATACAATATAGAAGTGGATTTTATGCATTGGATGTTGATAGGTACACCAATAGCTGTACTTTTGCTTATTGCATTATATTTTGTTATGGTAAAGTGGCTTTATCCCAGCAATATATTATCCGTCCCTTCGTCTGAAGAACTGATGAATCAACATGTTAGTGACTTAGGGCCAATGACCAATCCAGAAAAGAGGGTATTAGCGATTTTTTTATTAACTGCTGGACTTTGGATATTTCGTTCTCTTATCAATAGCTCACAATCTGTTTTCAAACTTGATGATACAATTATTGCCGTGTTTAGTGCTATATTACTTTTTATAATACCTTCTGGCTATAAACAAAACACAAAAGGGGATACTGCATTGTTAGTATGGAGCGATACTAGCCGAATGGCTTGGGGTATATTATTGCTTTTTGGTGGAGGTATTTGTTTGGCCGACGCTTTGGAAAAAGTTGGATTAATACAGATTTTAGGTGCTTGGTTGTCACAAAGTTCTTCCAATATTTTTATCCTTGTATTGCTGATTACAGTTTTATCCATTTTTATAAGTGAGGTTATGAGCAATGTGGCCCAAGTAATAGTATTTGCTCCTGTGGTATCGTCAATGGCAGATAGTATGGGTATCAACCCACTTTTATTTGGTATTCCTATGACATTAGCTGCTAGTTGTGCTGGTATGTTGCCCATGGGTACACCACCTAATGCAATAGTATTTGCAAGTAACCATATCAAAATGGTGGATATGATCAAGGTTGGATTTGTGATGAATCTAATAGCTATTGCATTGATATCATTGGTGGTATGGTACATCGTCCCTATGGTGTTTTAGGGTTGTTTATCTTGAAATTGATGGTAATATCTATCTTTGTCTATAAACTCAAAATAGTAAAATTTATAATTAATTTTACTTCTTATGGTAAACTTTAATATGGTCAAATGTTAAAGTTTTAAGAAAAAACACACTTTTTTGAAAATTTTACGTTCATTTTACAAAAGAGCCATTATCTTTGAATTGTATTAAAATTTTCACTTTTAAAAAATGTAAGAACATGAAAAACGTCCTTTTCCTTTTAACACTAACCTTATCCTTTTTATTGACATCTTGCAATGATGATCTTGAGTATTCTGAAAAATATTATTCTGAGGAAGACCAAGAAGTAATCAATCGTCACCTGAACCTACCGAATACGCCGTACAGTTACAATATCAAATACCCTGAATACATCACTACCTTTGTGAATACGAATATAGATTATGATAAAGCTACCCTTGGGCGTGTTTTATTTTATGATAAAAGTCTTTCATCTGACAAATCAGTATCATGTGCTTCATGCCATAAACAAGAATTAGCATTTTCGGACGATGTAGCATTTTCACCTGGTGCAGAAGGCAAAGTCACCACCAGAAACTCATTAGCTTTAGGCTCTGTAATAAACTTTAGATTGTACTATGGTTCTGAAGTTTTTAATGGGATTCCATTCTTTTGGGACAATTCAGCTGCTACCATTCAAGAACAAAGCCAAAGAACATTGGCTAATCCTAATGAAATGAATATGCACATTACTCAAGTCCACAGTAGGGTAAACAGCATAGAATACTATAAACCGTTGATTAAAAAAGCTTTTAATACTGAAATTGCTACTGGAGATCAGATATTGGATGCCATAGCAGAGTTTACAAATTCTATCACAAACTATAATACAAAATTTGACAATGGTGTGGCAAAACATTATAAAAATAGATTTAATACCAATATTGAAGGTGTCAATTTGCAAGATTTTACAGCTTTAGAAAATAAAGGGAAAGATGTTTATCTAACTAATTGTGCACCATGTCACGGTACAGTAGCAGGTCGCCCAGGAAAGACAGAATCCAACAATGGTTTATACATGGATTATAAAGATAAAGGAGCAGCAGTTCATGCTGGTGGTTCACCACGATTTAAGGTTCCGACCCTTCGTAATGTGATGTTGACAGCTCCTTATATGCATGATGGTAGTTTGGCCACAATAGATGATGTGATAGAACATTATAGTAAAAATATCAAAAATACCGTTGGCCTTGATCCATTATTAAGATCCAATAATCAGGCATTAAAAATGAACTTGACAGAGGATGACAAGTCTGCTTTGAAAGCGTTTTTAAGTACCATGACAGACGAAAAAGTAATATCTGATGTTAAATTTTCTGATCCATTTATCAGATAGTACACCTTGTATCGACTATTTAGGAGTAAGTTTATTGCAATAATTAAATGAAAATTTCATTGTTTAAATTGTTTATTCCTAAATAGCTTTATATTTTTTGAAAGAAGTCCAAACCAATGAATTATTTAAAATACTTTAGTTTTTTGTCCGTTGCAATCTTTATGAACACTGGATGCAAAATTAATAAAGCTTATACCAATGGGCAAGAAGGCTTAGAAACCGTATATGAAAAGGGTCAACTCAATGGAGAAGTTGATATCTTTGGTGCGGATGGTGCAGGTGGGCTGCATGCGTCAGCAAATTATAGCCCAATTAAAAATTTAGCAATTCTTTATGATCACAAATCAGCCCTACTACAGCACCAATATCATACCTTAGCAATTGGCGGATATTGGTCAGATTATAAAAAACTAGATTTAGTGCAAGCATCAGTTAGTAAACCAACTATAGATATTGGAAGGCACCTTGATTTCTATACTGGTATGTCTTATGGTTATACCAAAAATAGCTTAATTTATGTTAGTACAAATACTAACGTCTTCCCACCTTTGGTATATGATTATGAACTTACCTATCATGGTAAACGGTATTTTGCACAACTTGGTGGACACGTAAAAGCAAAATATTTAGGATTTGATATCGTATATAGACGCGTTTGGTTGGATCCAGATAAGATAGAAATTTTTGGTCTTGGTCCAGATAATGAGATTGATGCTTTAGGGTCTTTTACTAATCCAGGATACCGACCATATTCGGAGTTTTCACTAAAGATGAACTTTGTGGGTACGTACAAACCTTTTTATTTAGGCTTTTCTGTGAGATATGGAGATGACACACAATTCACTCAGTCTGCTTTTTCATCAAGAGTTATATTCTGTGGTGTCAACAAAGAAATATACCATTTATTTACTAAAAAGGCCCCTAAGCGAACAGATTTAGAATACATCTTTGAAGAATAATTATTTTATTATGAAATGGAAGTTTCTTATTCTATTTATATTGATCGTTGTAACTGTCTATGCATGTGTGATTGCAAAACATCATTATTTTAAAGAAATGTATGATGATCACAACAAGTTAATACATGAAACATCAAAAGTAAAAGAAAAACCCTTCTTGAAGGCTCACTTGATCAACGGTTCGGTTTGTATTTTTGATGATAAATGGGAATATGATAGCATCAAGAATACCATTGTTGGGTTAGGAAAATATTATGACTTTCATAGAAAAGACGTACTTGACAATCAAATAAATATACATGTAGATAGCGTAGCTCTGTTCGAAACTAATACAAAACTTACTGCGGATAAAAAATCAAGAATACAAAGGATGGCCATTTTAACAGCCATGGATATAGTATTAGGAGTTCTATGTTTGTCAGCACCAAAGGCTTGTTTTGGCTCTTGCCCAACGTTTTATATACAAGATGGAAATTTAGATCCAAATAGGTTGGCAGTAGCAGAATCTTTTTCTAATGCTATCGCTCCTTCATTAGCGTATGGCGATGTAGATGATATTGGATTGATGGTATCAAGTAATGAGCCTGTCAGGCTTAAGATGCTTAACGAAGCTTTAGAAACTCATGTAGTCAAGAAGGCAAACCTAAGTATCGTACCTAAATACCTTGATGAAGATGTGTTTATTACTCCTGATGAATTCTATATCGCTACTTCTAAAGGCGCAAATCTTCATAAAGCGACTTGCACCTATGGAGAAATTACGCCGCAATTATCAAAACAAGATGGTACAGAGTACTTTAGTCTTGCGGATGAAAAAGCATTAGTAACAAAAGAAGAAGTATTATTAGAATTTGACAATGTTGCGTCGATCAATTATGGCCTAAAAGTTACGTTCCGGCAAACGATGATGACAACTTACGCGCTGTATAGTGCTATTGGGTATATGGGGGATGAAGTAGGTGACATGTTCGCCAAAATAGAGTCATCAAAGGAAACCAATGAAAAAATACAGACTATGTTTTATGATGCTTTGGGTGCTATCCAAATATACACATTACAAAATGACAACAAGTGGAAATATGAAGGTGAAATGTATGAAACTGGACCAATAGCCAGAAACCATGAAATTTTATCTATAAAATATCCCAGTATTCAAAATGGAAAAATAAAAATCAAATTGATCATGAATAAAGGACTTTGGAGAATAGACCATGCAGATCTTCTCAAAGTTGAAAGGACAGTTTTACCATTACAAGTAGCGCCTTCAAAACTTACTAAAAATGGCTTTGAAAACCATGCATTCCTTCAAAATTTAACAGACATAGGAGATGACGGTATAGTTTCCATGCCTGGCGATCAATTTGTATTTTCTTACCAATTACCGAAATGTGAGTCCAAACAAAACTTTAAAGTGTTTTTAGATGCCAAGGGTTATTACTTGGAATGGATGCGAGAGTCATGGCTGAAAGATAAGGATTTACTTCAGCTATATAGATTGATGAACAGTCCCGTGGAATGGTTAAATAGCGAAACTGCTAATTATAAAAAATACGAAGCGGACATGGAAACACAATTTTGGAATTCTAGATGGACTCAGAAAAATAAGTCTTATGAAGAACTTTAATACCTCAAAATTACTAATTTTGTTTTTGACAGTAATCACTATTAATTCATGTGGGAAAAGAATTCCACTGGTCTATAGTTATGAAAAATATCACCTTAGTCGATATGGTGCTTACATGGAAGTCAAAATTCAAGGACTGCAGAATAAATTGAATGTAAAAGGTGAATTAATATTTGCAGATAACAAAAAAATAATAATCAGAACTTTAGAAAAACCTAATAATATTTTGCCTTATGCTATAAAAGATCTTATATCGTACCAATTATATTATGCAAAAAATGATAACGAAGATTATACTGGTTGGAACTTCTTAAACCATCTTACTACATTGGCTCATGGCTGGTTTTTGATTTTATCAGTACCTATCAATTCCATAATAGGAGGAAGCGTAAGTACAAGTAAAGACGCTGAATTTAGATATTCTAATAAAGAATTACCTCTTGAGCAATTATACAAATATGCTAGATATCCTACTAGTCTGCCTCCAGGTATAGGAATTTCTAATCTTAATGATTTACTATGATCTACACGTCTATCAAAAGGCATTAATTATCTCAACAAATTCTGTAGCGTTGAGTGATGCTCCACCTACCAATCCACCATCTACGTCAGGTTGACTGAAAATTTCTTTTGCATTGGATCCCTTCACAGATCCACCATATAGAATACTAGTATTATCAGCTACGCGTTTTCCGTATTGCTTTTGCAACATTGCTCTAATAGCGGCGTGCATCTCCTGAGCTTGAGCTGGTGAAGCGGTTTCGCCTGTTCCGATAGCCCAAATTGGTTCGTATGCTACAATGATATTTTTCATTTCTTGTGCAGAAATTTGGAAAAGAGATTCTGATAACTGAGTTTTGACATGTGAGATATGTGAATTGGCTTTTCTTATCTCTAATGCTTCACCACAACAAAAGATTACCTTCAAGCCTGCGTCCAAGGCTGCCCGTAGCTTAAGGGCTAGCAAAGCATTATCTTCATGGTTATACTCTCTCCTCTCAGAATGTCCTAATACAACATAAGGTACCTTCATAGTCGCCAACATAGATGGTGAAATCTCCCCAGTGTAAGCACCAGAATTTTTATGATGACAGTTTTGTGCAGCTAGGAATACTTTACTACTTGATTTTATTTTTTTTTGTAATGGATATATATGTGTAAACGGTACTGCCAATATTGTCACCGTTTCTTTATCTCGTTGTGCGTTGGCTACAACTTGCGCCAAAGCTACACCTTCTTCTATGGAAGTGTTCATTTTCCAATTTCCTGCTGCTATATTCTTTCTTGCCATTTTATTTTGTGGTATATTTTTATAAGAATGCAAAAGTACGGATATTTTTTTTTTTCAAAGTCGTTTTCGAGACATTTTGAATATTTATGTATTTAACTTCATCAATATAGCTAATAATTATAGAAAAAAAACTTAATTTTGCATCCATTTATTAAAACTCGATCATGCGCAATATTTTTTTCGTTGTTATAATTATTTCTTTAACTATATTTTCAATATCTTGCTCAAATGATTTTGAACTCACTGAGATCGGTCCTGATGTCCCTGTAGTTTACGGCATTATTTCTGCACAAGACACCGCTACGTATATACGTGTAGAAAAGGCATTCATAGATGAAAATATCGGTGGTGATATATTAGCTAGAGATCCTGCCAATCTATATTTTGAAGATATTAATGTAAAGATTAGACATATAGCTACAGGCAAAGAGTATAACTTAAATAAAGTAGATGGAAATCTGGAAGGGTATAAAAGAGAAGAAGGTGCTTTTGCAAGTGCGCCCAATTATTTATATAAGATAAAGAGAAGTACATTGAATTTTATTTATAAAGATGAATATAAATTGATAGTATCAAAGAATGATGGCAGTGTATTGACGGAATCATCAACTAAAATACTGACTCCATTATCTGACAACAATAATGATGTTGAGCCAAAATCTAGTACATCATTTAATTTTGGATACAATAGTGACTTTAGAGTTACGTGGTTTCCTGATGAAAATGCAGTTATTCATGACGTAATACTTGTAATAAATTATACAGAAATTTTAAATGGAGTTGCAACGGAAAAAGCAGCTACATGGAAAGCAGCAGTAAATTCAGCCGATAAGTTAGCTGGAAGTACTGCATATACTTTTGTGACAAAGGGAAGAAGTTTTTATGAATTCATGGCTGGAGAACTTACACCGTCAGGTCCAAATAATCCAGTGACAAGAATATTTAAAGACATCTCATTGAAGATATTGTCCGGCGGACAGCCCATTAAAGACTTTATAAAAATAGGTCAGGCTAATCTTGGCATTACTTCAAGTGGAGAAATTCCAGTTTATACTAATATGAGTAATGGCGCTAGAGGTTTATTTTCATCCAAGACTGAGTTTTTACGTTTAGGTATGGGTATTAATAGAACTTCGCTCGACTCTCTGAGGAATGGTGTGATTACCAAAAAATTAAACTTTCAATAAATTAGCTGACGAACTGTCAGACTATTAAGACTTTTTTTCTTAAAACTTATCATTTTTGACAGTCTTTGGTTGCTCAAAAGCAAAAAATATGCATTGGCATACAGATTGACTATATAATTGTGTTTAGATAAAATATTCATTAAAAATAAAATACAATTACATACAAATGGGCAAAATAATAGGTATAGACTTAGGAACCACCAACTCTTGTGTAGCCGTAATGGAAGGTAATGAGCCAGTCGTCATAGCTAATGAAGAAGGCAAAAGAACCACTCCATCTATCGTGGCTTTTCTAGATAATGGTGAAAGAAAAATCGGAGATCCTGCAAAAAGACAGGCTATCACTAACCCAACAAGGACAATAGCGTCCATTAAAAGGTTTATGGGAAATAGATTTAGCGAAGTCGGGAAAGAAGCAGGAAGAGTGGCGTACAAAACTGTAAAAGGTGATAATGATACCGTAAGAATAGATATCGATGGTAGATTATATACTCCGCAAGAAATCTCAGCTATGGTACTTCAGAAAATGAAGAAAACGGCGGAAGACTTCTTAGGTCAAGAAGTAACCGAAGCAGTAATCACCGTGCCAGCTTACTTTAACGACTCTCAGCGCCAAGCTACTAAAGAAGCTGGAGAAATAGCAGGTCTTAAAGTACAACGTATCATAAATGAACCAACCGCAGCCGCTTTAGCTTATGGGCTAGACAAAAAACAACAAGATAGCACGATTGCAGTGTTTGACCTTGGTGGTGGAACATTTGATATTTCTATATTAGATTTGGGCGAAGGTGTATTTGAAGTAAAATCTACTAATGGTGATACACATTTAGGTGGTGATGACTTCGACCAAGTGATCATAGATTGGTTGGCTGATGAATTTAAAGCGCAGGAAAATGTTGACCTTCGTAAAGACCCAATGTCTCTACAAAGAATAAAAGATGCAGCCGAAAAAGCAAAAATTGAATTATCCACTTCCGCAGAGACCGAGATCAATTTACCTTATGTAACAGCTGTAGATGGCGTACCAAAACACTTAGTGATGAAGCTTTCTAGAGCTAAATTCGAACAATTGGCAGATAGTCTTATCAAAAGAACTTTAAAGCCATGCGAAGACGCACTAAAAGATGCAGGATTGTCTAAGAGCAATATAGATGAAGTTATCTTGGTAGGTGGATCTACAAGGATTCCAGCTATACAACAAGCAGTGGAGGACTTTTTTGGCAAAAAACCAAATAGAAGTGTCAATCCTGATGAAGTGGTAGCCTTAGGAGCTTCTATACAAGGTGGTGTATTAAGTGGTGATGTTAAGGATGTATTGTTGCTAGATGTAACGCCACTTTCTTTGGGTATAGAGACTATGGGCAATGTTTTTGATGTAGTCATAGAGTCTAATAGCACTATTCCTACTAAAAAGACAAAAACTTACTCAACAGCAGCAGACAATCAACCAAGCGTAGAAATCCATATTTTGCAAGGTGAAAGGCCAATGGCAAGAGATAATAGAAGTGTGGGAAGATTCATTTTGGATGGTATTCCACCTGCTCCACGCGGAGTACCTCAAGTAGAAGTTACTTTTGATATGGATGCCAACGGTATTCTGAAAGTATCTGCCAAAGACAAAGGTACAGGTAAAGAGCAAAACATTAGGATAGAAGCATCTACAGGCTTGTCTCAAGAGGAGATTGCAAAAATGAAAGCCGAAGCAGCTGCCAATGCTGATACAGACAAACAAGCCAAAGAAAGAGCTGAAAAACTTAATACAGCAGACAGTCTTATTTTCCAAACTGAAAAACAGATGAAGGAGATAGGTGATAAAATACCAGCTGACAAAAAGGCTGCCATAGAAAGTGCGTTGACCGAACTTAAAGAAGCGCATAAAATGCAAGACATAGCTGCCATAGATAAAGCTTCTGAAGCAATGAATAATGCTTGGCAAGCTGCATCACAAGATATATATCAAGCGCAACAAAATGGTGCAGGTGCTGACGGTGGAGCACAAGATTTTGGTGGACAAAATACAGGCGGAAACCCTGGTACTACAGATGATGTTACAGATGTAGAGTTCGAAGAGGTTGGAGATAAGAAGTAAGTATTCAAAGTAAGATACATAAGTTTATACTGAAGGTATTTGATTTCTTCTGAATATAATGAGTTGAAAAAACCGAGAAGCAGTGATGTTTTTCGGTTTTTTTTTGATTAAAAGAACTTTCTAAGGATTCTTATCGTTTGGTAATAAATGGCAACCATACTCTTTTCCTTATTTTTGTGCTTTAATATTTTTGACGTAACTGCTAAGCATGTTACACACGACTTTCATATAAGCCGATGTGAGATCAATTATGAAACTAAGACTGGCGATTTACAGATTGCAGCACATATATTTATAGATGATCTGGAAGATGCGTTGATCCTAATGGGAAAAAAAGATCTTTACATTGGTACTACTAAAGAGAACTCAAATTGTAATGATGTTATAGAGCAATATATAAATCAAAAATTTATCATTAAATCGTCGAATCAAACACAAAAACTTTCTTTACTTGGAAAGGAAACTTCCAAAGACAAACTGGCAGTTTGGTGTTATTTAGAAGTAACTGGTTTGAAAAATATTACAAACATTGACGTTGAAAATACCATACTTACGGAAATATTTAATGATCAGAAAAATATTGTAGATTTTACTGTTGATAAAAAGAAAAAACATTTTACAGTCTTTGATGCTAAAAAAATAAAAGAAATATATCGATGGTGAGTTGTCGTAAATATTAAAAAAAAACTGATGCTGAAGTTATTTAAACAGATTTTGATTTTACCTGTCAGAGGTTATCAGCTATTTTTATCACCTTTATTGGGCTCAAACTGTAGATATCAACCTACCTGCTCACAATATATGATAGAAGCAATCAATGAGTGGGGACCATTCAAAGGAGTATGGCTAGGAATAAAAAGAATAGGTCGGTGCCATCCTTGGGCAGGACACGGACATGATCCTGTACCAAAAAGGAATGAAAAAATGTACAAAAACTAAGTTTAGCATTTACTAGTTAAAAAATGTAATGGATACTTTTCTTTTCACTATATTCGTTACCAATAAGTTAAAAAAACTAGCATTATGAATTTTTGTTGTAATTTTGTTGTTGCTAAATAAATTAAAAAATAAAATGAATATAAGAGTTGCCATTATTCTGCCTTTAGTCCTTTTTATACTAAGCATAAATGCCCAAGGTATTCAGTTTTTTGAAGGTACTTGGAAAGAAGCCATGGCTAAAGCCAAAGCGGAAGATAAATTACTTTTTGTAGATGCATTTGCAAAATGGTGTGGCCCATGCAAGGCGATGGCAAAAAATGTATTTACCCAACCCAGTGTTGGCGAATTTTTTAATACAAATTTTATCAATCTTAAACTAGATATGGAAGAGGCTGACGGTGTCACTTTTGGCCATAAATATCCAGTGAGTGCTTATCCAACGCTGTTTTTTATAGACGGAGAAGGTAAAGTGGTTAAAAATATCAAAGGTGGACAACAACCCGATGGTTTGATAGCATTAGGTGAAGATGCCATGAAGAAAGTCGATAAAAGTGTAAGATATGAAGAGAAATATAAAGCAGGTGATAGATCCTACGATTTGATGTATAATTATGTAAAAGCACTTAATGCTGCAGGTAAACCAAGTCTTAAAATATCTAATGAATATCTCTCTTCCAATCCTGAGATGACCGAAGAACAAAAGTTGAAATATGTATTAGAAGCGGCTGTAGATGCTGATACCAAGTTGTTTGATCAGGTAGTAGCCAATAAAACTAAAATAGAAAATTTGGTAGGGAAAGATGTGTATGCAGAAAAATGTAAGTCAGCTTGTTATGCGACCATAAAAAAAGCCATAGAATTTGAAATGGAATCAATGTTTTTGGAGACGATTCAGAAGGCAAAAAAAACATTTCCTGACGATGCCGATGAGTTTGCTGCAAATGCAGAAATGCAGTATTATAAAGCATTTCAAAATAATGACAAATATATTAAAGCCTATCAAACATTGGCTAAAAAAGTATCTAAAGATCCGGCAAAATTGAAAAATATAGTTAATGACATCATCAGATCTAATAAAGATAATCAAAAAATGATAGCTGATGCTGCCGAGTTTAGTGGACAAGTATATGAGCTGAAAGAAGATATGGAATCTCTCAATCAATATTGCTCCGTATTAGTACTCAGCAAACAAGTAGATAAGGCAATCAAAGTAGTAAAAAAGGCACGTGAAAAAGCAGAAAAGGACGGTGGAGACCTTGCATCTTATGATGGTTTACTTAATTTTTTAAATTCAAAAAAAATATAAGTAAGTTTTATATATTGAGCGGTGGGATACTACTTTATATTGGATATTATGTGTGACAATATATAACCTGTAAAGTCAAAATAAACGAAATTTCATAACATTTTAAATTAAGAAAAATGAAAACATTATTTACATTATTGCTTGCTATCTTTAGTTTTTCGATAGTTTGTATTGGACAAGATGCTATTGAAAAAAAAGTATCTATGAGCTTAGGACCACAGAATGCCTTTTATGTGGAAATTCCAGGTGCAGATAGTAAAATGGTTGAAAAAACATTTTATGAATTTGTAAAAGAATACGGCAAACTTAAAGAAAACAAAAAAGCAAGAGAGCACTTTATGATGGCTACCAAAATACCTGTCATCAATGGCACTTCACCACTAGACATGTATGCCAAGTTTGAAGAAGGTAAGGGTATGGCAACCACTTATATTTGGATGGACATGGGAGGCTCCTTTATCAACTCATCTGACCACGCGTCGCAGACCAAAGCTGTAAGACAGTTTTTGTACGACTATTTCATAGCTGTGCGCAAAAAAGTAGTGACAGAAGAGATAAAGGTGGAAGAGAAAAAATTGGCAGATGTAGAGAAAGACCTCAAAAAATTAAAAGAAAAAAATGATGATTACCATAAAGATATTGAAAAAGCAAAGCTGAAGATAGCTGAAGCTGAAAAGAATATTGAAAAAAATATAGTCGATCAAGAAAATAAAGTCAAAGAGATAGATACCCAAAAAGTGGCAGTTGAAACGGTAGTACAAAAACTAAATAACCTGGGCAAAAAGGATTAAAAGATATTATAATTATCAATATAAAGGGAGTTTGTATCAGTTCAAGCTCCCTTTTTTGTTAAAATTTATAGATAAACGTCGTATCGAAGATATATTGATAAGATTTTTATTGTACATTTGATGTTTAATATTAATTTTGACTCTACATACAAGAAATTAAGAAATCATGGTTTTTAAAAAAGATAATATATTTATGAGAATAGGATTATTGTATATAGCGATGATTGTGATAGGGATACAGGTCTCCTTCGGGCAAAATGCGTTTCATAGATTATATCCCGCGAAGGAGTCTGACGAGCAATTACGCTTGTTGGATGCTATACAATTAAAAAGTGGTAATTATGTATCTCTAGTCCAAAATAAAATTCCAAAAGTTGGAAATCCAAATTTCAAGACAGCCTTAGTTGTAACTTCTTACACACCAAAAGGGATATTTCGTGGAGTTATGAAGTTGCAGATAGTTTGTCACAAATTGATGTTTTACTAGGTCCCATAATTCAGGCGGCAAATGACAGTCTATACTTTAATGCTGGCAGACTTTATGGAAGTTTAGATATTAATGGAAAGTTGGGTTCTATATATAGTAAAAATGTTACTAGTCTATTCTTGCAAAATAATATGTTGGTAGATTATAATAAATCTTTATTTAGCGGTGTACACACTGTGAATACAGATAATCCTGATATCACAAATATTGTTTTGTCAAGGTTGGATTATGACAAAAAAGAAATTTGGTCAAAAAAGTTAGTGCATGATGACATATTATTAAATAAAAAGAACTCAAAACTTAACGCTGTTAAATTTAATCAAGACTCTACGCTATTATTGTGTGGCACTGTCGATAGTACGCACTCTTTTATCGCCATATCTGATACTTTAGGCAATCTACTATGGAGTAAAAGCTACAGTGACGAAGACCCTAAAAAATCTATTCCTACGATATTGGATGGTGTGAGATTAGCAGACTCTACATTTCTTTTGGTGGGATATGTCACGGAGTTTTTTGTAACCAATGCCGTGCAAGATAGCAGAGGCTTAATCATAAAACTAGACACCATCGGTAATATTATATGGAGTAAAAAAGTACAGTTTGATGAAAAGGATCAAACATCATTATCAAATATCGTCATAGATAAGAATGGTGACTTATTAGTTTCTGGATATAATTTTGATGTTTCAGAATTGTACTCTTATCCATTTATTGCGAAAATAAATAAAGACGGTGATGTCATTTGGAAATATAAATATAATAGAACGAATCATATCTATATAGCAAATAGTTTATTTACCACGCAAGATGGCGGTGCAGCTGTATATCACTCAGCCGATAAAGATCAAGGTAAAAGCGTTACTTCCTTTATAAAAATCGACAATACCGGTAGCACTACATGTCAAACTCCAATAGATGAAAACATCATATTGGAAGATGAATTTAAATCAGATACACTCAAGTGGGTATCTACAAATTTTGGGATGAAGGATAGTTTGGTTAATTTACAAAGTAAAAAGCATAAATATAAAGTTCCCGAAAAGATGGGAATAATTTATTTTTGCCCAAATGTGCCCATAGACACTTTTTTAGTTAGTAAACATGATGGAGCAACAAACTATAAATGGAGCACTGGATTGGAAGGAGCATCTGCAGATAGCCTAAGAGTGATGAAAGAAGGAGAATATACTGTAATGGTCACCATCAATAAAGATATTTGTTTTGTATTTTGTGATACAGCTAAGATAGAAAGATATAAAGAACCAACTGTATCAATTATTCTTGATTTGGGAAATTTTTGTACCAGCGGCAAGCAAACGTTAAAAGCAGATGTAAATGGAGGTAAACCAGAATATACTTATACTTGGAGTACAGGAGAAACATCAGAATCAATAGAAATAGCTAACCCTGGCACTTATAGCGTCACCATAGTGGATCAATGTAATGAAACTGCTGATGCAAAGATTGTTGTAGGGCCATTTCCAACAAAAATAACGGCTGCCACTATCACTGATCAAATAGCAGTAAACTGTCTCAATGGTACTCTAACAGGAACGCTAACCGCACAAGGAAATTCGACAGGTTTTAAGGAACCAGAAACCTACCAATGGAACAATGGCTCAAAAACTAAAGAAATATCAATAAATGATAGTGATATTCTTACTTTTACAGTAACGGTGACGGATGGTTGTGGTACTACAGCTACAGCTACAAAAGTAATTGAACTTAAAGGAGCAGGCGTGAAATCTGTTAAAATATCTAAAACGGGAAGTGGTGATTGTAAAGACAGAATAATTACACTGAATGCAGTAACAGAAGTATCTGGAAGTTATACTTATGTATGGTCGAATGGTGTAAAAACGGCAAATTTCACCACTGATCAGCCTGGTACTTTTAGTGTTACCGTTACAGATAAATGTGGCAATTCCGCTACTGATTCTTCAATAATAACGAAAGAAGATTTTGAACCAGCGGATTTAGCTTATGCCAACATATTTTTTCCAGATGGAGCGGATTTGATTAGTAGATCACAAATACCAGCAGAAGATTCGGTTGCAATAAAACAAGCAATCACTACAGCGCGCTACAATCGTACATTCGGGCCTATCCCACTGAAAGTTTATTGTCTTGATGAAATTACGAATTACGAGTTTTATGTATTTAACCGTTGGGGACAATTAGTGTTTGAGTCAAAGAGTGTAACAGATGAGTGGGATGGTGAGCATAAAGACGAAAAAGCACCGACAGAAACCTATATGTGGGTTACTAAATATACGGTACTGGGGATAGAGAAGGTCGTAAAAGGTAGTGTTACACTCCTGAGACCGTAGATAATATAAAACAAGGGGAAAAGCCTGATCTACTAAGGTCGGGCTTTTTTATTATCAAAATGGACTCATAATGTTAGAAAAAATAGAACACATAGGCATCGCCGTCAAAGATTTAGAAAATGCAGAATGGATTTATGCCAAATTGCTCAACACCTCTTCGTACAAAAGAGAAGAAGTTGCTTCAGAATATGTCATTACTTCATTTTTTCAGTCAGGACCCAATAAGATAGAACTCCTTGTTGCTACAGATGAAAAAAGTGCCATTCATAAATTTATAGAAAAAAAAGGAGAAGGTATCCACCATATAGCATTTGCTGTCGATGATATTGTATCAGAGATGCAGCGACTAAAGGAGGAAGGCTTTACTTTATTGAATGAGCAACCTAAAAAAGGAGCAGACAATAAACTCGTGTGTTTTGTCCATCCTAAGGGGACCAATGGCGTCTTAATAGAGCTGTGCCAGGAGATAAAAGTTGAAGAATGAATCTAACACTCATTGAATACATTTTGGCAATGCTTGGTAGCTTTGTAGCTGGGTCTATCAATACTTTGGCAGGAAATGGGTCTATCATTACTTTGAGTATCTTGACTGATTTGATAGGGCTTCCTGCCAATATTGCTAATGGGACGAATAGAGTAGGTGTTTTACTCCAAGCAGCAGGAAGTAGTAAAGGTTTTGCCAAAAATAATATTACCGATCTTAGTAAGTCAAAACACATTATCCTATTGACGATCATTGGAGCGATTCTGGGTGTGTATGTGGCGACCATCGTATCCAATGAACAGTTTCTTTTTGTTTTTAAATATTTGATGTTGGTGATGTTGCTTATCATACTGGTGAAACCTGAAAGATGGTTGCGCACATCAGATGTAAAGGCATTACCATGGTGGATGAGTGTTCCGGTATTTCTTGCATTAGGATTTTATGGTGGGTTTATTCAGATGGGTATGGGTATTTTTTTTCTAGCTGTTTTAGTACTCATTTCAAAATATAGTATCATGGAAGCCAATGCTATTAAGACCATTGTTATCTTTATTTATACGACGATTGTATTGGCTATTTTTGCTTGGCAAGGATTGGTGGACTGGAAGATAGGCATTATCATGGCAGTAGGTCAGACCTTAGGCGGATACCTGACAGCAGCTTATGCTACCAAAATACCAGATATCAACACTTGGGCATACAGATTATTGATATTGATCATTATATTTGCCATATTAACCCAATTTGGTTTTATAAAATTTTGAGTATGACAGAGTATCTAAGGTTGTTATTTTTGATTGGAATAACCATTTCTATTGGTAGTTGTACAAGTCATAAAAATATCCTTGAAAAAACGATATCGAGCGATCCGTCCCTGAAAAGTATAGCAGAAAATCCAGAATACGAAGTTCAAATCATTTATACAAGAGTGGATAAAAAGAAAAAGAAATTTGTATCCTATCAATATAAAGTAGATCCTACCAGATATTTTTACCCAGCTAGTACTGTGAAGATGCCGATTGCTATTCTATCATTACAAAAAATGAACGAACTGAATAAATCAGGGATTGATATCCATAAGGATGATATAATGATGACAAATGCACTAACAGAAGAGTTGACTGCAGCCTATTTAGATACAACCAATACTAATCGAAAGCCATCGATATCCAGATATATACAAAAGGTATTTGCAGTAAGCGACAATGATGCATACAATAGACTTTATGAGTTTTTGGGTCAGGATTATATCAATGAAACCCTTCTTGCAAATGGTACTTTTACGCATTCTGTCATCAATCATCGAGTCGGTATTCCTAATCTTACACCAAAAGAAAACAAAAGGTCTAATAATATAAGATTTTTTAGAAACAATAAAATAGTATATGATAAGGAAGAAAGTACCTCAAAAAATGAATGGAAACATAGTGCGAAAGATTCAGTAAAAGGTATTGGGTATTTAGATAGAAGGGATAGTCTCATAAATCATCCATTTGATTTCAGCAATAAAAATTTTTATAACCTCCGAGATATGGAGATTACCTTGCAAAAGGTGTTATTTCCTGCGTTTTTTCAAGCAAAAGAACGGTTCCAATTGACGGAGAGTGATTATGCTTTTATAAAAAAAAGTATGTCTGACTTACCAAAAACTTATAGGTTTTATGATACCAATGAATATTATGATAGCTATGTTAAATTCCTAATGTATGGTGATACAAAACTACCAATACCAGATCATATAAAAATCTACAATAAAGTGGGTAATGCTTACGGTTATCTGATTGATTGTGCTTATATCGAAGATAGTGTGAATGATATTGGATTTTTCTTATCTGCAGTTATTCATGTCAATAAAAACAAAATATATAACGATGGGCAATATGAATATGAAGAGGTAGGTATCCCTTTTTTAGCAAAATTGGGAAGAGCAATTTATGGATATGAATTGAGTAAAAAAGAGTGATCAGGTATTGGTCAGTCTTGTCAATTCGTTATTTTCTATAGCATCTATGATCCATTCAGCGCCATTGTACAAAGCAGTCATATTACCATATTGACCTGCAAATCTTGCTAATTCACATTGGCTTTGTATTTCTTGATATTTGTCAATTATAGGTTGGGATATTTGATGGTTATTAAGCTCATTCACTATATTATTTATAGAAGCTTCAGTATTTGAGATGTTAAATTTCTTAAGGATATAGCCAGTGGTGGCTTGAGCTATTTCTTCATAAAATGCTTTGGTATTGTTTTCAGTCATAAATTGGTTTGCCTTCTGCAGGTTTTGTTTTGCGATACTGATGGCTTTTGACTGATTGATAGAGGCGAGCATTGTCTGTTTAATATTTCTTCTTTTTAATAAAATACCTACAAAAGTAAGGAGAGTTATGAGTAATAAACCGCCAATATGCCAAAACGACATCCAAGGACTCTGTGTTAAGGAATATAAATTACTATCTTTAGATATAAGATTACTGATATCTAAAGTATCATTATTTTTGGATGCTATACTTGTACTGTTACCTTTGACCACATTAATACTGAAGGGTCCAGCTTTGATCGTTTCATAATGATTGCTTGTAGTTGATAAGTAAGAGAAGGTTGGTTCGATCGTATATATAGTGTCTTTTGATGGTACAAAAATGTACTCGAATACTTTCAGAACATTGATTTTGTCACCGACTATATTGGATTCGTCTTTAGTAATTGTTGGTTCATATTTTTCGAGCCCATCAGGAATATTAAAATCAGGTGCTTTGATTATTTTTGGATCTCCATTACCTTCGATTTGCATTTTTAATGTTATGGCTTCTCCTACATTCACCGTTGCAGTGGTTACAGAAGCTTTCATATCAAAACTACCTACACCACCACTAAATGATAATGGCACATTACCTGGTAAGCCATTGACTGTCAATTTTAGCGAATTTGTAGCTATGTTCTCTTTTCTTGTCTCCCTAAAGAAGAAAGATGATCGACCATTTTCCACAGGTATGTCAAGGGATAAATTTATTGGTCCGATGATATAGTTTCCTGTTTTCTGTGGGAAAAGTATTTGTCTTCTGATCACCTGAGTGTAATATTCTTTTCCGTTTATGGTACGCCTTAGTGGTTGGTCTCTAATATCGTTTAAGGGCTGAACATAAAAGGCTTCAAGATCTGGTTCGTTGATAATATTGTACGACTCAATATTTTGGCGGGTGTATAGCACATAGTTTAAGGTTATTTGCTGCCCTATAAAGGCTTTCGAGTCAGCAACTTCCAATCTTACAAAAGTCTCTCCTTTGGCATCAATCTTTTTGTCTTTTGCTACTGAGACTGCTGACTCGACTTGTATAGTCAGTTGATTGCTTTTTATCACTTTGCTACCTACCTTCGTAGTGGCAGGCGGTATATTATATTTTCCTTTTTTTGTAGCTAACAGTAAATATTGGTATGAGATGGTACCTGTTCTTTTTCCATTGATGATACTGATAGATGTTGATGTGGAAGGACCTTGCACTATTTTAAATGGAGAAACATCGGGCATTTCTATGGCCTTGCTATCTATATTTTCGAGCACGGCTTCAAATACAAAGGTTTCGCCTTCCGCAACACTTGATCTATCAGATTGTATATAGAATCTCGGAGTTTGTGCCAGAACAATATTTAAATTTAGGGAGCACAACCAAGCAAAAGCTACGTATTTTAAAAGACTCATATCAGATTTTTTTCAACACACGTTTTGATTTTACTTTTTGGTTTTTTGCCCCATCAGGCTCATAGATATATGTTCGCTGTCTTGACTTATGGTCAGATCTAAGGTTTTCACTACTGAGTACAAATATTTCTAATGGCTCTGTAGTGACCAACACATCATCATTTTGGACAGTAGCTGCGTCTATATATTGCGAACCAATAGACTGAGGTACAAGTACATAGCTGTAAGACTTTTTTTGATTCACTTCACCATTGACCATACTAAAACTTGATGATGTATTTGGTCCTGAAACGATCCTGAAACCTATAAAATCTGGCGCTTTAAAGTTGCCCGTGAGATTGTCTAGTAGAAATTCTACTTTCAATATTTCATCAAGATATACTGTATCTTTATCAACTTTTACAGTAAGACTTCCCTTTTGACAAAAGGCAATTGGTATAATAAATAATGTAATAAATACAAATGATCCGAATTTCATAATGGCATATTCTTTACAAATCTTTGATATTAACAAGCATTACAAAAAAATGGTTTACAAAATTATTTTTGTTCTGGTTCTATTACTTCCTCATCATATTCATCATATTCATCGTCATCATCATCATCAAATTCATCAAATTCGTCATCATCGTCCATACTTTCTTGCATGATAAAGTCGAAATTGCCTTCGCCTACACTTTTTAACAGTTGGTTGTAAATTTTCTTGAAATTATCAAAAGGACCACTAATAAACAAAGGTTTGCCATCTTTTCCAAATTCGATATCTTCGTATTCTATGCTTTCTACAGGGTCTAGGATATACTCTGCAATATTATAACTTTTGTGAGGTTGGAATCCCAAGTCTTCGGCATATTCTAAAGCACCGTAAATGATATTCTGAGCGTGATTTAAGTCCATAGGCTCTAGATGTCTGAGATCAGGATTGTCTAACATTTCATAATATTCTTCTTCAGGTACTAAGTTGATGATGGTATTTTTTACACCCAAACAATAAGTGTCAACCAAAAATATTCCAAATAATATGTCTCCATTGAGTCTTTTTCGACTCACCAAGATTCGATAAAGCCCTACATTTACATCCGCTTTACACTCGAAGTGTGTAAGTTTCCTACCTGCATCTTTTATATATTTTAATATATTGAATCGTGTCGGTTTGACTATCTTTTTTCTATTATTCTTTTGCTTTTAGCCATAAAATTATGAAATATTTAGAAAGTATTGAAATTGGTAACTAAGAACCAAATATATATCAAGTCCTACTCTGACTAAGAAAGGTTTAGTAAAATTTATGAAATTACTCATACGCACAATCTAAAAATCATACATGCAAGGCTCTATTGCCTGTAGCTGCAAGTGCTGCTTCTTTGACAGCTTCTGTATAGGTAGGATGTGGGTGCGATATTCTAGACATATCTTCCGCACTCGCCCTGAATTCCATCAAAGCCACTGCTTCCATGATGACATCTGCTACCCTAGGTCCGACCATGTGAACACCTAAAATTTCATCGGTATCTTTATGTGCCAAAACTTTGACCATGCCTTCAGTATCCATACTTGCTCGCGCACGACCCAAGGCTTTGAAAGGAAATTTTCCAGTCTTATATGGTGTGCCAGATGCCTTTAGTTCATCTTCTGTTTTGCCTACTGCGGCTACTTCAGGCCATGTATATACAACGCCAGGTATCAGGTTATAATCGATGTGTGGTTTGGCACCTGAAATATATTCAGCCACTAGAATGCCTTCTTCTTCTGCTTTATGAGCGAGCATGGCACCACGTATCACATCGCCTATCGCATATATACCTGGTACCGAAGTTTCCAAATGATCATTAACAGGAATTCGACCTTTATCGTCTGTTTGTATGCCAATGGCAGTGAGATTAAGTCCATCCGTATAAGGTTTACGACCGATCGCTACCAGACAGTAGTCAGCTTTTATATCAAAAGTTTCTTCACTATCTTTTTTCTTAACACTTACAGTACAAGACGTTTTGGTGGCTTTAACACCCGTAACACCATGACTAAGATAAAAATTCATGCCGAGTTTTTTCAATGAGCGTATGAGTTCTTTACCACAATCCACATCCATAGTAGGTAAGATTCTATCCATGTATTCTACAACATCTACGGAAGTACCTAATCTAGCAAATACAGAACCCAACTCCAGGCCGATCACACCACCACCTACAATGACCATTTTTGTTGGTACTTTTTCTATATTTAGCGCTTCTGTAGATGTGATTACTTTATTTTTATCATAATTGAACATCTCAGGTGTTATAGGCTTTGAACCAGTGGCAATAATGACTTTGTCCGTTTCTATTTCTTTGCGCCCATCAGCACCATCTATAGCTATGATATTTTTGGTTACAAATGATCCATGCCCTGTAAAAATATCAATTTTATTCTTTTTCATTAGGAATTCCACGCCTTTACAAGTTTGATCTACGACGTCATTTTTTCTTTTGATCATCTGCTTCATATTGACCTTTACAGCAGAAGTTTCTATCCCATGTTCGCCAAATCTTTCTATGGCATTATGATAATGTTCGCTACTGTCGAGCAATGCTTTAGACGGAATACACCCTACATTCAGACATGTACCACCCAATGTATTGTATTTTTCAACGATTGCAACTTTCATGCCCAACTGTGCTGCTCTGATAGCACCTACATATCCACCGGGACCAGACCCTATCACTACTACATCGTACTTCATAACTTTATATTATTGGCCTGGGCCATCTTTAGGTTTACGGTTTTTATTAAAAAATTTCTTTTTTTTATTTGGATTAGGTGGTCGGTTTTCAGCGCCATCTACCTTTGGTTGCTGATTTGGCTCTGGTTTTTTGATGTTTTTATTGGCATTATCAGGTGCCAGGTCTTTTTTTAATTGGTCACCGCCTTCAGGTCTTGGTGGTCTTGGCGGGCGATTTTGCTGTTGGTTTTGTGGGCCACGCTGTTGGTTACCACTTTGTTGTTTGTTCTGTGGTTGAGCTGGTTTAGGCTCTCCCTCACTTTGTTTTTTTTGCTGCGAACCTTGTTGTGGATTTCGGTTTTCAGGTCTATTTCCTTGACGATTGTCATCTCGACGTTGAGGTTTCTTTTTCTTCTTTTTAGGATCATTTTTCAGCTCTATCAATCCAGTCACATCTTCATAACCATGGTCTGCATTTTCATCATCAGGGTTGATAGGAATTTGTGTGGCAGCCAATTCTGCGCCAAGTTCGTCAGGGATAATCCCCTTTTTATTCATTGCTTTGACTTCTTTGGCCCTAGATGTTGAAACTGAAAGGATAGTACCGCGCATTTTGTCATTATTTTCATAGACATAATAAAGCAAGCCTTTGAAAATATCAGTTTTAATGAGAACTAAGCTGCCAGCTTTGGTTTTTAAGTGATCAGCATCTTCTGGGAAGTCTTCTAACGCATCTAGATAGGTATCCAACTCATAGTTGAGGCAACATTTAAGTCTGCCACATTGTCCAGAGAGTTTGGATTGATTGATGGCTATATTTTGATATCTTGCAGCGGCAGTATTGACAGATTTGAAATCAGAAAGCCAAGTAGAACAACACAATTCACGACCACAAGAACCTATGCCACCGATACGCGCAGACTCTTGACGAGCCCCAATCTGACGCATTTCTATCTTTACTTTAAATTCCCGTGCATATTCTTTGACTAACTCACGAAAATCTACTCTACCTTCAGCAGTATAATAAAATGTTGCTTTTTTCTTATCCCCTTGATATTCTACATCTCCGAGTTTCATATCTAATCCCATAGTTCTAGATATGACTCTCGCTTTCACCATCGTTTCTTTTTCGAGATATCGAGCTTCTTCTAGCTTTTCTAGGTCCCTTTCATTGGCTTTGCGAATGACTTGGAATGTTACTCTATCTTCTGAAGTAAATTTCTTTTTCATCTGAAGCCTTACCAACTCACCCGAAAGCGAGATCCTACCAATATCATATCCACTAGCAGTCTCTACTACTACCATATCACCTGTAATACTTTTTGTAGAAGGATCGTTGATGTAAAACTCTTTATGAGACCCTTTTTTGAAACTGACTTCTACTATATTGTATGCTGATGGATCGAACATATCTTTAGCTGCGATCCAGTCATAAGTATTATGTTTATTACAGCTGCCAGAGGTACAATGACCTTTGTCACCGCATCCACGTGGTGTTCCATTTGCGTCCACACTGCAACTACTACATCCCATGTTTCTTTAATTGTTTTATAGATAATAGTGCAAAGTTAATGTATATAAATGTTTTTTATGGGATAAAGTACTGAGAAATGTTAATTTGTAGTATTTACATTAAAAAAATGTTATTAAATTTTAGCTCTTGTGTGCAAAGCTTTTTCAATAATGCTGGAATAATGATCAATTTAGAGTAGTGATTAAGAATGTTGTAAAATATTACCAAACATCATAAACATAAACAACTTGATAGAGTATAAATCTATTGAAAGTACTTCTTTGCTATGTATGATCATGCTAAAGTGATGGGAGTGTCTATGGAGCGTCTATATAGCGTGGTCGGGCCAAGGTCGGCACAACCTCGACTCAACGTCGTGACAACCTCGGCACAACTCATTTGAGAATTTTGGAGAAAACAGGCAGTTTTGCTAGTTTTTTATGGTTTAAGGCTTTGCAATTTGGTTAAAAATGCTTGTTACAAAGATATGCTTTTATATTGAGAAAAACAAGGGTTTGTGGGCGATTTTTTATTTTTTTATTTTGGCATTTCATCTGCGAAGGGCTCATGCAGTTTTTTGTTTAACCATCTCCAGAAACCTTTAAATTAAAGCCAAAAGGCGGGAAAGAGCCTTAATATGATAAAACAATTTCTGTTTTAAATATTTTTGTATTTTGTACAATATGTTAACTAAAGTTTTGGGGCAAATTTTTCACAATAACTACACTCTTAACTTTGAATCAAATTCAATTGTGCTCTTTGGCGCTAAAGATTGTACTGTATGTATGGCATTGTCGCTCGAGCCGCGACGGTGGCTTCCTGGCCGCCCGTTCAGTTATACTTTTTTGCATTGCCAAAAAAAGTAAACAAAAAACGCTAGTTCCGCTAAATCGCTCCGCGTACCGGAACAGGCTCCCCAAGGAGGTAAACCTTGGTATTACTACATCTCCCAAAGCAATATGTTAACATTGTATTTCTAAATCTTCTTGTAAATTCTTTTAAGATGTTGATTATTAGTAGACATAAATCCATTTATAAACTCCGAAACTTCAGAATGTTAAGATATCTTTATTGGTTTGGATTGATTTTTTGCCTTGTAAATGTTATGAAAATCTTAAAGCAAAGTATTTTAGTCCAACTAATGTCATGAATGCGACTTTATGAATGTTAAAATTGTTATTTAAAGGAATATTAATGATTGTAATTTCGTTTGATGTATAACTAAAATATATCATCATGGCAACGCAAGTATCATTGGTGAAATTTGTAGGGAGAATAGGTAATATTGTCCATTATATCTCGAATAATAGGTTGGTATCACGGACCATCGGAAAGGTAGATATAGTCAAGATGCGCACAGCTCCGCAATATGAAGAAACGCGCAAAAATCAGTCAGAATTTTCGATAGCAACTAAAGCTGGACAGCTGTTTCGACAGGGAATGATGCACTTAACCGGTGGGTGTACCAATTATCAATATCCTGTAGAAGTAATGCAACTTATGCTCAAGACACTACGAGCAGACACGACACCAACCTAAAGGCCATAAACAAATAAGTAATGGGCTTAAAAATGCGGAAACACAACAAGCTTTTAGTCGATTGAAAATCTTTAGTAAACGAGAGTGTGAGATGTATCAAGGAACCTTATTAAAGCGTTCGCCCGACCAAAAAGCATGGCGACTCAATCGCAATTTACTATTCGGCAAAGGGATCAACGGAGACCAAATGACCGTAAAAATAGGATATTATCATGTAGATTTTGAAAATCGAGTGGCTAAATATGAAGATGCCTTATCTATCGCCTGTCATCGTAACGAAAAGATCGAATACAGCGACTTTATATTACCAAAAGCCAATGGAATAGGCACTCCGTGGACCTTTGTGGTGCTTCAAGTGTGGCGAGAAGGCAGCATCCAAGATGTGACCGGCATGACATTTATGTCTATGCTAGATGTGATCGCCCATGAAGTAAAAAATAAAGTTACTGATGAAGAAAATGTGCAAAAACTATATACATGCGGGCTGGAAATAGAAGAAGGGCACGGATCGCATGGGTCGCATGGATTGCAAAGGGGCAAAACTCCTAAAATACATCATCAAGTGAATTATTCTGTATCATTGATGCATGGCCATAGTCGCATTAGGGAGAGCATGATTAAAATTGGCGGGCAAAATGATTGGGATGAAGTGATAGGGAAGATTTTAAGATATTGATACTGACCAAAAAATGTATCACGTTATAATATAAAATTATGTATCAATAATGGTATTAGGTGGAGTGTCAGGTGGTGTTGGGTCTATGATAGGTGGTGGTAATTTTATGGATGGTTTCTCACAAAACTTATCTTTTTATTATTTAAATTCTATGATTAGATATTATGGACCGAATATAATTAATGTAGTTATAAATAATTTCTCAACTGAAAATGTAAATACAAAAATTTATGATTCTAAACTTGAATATAATAATGGACTGTTATGTAACTATTTAAACTTATTAAAATGAGAATAATTTTCTTATGGTTTTCAATTTTTTCGATTTTTATATTTGGTTGCAAATCAAAAAAGCAAGTATATTATAATGAATTCAAAAAGGATATAAATATAGAAATATTTCAAAAATTTCCATTATCTGAAAAGCAAGTTGTTTATAATGATGAATTAAAGATATTTTTTCCAAATGGTATGCCATCTTTGAATTATTGTGGGATAGTAGTAAGTAACCAATTAATTAAAAGTGATATTGAAATGGAAATCAAGTTACTTTTAAAAAAATATAAATCATTAAAGAATATAAATTTTACATCAAGCTCAAAGCTTTATTTTGAAGATGATACTTTAAGTTATAATATAGATACTTTTTTTATTTCAAAAGAGTATTTACAGCATATTGACCATATTTTTTTAATTAATGGTAAAAGCGGATATTTTTTTAATTCAGATTTACCAAAAATAACTGATTCACAGCATGGATTTGTTTCCTTAATTTTAATAAATACTAAGAAATTTAAAAAATTCCACCTTATTAAAATTTGGTAAAAATTTCAACATTCCTTTTTATTAATGTTAGTTTTAATAAAATAGAAATTTATTATAAATACCTAAATATTATAATAACTGATAAAAATAAATCAAAATTTATGAAACAATTATTTCTAACCCTTTTTATTTTTGCAGCGCAACTAAATGATATTGATGCTCAAAACCAACGATGCTATACATACGATACAGCAGGTAACAGGACGCAACGGGCATGCAATTTTTTCAGGATAGTGGATACTGATCCACAAAAGACTGTAAATCTAAATCCTGAAAATGTCGAGTCCAGATCTATCGTTGATGCCCAAAATCTGGATGCTGCCATCGTACCCAATCCGGCTTCAGGTGAGATAGAAATCTCAGCCAAGGGCTTTGGGTCAGATGCTAAATGGAATATTATAACTCAAGATGGTAAGGTAGCTATGACGGGGGCTTTGATCTTTGGACAGAAGGTGGATATCTCTCACCTAGCTGAAGGTATATATTATATGCGAATCCAAGAAGGGGAAGATTTTAAGGTATTGGTAATGGACAAAAAATGTATCACGTTATAAAATAAAATTATGTATCAATAATGGTGTTGGGTCTATGATAGGTGGTGGTAATTTTATGGATGGTTTTAAGCAAGGGTTGATAACTAGTGGGTTGAATCATGCGGCTCATGCGGCATATAAATCCTTAACTGAGATTGAATATTCTACAGCAAATGCTAAAGAAATGTATAAAAAAGTTTTTGGTGAAATACCAAGTTATACAGATATTGTTGCTGATAGATCTGTTCCCCAAGACTTTCAAAGGCAAGGATATACTATCGATGATAATTTTAACGTAAGAGATCAGATTGGTAGTCAAGTGAATGGAATAACAGATTTGATTGACATCAATAACTGTACTTCGAAAATATATTTATATAGGCGAGCTTTTGCTTCAAAAGGAACCCTAGCAATGTCATTAGGTCACGAAATGTTTCATGCAAATTTATATTCTGTAGGAATACAAGGATATGGTCGTCATGAATCCGCAATAGCTAAATGGGCACCACAAGCATCATTACAGTTAAATTCTAAAAGGTTTAGATTATATCAATTGAACGCTGCATATATTTTAAAAAATAATAATCAATACAGATGGACAGATTCATCATAATGTACCGAAAATACTAAATGGCATAGACTAAAAATAACAAAAGTCTTAATCACAATTTTATTTTTATTTATATCAATTATTTGCAATACTCAAAAGTCTTACATCAATGTAAACGAAAATTGTTGTAAAGAGATTTCTGAATATTTTGAAATTCAAAATAAAGAAATATTTCTTGATAGTTTATCAGTCAAGTCAGTTTTACATTTACCTTTATCAAAAATAGACTTAAGAAATGATATAAAAAATTTGTTAGATATTTTCTATGGAATAGATAGTATAAGTAATTATGATGAAGTTGGAAAATTTTACTATGTGGGTAAGTTAGCCAATGCTAGTTTTGAATCTAACAATCATCACTTAATATTGTTCTATCTACCTAAATTTCATTTTTCAAATCCAGATATGAAGATTTAAATATAGTAAAAAATGTAAAATACTTTAAAATTGATTTGCTTGGAAAAATTGAAGAAATTCCTAATGATTAACCAATAAACAAAATCTACTAATTCTTAAAATGTATCATAATAAATTTAATAATAACAAAATGAAACGATTAACCCTATTCCTTTTAATTTTGGCATTTTATATTAATAATATTTATTGCCAATCCAACCAACGATGCTATACTTACGATACAGCAGGTAACAGGACGCAACGGGCATGCAATTTTTTCAGGATAGTGGATACTTATCCACAAGAGACAGCAAATCTAAATCCTGAAAATGTCGAATCTAGGTCTAAAGCTGATGCCAAAGATCTAGACGCTGCCATCATACCTAATCCGGCTTCAGGTGTTTGTAACCGGTGACGGTGCATTGGATGTAAAAGTAGTAGAAGGCCAGGCTTGTATGATCGTATGTGAGGATGAAGTGTCAGAATTTCAAGACAGAAAAGGATGTTTTTTTCCAGTGCAAGGTTTAAAAGGTAGTTTTGATGATAAAGCTGGAAATCAAGAGAAAGATTGTTTTAAATAATTTATCTAAATTTACTCATCCTAAATCCTTCTCTTAAAAAAGAAGGACTTTTGAGCTCAATTGCAATGGCACAATATGTAAAATATATTAGCCTATTTATTCAATAGCAGTTTTTTATGGTACTTAATTAATTAAAGATTCAATATATACAAAGTGTAGGAAGGTACTGCTAGAAAGCTATCGTGTGCTTTTCTTTTTTCTTTTACCTTTACTATCTAACACTAGTAATCTATTATGATCTAAAGTTTCACGGCAAATTTTGCACAATAACTACGCTCATAACCTTCACCTTGGTATTACTACATCTCCCAAACCAATATGTTGACGTCGTATTTCTAAATCTCCTTGTAAATTGTTTTAAAGTATTGATTATCAGTACTGCAAAGTAAATTTTTATATAATTATTTAATATGTAATTAGTTGACATTAATCTATTTATAAACTCCGAAACTTCAGTTATTTACTATTTCTTTTTATAAAGATGTCAGAGCAAACGCCCCTTATTGTCATTTACTTATTTCTTTTTATAAAGATGTCAGAGCTAACGCTCCTTATTGTCATTTACTTATGTCTCTTTATAAAGATGTCAGGGCTACGCTCCTTATTGTCATTTACTAAAGTTTCGGGGCAAATTTTGCATAATAACTACTCTCATAACCTTGAATCAAATTCAATTGTGCTCTTTGGGGCTAATGATTGTACGATAGGTTTGGCATTGTCGCTCGAGCCGCGACTGGCTTTAACTTTTTTGCATTGCCAAAAAAAGTAAACAAAAAACGCTAGTTCCGCTAAATCGCTCCGCGTACCGGAACAGGCTCCCCAAGGAGGTACACCTTGGTATTACTACTTCTCCCAAAGCAATATGTTTACATCGTATTTCTAAATCTCCTTTGTAAATTGTTTTAAAGTATTGATTATCAGTACTGCAAAGTAATTTTTATTTAATTATTTAATATGTAATTAATTAGTTGACATTAATCTATTTATAAACTCCGA
This sequence comes from Saprospiraceae bacterium, assembly GCA_016714785.1. Classification (GTDB taxonomy): domain Bacteria; phylum Bacteroidota; class Bacteroidia; order Chitinophagales; family Saprospiraceae; genus OLB9. The sequence continues at coordinate 592,020 of JADKCC010000002.1, forward strand.
AACTTCAGTTGTTTACTATTTCTTTTTATAAAGATGTCAGACAACCTTAGCATTACTTTTTAATGTCAGAGCTAACGCTCCTTATTGTCATTTACATATATCGCTTTATAAAGATGTCAGGGCTACGCCCCTTATTGTCATTTACTTATGTCTCTTTATAAAGATGTCAGGGCTACGCCTCTTATTGTCATTTACTAAAGTTTTGGAGCAAATTTGTAACTACACTCATAACCTTGAATCAAATTCAATTGTGCTCTTTGGGGCCAATCATTATACTATAGGTTTGGCATTGTCGCTCGAGCTCCCCCTTCCTCTGTTCACCTTGGGATCGTTCAGTTAACTTTTTTGCATTGCCAAAAAAAGTAAACAAAAAACGCTAGTTCCGCTAAATCGCTCCGCGTACCGGAACAGGCTCCCCAAGGAGGTACACCTTGGTATTACTACATCTCCCAAAGCAATATGTTTACGTCGTATTTCTAAATCTCCTTGTAAATTGTTTTAAAGTATTGTAAAGTAAGTTTTTATATAATTATTAAATATGTAATTAATTAGTTGACATTAATCTATTTATAAACTCCGAAACTTCAGTTATGATCAAGTCAAAACGTATTTTTTACCCGGCAGTGATCGCAACAACCCTTTGAACTCTAGACCTAGTAAAATAGAAGCGACTTCTGAGGGAGTCATGGACATTTTGTACGTTAAGGCATCTATTGCAATTTCTTTATTGTCTCTGATTATGGATATCATTTTAGTTTCATCAGCATCCAAATCCACAAAAAGTTGTTTTTGGATGACTTTACCAGCATCTATTTCTTCCCATCTCATGATATATGCTACGTCAGCAGCGGACTCAATTAGATGAGCTTTATTTTGTTTGATAAGTTTGTTACATCCTTCTGATGCTTCTTCGGTAACAAGTCCCGGTACTGCGAAGACATCCTTATTGTATTCATTACCAAATTCAGCTGTTATGATAGAACCACCTTTGCGCTTAGATTCTATCACGATCACCACATCGCTGATGGCGGCTATAATACGATTGCGCATAGGGAAGTTTTCTCGATCAGGCAAAGTGCCAGAAGTAAATTCTGTCAATATGCCACCATTGTTTATCATTTTATTACTGAGTGCCTTGTGTTCTGCTGGATAAAGCCTATCTAATCCATGGCCTAGGACACCTAACGTTGGTATTTTGATATCCACACATTTGCGGTGGGCAATCGCATCTATGCCAAAAGCTAATCCGCTTACCAATAATATATTGTAGGGCAAAAGGCCTTCTATAATTCTTTCACACATCGTAGTGCCATAGGCAGTGGGCTTTCTTGTGCCCACTACAGCTACTGTGCGATGATGATTTAAGTCCGTATTTCCTTTGTAATATAAGACAATGGGACTAGAGTCAAAATTATTTAATCTTACCGGATAGGCCTTGTCTAAATACGACAAAACTTTTATCTGATTTTTTTCAATATAATTAAGTTCTGTTTCGGCACTCTGTAATGCAGAAGATGGATCAAAATTTTCGACAAATATTTGACCTATTCCAGGGATTTTAAGCAAATTTTTTTTTGATTCTGAAAATACAGCATCTATCCCTCCACAATAAGAGATAAGATTTTTAGCAATAATAGGACCTACTTTTGGTACTTTAGTGAGTGCTATTAACTGTAATGTTTCGTCATTTATCATTGCAATGTTTCTGCTGCTGCTTTAAATCTTGCTGATTGGCTCATATTTCCTGCTAATTCATACGCTGTAGCCAATGCTTCATTGACTTGTTTGTTGGCAGGTTGAATTTCATAAGCATAGGTGAGATATTGGATGGACCATTCGCGACGTTTGTCTTTTAGCTGCATTAATTCCTTACCTATTTCTAAATAAAAAGGTAATAATGCTTGATCATGGCCACGACCTTTCAGATATACACTAAATTCTTTGATAAATGGGATGTCTGGTCTCCTTATGATACAAGGTTTCATGATTTTAATGTACGAATTGATGTCATTTTCCGATTTGTATATTTCACTGGCTACACCTATTAGCATAAGATTGGCATTCTGATAATCGGGAACTATAGAAATCGCCTTGTTTGCATAATATTCTGTTTTATTTAGCAATTCCTTTTGCTCTGAATTCAGGTTTTTGTAAGCATTAGGGTTCACTGTTTCTTTGTATTTTTCAAACAATGCAGTGGACATAAAGGAGTTTGCTCTCGCACTATTAGAAGAAACAGCTACTGCAGCTTCATTGAGAGATAAGGCATCTTCCCAAACTGGTACGCGCATATATGTCTTGGCTCCAAGACCAATGATAGCGGTGGCTCCTAAGATTATACCTGCCATTTTCCCCTTGGAGTGAAGTTTAGGTAAATGTTCCACCAAGAAGTAAGCTAAAGCAATACAAAATCCTGCTGAAGCCATAAATATGAATCGCTCATTCATAAAAGTTCCTAAATTGATCACAATATTAGATACTATAGTCAATGTGATTAGGTAAAAAAGTATGGCATAAGCGTAAATGTTTTTTTTGACTAACCCTTTGAATCCTGTGTACATTAATAGTACATAACCAATGAGTGAGATCAGTGGGATCAAAGCAAAAATGGGAATTTTTGGAATGGCATAAGGGTAGTAATCATGTGATAGTGGATGAGGCCAGACCATTAAGGCAAGATATTTACCTAAGGTGTACATTATTGATCCAAATTTTTCAGCAGGATTCATTCCCAAGAATGGGTTATTCATAAGGTCATTAATGGGTTGACCAAACTTTGGTACACCAGCTGTGTTAAATCGTAGGAGTAAGTAAACGATTGTTGTCAAAAATAGCCAAAAGAATATTGATCGTATCTTAGGCCATTGTTCATGGCCAAAAAAGTACAAAGTCAATGGAATCACTGCCAAAAATGTGATGGCATTTTCTTTGGATAAAAGGCCCATAAAATAGGAGAATAAAGATACAATTAACCATTTTTTGTCTCCGAAATCGGCAAATCTTAGTGCTCCATAAAGTGCAGCCATTGAAAACAACATGGACATGATCTCATCTCTGCCTTTGATATTGGCTACAGCTTCGGTATGTATGGGATGTGCTATAAATATTATGGCTGCCACGAAAGGAACACTTAACCACCACGGGTTATTTTTGAAATTCCTAAATAACATCGTCAATACCATCATCAAGATAATACCAGTAAAACCATACAATAATATATTGATGTAGTGACTTACGGTGGGATTTAAGTCACCTATTATACCATACTCTATGGCAAAGGTTACTATAGAAAGTGGGCGATATCTATTACCTTGAACCAATTCTTTTTTCTCTCCAAAATATCCCTCAAAACTCTCTGTTGTCATAATTTCCCAAATACCACTAAAGCCTTTTTTGGTATAAGAATTACCTGTAATGACCATTTGATCATCTAGTACATAATTAAATGGTAGGCAAGAGTGGTATAAAATAAAACTGAGTGCCAAAATGAAGAGTGAAGCTACCCAATACTGCTTAAAAAATGAGTTTTCATAAAACAAACCTATAGTATGAGCAATAGGTTCACTTTGAGTTTTAATTGGTTTTTTTACTGCATTTTCTGCAATGGTGTTTTGTTTTCTTTTAGACATATATAATGTTATTACTTCAAGGAATGCAAAGATTCGCAAATTTCAGTTATTTTTGTACTTCTTTTGTAAAATTATTAAAAAAACAAGGATGTTCCTTCAAAAAAAAGTAAGTATTACATTGATATTGGTATGGATTATTTCATTTTATGCCATCTCTCAGTTAAATATAAAAGTAGGATATATTGGCGGGTTTACTAAAGCTCCAGTACTTAATGGTGCCGTGACAAGATTTAATGATGATTTTATAAAAAATAATCCTGATGGAAACTTGGATGATGCATTAGATCAGATTAAGTCATTGCATGGAATAGAAATAGGATTGAGGTATCGTATAAATAGGGTGGGCTTTGAAATTTCATGGCACAATATGAGTGACAAGGCTGATGTATTTGGAACTTTAAACAATAAATCAAGTTTTCAAGATAAATGGTTTACAAGTCTTACGGAGTATGCTTTAGGGATTGAAAATTATTTTGGCAATTTTGGGTATGGCGCTTCTTTAGGATACCGAACGGCGCGGATAAAAACGGATATAACAGGTGCACCAAGGAAAAAACGTTTGGTCACCAATGAATCTGGTTTGGCTAGTAAATTTTATTTGATTTTTCAATATCCAGGTGATAAGGTTGGTATTGCTTTCAAACCTTATATTCAAGTACCTTTAAAGGATATCGATATAAGTGACTTTGATCAAGAAATAAATGTTCAGTTAAATAGTTCTTTTCAGGCATTAAAGCCGCAGGATGAAAGATTTTTTATGTATGGGATATCTATTGTCTTATATAATGGAAGACAGTAAGTGTTTAACCCAAAATATGCATTAGAAAAACTATTTCGAAGCTAAACTGCTGCAAATCAGAAGCTTCGCCTATTTTTCTTCTGTAACCGTAGCGGTGCTACGCTTTTCGCATATAAATAGCTGATTTATTGCATTTTAGCTTCTCATGCTGAAGTTCTAACGCATAATCTGGGTTTAATAAAAAAAGATGAGTCTGTGTCTTGGAAGACAAAGACCCATCTCAATTAAACTTACTAAAGTTTCGGGGCAAATTTTGCACAATAACTACTCACATAACCTTCAATCAAATTCAATTGTGCTCTTTGGGGCTAATGATTATACTATAGGTTTGGCATTGTCGCTCGAGCCGCGCTCCCCATCCCTTACGGGTGCCTTCACTTCTCGCATTGTCATGGCCACCCATCCGTTTCACGGTTCACTACGTCAAAGGCGCTTGCCTTTGGTACTTCGTACTACACTCTGTTCACCTTCCAGGATCGTTCAGTTATACTTTTTTGCATCTTTTGCTCACGTTTATTCCTTTGGAATGCAAACCCAGAAAAAAAGTAAACAAAAAACGCTAGTTCCGCTAAATCGCTCCGCGTACCTGAACAGGCTCCCCAAGGAGGTACACCTTGGTATTACTACATCTCCCAAAGCAATATGTTAACGTCGTATTTCTAAATTTCCTTGTAAATTGTTTTAAAGTATTGATTATCAGTATTATAAAATAAGTTACTATTTAATTATTTAATATGTAATTAATTAGTTGCCATTAATCCATTTATAAACTCCGAAACTTCAGTCATTTACTTATATCTTTTTATAAAGATGTCAGAGCTAACGCTCCTTATTGTCATTTACATATATCGCTTTATAAAGATGTCAGGGCTACGCTCCTTATTGTCATTTACTAAAGTTTCGGGGCAAATTTTGCATAATAACTACTCTCATAACCTTGAATCAAATTCAATTGTGCTCTTTGGGGCTAATGATTATACTATAGGTTTGGCATTGTCGCTCGAGCCGCGACTGGCTTTTACTTTTTTGCATTGCCAAAAAAAGTAAACAAAAAACGCTAGTTCCGCTAAATCGCTCCGCGTACCGGAACAAGCTCCCCAAAGAGGTAAACCTTGGTATTACTACATCTCCCAAAGCAATATGTTAACGTATTATTTCTAAATCTCTTTGTAAATTGTTTTAAAGTATTGATTATCAGTATTATAAAGTAAATTGCTATTTAATTATTTAATATGTAATTAATTAGTTGCCATTAATCCATTTATAAACTCGAAACTTCAGTCATTTACTTATATCTTTTTATAAAGATGTCAGAGCTAACGCTCCTTATTGTCATTTAAATATATCGCTTTATAAAGATGTCAGGGCTACGCCCCTTATTGTCATTTACTAAAGTTTCAGGGCAAATTTTGCACAATACCTACTCTCATAACCTTGGATCAAATTCAATTGTGCTCTTTGGGGCTAATGATTATACTATAGGTTTGGCATTGTCGCTCGAGCCGCGACTGGCTTTAACTTTTTTGCATTGCCCAAAAAAGTAAACAAAAAACGCTAGTTCCGCTAAATCGCTCCGCGTACCGGAACAAGCTCCACAAAGAGGTAAACCTTGGTATTACTACATCTCCCAAAGCAATATGTTAACGTCGTATTTCTAAATTTCCTTGTAAATTGTTTTAAAGTATTGATTATCAGTATTATAAAGTAAATTACTATTTAATTATTTAAAATGTAATTAGTTGACATTAATCCATTTATCAACTCCAAACTTCAGTTAAACTTACACTTATGATACCAAAATTACTTAATCTCTATCGTCTTAGGTTCTTTTGGTTTTGCTTCTTCTTTTTTAGGGAGCGCTACTGTTAGAATGCCATTTTGATACTCTGCCACAATTTTTTCAGTATCGACCGCATCTGTAATCTGAAAAGATCTTTTGAAAGAACTGAAATTGAACTCTTTTCTCGTCCATTTGCCTGGTTCATTCTCTTCTGTATTGGTCTCTTTAGAAGCTGAGATAGTGAGTTGGCCCTTTTCTAGCGCAATGCTAAAGTCTTTTTCTCCAATCCTGGTTCTGCCAGTTCTAGAACAAACTTATCATCAAGCTCACTGATATTGACAGATGGATTAGTGACTGCAAAGTCATTGCCTACGAAATCAGAGATACTTCTATTGAATACTTCATCAATAATGTTTGAGAAATTTCTACCTTGTAAAAAAGGATTTACTTTTACGATGTTCATGATTATTTGATTTAAATGGTTAAAAATTAAAGGATTTCTATTTTTTTAGGTTGTGCTTTTTCACCTTTTGATATTGTGATATTTAGGATACCTTGTTCAAAAGTTGCAGAAATTGAATCTACATTTACGTCTTCTGGTATTGTAAATGTACGTGTAAACTCAGTCGGGGCAAACTCTTTTTTCAAGAATTTCGCTTCGTTGTTGGCTTCTTGTTTTCCTTGAACTATAAGGATATTATTTTCTTGCTTAATCTCTACATTAGATTTGTTAAAACCTGGGATGGCAAGGCTAATTAAAAAATGTCCATCAAATTCTTTGATATTTGCAAAAGCGGGAGATTTTTTTACCTGATGTGGCATTTGGCCTACCGTAGGATTTGCAAAAGATTTGAAATGATTTGGTCTTTGGATTTGAGATAATGGTCTGAACATTACATTTGTCATGGTATGAATATTTTGCTTTTTTATTAAAATTAATTTACAATCATTCTTATTCAAATTTTATTCCATCACGTTTTTTAGGCCAAATATGACGTTATTTATCAAATATTCATGCCATAATGTCTGTTTTTGATTTAAATATATGACATAATGTCTGTTTTGGTTCAGATGCTTACCATTCAATTCAAATCATTTGTCAAAATAAATGCATCGTTGTGCCAAATAAATTCGGTAACTTTATTACCTTTGGGCAAACAAATCCATCATTAAAATCATTAACCAGATACCATGTTAGATACACCAATTACACATCTTCACATCGCACTCGGGGCCAAAATGGCTGAATTCGCAGGATACAATATGCCTATTTCATATACAACCATTACAGAAGAACATCATGCTGTGCGGAATGGCGTAGGTGTTTTTGATGTTTCGCACATGGGCGAATTTATAGTAAGAGGCAAACAAGCTTTGGACTTAGTTCAGAAAGTAACAAGCAATGATGCATCAAAACTGGCCATAGGAGACGCACAGTATAGTTGCTTACCTAATCTTGATGGCGGTATTGTAGATGACTTATTGGTATATCGGCTGCCAGAAGAAATGTGTAGCGAAGGCGAACAAGCATTTATGCTCGTAGTCAATGCATCCAATATTGATAAAGATTGGAATTGGATATCGTCTCAGAATGAATTTGATACTAAGATGATCAATATTTCTGACAAAACGGGTTTAATAGCAGTACAAGGACCAAAAGCTGTCGAGGCACTACAAAAGCTTACAGACATCAATCTAAGTGACATTAAATATTATTCATTTACCAAAGGAAAAATAGCTGGCATTGACAATGTTTTGATATCTGCAACAGGCTATACAGGTAGTGGTGGCTTTGAGCTTTATGTCGCTAATGAAAGTACAGAAGCGCTTTGGGATGCTGTATTCGAAGCAGGCAAGGAATTTGACATCAAACCATGTGGATTGGGAGCGAGAGATACCTTAAGATTAGAAATGGGATTTTGTTTGTATGGCAATGATATTGACGACACTACCTCACCACTTGATGCAGGTTTGGGTTGGATTACAAAACTTAAAAAACCGACAGTCTTTAATGGACAAAACTGGATGAATGATCAAAAAGCTAATGGCATCACAAGAAAGTTAGTTGGATTTATCATGGAAGAGCGAAGAGTTCCGCGACATGGCTATCTTATCTTCAATGAAACTGAAAATGAAATTGGCGTGGTAACTTCGGGAACACAATCACCAACTCTTGATATCCCTATTGGAATGGGTTATGTACCTGTAGATAAATCAACAGAAGGATCCAAAATTAAGATCCAAGTGGGCAAAAAGATGATGGAAGCAACGGTAACGAAACTTCCATTTTTGAAACTTTAAAAATTTATTTGCAAAAAATCGTTAAAAAATTTGTAGATACTAAGAAGAGTGATATCTTTGCGTCGCTTTTGAAGAAAGGCCCATTTTTAAAATAGTTTTGTGCCCTACTTTTATAGTTTGGAGATATTATTTTAAAGTATTTATTGGGAGATTAGCTCAGTTGGTTCAGAGCACCTCGTTTACACCGAGGGGGTCGGGGGTTCGAGCCCCTCATCTCCCACATCAAAAGTTAAAGCAGTTATGAAGTGATTCGTAGCTGCTTTTTTTATTTAAAACTGCTTCATTTCTTAAAAAAATTTGTAAAAAATATTCAATGTCTAAACCAGGAATTAAGGTATTTGCTCCAGCTTCCGTTGCAAACGTAGCTGTGGGATTTGATATTTTAGGATTTGCATTAGAGAAACCAGGAGATGAAATCATCATCAGAGAAGGAAGCAAACCTGGCTTAGTAATCACCGAAATACAAGGAGCAGGTGGCAAGTTGCCTTATGATGTAATGAAAAATACTGCGGGTTACGCAGCTTATAGACTCCTCGAACACTTAGGAGAAACGGATCGTCCGCTTGAGATGGAGATCCACAAAAAAATGCCTTTTGGTAGTGGTTTGGGTTCATCTGCTGCTAGTGCTGCTGCGGGAGTTTTTGCGGTCAATGAATATTTAAAAACTGGACTCAGTAAATATGATATTTTAAAATTTGCAGTTGAAGGTGAGCAAATAGCGGATGGTGCTTTTCATGCTGACAATGTAGGACCTTCATTGTTAGGTGGTATGGTATTGATCAGAGATACTGAGACACTTGATATCAAAAAACTTCATATTCCGCATGGATTATACGCAGCGGTGATTTATCCACATGTGGAAGTTTTGACTAGAGAATCGAGGGCCATCCTAGCATCCGAAGTCAATTTTAAAGATGTCATTCGTCATCAAGGAAATCTTGGCGCTTTTGTCGCGGGAATGTACACATCTGATTATGGTTTGATTTCAAGGTCACTTCAAGATTTATTGGTGGAACCACAACGAGCGCATTTGATTCCGCATTTTTATGAAATGAAAGAAGCAGCTTTGGCGGCAGGAGCACTTGGATTTAGCATCAGTGGCGCAGGTCCGTCTATGTTTGCCTTGTGTGACAATAGTATAAAAGCAGAATCCGTCATAGAAGCGGCCAATAAACTCTACCAATCCAAAAAAGTGAGCATCAATACCTATTTGTCCAAAATCAACCACGAAGGGGCGATTAGATTTTAAAATTATACGTTATGCAACTATACTCCACCAATAACCCGTCACTAAAAGTCGAACTCAAGGAAGCTGTCATGCAGTCGCTCGCAAAGGACAAAGGTCTGTACATGCCTGAGGTAATCCCTGTTTTGGATAAGGAATTTATAGATCATATCGAAAATTATTCTTTTCAGGAGATAGCTTATATAGTGAGTAAAAACTTGATTGGCAACTATATTCCTGATGCTGATCTGAAAGAAATAGTGTATGACGCTATCAACTTTCAAGCACCTGTTGTGATGCTGGACGAGAAGATTGGGACTTTAGAACTTTGGCATGGTCCGAGCCTTGCGTTTAAGGATTTTGGGGCTAGATTTATGGCAGCATTGATGTCTTATTTTATCAAAATGAGAACCAAGACACCACGATTCTTGTCGCTACTTCTGGAGATACAGGTGGCGCAGTGTACAGTGAACTGAATACAAAATACCATCTAAGCTCAGCCAATAGCATCAACATTGCACGATTGATACCGCAGAGCTTTTATTATTTTGAAGCATACAAACAGGTCAAAAAATATGGTAAAGAAGTGGTTTTCAGTGTGCCAAGTGGTAATTTCGGCAACATCACAGCAGGACTGCTAGCTAAAAAAATGGGTCTGCCGATCAAAAGATTTATCGCTGCTACCAATGTCAATAAAATAGTACCTGATTATCTTGCGACTGGAAATTATACACCAAAACCTTCAGTAGCCACCATCAGCAATGCCATGGACGTAGGAAGTCCGAGCAATTTTACCAGAATATTGGCATTGTATGATCAAGATTATAAAGCTATCAAAAGCGATATAGAAGGTTTTTGGCTCAATGATGCTGATACACGCACTGCTATGCAAGAAGCGTTTCAAAAATACCAATATGTTTGCGATCCACACGGCGCAATCGGTTACCAATCTTTGACAAAATTGGGAGATAATGAGATTGGTATCTTTCTAGAAACAGCGCATCCTGCCAAGTTTCTCTATACTGTCGAAGAAACTTTGGGTCAAAAAATAGATATTCCCGAAGCCTTATCTTCGCTAGAAGAAAAAGAAAAACAGTCCACAATGATGGATACTTCTTTTGGATCGTTTAAGGCTTTTTTGTTGGGTAGGAAGTAGATCTTTCATCCGATTTTCTAGTCAATTGGTACAAAATAGAATGTATTTTTCAACTATTTCTTTCCAAATGTATTGGTTATGATACAATTACATAAACCGTATGGGTAGATTTGGTTTTTTTATATTTCTAGTTTTTTTGTTTGTCTTGCTGGATGTGTATTCCTTTTATGGACTAAAAGGTTTATTGAGTCAAGGTCGATATTCGCGTATCTACACAGGCTTGTATTTTGCAATCAGTGCTTTTGGCTACTTCTGCATCGTACATCTTTACCAGTTTATGAGCAACGGTGTGAGTGGTACGCGTAGTGAATTATTCAATTTTACAAGTGGATTTTTGCTGACGTTGTTTATCACCAAGTTGGTTTTTTCTATATTTTTGATCACACAAGATGGTGGAAGAGCGATCATTGGATTATTTCAATATGTGAAGAGTTTATTTGGCGATGGCGATGCTTCCCAACAGACTTTTATTCCTGAACGTAGGACGTTTATAACCAATGTAGGTGCACTTGTGGCAGCTATTCCATTTTTGGGATGTTATATGGCATTACAAAGGAAAATATCAATATACGGTACAAAAAATTACCTTGACATTTCGTGATTTGCCCAAAGCTTTTGATGGGTTTAAGTTGGTGCAGATATCTGATATCCATGCTGGCAGTTTTGACAATAAGGACAAGGTATTGGAAGGTATTCTCAAGATCAATGCATTACATCCCGACATAGTTTGTTTTACAGGTGATTTGGTCAATTCTGAAAAAGAAGAAATAGATCCATACATCGACATCTTTGGGCAAATACAAGCCAAACACGGGAAGTTTGCCATCCTTGGCAACCATGATTATTACGGTCGTTATGACAAAAATGATCCAAAAGCCATCAAAGCATATCACGATGATTTCGGAAAGAAGTATGCAAAAATGGGTTTTGACCTGATGAAAAATGAGAGTCGTTCTATTAGTATCGATGGTGATGAGATACATCTTTTGGGTGTAGAAAATTGGGGTGCAGGCAGATTTTTTCAGAAGTATGGAGATATCGATCTAGCTGCAGCCAATGTTCCCAAGGATGCTTTTAATATCATGCTTTCGCACGATCCTACGCATTGGGATGAAAAAATATTAAAACACGAACGACACGTGCATCTCACTTTGAGTGGTCATACCCATGGATTTCAGTTTGGTTTCCAATTGCCGGGTTATGCATGGAGTCCAGCCAAATATAGGTACAAAAGATGGTTAGGACTATATGAAGAAGCAGAAAAATTTCTGTATGTCAACCGTGGTTTTGGCTTCCTAGGTTTTCCGGGTAGGATAGGTATGTGGCCAGAGATTACGCTTATTGAATTGAGAAGTGGTGAGGTTGTGGGTTGATGTTGAATTGATTTCAGGAATGTAACATATTTTTTTTCGTCAGATATATTAAGCTTACCTTATCGTGTAACTAACATTGCGTCCGTTTCCTTGTTTTTCAATCATTCCTTTATTTAGCAACTCAGATAATATACGTTTTACTGTAGGGGATGGTATAGCTAATTTTTCAGCAATTTCTCCCGATTGAATGTTTGGACGATTTTGTATAATTGTAAAAATTGATTTTTCCTTGGGTGAAAGTTGTGTTTCCAAACCGCTTTTATTCAATTTATTTAATAGTTGCATTTGAATATTTGACAAACAACTCAAAAAGAATTGTATCCAAACGGTTATGTCTTCGTTGGGGCGTTGTGCCTGACAACTTCTCAGAACCTGATAATATTCATTTTTTCGGTTTTCAATTTCGTGCTCAAAACTCACATATTGTATCCATTTGTATCCTGTTTTTAAAAGTAAAAGTGTTGAAATTAACCGACTTAATCTACCGTTTCCGTCTTGAAATGGATGAACACTCAGGAAATCATAAACAAAAGAAGATATTTTGATTAACGAATGTACTTCCTTCTCGGAATTATACCAATTGAGCAACGTTCTGATGGCTTCTTCAGTGGTAAATCCTGCTTCCGTCGTTTGAAAAATGATTTGTCGTGTGCCATCTGGAAATGAAGCTTCGACTGCGTTGCTATGCAACTTGTAATTCCCTTTATGCCATGCGTCTTTGGCACTATATTTCATCAAGCTATTATGTAAGCTTTTTAAATGGTTTTCAGTAAGTTTGATATTTTCGTAAGATTCTGAAATAAAATCCAATACTTCAAAGTAACCGACTACTTCCTGAGAATCTCTATCTGAGAGTTTCGTGATATCAATTTTTTGAAGTAATACATCTACTTCTTCATCGCTCATTTTGTTTCCTTCAATACGGTTTGAAGCCCCTACACTTCGCACTGTAGCAATACTTTTCAATTCCCTGAGGCTTTGTCCTTCTCTTCGTTCAATGGCTGTCCAATTTGCATCGAAACGATCTATTTTACTTATTAAATTGATCAGCTTCCAATCTATATTTAGTTTAAAATTATACACTATATTGCCCATTTTGATACGATTTGATACGCAAATATACGATTATAATTTGAATTTACTATCAGCATTTGAAACGATTTGATACGTTTATATATGATTATGATACAAAAAAAAGCACATAGGTTATTATTCTTGCATCAGTCGATAACTAAGCGTTTCAAAATTTCAAAAATACACAAACCGAATATTATGCAGCTGACATATAAATTATTGAGTAACCCTGATGTTCGAAATCTGTGACTTCGATCCAATACATAAAAAATTTGCAATTCAATACACACCAATTCCGCAAAAAGAGATATCTTCACATCAAATATTGGCGAAAATGCACAGATATAAAATTATCAATTAAAATACTATACATTATTTCAGATCGATCCTTGAATAGGAATTTCAAATTCTAAAAATATAGGATCGCAGTTGCAAACTGCGACCATCGGGAGGCAAAGAAGATTTTGTAGAAATTGAAATGAAATGATTAGAGAATATTAATGGGTTTGTTGATAGTAGGTCATGAATTTCAAATTCAGAAATTATAGGATCGCAGTTGCAAACTGCGACCATCGGGAGGCAAAGAAGATTTTGTAGAAATTGAAATGAAATGATTAGAGAATATTAATGGGTTTATTGATAGTAGGTCATGAATTTCAAATTCAGCCCCCGAGACCTTGCTATCGATCGTTGAATATGAATTTCAAATTCAGAAAATATAGGATCGCAGTTGCAAACTGCGACCATCGGGTGAATACCATCGGGTTTGAATATTGCAATATAGTTAAAATAAAAAAGGCAACTTCAACTTACTGAAATTACCTTTTTAAGATTCTGTGAAAATAACTACCAAGGTAGAAGACTTCAAAATTTTTAATTACATCAAAATAGCTTCAGCAACACGAATATTGGTTACTAAATGCACAGTGGATTTAATAGAGTTGGAAATAAGGCAAGCTGTTTCAGACTTTTGAAGTATTCTTTCCGCTTTATCAATTTCGTTAGGATTTAAAATTTCAAGATTTGGCTTCAAGATGATTTCACTCATGATATATTTTCCATCCACTTTTTCTAGTTTTCCCTCAGCTTGACAGGTGAAGGATTTGAATTCCAATTTTGAGTTTTCAGCTACTGCCAAAAATGTTGTCATAAAACAACTATTGACTGCTGCAGTAAAAAAATGTTCAGGCGACCATACACCATCCACACCTTTAGGAAATTGTGGAGGAGTGGCTACATCAATGGTGTCCAAGAGTTCGGGAGAAGAAACTTCTCCTATTCTATTGGCTACCCACTTAAGATCTACATTATATATATGTGATTCCATTTTACTTAGGTTTTACGATTTCAAAATCAGGCTCTTTCCATTCTGTACTCTGCACTTTCGGTTGAGAAGGGGCACAACCAGCAGGACCACATCCTGTGTTTGTTGCAGCCTGAAACAATAAAAAAGCTCCGAAAAATCCAGAAATGTTATCTCTGCCTGATATAGCTTGGTATATAAAAAATATACCTAATACCAATCGTAGCCATCGTACAAAATGCCAGTTTTTAAGAAGCGTATCCATCATGATTTTAGAGTTGTGGTGTAAGAGACTTGTAATAATTGACAGTCATCCAAGAGCCTCCATTGACGCATGAAACACCATTGGCTGCAAGAAATCCTTCAGCTTGTCCACTTCTATTGCCAGACGCACAGCACAAGATTAAGGGTGATTTAAGGTTTTTTAATTCGTCCATTCTATAAGGAATTTCATTGAGCGGGACATTGACTGATCCTGCTACATTTCCACCCATGAACTCTCCTGAAGTGCGAACATCTACGATGGTGCCTTCATTTTCTGTGATTAATTGCTCAATATTCATAACAAAATGTTTTTTAATGGCACAAAGGTAAAGAGTCTGTAAATATCTGTGTGCTACTATTGTTACAGATAAGTGATGTGTTTAATCAGAGTTTTGTGGTCTATTATTGCTTTCCATTTATTTTTTTTTGTTTTTAAAATAAATAGCTTACTTTTGTAAATTATTATACAGTTTCCCACCTTTTTTAGCGTCTTTTAGATTTTGGCTCATTATTTGTACTAAATCTCTATGATGCAATAAACCCAAAGTGATATTTTGAGTGTTTACATTGTAAATCATTTATTAATAATGGTTTAATATATTCAATTTGTTATAAAATAAATACGTAATTTTGCGTTTAGATTTAATCATTTTAAATATTCCCAACATGAGGAAAATTTTTATTACATTAATAGCAGGAATTTTTTTATGCCTGAATTATGCTAATGCGCAGCTGACAGTCTCAATGTCTAGCTCAGAAGTAGATCCAGGCGCCAATGCTACTGTCGATGTTACAGTTAATGGGTTTACACTAATCTAGTGGAATTCAGTTTTCCATCAATTATGACTCAATGGTTTTGGAATTTGTTTCCTTTGCCAATGTAAATCAAACTTTAGGTGGTTTGGATGGCGGTTTGATCGGCGGTAGCCCATTAAAAAAGGGTCAAATTATCGTCAATTGGTTTGATGCGAATGGAAAAACATTAGCTAGTGGAACTAGAATTTTTTTTCCATTAACTTTAGAGCAATTGGTGCTGAAGGAACTAAATCAGATGTAGTCACGAGCAATGTCCCAAGGGTTATTGAAATTAGTAATGCTAATTTAGTCCTGTGCCACTTATAAATAATAAAGGTACAGTTACCATAAAGGTACCACCTCCAACTTCATGCGTAAGTCCCACCGTGTACTAATCCGAATAGCCTTACACTAATAGTGTGGTGAAGTCTCTAGTGAAAAGGAGCAAGAATTTGTGTACCTATCAGGGTTAAAATCTTCACCAATCTTAATTCTGGACAAGGAAGCATCTCTTGGAATACAGCACCTCCAGTACGCAGAAGTGAAATCTCCAACAACTGGCGGAATTCCAGATTTCGATACGGGCTCACTTAATGTAAGCAACGTCAACAATGGTTCTTTAAGTTATCTTTGGTTTAAACAAGATACCAACCCTACCACAGTTCCAGACAATACTATTATGTTAGAACTATGTTTTAATATTGTTGGAGACCCAGTGCAAACAGCATGTATAGAAACTAATAAAAACACACCAACCGAAGTAAGATGGGAAACGCCTGATGGAGTTGTGCCTGTCTGTTATACTTTCGGTAAAGTTAATATCACTAATACTCCACCTCAGTTAGATGTAACTCATCAAAACTGGTACTGGCTCAGGCTCCAAAGGCCAAATAGTATGTGTAGATGTAAGCGTAGAGAATTTTACCAATGTGTTTGCCGTTCAAACTACTTTTAGTTGGAATCCTACACAGTTAAAATTTATACGTACGGAAATGTATGATTTGGACAATTTGAATCCAAATTTATTCAATTCTGATATCATTAATGGGACTTTAAAATTGGCATGGTCCAATGGCAGTTCCATTACAAAACCAAATGGCCACAAGATATTTAGAATATGTTTTGAAGTATTGTGTCCTGGTGTTACAAATTATACTGCATCGATCAATATCACTTGCACGACAGAAGTTTCTGGCACTATCAATGGCAATGGCCCAGTAGCTGTACCAAGTCAAGCTACCGGAGGAAGTATAGCCATCACAGGTTGTCCAACTCCTGACAAACCTGAATGTACCACAGGTACTATCACACAGCCAGACTGTAATGGAGGTACCAATGGTTCAGCAGCTATGACTGTGACCGACGACAACGCTTGTAATTTTCAATGGAAAAATGCCAGTGGTACAGTGATCAAATCTGGTACAGTATCGGCAGGTGGCCTTAACCTTACAAACGTAGGTGCTGGTACTTATACCTTTGATGTAATTTGTGCAGGTACGGTGAGTACGACGTGTACAGCTATCATAGGAGAACCAACAGCGATAGTGATACCAACTACAGGTGTTGTAACTCCCGAAGCATGTGGCCAGAAGGGATCTATCAATATCAGTGCAACTTCAGGTGGAAATGGTGGATTTACATACAATTGGAATCCAGCATTGGGCAATACGCCAAACCCTACCAATCTAAGTGCAGGCACATATAGTGTAACAGTAACAGATGCCAAGTCATGTACTGCTGCCGCAACTTTTCCCGTTGGAAATACTCAAACACCTCTATCAACCGTGACCATCAATGGCTCCAATGTAAAGTGTAAAGATGGTAGTGATGGTTCTGCCCTGGTCAATGTATCAGGTGGATGTACACCATATACCTACACTTGGACTGGTGGATTATCGGGTTCAAATCCACAAAATATAAAAGCTGGTAGTTACACTGTTACAGTTTCTGATAGTGCAACACCTGCAAAAACAGGTACAGCAACAGTCACTATTACAGAACCAACAGCAGCAGTTAGCATTACACTGAATGGCACCACGGATGCTTCTACTTCCACTGCTTCTGATGGCAAAATTAATATTACAGTAGAAGGTGGTACGAAAAATTATAAAACCGTTTGGTCTGGTGGAATACCCGATGCGAATACTTCTGGTATATTAGAAGTTAATAATGTCAAAGCTGGCACCTACAGTGTTACCGTTACAGATGCTAATGGTTGTTCTGCAGTAAGAAATGGAATAGTAGTAAATATAATTCCAATAGGGGATACACCTCCTGAGCTGGGAGACATTTCTGTATCTTCATCTTTCAATGGATTTGGGATTAAATGTTTTGGCGAAAATAATGGTGTAATAACTGGTAAAATAGCAAAAGGAACTTATCCAATTACAATCACACTCAAATCAGGCAATCAAACTGTTGGGACACCGATAGTATTGTCTAGTGGTACTGATTTTAATTTTTCTAATCTAGTAGCGGGTACATATACTGTGATGGCTTCTAATGCTACACTACCTGCAGTAACTTCAACACCGATTGTTATCACTCAACCAAGCAAATTGGCTGCCACATCATCCATCAACTGTTCAAACAAAAATGAAGAAACAGGATCAATAGAGCTAAATCTAAATAATACTGGAGCTGGCAATTATAGTTTCAGTTGGTTGGATCAGACGGATATGGACAATAAATTAGAAAGTATTCCAGTAGGGTTTTATAATGTGACCATCACTGATGCCAATAAGTGTGAACTTAAATTGACCAATCTTGAAGTCAAAGCATGCTCACAACAAGGCACTTGTTATACCGCATCTACTGTGATTACGCCAAATGTTGACAACTTTAATGATGTATTTATCATCAATTGTGTGGAAGATAATCCAGGGGACTTGACAATATTCGACAGATGGGGTAGAGAAGTGTATTTCCAATCCAATTATGACAATACTTGGCAAGGAGCAGATGTCAACAATGAGACGTTAAAGGAAGGTGCCTATATTTGGGTATTGAATGTCAATTTTGGACAAGGAAGAAGAGAAGTTTATAAAGGAACGGTCACACTTCTTAGATAGAATAAAAAATCAATTGTAGAAAATTTTCATAAAAGAAAGATATGAAGACAATAAATATTATAAAATCCATTTTTGTGCTTTTCGGAATGTTAAGTATAAGTATGATGGTCAATGGACAATCAAGGTATTTTGATGAACGATATATTTATACCCAAGCCCATTTAAGCCCGCAACTCATTAATCCTGGAGCTATAGGATCACAAATGACACAAAACATTTTGATAAATTATCGAAATAAATGGTCAGGAATTGAAGGCGCACCTACAACCGTTACATTATCATACAATGGACCAGTAGGCAATAGGTTAGGAATTGGTGTAAATGTACTTAGCGATAGATTTGGAGAGCTCCAAACAACCAAAGGAGCATTAGGCCTTAGTTATACCATTGAAACAGAAAACAATAAAGTAGGATTTGGTATCTCAGCAGAGTATATCAAACATGCTCTGTCAGGATTTGGCAATGCCGATCCTAATGACCCAGTTTTTGGTCGTGCACTTGCGGGGTAGAATATTTTGACGCATCTTTTGGCCTTTACGGTACTTATATGAAAAAAAGTTAACTTATGGTATATCCCTTCCTTCGGCAGTTAGTTCACGAATTAGTGATATTGATGCCGAAACACCAGAAAGGGAGATAGGTTTCATTATGCAGGTAGGATATAAATTGGATGTACAATCTGATATTACCATGACACCAGCCATCATAATGAAGAAATTGGCCAACGTACCTACACATATAGATATGAACTTAACATTTGGATTCCTTCAGGATAAGTTGATAGGTGGCGTCAATTATACACTAGGCGCTGATAAAAGACTGGGATTTCTTTTAGGTACAAAAATTGAGAAGTTGAATTTCTATTATTCATACAATACGTCTTCCCAATTTATACAGGATTATAATAATGGATCACATGAACTGACTTTAGGTGTCAATTTCGGTGGTAAATAAAATATAAAATTGTCATTAATAATTAAAGAAAGGACCAATAGAAATGTTGGTCTTTTTTTTTTGGATGAAAGGTTTTGGTGAATTGATAGACACCTTATTTTTTTTAGAATTTATTCTAGACTTTAAAAATGCAGTTTAGAATTGGAAAATACAAAAGATAAATACAATCACTAAAGTGGTGAACTAAAAACATTATCTTTGCGTAAAATATACGCATAGTTTGGAGCCAAATCAACAAATCAGAATTGCCGTAGATGCCATTGTCTTTGGTTATAGTAGCCAAAAATTGTACATTTTATTTATCAAACAAAAATATGGTGAATACAAAGACAAATGGGTATTGCCTGGTGGCTTTGTAAAAAATGATGAGCCATTGATCCAAGCTGTTCATAGAGAATTGCAGGAAGAAGCGGGCATAAAAGTAAATTATCTAGAGCAACTATACACATTCGGAGATGACATTAATCGAGATAAAAGATTCCGTGTAATATCTGTAGCTTATATGGCATTGGTAGATGCTACCCATCTCAATCTCACTGCCGACACAGATGCTTCAGCTGCAGATTGGTTTGACATTACGTCTATGCCAGTACTAGGTTATGATCATGAGATTATCGTGCAACAAGCCATTGAAAGGTTGAAAAATAAATTGACTTATCAGCCTATTGGATTTGATTTATTGCCAGATGAATTTTTATTTTCTGATCTAGAAAATCTTTACATGAGCATTTTAAATAAAGAAATAGACAGACGGAATTTTAGAAAAAAACTGTTGAGTTTTGGTTTTATTGAAGAAACGGATCGAGTTTCTAGCCATAAAAGCGGCAGACCTGCAAAATATTATAGATTTAATGTTGAAAAATATACAGCATTGCAGAAAAAAGGGTTTCACTTTGATTTGATGATTTGACGAATGTAAATGAAGGTTTATAAATTAATTTTACCTATTTGCGTATTTTTTACACAAATTATTTGCACATTAATAAATAACCCTTTACATTTGCGTAAAATTAACGCAAAATGACACTAAATCTTGATAAATCATTTTTTCCATTAGGCGATCAACGAGCCTTAGAATATGAAGCCTTTGTTTTTTCTGGAGGTGAACCACACATCAAAATCAAACCATTTAAAACCACTGAAGTAGTAACCATCACACATAGGATTCGCTCATTTAATGATGTAGGAATGATCTGTGTGGCTTTAGATGCATTGCAAAGGATGGGAGTCGAAAAAATAGCTTTGTTTATACCCTACTTTCCTGCTGCAAGACAAGACAGATTGATGATAGAAGGAGAGCCACTCACCGTCAAGATTTATGCGGATTTGATCAATCAATTACAATTGTCCAAAGTGACTGTGTTTGATCCACATTCTGAAGTTACACCTGCGCTACTCAATAATTGTGAGACCATATCCAATCATTCTTTTATCAACAAAGTTTGTGATGAGATAGGATCAGAAGTAAAGCTCATTTCACCAGATGGCGGCGCACTCAAAAAAATCTATAAATTATCCACCTTTTTGGGCGGCATGGATGTCGTAGAATGCAGTAAAACCAGAGATGTCAAAACAGGACATTTAGCAGGATTTAAGGTGTATGCTGATGATTTGGGAGGAATAGATTGTCTAATTGTAGATGATATATGCGATGGTGGTGGCACGTTTATAGGATTGGCAGAAGAGTTGAAAAAGAAAAACGCTGGGAAGTTATATTTAGCAGTTAGTCATGGTATTTTTAGTAAAGGATTTGGGGAGTTGAATGTTTTTGAAAAGATTTTCACCACAAATTCATTTAGAGATATTGATGATGCAAAAGTTTCTGTCATAAATTTAAGTAAGATATTAGGATGAAGTACGATATAAATTATTGTAAAAATCAGAAAGAAAACAAAGAGTTCATATTCTTTTGGGGCCATCGTCCTTCTAAAGATGGGACTATAACTAAAACATGTTTTAGCCAATGGTGGCAAAGCTCATTTGAAGTAGAAAACAAAGTTTTTAAAACAGCTGAACATTGGATGATGGCTCAAAAGGCTTTACTTTTTAACGATATGGAAATTTTTGATCAAATATTGAAATCAAACACTCCAGAAGAAGCAAAAAAGTTAGGTAGATTAGTGTCAAATTATAATGAAGATATTTGGGTGCAAAACCGATATGAAATAGTACTAATGGGAAATCAATATAAATTCGAACAGAATCCTGATTTGAAAACATTTTTAATAGAAACCGGGGATAAGATTCTTGTAGAAGCCAGTCCCGTTGATCCTGTTTGGGGTATTGGACTTGCTAGTGACCATGAAGATGCAATCAATCCATCAAAATGGCAAGGTTTAAATTTACTTGGGTTTGCCCTGATGGAAGTAAGGGATTATTTAAAAAGAGATATGAAATGAGAAAGACAAATAAAGAAATAGCTAACATGACCTTGGATATACTAAATAACGGATTTTATATTCATAATACTACTAGGTTCGAATTTCAAGAAGAAATTAATCGTTCTCTAGAAAATACAATTACTGTTACGCCAAGCGATTGGGACGAAATTTTGTCAAAAGAAAATAACAGGACATTTACAACTGAAATAATTTTTAAAAATTCCACAACAATTGAAGCAATTCTTTCAGAGAAAGACGAACAAAAAATAGCAGCTTTAAATTTTTCATCAGCTAAAAATCCAGGTGGCGGATTTATAAATGGTGCATCAGCTCAAGAAGAGAGTTTAGCACGTTCTTCCAGTTTATACTCATCTTTAGTAAAAGATACATTAATGTATGATTATAATAAGAAAAGATCAACATTTCTTTATTCGGATTATATGATTTACAGCTCTGATGTGATATTTTGGTTTGATGACCATGGTCAATTTGTTAATCCACCAATAAAAGTGGATATTATAACTGCTCCAGCCCCAAATAAGGGAGCTATGATTCAGCATAACAGAACCGAAGAGTTACAATTATTGGATTCGATTTTTAAAGAAAGAATAAATAAAGTTTTAAGTTTGGCTGCTTATCAAGGCGTTGAGTACATTATTTTAGGTGCATGGGGATGCGGAGTATTTAGGAATGATATTTCAAGTGTTGCAAAAATGTTTAAACAAGTTATAGACGAAAAATATTCAAATACTTTTAAGAAAATCATCTTTTCAATATATGATTCGTCAACGAAAAGAAAACTTTGAAAAATTTAAAAACTCATATAATAGTTAAGCTATGAATTTAGAAATAAAAAAATATACCGATCAAATACAAGAATGGCCAATAAAAGGCCATCATATTATGGCTCAATATGATAATAAAAAAGTAATTGTCTATCAATCTTATCGTAAAGAGATAGGTCATTTTGCTGTTGAAAATCAATTTTTTGGCGGTGCTTTTAGCTTAGATAGAATGACATGGATTAAACCTAATTTTTTATGGATGATGTATAGAAATGGTTGGGGAACCAAAGAAGGTCAAGAAGTCACTTTAGCCATTCATTTAAAATGCAAGCCTTTGAAAATTATTTGACTAACGCAGTCTATTCAGTTTTTAGAGAAGAGTTAAGCCTAGATAAAGAAGAATGGCAAGAAACCATAAAAACCTCATCAGTAAGATTGCAATGGGACCCAGATCATGATCCATTTGGTAAAAAATTAGATAGAAAGGCAATACAAATCGGTCTTAGAAATGAATTTATACGATCCTTTGCTAAGCAAGATATTTTAAAAATAGAAAATATAAGTGATTTTGTAAGAGAGCAACACGAAATATTGAATGCAGGACAAATAGATGCACTTATGACACCTTTAGAAAAACCCTTGATTTTTAGAGACAAAATATTGAATAAAAAATTACAAATAAAAGTTGATAATACATAAAAAACCAAAAAATTATGACCCAAAATCAACAAAAATCAATAAGTGAATTTTTAAGTTTGGCTGCTTATCAAGGCGTTGAGTACATCATATTAGGTGCGTGGGGATGTGCCGTATTCAGAAATGATATTTCAAAAAGAAAAATTTGAAAAATTTAAAAACTCATATAATAGTTATGTTATGAATCTAGAAAAACAATTTTTGACATTGATAACCTTATTAATTTTATGCAGCTGCGCATCTGTGCCAGAGACGAATAAGGAAAAATATATCAGTAATGTTGGTGACATTCAAAATGACCCTAAAATAGATTCTCTAAACTTTAAGCCATGTAGTAATAATGTTCTACCTTTATATAAGAATGGAAATATTTACGAGGGCGAAAAAATTGCTTTAGTATCTGAGTTTACTCAAAACTTTGATATAACTACTTTATCTTCAATAGATGATGGGTACATAACACTAAGATTTGTTGTTAACTGTAATAAAAAAATAGGCATGATACGGACGGAAGCATTTGATTTCAATTATAAGCCTAAAGAAATAGAAAAAGAAGTACTTTTAGAGCTTCATAAAGCTCTATTGAGTTTAAATAAATGGTCGGAAGTAAAAGATAAAGAAGGAAATAGGTATGATTATTTTCAATATCTGACACTAAAAATTACTAATGGAAAAATAGAAACCATTTTGCCATGAGAAATACACACACACTATTGTTTCTAATTACTACATTTTGTGTTTTCGGACAGCCAAATTGTGAAATATATAATTCAGTAGAGAATCAAAACTGCTACAAAGCCTGTAAGTTAGCCATTAAAGCTAGTGATGATCAGGGCTCAAAAGAATCGCAAATTCAATTTGACGAGGCTATTGCTTTATGCCCGAATTTTGATTGGGCATATTTTGAAAAATCTGTTCCTTATGTAAAGAGAGGTGAATTTTTAACATGGATTGGTTTGATAGATCAAGCTGTAAAAATTAACCCAATTGCTCACTTAGGTTATAGAGGATGGTGTAAATATCAATTTATAAGAGATTATAATGGGGCATTGGCTGATTTAACACTATTAAGCGGGCTTGTAAATAATATAGGATATTCACAAAATGGCCAATACCATTTAGATATAGTAAAAGCACTTTGTTATAAGGGTTTAGGAAATAACATAGAAGCCATTAAATTAATAGAACAAACTTTGAGTAACACAAATTACTCAGTTGGGTTTTATGATTATCTACACTTAGGGGTCGCTTATTTGAAGGAAAAAGACTATGATAAAGCCAAAGTTATATTAGAAAAGCAATTAGAAAGACACGATTATTTAGCTGAGACCTATTTTTATTTAGCCCTAATATACACACACAAAAATCAGAAAGATAAATATGAAGAACACATGAAAAAAGCAAAAGAAAAATATTTAAAAGATGAAAGATTAATAGATCCTTATACTATACCAATGGATAAAGTTTATTTAAAAGAAATAGAGTATCACATCAACCTTAAACATAATGAAAAATGAAAAGAACACTAGTAATCGGTGATATTCATGGCGGCCAAAGAGCCTTAAAGCAAGTCTTTGCCACCGCAGAAGTGTCTCCTGATGATACACTTATATTTTTGGGTGATTATGTAGATGGTTGGAGCGAATCAGCTCAGGTTATAGATTATCTCATAGAACTCAGTGCCACTAATAATTGCATTTTTATCAAAGGAAATCACGATATCTGGTGCGAAAAATGGTTAAGAAACCAAGAAATACATGAGTCTTGGTACATTCATGGCGGAAAAGAAACCATGGAAAGTTATCAAAATCATACGGATGAAGACAAAATCTTGCACCTAAACTTTTTGGAATCCATGCCTTATTACCATATTGATGAAAAAAATCGATTGTTTATTCATGCTGGTTATACATCTATGCATGGTCCAGAAAAGGAATTTCACGATTCTAACTTTAGTTGGGATAGAACATTGTGGGGAAACTGCGCTTGCTATGGATAAACATCTACAAAAACACTCAGAGTTATATCCCAAAGGTTGCTCCTATTTTCAGAAATTTATATCGGCCATACGCCTACCACCAATTACAATATTGATATACCCATGAATAAAGCCAATGTGTGGAATGTCGATACTGGCGCTGCTTTTAATGGTAAATTGTCGGTTTTGGATATTGACACCAAAAAATATTGGCAAAGTGATGCACTGCCATCCTTATATCCAAATGAAAAAGGCAGGAATAAATCAAAAAATTAAAATTAAATAACATCGCTTATCTTAGCGCAAAATTGTCAAAACAAAAAATAATCATATGAACCCTTTACTCCTTACAGATGGTTACAAAGTTGATCACCGTCGTCAATATCCTGAAGGTACCACACTAGTTTATTCCAATTGGACGCCACGCAGAAGTAGAATAGAAGGTGTGGACCAAGTCGTCTTTTTTGGCTTGCAATATTTTATCAAAAAATACATTCTACAAGACTTTAAAACTTACTTTTTTGACAAACCCAAGGACGAAGTTATTTCGGCTTATACCAAAAGAATTAATTACTACCTAGGACCGAATGATGTTGGATCGGATCATATCGCAGCATTGCACGATCTAGGCTATATTCCTATGGTTTTTAAGGCAATCCCAGAAGGCGAAGCTGTCCCTATACGAGTACCTATGTTTACGATGTACAATACTTTACCAGAATTTTTCTGGCTTACCAATTACTTTGAGACTTTACTTTCAGCTGTGGTTTGGTTACCCTGCAATTCTGCGACGATCGCCTTGCAGTATCGAAAAATATTAGATAAATATGCAGCAGAGACTTCTTCTATTCCTGGTTTTGTGGATTGGCAAGCGCATGATTTTTCTATGAGAGGCATGGGTGGCATCGAAGCATCTTTGACATCAGCGGCAGGACACCTTTTGTCATTCACAGGCACGGATACTATACCAGCGATTGACTTTTTAGAAGCATATTATCAGGCAGATGCCGAAAAAGAATTGATAGGCGGATCGGTAGCTGCCACCGAGCATAGTGTCATGTGTATGGGTACGGTAGATGGTGAGTTTACTACATTCCAAAGACTGATTACAGACATTTATCCTAGAGGTATCGTTTCCATCGTATCAGATACTTGGGATCTTTGGAAAGTGCTGAATGATTATTTACCAAGACTAAAATCTGAAATTTCAACAAGAGATGGAAAAGTGGTGATTCGTCCAGATAGTGGTGATCCCGTGCACATCATTTGTGGCAATCCTGATGGTAAAAATGATAATGAAAAGAAAGGCGTTATCGAGTTGCTTTGGGATGTTTTTGGTGGACATACCAACGACAAAGGCTACAAAGAATTGATACCAGAAATTGGCGCCATCTACGGAGACAGCATCACAATGGATAGGGCAACACAAATATGTGAAGGGCTAAAACAAAAGGGTTTTGCATCTACAAATGTTGTTTTGGGTATTGGTTCATTTACCTATCAATACAACACACGTGATACATTCGGATTTGCGATGAAAGCCACTTATGGTGAAGTAAATGGCGAAGGGAGATCCATTTTTAAAGATCCTATCACAGATGATGGAACCAAAAAATCAGCCAAAGGATTGATGATGCTATCCAAGGAAAATGGTATTTATACATTGAAAGATGATGTATCATGGACAGAAGAGCAAAGTGGTGAATTGAAAGAAGTATTTCGAGATGGAAAGTTGCTCATAGATCATTCTCTATCAGAAATAAGGGAGCGTATTAGAAAATAAAAGTTGGTCATTGGTCCATTTTTTTATGTTATTTAACATTTGTAATTCAAACATCTGCAAAACTAAAATAATCTCCTATTCTTTGCGTAATTTCGCACTTCAAAAAGTTGAATGACATGAAACGTAAAATAATACCAGGTCAAATTCCTACTAAAGACCTGCACCAATATATTATCGGAGCTGTAGCACCACGTCCCATAGCATTTGTGAGTACTCTTGACGAGAATGGGGTACAAAATTTGGCACCGTACAGCTTTTTTAATGCATTTTCGTCCAATCCTCCTATTGTGGTATTCTCATCCAATAGACGTGTATCGGACAATACCACCAAAGACACCCTCCACAATGTGAGAGTAAGCAAAGAATGTGTGGTCAATGTTGTACCATATTCTATAGTGCGACAGATGTCATTGGCATCCGTGGAGTTTCCATCCGAAGTCAGTGAATTTGGAAAAGTGGGGCTCACACCCGAACCATCAGAAACCGTGTCAGCACCAAGAGTACTCGAGTCTCCCATCAATATGGAGTGTAAGGTCAAAGATATCATCGAATTAGGCGAACATGGTGGCGCGGGTCATCTCATTATTTGCGAAGTGACAATGATTGCCGTTTCAGAGACTGTGCTTAATGGTGACCGACTAGATCCACACAAACTAGACTTGATGGGACGTATGGGGCGCAATTACTACGTACGTGCAAGTGGCGAAGCTGTGATGGAAATTTATCAATCGGTTACAGATATTCCTCTTGGATTTGATGGTCTGTCACAAGCTATCAGAGAAAGTAAAATTCTTACGGGTAACGAAATAGCAGCTTTGGCTTCATTGACAAAAATACCAGAATTGTCGGAGACAAGCTTGACTGCTGATGATGTAAATGATATTTCTGAAACCGAAAAACACCAAATGGCGTCTAAATTAATTACGGAAGGAAAAATTACAGATGCTTTATATATTTTGACAAATTAAAAAAAGTATCTGAAATAAAGTTAGTGGTTGAACTAATAATTTTACTATGGAATTAAAATTTAAAATAATACGAGATGAGTAAAAAGTATTTATTATTAGCCATGCTTATGACTATGGCCATCTTTATGCAGGCACAATCAAAAAGAAAAAAATCAAAACAAAAACCCACTTATACGATTGGGATTTCTAGCGGATATTTTTCACATGGCGATATGTTTGAAAATTCAGAAAACGATTTTGTTGGTTTAAGTTCATTTCAAGTCGAAGTCCAAAAGTTATTTATTTAAAGGTCGGAAATCGGGATTTAGTCTCGGTTACATAGCCCGAAAGACAGAATATAAACCCAGTATTTATATTGTAGATGAGTCTAGATCAGCTGTCATGATCAATTATAACCTAATGTACAATATGGTAAAAAGTGAAAACTCAACAGGATTATACTTAGGTGGTTTTGTGGGTGCTGTATGATCGTGGAAAACAATTATCTAGATCCAATTTTTCTTTTCCCATCTACACGACTTATTTAGCTCTTTGGACAGGACCGAAAGTTGAATATTTGTATCAAATAAACTCCAAAATATCGCTTTCTGCAGGAGGACAATTGGGTTTATTAGAATTTGGAAGACAAACTCGAAAAAGAGAAGACCCAAACTTACCAGAAAGTGCTCAATCAAAAAGCGAAACGTACTTTAGTTTTGCACAAAGAATTAATCTGAATCTTGGTATTCACATGACACTATAATTCAACAAAATTGGTTTTTATACCTAATATTGCTTATTATTGCACTATATTTGATTATTGTAAAATCAAGATAAAAATAAGTATATGAAAATCAAGTTTTGTGGAGCAGCACAGTTTGTGACAGGTAGTTCACATCTTATAGAGTTGGAAGATGGATTCAAAATCCTTCTAGATTGTGGTTTGTTTCAAGGTAGAGGTGCCCATATTTGGGATTGGAATAACCAATGGTATTTTAAGCCAGCAGAGATAGATTGTTTGGTATTATCCCACGCACATATTGACCACTGTGGGCGCATACCTAAGCTTGTCAAGGATGGGTACAATGGTCCGATTCACGCTACTCATGCCACACGAAGCCTTTGTGCAGTTATGCTCTTAGATAGTGCCAAAATACAAGAAATGGATGTAATATGGCACAATGAAAAGATTTTAAAAAAACGTAAAAAGGATAAAAATAAACTGCGCGAACCACTATATATCAGTGATGATGTTGCACCTGCAATGATAAAATTTGAAGGCCATCCTTATGATGTTTGGGAACAGATACATCCAAATGTTCAGGTGTTATACAGGGACGCAGGACATATATTAGGTAGTGCATCGGTCACTCTCAAGATTAATGATAACGGTAAAGAAACCATCCTTGGGTTTACGGGAGATATAGGAAGACCAGACAGGCCTATACTTCGTGATCCACAACCAATGCCAGAAGTGGATTATTTGATTTGTGAGTCCACTTATGGTGATCGTGTTCATGAGTCTGGCCCAGAGCAGTCTGAGCAGTTTTTGGAAGTAATAAAGCATGCATGTGTTGTAAAAAAAGGCAAACTTATCATTCCAGCATTTAGTCTGGGCCGTACTCAAGAGATCGTCTATATGCTAGATAAAATGGAGACGGCTGGACTGCTCCCTCACATAAAAGTGTATGTAGATAGTCCTTTGGCAGTCAATGTGACACATATATTTGGATTGCATCCTGAGTGCTTTGATGCTGAAATTAATGAATATCTTATCTCGGACAGCAACCCATTTGGCTTTAATAATCTTGTCTATGTGAAGGGCGTAGAACAATCCAAAGCGCTCAATTATTCCAAAGAACCTTGTATTATCATATCTGCGTCTGGAATGATGAATGCAGGTAGGGTAAAACATCATTTATTCAATAACATAGAAGATCCCAAAAATACATTTCTGATAGTGGGTTATTGTTCTCCAGAGACACCAGGAGGAATATTACGATCAGGTGCGGAAACAATCAATGTTTTTGATGAAGAAAAAATAGTGCGTGCTGAAGTGAAAATAATGGATTCCTTTTCTGCACATGGTGACAAAAATGAGATGTATGATTTTATTTCTAATCAAAAAGGAAAGGTCAAAAAGATATTTCTTGTCCATGGAGAGTTAGAAACACAGACCAATTTCAAGCAATTTTTGATAGATAAGGGAATGGGTATGATAGATATACCATCTCCAGGACAAGAGATAGAGATTAAGGAATAATAGCAAAGTGAAGTAAAAGTATATTTATACTATTTTTGTATATTTTTAAGTAAGTAAGTCGGTACTTATCTACCCATGATTTCATGGCCTATCTTACAGGACAAACACTTATGCTCATGACAGTAATTATGTTTAAGGTGGATCAGCGCTTGTGTATCAAATGCGGTTTTTGTGGTCACACCCAATGATTTCCATAATTTAGTAATCGTATTTGTCTCACCGGTTGTATTTTCGAGTATTTGTATCGCTTTCTCGATGTACTTTTGCTCATCATTGATCAGTCCGTAAGTATAAAGCACTGGTGATACAGCATTGATAAGCAATATATCTATAAAATCGGAGGAAGTTTGTTTGGCGATCGATGCTGTTGATAATGTGCCGAATCTGTAATGATCTTCCCAATATGGACTAGCTTGAGAGTAAAGCATTTTTTTGATCTCATTAATATCATCAGTTTCCTTAATTTGACTAAATAAGAAGGTGACACGATACAATAATCCTGCAAATTGTGCCAACCTTACAGTAGGAAAATTCATTGGTCTCAATTTACTAAATTTCCAAGCTACAGCATCAATTGGTTTGATATTGTATTTTTTTTGTTGATAGTGAAATTCTTTCTTTAAAGACAAAAAATAATCATCTTCATAATTGGCCATTAGCATTCCTGCTTGTCCAAATATAAGTGCATCAAGGGTTTCTCTTTTATCCTTATTTTTATTTATTATACTCAAAGGTAGGCTTCGTGCCAACATTTCGAATGGTTCTATATTAACTTTGGCCCCAAAATACCTCGCTAACATAATATATAGCGTCTCTTCCCAATCATAATTGGTCGTTTTAAGTATTTCAGTAACTGTAATAGATTTGTTATGTAATCGTTCTATGCTCAATGTATATTTCCAAAGATTTATCTTATCTGATGGAACCGACGAAATCATGTTTTTGCATGGTATATCATTAATTGATTGCACCAAAGTTAAGTAATTGTCGAGATAAATTTTTGGAATTTTGGCTTTGAGCGCTAGGGTAGGTATAGCTTCATTGGCAATTTTAACAGAATCACTTTGATCATCTTCATACACTACGTGAAGGATGACATTGTCATAGGCCTTGTCATGCTGATGTCCGTGTTTTTTCCAATCA
Source organism: Saprospiraceae bacterium (assembly GCA_016714785.1). Classification (GTDB taxonomy): domain Bacteria; phylum Bacteroidota; class Bacteroidia; order Chitinophagales; family Saprospiraceae; genus OLB9. Next base: position 623,720 of record JADKCC010000002.1, read on the forward strand.
GAAGTAAAAACGTGCATCTCTATATTCCCTACCCAAACGGTATCTTCTAGTTTGATTTTAGCATTAAAAAAGTCTGGACCAGAATCGAGATTATACACACCAAATTCCAATATCTCCACAGCACGTCCGTCAGTGGTCTCAAGTGCTGCAGGTACTTTTTTAATACGCCAAAGGTAGTGTAAAAAATCTTCTTTGATGGGTGAAGAAGTCATAAATCATATTTTTTCAAAGGTTTTGAAAGTATAATCGAATTCATTTTTTTCATCTTTAAAATGTTTTTCTTCATTAATAAGTTTCCAATTTTCTAAATTTATTTCTGGAAAAAATACATCACCATCAACGGTCAGATCAACATCTGTAAGGTACAATTTGTCCCAAATATCTTTGGTTTGATCATATATTTGTCCACCACCAATGATGAATGCCTCCGATTCGCCTTGTGCATGTGCCAAGTGAAGTGCTTCTGGTATTGACTTGGCTACTATACAGCTACTGGAAATAAAGTATGGGTCTCTTGTAATGATAATATTAGTTCTTTTGGGCAATGGACGGCCGATAGATGTGTAACAATTCCTACCCATAATGACTGTGTGACCCATTGTTACCCTTTTAAAATATTGTAAATCAGCGGGCAAATACCAAGGTATGTCATTGTCTTTTCCTATGACTCGATGATTGGCAGTAGCTACTATGCAAGAAATGATCATATATTCGGGTTTTACTTTTATTTCAATTGAAAATGTTATTATACCTAAATTAAATTGCAAAGTTTTATGATTTTAAAAGATACATTTTCAATGTTTTAAAATCTATAATTTTCGCAATTCAATTTTTTTTACTATAATATCTTACAAAATTATGAATTTTAGTGTTTTTTTGTTGATTATTCTATAGTTTCTTTTCAATGATTTAAAAAAATGTATTTTTACACATTAAATATCGATTGATGAGTTTTCAAATTAAAGAGCAAGATAAAAAATACGATGTCTGTATAGTGGGTTCTGGAGCAGGTGGTGGCATGGCAGCAAAAATTCTTTCGGAAGCTGGTCTTTCAGTAGCGGTTCTCGAAGCAGGAGGAGATTTTGATCCTGCCAAAGAAGAATATCGTACTCAATTGAGATGGCCTTGGGAGTCTCCGAGACGTGGCGCAAATACACAAAGATCTTTTGGTGATTTTGATGCAGCTTGGGGCGGATGGGAAATAGAAGGTGAACCATACACTAGAGTAGAAGGCACTAAGTTTGATTGGTTTAGATCGCGCATGTTGGGTGGACGGACCAATCATTGGGGCAGGATATCTCTCCGTTTTGGCCCAAATGATTTTAAGCGTAAGGATCAGGATGGACTTGGTGACAACTGGCCTATTAGTTATGATGAAGTCAAACCTTATTATGATAAAGTAGATCAACTCATTGGCGTATTTGGTAGTAAAGAAGGGATATATAATGAACCAGATGGCTTTTTCTTACCACCACCAAAGCCACGACTTCATGAACTGTTTGTAAAAAAAGGAGCTGCAAAAGCTAAGGTTCCTGTTATACCTTCCAGATTATCTATTCTTACCAGAAAAATTAATAATGAGCGTGGTGTTTGTTTCTTTTGCGCTCAATGTAATCGAGCATGTCAGGTTTATGCTGACTTTTCATCATCTACTTGTTTGGTAAAACCTGCCATGCAAAAAGGAAAAGTAGAATTATATACAGATGCTATGGTCCGTGAAGTAATCACTGATGAATCTGGTTTAGCCACAGGTGTGCTGTATATTGACAAAAAAGATCTTAATGAGTATAAAATAGGTGCAAAAGTGGTAGTACTTGCAGCGTCAGCATGTGAAACTGCACGAATTATGCTCAACTCTAAATCAAAAGCACACCCAAATGGTCTTTCTAACAGTTCTGGTGTTGTAGGTAGATATCTGCATGATAGTACAGGGACAGATAGAATGGGTATCATGCCTGAACTCATAGATAGACCAAGATACAATGAAGATGGAGTTGGTGGATTGCATGTGTATTCTCCTTGGTGGTTGGACAATAGGAAATTGGATTTCCCTAGAGGTTATCACTTAGAATATTGGGGAGGTATGGGTATGCCATCTTATGGCTTTGGTTTCGGTATGGATACTATGCGTCAATATATACAAGACGAATTTGGAAAACCTACCATAAACGGAGGGTATGGTGTAGGCTTAAAAAAAGATGTTCGCCGTATATATGGATCCACTGTAGGTATGTCGGGAAGAGGTGAAAGTGTACCTCAATACAGTAATTATTGCGAAATCGATCCTGATACCGTTGATAAATATGGTATTCCAGTGTTAAAATTTCACTACCAATGGACAGAGCACGAGATTAAACAAAGCAAGCACATGCATGATACTTTTGAAGAAATACTTACAGGAATGGGCGCCATCATGCTTGGTAACAAACCAGGTGAAGACACTCAATATGGCTTAGCTGCTCCTGGTCGAATCATACATGAAGTAGGCACTACCAGAATGGGAGATGATCCTAAAACTTCAGTACTTAACAAATATGCACAAGCACACGATTGTAAAAATGTATTCGTAGTAGATGGTGGTTCCTTTGTCTCACAAGCAGACAAAAATCCGACATGGACTATTTTAGCGTTATCTTGGAGAACTTCAGAATACATCATTGACCAATTAAAAAAACAAAATATCTGATCATGGATAGGAGAGAGAATTTGAAAGTTTTACTAACGGGTACTGTGGCCACAGGATTTCTATTAAGTACAGGTTGCAATCCAGAAGATACAAAACAGGCCAATCAAATCTTAGATAAGGCAGGATATGGCAGAATATCAGAAGAAATATTACATGATAAAAAGATGTTTTCTGAGACTTTCTTCTCCGAAAAGGAAAGGAAAATGGTAGAAATTCTATCTGACATCATCATTCCAAAAGACGATAATTCAGGTAGCGCCACTGAAGCTGGTGTGCCTGATTTTATTGAATTTATGATGAAGGATTATCCAAAATTCCAAATACCAATGCGAGGAGGCTTGATGTGGCTTGAGAATCTAAGTTTGGCTACTTTTGATCGATCATTTACTGAGATTAATGCTGACCAAAGGATTACCTTAATAGACCAAATTGCTTACCCTGATAAAGCTGAAGAAGATATGAAATTTGGAGTTAAATTTTTTAATCTTATGAGAAACTTAACTTGTACAGGTTTTTTTACATCTCAGATGGGAATCAAAGACATAGGATATGTGGGAAACAGACCCAATCAATGGAATGGTGTACCAAATGAAGTATTAGAAAAGTTTGGGTTAAGTTATGATGAGCGTACACTGGAAGTTTGTCTCAAAATAGAAGATCAGCAGAAAATAGCACATTGGGATGCTGAGGGAAACTTGATAGGATAAACGATGGATTGTAAGATTTACCACAGTACGTCATTAGAAGATTTGTCTGTTTTGACTGCTCAAATATTGGCAGATTGTCAGGAAGCAAAGATATTTACTCTTACTGGGCAGCTAGGTGCAGGTAAGACTACACTTATTAAAAGTATTTGTGAAACCCTTGGGTATTATGGAGATGTCAATAGTCCTACTTTTTCATTGGTCAATGAATATACTATAGGACAAAATAAGATATATCACATGGACCTTTATAGACTTAAGTGCATAGAAGAAGTAATGGATATAGGTCTTGAAGAATATTTGTATAGTGGGCATTATAGTTTTATAGAATGGCCCCAAGTAGCTGAAGAATTGCTTAGGGAACCATATTATTCGATCAAAATAGATGTAGATGAATTTCATCAAAGAAAAATAGAAATCACTTTTGTAGTGTAATTCTCAAAATTAATTTAGCTTTGTAAACGCATTACAAAAACGAAATGAGCAAACTGAACAAACCCATTATATTTTCGGACTTTTTTACCGAAGGTCAGTACGAAACCGAAGTTGCAACACTCTCTGTGAGTGACAAATCCAAAAGTTTAATCATAGGCGTGCCTAAAGAAATTATTTTGAGTGAGCACCGTGTAGCATTGGTACCACATTCCATTATGACATTGGTTGGATATGGTCATAAAATCATCATAGAGTCTGGGGCAGGGCTAAAATCTAATTTTTCTGATCATCATTTTTCAGAAGCTGGTGCTCAAATTTCTTACAGCAAGGAGGAAGTATTCAAGAGTCAGGTTTTAGTTAAGATTGCACCGCCAACATCTGAAGAAATAGATTTAATGCAGCCAGATCAAATTCTGATTTCTCCTCTCCAGTTGCCTGTGCTAAAAGATGATTACCTAGAAAAACTGAAAAAAAAGAGAATTACAGCTTTGGCCATGGAATACTTGCAGTCAGAAGATGGCAATTATCCCATCGTACGTATCATGAGTGAAATAGCTGGCAATTGTGCTATACTTACTGCTGCTGAATATCTAAACAACACACATGATGGTGGTCGTGGTGTATTATTGGGTGGAATATCTGGCGTACCACCTGCCAAAATCGTTATCTTAGGTGCTGGAGTAGTAGCTGAATCAGCCATCAAAGTAGCGATAGGTCTAGGTGCTTCTGTACGTGTTTTTGACAATGATATCACCAAACTCATGCGATTACAGAATGCAGTTGGACGTCATTTGCATACTTCATCTATCAATCCAGTATATCTTGCATACCAATTGACAAGTGCAGATGTAGTAATCGGAGCCATACATTCCAAAAGTGGCCGTACACCCATCATAGTGACAGAAGAGATGGTGTCAAAGATGAAGGATGGATCAGTAATCATAGATGTAAGTATAGATCAAGGTGGTTGTATAGAGACATCAAGTATGACCACACTTGAAAATCCAAGTTTTATCAAGCATGGCGTCATTCATTATTGTGTACCAAATATTGCATCCAAGGTAAGTCGTACTGCATCATTGGCTGTAAGCAATATCATCACTCCATTATTACTAAAAATGGGTTCGGGTTTACATTTTGATAATATATTGTACGAAAATCATGGCATCAGACATGGTTGTTATTCTTACAAAGGGTGCATCACCAATGAATATTTGAGCCGAAGATTTGGGCTAAAATACACCAGCTTAGAATTATTAATGACTAGTAAATTGTAAAACGGAAATCATGGATCCCAATATATTTCACTTAAATAATCACCAAAACAGCATGGATACAGGATCATTGCTAATAAAAGTAAATAAATACAAACAAGTTCTCCAAAATACGGAAATTTATAGGAAATCGTGGCATGATATGATCAAGCCTATGTTGACAAAAACATTGGAAGATATCATAAAACAAGCTGAACTTCCCAAAGCTGAAATCATTGTGAGAGACAATATTGAAAACCTTGAAGCTGTCATCTTGGATTTAGGCAGATCAAGTAGTGGCATTTCTGAAAATGTAGAAGATTCAGGTGTAAAAAGAACCATGATCAAATCCAATGGATCACTTATTTATCAGCAACTATTTAATGGTAAAATCATGATTATGCTGGTAAGTCCACATATAGAAGGTTATGGTGAGCCAAAAGGTCCTTTGACATTGGAGATCTTGAGGCCTGATGAGTTAAAAGCACCATTTATAATTCGCCACATAGAAGCTTTTATAAAAGATATTACAGATTGGGAAGATTTTGATGATGATCAACCACAAAAATCTAGTACCATCGGATTTAATCCTATTGGGCTTAATGCAGAAGTAGGAAATGTTTTGGAAAAGTAGTGGAAAGATATAAATAGTAAAATGGGGTTAGTTGGGGAAAAATTAATTCGTCCATCGCTGTGAATTGGGCAATTAATATGCAAAATTTTTGGAAACAAATTTACTTTATGTATAAATAGCAGAAGTTATTGTAGGATTTTTATCAATACATTAAACTTTATCCTGCCATTTTGTCACACTGCTGAAGGAATTATTGTATTTTTGCAGTCCAAATTTTACTTTAATAGATGTATGACGATAATGTGACCCTTTTAGGGCTCAAAAAAGAGATAGACGAGACAAAACAAGGTCAAGTTTTGTATTACGATCAGGAAAACAATGGACTTAGGAAGTTTTATATTGAGTCTTATGGATGTGCTATGAATTTTAGTGATTCAGAGATAGTCGCATCAATATTGGCAGGTGAAGGTTATGGTCCTACCAAAGATATGGAACAAGCAGACTTAATATTGGTCAATACCTGTTCTATTCGCGAAAAAGCTGAAGATACTGTGCGCAATAGGTTAAGAGTATTCAACAGTCTAAAAACCAAAAAACCAGATATGCTCATAGGCGTACTAGGTTGTATGGCTGAGCGACTCAAAGCAAAACTCCTTGAGCAAGAAAAACTAGTAGATATCGTAGTGGGTCCAGACGCTTACCGAGATTTACCAAATCTAATATCTAAAGCGGATGATGGCGAAAAAGGCATTAATGTACTGCTATCAAGAGAAGAGACTTATGCTGATATATCACCGCTAAGACTAGATAGTAATGGCATTGTGGGATTTATATCCATCATGCGTGGATGTGACAATATGTGCTCCTTTTGTGTAGTACCATTCACACGTGGTCGAGAGCGCAGTAGAGATGCTTACTCCATCGTAGCAGAGGCGCAAGATTTATATAATCGCGGATTCAGAGATGTTACCTTGCTAGGTCAGAATGTGGATTCTTACAAGTGGACAAGTCCCGATGAAGCCGAACACGTAAACTTCGCCCAATTGTTAGAAAGAGTTGCTTTAGTACATCCTGATCTTAGGATAAGATTTTCTACGTCCCATCCCAAGGATATCACAGATGAAGTTTTATATACTATGGCCAAGTATGAAAACATCTGTAAGTACATCCATCTTCCTGTACAATCTGGCAACAGTCGTATCTTGGAATTGATGAATAGGACTTATGACCGCGAATGGTATATGGAACGCGTAACATCCATTTATCGTATTTTACCAGATTGTGCTATATCATCTGACATGATCGCAGGATTTTGTACAGAGACAGAAGATGAGCACCAAGATACTATCAGCATGATAAAATTTGCGAGATACAGTATGTCTTATATGTTTTTTTACTCAGAAAGGCCTGGTACATTGGCAGCAAAAAAACTAGTAGATGATATCCCAGAAGAAATCAAAAAAAGAAGGCTCCAAGAAATCGTGGATACACAAGTTAAAATGTCGCTTGAAGTCAATTTGCTAGATATTGGCAAAGTATTCAAAGTATTGATAGAAGGAGATAGTCGTAGGTCTGATCAAGAGTTCAAAGGAAGGAATAGCCAAAACAAGATGATTAATTTCCCTAAAAAGGATGGACTCAAAGCAGGTGAATATACTTGGGTAAAAGTAACAGATGCCACGTCAGGATCACTAAGAGGAGAGATAGTAACTCAACCATAATTTTATTATTATGATCACTGACATAAACCAACTCGATCTCACTAAGACATACACCTATGCGGACTATCTCTTGTGGAGATTTGATGAGCGAGTAGAACTGATCAAAGGAAAGATCTTAAAAATGTCACCTGCACCTAGCAGAAGGCATCAAGGTATATCTACCCAACTTCATGGTTTGTTATGGATGACTATAAAAAATATTAAGTGTAATCTTTATGCAGCACCTTTTGACGTAAGATTGCCTATTTCTGAAGATCTCAACATTTCAAAAAAATACAAAAAGAAAGCAAAAAAACTAGCAGACGGCAAAATCCTCACAGTGGTACAACCAGACTTGACCATAGTATGTGATCCTGAAAAATTGGATGACAGAGGCTGTATTGGTGCGCCAGATCTTGTGATAGAGATATTATCTCCTGGCAATAAACAAATAGAACTGAGCGACAAATTTGAGATTTATCAAGAAGCAGGTATTAAAGAATATTGGATAGTAGAGCCTGTGGACGAATTTGTTATAGTTTATACTCTGAGTAAAGGGAAGTACATAGGGAGTAAACCTTATACAGCACAGAATTTTATAGAAAGTGATGTGGTTGCAGGCCTGAAATTGTCTGTTGCTGAAATTTTTACAGAATAATATACCAAAAGAAAAATAAATTGAACCTTCAGAGTGTAAAACAAAGATTTGGAATCATAGGAAGATCACCCTTGCTCGAAAGAGCCTTAAACACAGCTGTTAGGGTGGCTTCTACAGATTTATCGGTATTGATACAAGGTGAGAGTGGCGTTGGAAAAGAAGTTTTCAGTAGGATTATACACGAATTGTCCATCAGAAAACACAATAATTTTATAGCCATCAATTGTGGAGCTATTCCTCCTGGAACGATCAACTCCGAGCTTTTCGGACACGAAAAAGGATCTTTTACTGGTGCTGTCAACGAGCGAAAAGGATATTTTGAGACCGTCAATGGAGGTACCATTTTTCTTGACGAAATCGGCGAAATGCCTTTAGATACACAATCTTACTTACTCAGGATATTAGAAAGTGGAGAGTTCTTGCGTGTAGGATCTTCCAAGGTGCTCAATACAGACGTGAGGGTTGTCGCTGCTACCAATGTCAATCTCGAAGATAAAATACATGCAGGTAAATTTAGAGAAGATTTGTATTACCGTCTCAATACAGTGCCCATCAGAGTACCTGCACTTCACGAAAGGAGAGAAGATATCTATATGCTTTTTAGAAAATTTTCAGGCGATTTTGCTGAAAAATATCGTTCAGATTCCATTACTCTTACACCAGATGCAAAGCTGATGATAGAGAATTATCGTTGGCCTGGCAACATTCGGGAACTAAAAAACATGGTAGAGCAACTCAGTGTACTCGCCGAGATCAAGGAAATAGATGTGGAAACATTGGTCGATTTAGTGCCACATATCAAAAGCAGATTGTTGCCAAGTAAAGGTGGGGAATTCAACCCAAGTGGTGAGTCAGGTTATCAAGAACGAGAGATATTATTCAAATTTTTACTCGAGATGAAAAGCGATCTCAGCGATGTAAAATCTCTCATATATGAATTAGTCAGAGCCAATGACTTGACACTACCAGATATCAGTGCACTAAAAAACATGCAAGGGTATAGTTCAGATGCCGTGTTTAGAAAAGTATTTGATAGAAATGTCAATGAAGTACATGATGAAGATTATCCAACTTATGACAATAATCGTCCCATTATTCTATCAGGAAAATCAGGGTCAGGATACAACGAAACCGAAGATGTAGAAGAAATACTTTCCATTGAAGAAATGGAAAAAGATATGATAAAAAAAGCTTTGAAAAAATTTAATAATCGACGCAAAGATGCTGCTGACGAATTGGGTATTTCAGAGCGCACACTCTATAGAAAAATTAAAGAATATAACATTCCAGACTAAAATTAAATGCACTGATGAGCGAATATGTTTTTTTGAATGGGGAAATATTGGAATCAAAAGATGCAAAGCTGCAAATTGGGGATTTAGCATTATTGAGGGGATACGGTGTATTTGATTATTTTAGAGTGATTGATGGCAAACCTATTTTTTTAGAAGATTATTTAGATCGTTTCGAAAGATCTTTAGCAGGTTTGCAACTAATATTGCCTTACCATAGAGAATATTTAAAAGAACAAATATTTGAACTCATTAGATTGAACACTTTTCCATTGCTTGGCATCAGGCTTGTTTGCACAGGTGGATTTGCACATGATGCCTATACTCCGACCACACCCAATGCGTTTATGATTGCAAAGCCATTTAATTTTCATCCTTATGATCAAGGACTCAAGTTAATGACCGCTGAATTCCAAAGGGAACTACATCAGATAAAATCTATTAACTATTTACAACCCATTTCACTTTTGCCAAAAATGAAAGCTTTTGGTGCCGATGATGTTATATATTTTCATAACGGTTTGGTATCTGAATCTTCAAGATCCAATGTATTTATCATCAAAAACAGTGTATTGATAACACCAGACACAGGAATTTTGGAAGGTATCACTAGAAAAAAAATCTTGTCATTTGCATCAGAGATTCTTCCTATGGAAATTAAACCAATTACTATCGAAGAATTATATCGAGCAGATGAAGTTTTTTTGAGTGCAAGTACCAAAAGGATTTCGCCCGTGACGAGCATCGATGAGCAAAACTATGAAAGTGGACCATGGACTAAAAAACTCTATGATAGACTTTTGGAAGAAGAAAAAAAATAAATACTCTTAGTTCTACTTTATCAAATTAGTATTTTCAAAAATTTCAACCTAAAAGGTGGGTTTCTCAGTCGCTAAAGCTCCATCGAAATGACAATGTTTTATAGTTTAAGTGTGAGATAAAGGGAGTTCGGCAAGGCCGAACTCCCTTTATCTCATAGATTTCCTCATCAGACTTTGTCATTTCGAATCACAGAGTGGTGAGAAAACTTATTTTAATCAAATAGGTCAAAGTAGAATTAATTTATATATAGAAATCAACACATTAACGAATATTTTACCTTCTCACTGCTAAAATCTTGATAAATCCCTTACTTTTGCACCTTAAATTTTTGTAAAGGAAATATTTAGTATGGCAAACAAGATGAGAGTCAAAGACATTTTTGCGGCAGCAACTGACCAAACATATACAGTCATGGGTTGGGTTAGAACATTTAGAAACAATCAGTTCATTGCCTTGAATGATGGTTCTTGTCTGGCCAATCTGCAAGTAGTCGTAGATATGGAGAAAACCGATGCTGACACCATCAGACGTATCACAACAGGTGCAGGTATTAGTATCACAGGTCAGCTTATAGCGTCACAAGGCAAAGGCCAAACGGTAGAATTAGTTGCAGATCAAATAGACATACTTGGAGATTGTGATCCTGAAACGTACCCAATCCAACTTAAAAATAGGCCAAGCCTAGAGTATCTTAGAGAAATCGCCCACTTAAGATTCCGTACCAATGCTTTTAGTGCTATCACTAGAGTAAAGCAAGTCCTTTTTTATGGTATTCACAAATTTTTAATGATCGTCATTTTGTCAATACACACAGTCCGATTATTGTGGGAAGTGATGCCGAAGGAGCTGGAGAAATGTTTGAAGTAACTACATTGGATGTCCATAATCCACCAAGAAATGAAGATGGTAGCATCAATTACAAAGAAGATTTTTTTGGCAAAGCGACCAACCTTACCGTCTCTGGTCAACTGCAAGCGGAGTTGGCGGCCTTAGCCTTAGGAAGAGTTTATACTTTTGGGCCTACTTTCAGAGCTGAAAAATCCAATACTACCCGACACTTAGCTGAGTTTTGGATGATGGAACCTGAGGTCGCTTTCAATGATCTCCATGACAATATGGACCTCGCAGAAGACATGCTCAAATATCTGATTCAACAAGCTTTGGACCATTGTGCAGAAGACCTAGCTTTCTTGGAACAAAGATTGATTGATGATGAAAAAACCAAACCACAAGCTGAAAGATCGGAAATGACTTTGACAGAAAAACTTAGATTCTGCTTGGAGCACTCATTTGAAAGATTGACTTATACTGAAGCCATAGAGATATTAAAAAATTCGACACCCAATAAAAAAGGCAAATTCCAGTTTCCAATAGATAAATGGGGAGCTGACTTACAATCCGAGCACGAAAGATATTTGGTAGAAAAACACTTCAAAAAACCGGTTATATTGACCAATTATCCTGCTGACATCAAGGCTTTTTACATGAGACAAGATGATGCGAAAGAAGGTGTACCTGGTCCTACGGTTTCAGCTATGGATATTTTATTCCCAGGAATTGGTGAGATCATTGGTGGATCACAAAGGGAAGAAAGATATGATTTACTGGTGCGTAGGATGGAAGAAATGCACATACCAGCGGAAGAGATGTCTTGGTTTTTAGATACTAGGAGATATGGGACAGTACCACATGCAGGTTTTGGATTAGGATTTGAGCGACTAGTCCTTTTTGTGACTGGAATGACCAATATTAGAGACGTAATTCCATTCCCAAGATATCCTGGTAATGCAGAATTTTAATCTTGATAGGCAAAGCTTAGGTAAGCAATCCATAAAGTATCTGGCTGAACTTTTGGTGGTGGTTTTTGGTGTGTATCTAGGTTTTAAGGCTAATAATTATGCTTCACAGGTCAATCAACAAGCATACGTGGATACTACAATAAAAGAAATGTATCATAGCTTGGAGCAAGATATCAAAGATGCAGAATTGAATAAAAGTGGACATGAAAGCGGCCTAAATGCTGTCAAATATTTTGTCAAAATGGTACAAAGCAAGTCAGTTAATTTAGATTCCTTTGACTATAATTTTCACTATCTGTCTCGCAATTTTGTAAGTGTTCAAAATACTTCACCTTTTGAAACAATCAGAGAAAAAGGTTATAATGTCATTACTAATGACTCTTTGCGAAGGAATATGATCAAATTATACGATTTCCAATACGAAATATTGGAAAAAATAGAAGAAAAATACCAACCATCACAATTGTATGCCAATGAATCCAATCATATTAATGAAATTTTAGATGGATCTCTTAGTTACAATGATAATTTAAAACTTGAAAAAATCATTATACCTTTGAATATATCTAAAGAAGAAAAAATCGTTTGATTATTATCCTAAAAAGCATATACAACACTAGATTATTTAATATCAGTGATATGATGAAGTCATGGATATATGAAATCACTTAGGGCAAATATCGCTGAAATTTATCCCTACGTTCTACAAAATGATTTCCGCACGTCCATATATAAAATCGGTTTTCTTCAAGGAAGAAGAAACTAAAAACAGAAATGGATACCCTTATAATATTCCATCTGTCCGACATTGTGAAGATATCCGATTTCATCCTGATGTGACCTTCTTTATAGGCGAAAATGGTAGTGGGAAAAGTACCTTGCTGGAAGCGATAGCTGTAGCTTATGGATTCAATCCCGAAGGTGGTACCAAGTCAGCACAGTTTGAAATTCATAATACACACTCTGATTTACATCGTGAAATCAAACTTTCCAAAAGCTTTAAAATGCCGGGAGATGCTTATTTCCTTAGAGCAGAGAGCTTTTATAATGTCGCTACGAAAGCAGAAGAATTTGGTGTACTCAAGTCTTATGGTGGCAAATCGCTCCACGAACAATCGCACGGTGAAGCCTTCCTAGCTACATTGATGCACAAACTTACTGGAAATGGCCTATATCTGCTAGACGAACCCGAGGCCGCATTATCTCCTGCTCGACAGTTGACGGCCATCAGCTTGATACATCAATTGGTGCAACAAGACTCACAGTTTATTATAGCGACTCACTCGCCGATTATCATGGCCTACCCCAATGCGCGCATCTATGAGTTCAGTGCAGAAGGCATCAAAGAAGTGAGCTACGAAGAAACGGAACATTATCAAATCACGAAGTCGTTTTTGGACAATCCCGAAATCAGCCTGAAGTTGCTTATGGATAATGAGTAAAGACAAAAAATATTCATTTATATTACTTCTTAAAACCTTGCATCAGAATTTTACAATTTTTTTTGAAAATCTATGATCGCCTAATTGTGCATGTAGTATATATACACCATTTGGAAAAGATGAAATATCAATATTGGGTTGATGGTTATTGTCAATTTTTATTAGTGTTCTGCCACTTAAATCTGAAATCTCATAATGTAAAGACTGTGCTGAAAAATTTTCAATATGAAGCAATCCGTGCGTAGGATTGGGAAATATTCTTATACTATTAAATTCAATTTCTGTATTTGAATCTACAATTGTAGTCCAGTTAAACCAATTTGCTGTATAATAATTTTTATAAGGTTTGTTATTGATGTAAGTACTTAATGACACATCAAATACATCCATTGAATCTATACCTGTATATTTTTGGTTAAAATAAAAGTACACAACATTATCTAACATTGACCTGTTTGAAAAATTAAGGCTGTCAAATACTACAATCAACTTACTTCCTTCATACCACCTTTTACATGGGTGACTATAGAAATGTTCATCTTTAGTATTTAAGTCAATCTTTGGGTTATTAAAATTAAAAAAAGAAAACTCTAATCGAATATTTTGAACATTGGTCACATCATCACTTTCTAAAACTATCTGATATCTTAGTTCATCATTATTTTCCATATCTCCATATTCGGAAGTAAATTTACTAAGGCTTGTTAGCGCATTATATTTTGAAGAAGTGTTAAGATAATAAGTTTTTGGGAGATGATACGTATTACAATCATCATCACTTACAATTGTGATCTCAAATGGGAGATTGAACCATGTAGTATCCACACAAGGCATTTCGAATGAAAATGGGTAGCTACCTCTTTCAGAAAAGGCAATAGTATCGATAGCTATTGAAATACTATGTGATTGCTGATCGTATATAAGCGGATAAGGCGCATTTATGTTTAAGACAGTTGCAGGCAATTTGAGATTAAATTTAGCTCCAAATGCAGCGTGAGTACCAAGATTTGCATAATTTAAGACTCCTTTTGCATTATTGTCACATGGGTTAGTGCTCAAAAACAATACAGAAGCGCTTAGAGACGAACATGGTTTTATCTGCTTTAACATTAATTTGATAGGAGAATTTTGAAAACCATTTTTTATAACCAGACTTTCTTCAAAATGTCCTTCAATCTCTGCAAGGTCTTCAAAATGATTTGGTTCAAATTTTATATTATAGGTACCATCTGGCAGGTCATACTCAAATCGACCATCATCATCAGTAAAAAATTGATAGATTTTTTGAAGAGAGTCTGTAATAATGATTTTAGCATTTGGTAAAGTTAGAATTTCTTGCCCATTATTTAAAAATACATTCATTTTCAATGGCTTCCTTGCTGGCAAAAAGTCTCCATTATTTGGAATGATGACAATCCTATTATTTGTGCTGAATGTTTTTGCATAGCAATTTCGACACATGTTTATCAAATCTGTATTTCCATCACCATTAAAATCTATAGCATGAACGACCCTATTGAGTTGATATTCATCATAAATAAGTTTCAAGCCCCCTATTTTTTTCTCATGAGCTCTAAAATGATATATTCCTTCGAAGGTATGGAAAATATAATCGGGTATTTTATCATTGTCTAAGTCTGTAACAAGCATTTCTATATCAGCTTCATCTGTACTTAATAATAGCTTTTCAAATTTAAGCCCATCAGCCGAGCCGAGATATAGCGATATAACACCTGAAAATTTGCCCTGCCCATAATACTTACTGGTAAGGAACATGTCAGGAAAACCATCATGGTTAAAATCATAAAAAACACAATTCACTATGTCATCTAATCTCCAATTTAATACTGGTGTTTCTTTTCTTAAGTTAAAATATTTGAAGGTTAAATTTCCGTCATTTCGGTACCAACCAAAACTATTACTACCTTCATCATTGCAAATAAATACATCAATATCACCATCTCCATCGATGTCTCTATATATGTTAGAAACCCTATTTTCACCAGTCATCCCTTCAAAGATTATATAATCAATGATGCCATCTCCATTTAAATCTATAGGATTTTCTATTCTATTTATCAAACTGACTGGAGCTGGCCCAGGCAAGTCGGGAAGTTTATCATACTGTTTCCAATCGGAAAAAATAAGATTACCTAGATTTTCCTTCCACTCTTTTTCAGAAGGATCATAAAAGTCCATGTCTCCATCGCTATCCATATCGATATATCCAAGCTGATATCTATATTCGATTGGTAGCCACGGTGCGAATGTGAAATTATTTAAATTTTTAACAATATATAAGTTTAATCCTGTACGTACAATGACATCAATCAAACCATCACCATCCATATCTAAAAATCTTGGTGCGTAAAAAATATCACCTAGACCTTGTCTTACAAAATTTTCGCCCTTGATTTGAAATGAATCTGTAAAAGAAACAAAACGAATAGAAGAGTGACTCATCAATCCTAAAATATCTTTTCCATCCTCTCGCTTGTTAAATACACCCTTCGTAGAGGAATTAGGGTGACTTACAATTGAAAAAGATTGATCTAACTTATTGTGCTTTAATATCAGAAGATTATTAGTAATATTTAATATCAATTCATCGTTATTGTCACCATTTAAGTCTGCTACTTGTGGTAAAAAAGTACTAGTAGATTCATATTTTATCAAATTTATATACCCAACTTTTGATCCATCATGGGTGATCATCCGCAATGAATCTACGTTTGTGTCATGATAAACAATGATTTCTTTCCCTTCAATTCTTAGTTTTGAAAACCAGGGTATTGTGCTTTGTCCACTTCCTAAATGTGATAGTCCTAGTGATTTTGCATTACCATCAGAAGTGATTTCCACACCTATAAGATGATTAGTACATCTTAATACATCCTTTATTCCGTCATTATTGATGTCGTAAAATGCTGATGTTCTAATATTTAAAAATCCTTCAATACCATACCTAAATTTATGTGTAAAATCATTATTCTTATTATTTAATAGGAGTGAAAATCCTGTGCCTATATCATCCCATCCATCACCATCATAATCATCAACAATAACACCAGAGAATTTACTAGTTCCACCATTAATTTGTTTGAAAATTCGATAGCTGTGGTTTTCTTTTTTATATAAATCCATTGTTGATGAATTATATTTATAGGCTAAAAATTCTTTAATACCGTCATTTTCTAAATCAATAGCAACTAAATAATCATATAACTTCCCATCTGCATAAATAGTAATATCTTTCAATGTACTATCTGGTTCCACACTATATGCATAGATATTATCATTGTCAAGGAAGATAAAGTCATTGTTTAAGTATATAAATGGGCTTGATGGAAATTCTCTAGAAATAATTATCTCTTTGTCAAATTGAGCAAAGCAAATACTTATGTAAAAATGTAAAAATAATATGAAGCGTGCTTTCATTTAATGATTATTTTTACAAAGATAAGTATTTTTGATTTATTATTTAAGGTGATTTCATTATTATTAAGTTGTACAATATACTGTAATTTTGAGTCATACTAATAAAAATTAGTGGACTTTGGTATTGATCTAGATTCCTTTAAACTTTACAGTATTCCTAAAAATCAAAATGGGTTCTGTAGTGAAGGCAAAAAGCACAATTTACTCCAATGGAAAATGAACGGGGCTTTACTAAAATTTAGCAGCTGCTCAATTTGGGTGAAGGAACCTGTAGCCAATCTGACGGTATAAACTGATTTAGTTTATACTACATTTTTTGGTCTGTAACAGGAAAGTCATTTTAGATTTTTAGGTTATACATTAAACTTCTGGTAAGGTTTCACCTAGTGCTTCTTCAAAGAAATAATGTAGTGCATAAGTTTGGGCAGCACCCAATTTTTGTCCCATTTGACTGAAGATGTACATACTGGCGGCGATTGCACCCAAGAGAGGTAAGGCAAACAAAATACTACTTTCTCCCCCTAAGGCTCTTTGTGAAAAGCCAATAATAGTAATGAATACAAACAAAACACCTACTGCAAGATATATCAACGTAAATAGGGTCCAAACATTGGGCATTGGACCGTATATTCCCACTATTCTTGTGGTAACGTCTTCAGGTTCTCTATATAGCAAAACACTTAGTTGTGGCGACCAAAAATGTCTATGAGACTTATTAACTCTTATAGTTATGTGGTCTTGCATAGCTTGCCCATGCAGGTTGTGTGTATTTACTTTAAGCTTTTCCTTAACGATAGCTATTATTTCTTCAATCGTTTTATGGCTGAATGTTTCAAATTTTGGTCTAACTCTAAAGCTTGCCATGATATTTTGTTTTGATCACGCTAAAGTAGGCAATATTTTATATCAGGTATATACGGGATGTATGATTTTAGTCATATTCAGTGTTTTGAAGTTTTATAGGAAGGGAAAGATTGTTTATTTGAAGAGAAAAGCCTTATAAATCAATGAGGTAAATTAAAGAGAGATAAAGTTAAAATCAAAATGCATCATTGACAGTAAAGTAAAATGCGCCACCTTCATTTGGTGTGAGGCCATAATCAATGCGTAACCTAACTCTATCTTTTTTATTCAAAAGGAATCTTAATCCAGCACCATAAGACCATTTGTATTGATTCGAAAATAAATTACTGTATTGCGAACCCACCGTGCCAGTCGAAATAAAAGTAACACCTTGAATAAGACTGTAAATTGGGAAACGATACTCAGCCTGGAGGAATAGAGTGTTTTTATCCATAAATCTTCTGTCTTGGTAGCCTCTCATCTGCTTGGGTGTGCCAAAAAAAACCATCTCATAAAAGGGTACATCACCAGTAATATTAGATGTACTAAAGTTGGCGGCCAAAGTATGTTCATTGGCTATTTTTATGTATTTGCTCGCGTTGAAAACTAATTTTATAAAATCAAAATCGCTACCCAAATAAGATTGGGATGCAAAACTTTCTGCTTCTATGTAATGGCCTTTAGTTGGATTAAATAAATAATTTCTTTGGTCGTAATGTAGTATTAGTCCGAGTCCAATATTTTTTCCGCCTTTTATCCCTATAGGATTGTCAAATTCTAATTTTCCCTTTTCAACAATTTGATTAATTGAAATATTATCATATCCCATTTTGATGCCAATGAATAACTTTTGATACCTGTGTAAAATATCAATTTTGACCCTTGGGAAGGAAGCTTTGTAAACTTCTTTATCTTCCAACCTACTATTAATACCAATACCATAATAGTTGAATTGATATTTAAAATAACTCAGTTCTCCTTTTAACTTCCAATGATTATTTTTTTTGTAAAACTCAAAAGGAAAGAGGAGGATTAGTTGTTTATTTTGAGTAAAGGAAGTTACAAATTGAATTTGGGAAGGATTGGATTCTGCGGGTTCATTTTTAAATCTGAAATTGTACAAACCAGCACCACCAAATCCCCATCTTGTTTCAGGTAGGTAAAATACCACGGGATAAGCTAGGAATTGATTTTGTATGATAGTAGTGTCTTTTTCGGTGATAGATTGTCGATGGCTGCCCACAGAAGCAAAAGGCATCAATAATATCAACAATATATATATTAAATAAATTTTCATATAGGCTTAAACTAAAAAAGGTGAGTACAGACTTTGTACTCACCTTTAATATTATATTTTACTCTAGAACGAAAGTTTAGAGGCTATTAACAAATTTTGTCAGCTTAGATTTTAGGTTAGATGCTTTATTTTTATGCCAAGTATTTTTCTTAGCTAATCTATCCACCAAAGAAATCACTTTAGGTAAGAAAGTCTCTGCATCTTTCTTTTCAGTCATTAATCTAAGTTTTGCAATAGATGTTCTTGCAGACTTTTTATAATACCTGTTTCTAAGTCTGATTTTTATATCTTGTCTGATTCTTTTTTTAGATGATTTGTGCTGTGCCATAAATCTTATTTTTTACTTCATTTTCTTAAATGGAGTGCAAAAGTAAATCTTTTTCATTAAAGTAAAAAATATTATCTCTAAAAAAATATAAATATTTCATTTTCAGAACACTTTCGCATGATTTTTGTCATGAATAAGTAAAAGCAAGGTAAATCAAGCTTAAAAAATATTTAATTTTTATACTTTTGACCTTGTTATTAGTTAATCATCCAAATTTTATTATACATTGAGTCAAATGAAAGATTATTCTTACATATTTAATGCACACCCGAGTTTTATAGAGTCCATGTACAAAAACTATCAACAGAATGCCGCTTCCGTAGATGATGGGTGGCGTTTATTTTTTGATGGATTTGAATTTAACAACAATGGGCATGGTGTTTCAGATTATGATGTTCAAACTTTCGATAAGAACCTTTCACAAAAGGAGTTTGGTGTAATGTCATTAATCCATGGTTTTAGGAGTAGAGGGCACCTTTTATCTACTACCAATCCACTGAAACCTCGAAAAGATAGGAGGCCGCATTTAGATCTAGCAGATTATAATCTGGAAGATAGTGATAATAATAAGGTGTTTTTGGCAGGTGAAGAGATTGGCCTTAAGAATGCTACACTAGTACAGATATTAGACAAACTAAGAGAAATATATTGTGGAAATATAGGAGTAGAGTACGCACATATTGAAAATAGAGAGAAACGTATGTGGATGCGTGAAAAGCTCGAAAACAGGGTATTTGACGGCAGTTACGGGATAAACAAAGACCAAAAGATTCAAATCTTAAATAAATTGAATGGAGCTGTCATCTTTGAAAAATTTCTACATACCAAATATGTAGGTCAGAAAAGATTTTCGCTCGAAGGTGGTGAGACAACCATTGCCGCGCTTGATGCCATCATCAGAAAAGCAGGAGCAGATAAAGTAGAAGAAGTGGTCATGGCTATGGCTCATCGTGGAAGATTAAATGTACTGGCTAATACACTTGGTAAGACCTACGATCAGATTTTTAATGAATTTGAAGGTACAGCCATTCTAGACCAGAGTTTTGGGGATGGTGATGTCAAATATCATCTAGGGTTTTCGTCTCAGATCACGTTGCCAAATGGAAAATTAGTGCATCTCAAGTTGGCACCTAATCCGTCACATCTTGAGGCAGTAAATCCTGTCATGGAAGGATTCACAAGGGCAAAAGCTGATTTACTTTATGGTGGTGATTATGATCGTATATTGCCGATACTTATACATGGAGATAGTGCTGCTGCTGGGCAAGGCATTGTGTATGAGACTACCCAAATGAGCCAATTGGACGGGTATTATACAGGCGGGACCATACATTTTGTAATCAATAATCAGATAGGCTTTACTACAGATTATGACGATGCTCGTTCTTCTACCTACTGTACGGCGGCAGCCAGCCTGGTACAAGCGCCTGTTTTTCATGTAAATGGGGATGATCCAGAGGCTGTAGTTTTTGCAGCAGAATTAGCGATAGAATATCGTCAAAAATTCAATAATGATGTATTTATTGATATGGTCTGCTACAGAAGGCATGGTCACAATGAAGGCGATGATCCAAAGTTTACTCAACCTCAGATGTATGAATTGATAGATAATCATAAAAATCCTAGAGAAATCTATCTTGCCAAATTGATTGAAAGAGGAGATATTGATCCTAAATTTGGGGAAGAGCTCGAAATGAAATTTTGGGCTGAACTACAAGATAGGCTCGATATGGTAAAACAAAAGACATTGCCTTATGTATATCAAGAACCCGAACAACACTGGAGAAAATTAAAGAAGACAATAGAAGTTGTAGATATTGTAACACCAGTGACTGGTATAAATAAGAAGGATGCTGATAAAATATTTAAGCATCTGATGACTTTGCCTTCTGATTTTAATCCCAATTCAAAAGTAAAAAGACTTCAAAAATCCAAGCAAGATCTTTTGGACAAAGGACTTGTAGATTGGTCATTTGGAGAGTTGGCGGCTTACGGTTCACTTATGCTGGATGGGAAAAATGTACGTATGAGTGGTCAGGATGTAAAGAGAGGTACTTTCTCTCATAGACATGCCGTATTTTTTGATGAGAAAACTAATGCACAATACAATAGGCTCAATACATTAGAAGAGGCAGATGGCAAATATCTGATCTATAATTCACTATTGTCGGAATTTGCAGTATTAGGTTTTGAATATGGTTATTCTCAAGCATCGCCTGACCATTTGGCTATTTGGGAGGCTCAGTTTGGAGACTTTTACAATGGGGCACAAACCATTGTTGATCAATTTATATGTGCAGGAGAAAGCAAATGGCAGCGTATGAGTGGTTTGGTGATGTTGTTACCTCATGGTATGGAAGGGCAAGGTCCTGAGCACTCTAGTGCCCGATTGGAGCGTTTTCTATTGATGTGTGCAAATTTCAATATGATAGTGTGCAATGTCACTACTCCAGCCAATTTTTTCCACATGATAAGACGTCAGTTGGCAATGCCATATAGAAAACCATTGGTACACATGTCTCCAAAATCAATGTTGCGCCATCCTGAATGTGTAAGTGCCATTGAAGAATTGACAGGAAAGACCAAATTTATGGAGATAATTTCCGATTCTGAGGTTAAGAAAGCCAAGAGATTATTATTCTGTTCCGGCAAAATTTATTATGAACTTAATGAATTCAGAAGAACAAATAATATAAAAGATGTTGCTATCGTGAGAGTGGAGCAATTATATCCTTTGCCAGAGGCCGAGATTAGAAGTATCATAAAGGAATATGGAAAAGCTGAAGTATTTTGGGTACAAGAAGAATCTGCCAATATGGGTGCTTGGCCTTATCTGATCAATTATTTCAGAAAAGATGCAATAGAAGTAGTCGCCAGAAAAGCGAGTGCTTCTCCAGCTACAGGATTTAAAAAAGTGCATGACCAACAACAAGAAGATTTGATAAAAACAGCTTTTGGTGTTCGATAAAATCAATTATATAAGTAAAACGCTGATCATATCAGGCCTTTTTGTTTCTTTGCTCGAAAGATATTTAGGAATAGAATGGCTTGATTTGATTGGTATGTCATTATTGATGATAGGGCTTTATTATGCTAAGAGTGACGTAATTGCTTTGCACGATGATTATGGATTGTACCTTTATTATGTCTTACTTTTATTTACAATGGCTATTATTTTTATGTATTGGTTTTATTAGAATTACTATAATGTGCGGCACATTTAGCCAAATTTTAGACATCCAGACAGCATCCAATTTTTTTTGCAAAAGTTTTATTGGTTAATCGTGGTTAGTTAAGATTGCTCACCACTCGATGGGTCGAAATAATTGTGAAAAGGATGTGAAAGTCTCTTCGAGCTGCAACCTGCTTCCCACTCATATTAATTAAGGATGTCAAATCGAGTGAATGCAAGGAATTTTGACATTTTGATGAATACCAGTGAAAAATTATAAAGCGCTTTTTTGTTTTATAAACCATCACAGCAAACTACCACTCTTTTATCGGATTGGAATCAGGTACTCTTAATTTATTCTAAAATAAAAAAAAAAAAAGGTATTTTTTTTTTTAGAAAAAATCGGCGGGAAAATTTCTTTCTCTCCCCAGGGGGGGTTTTGGTTTTTTTTCTAATTCCCTTTTTGCGGCTTTCCCTCCCCTTGGTTTTTCCCTTTTGGGCGCGCACCCCTTGGGGCTTTTTTTTTTCTCTTCGCCCGGCGGCCAGCCCCTGTTTTCATTTTCCCCGGGGGGGGCCCCGTTGGTCCCCTCCCCCCCGGGGCTTTTTTTTAAAACCGGGCGGCCCGCCCGCGCCCGGGGCCGTTGGTTCCGGCAAGGCCCTCTGCGGGGCCCCCGCTCGCCCCCCCCCCCCCCCCCCCTATTGTATTTGAAGCTCTCATTACACATTTCTTCTTGATATTTAAGTAAGTAAAATATTTATTCTGAATGTAAAATGAGTTAAATCATATTATAGTATGATGATTATGCAGATATGCCCATAAATATCAGTCTTACCTTTCCGACTTAAAATAAAATCGTATGGTTACAAAATTTTGATACATTAAATAATGAGTTGAAAATTTGAGATTTAAGTATTATACGTATTTCTATTTTAATATAAAGTGAGGCAATTTATTTTATTTTGATATTTAAAATTTTGTAGATAATAAAATTGGTTGTACCTTTTAGCGAAATTGTATTGTTTTGATATAATTTTATTGGTCCATTAATTATTTCTTAATCACTAATCATTAATGTTATGAGTGTAGATACAAAAAATATTCGGAATGTAGTCCTTTTGGGCCATTCCGGATGCGGGAAAACAACCCTGGCCGAAGCTATGCTTTTTGAGTCGGGAGCTATCAACAGAATGGGTTCGGTAGCGGGAGGAAATACTATGTCAGATTATACACCTTTGGAGCAGGAGAGAGGTAATTCACTTTTTTCTTCCCTCATGCATGTGAAGTGGAGAGATTGCAAAATAAATATACTAGATACACCTGGATTTGATGATTTTATTGGCGAAGTGGTTTGTTCATTAAAGGTGGCAGATACGGCATTGATGGTATTGAATGCAGCGCATGGTGTAGAAGTTGGTACTGAGATACTATGGGATTATGTCAATGATTTTAAGACACCTACTGTATTTGTTATTAGTCAGATAGATCACGAAAAATCTGATTTTGAAACTACTTTAGAACAAGCTAAAGAGAGATTTGGTTCTAAAGTACTTCCAGTTCAATATCCATTAAATCAAGGCGCAGGATTTAATACAATCATCGACGCATTACGGATGGTGATGTATGAATTTGGACCAAATGGTGGTAAACCAGAAAAAAAACCAATCCCAGAATCGGAAATGGCGAAAGCTATGGAGATGCACAATGCACTTGTAGAAGCTGCTGCAGAAAATGAAGAAGGATTGATGGAAAAATATTTTGACCAAGGTACACTCACAGAAGAAGAACTCACCGTTGGGCTCAGGATTGCACTAGCACACCAACAAATATTTCCAGTATTCTGCTGTTCCGCTATGCAAGATAAAGGAAGCGGTCGTATAATGGGCTTTGTCAATGATGTTGCACCTTCTCCAGCTGATAAACCTCCTTATGAATTAGTAGGAGGCAAAACGATGACTTATGATGCCAAAGCTCCAGCATCTATTTTTATATACAAGACCATATCTGAACCACAAGTAGGTTTGGTTAGTTATTTTAAAGTGTATTCAGGTACTGTACGTGCAGGTGATGAATTGCTCAATATAAAGAATGGAACACACGAACGGATCTCGCAAGTTTTCGAATCAGAAGGTAAAGTCAGAAATACCATCGACTACTTGCAAGCAGGTGATATCGGTGTGACATTAAAACTTAAAAATTCTCATACCAATAATACACTCAATGCCAAAGGACTTAATACAGAAATTGAGCCAATACACTTTCCTGAGCCACGTATCCGTACAGCAGTAGTGCCTCCAAGTAAGGCAGATATGGAAAAACTCATAAAGGCATTGCACCAGGTTGAAGAGGAAGATCCTACATTGGTAGTAGAGCAAAATGCCACATTAAAACAAACAATCATCCACGGGCAAGGGCAGCTTCATTTGGATCTCATTAAGTATAGGATAGAGAAAAATTTTGGAGTCCACATGGATTTTGAGCGACCTAGGATTCCATATCGTGAAACAATAACAAAATCTGCCAATGAAGTGTATAGACATAAAAAACAGAGTGGTGGTGCAGGACAGTTTGGCGAGGTACACATGCGAATTGAGCCATATTATGAAGGCATGCCAAATCCTGAAGGACTTAACGTAAAGCATATAGAGATCGAAGACTTAGAGTGGGGCGGAAAACTAGCTTTTTACTGGTGTATAGTAGGTGGTACAGTAGATGCCAAATATGCTAGTGCCATCAAAAAAGGTATCATGCAGAAAATGACAGAAGGGCCACTTACTGGTTCCAATTGTCAAGACATACGAGTAAGTATTTACGATGGAAAGATGCACCCTGTTGATTCTAATGATATGGCATTTATGTTGGCTTCCATTGGAGCATTTAGGGCAGCTTTCAAAAACGCAGGGGCACAAATCCTAGAACCTATATATGATGTTGATATCACCTGTTCTGATGCAGCTATGGGCGATATCATGGGAGATTTGCAGACAAGGAGAGCGATTATTATGGGTATGGATTCTGATGGGCATTATCAGAAGATCAAGGCCAGAGTGCCTATAGCTGAGATGTACCAATATTCATCTACCTTGAGATCATTATCTCAAGGTAAGGCTAAGTTTACACGAAAATTTGCGGATTATGTAGCAGTACCTGCGGATATACAAAATAAATTGATCGCGGCTCATAAAGAAGAAGACGAAGAGCACCATCATTGATATCGTAAAGAGCATTGAAGCCAAAGGTTGGGTAACAATATCCTTCCTTTGGTTTTTTTTAATACCAAATCACAGTCGCTGATGCCGTGAGAAGCTTAACGTGGGATCGTCCCTTTGCGGAGACAGATTTTGAAACATTGGAGGTGGTAATAGATTAACAGTTTTAAAATTAAGGTATAACTTATTACCTTAGAAAATGAAATTTTATTTGGCCTTCAGTATTTATTTCAAGTGCAGGTGACGGAATCTTAAATATATTAAAGACTGAACACACTGTCTTTAGAATTGGATTTTTAGGGTTTAATTTTGGTAAGTCCAAGTCAAACCCTATATAAAATTGTCTCATTCGTGGATATCTTATGGCATCCAAATAGAAAAGAGTATTGTTTTCAGCCCAATGATTATTGAAGCCCCCAAACATGTTTTCTGCACCATAGCCCAATGCTAGATTGAGCCATTTCGGCCATTTATTATTAGTATCAAGAAAAGAGTGTATATTGATGGATGCCCAATAGGTTTGTGCATTATAGTCTTTTAAAAAATTTTCTAAATAATTTTTACCGTAAAGGTTTCGAGCTCTCATGGCTAAAGATGATTGTGTTTTTCCATCATCAGATACTAAAATATATTCTGGATAATGTATAGGAATAGATGATACCTTGAGACTGATTCTTTGGTCATTCCAATAATACTGTTGCGCTGCAAAAATACCTGTACCGACTAAATTAGCGCCTATATCACCTAGAGAAAAGCCCCATTTTGACGAATATCCATCCATGATTTCAATGGTAGTCTGAAAGAGTGTTCCACATATCATTCCTGTAAGAATACTGTTATCTTTATTCATGCCAGTCCATTTGGTACCTTTATAGCACAATACGCCTTGAAGGTAAGCCGTATGTATATGCCCTGCTTTATCCATTTGATTCCATTCGCCCCAATCATTAAAAAGATGAAATGAACTTTGGTCAAATTTTTTATACCAAGTATTATACAACCCTATTGAGAATCCTGTATATGTAGCGACTCCAAATCCTAAAGCTGCGTTAAATCTTTTGGAAATCAAAGTGTCTGATGGCACAAAGAAGGCTTGGCTTTTTAGTGTAAAGGATGTCAAACTTAATATTGCAATAAATAGAATCCTAATTTTCATTGGCGTACATATTCTTTGGAGCACTTTGATGGTTATGATATTCTGATATACAAAGGTAAGGGTTTTTTGAGTTTTTCTCCCAATGATACCTTATAAGTGTTGTTGCAAAATACTCAAAATTCAAAATTAGATTTACCCATCCAAATTTTTATTATTTTGTTTGTTTTTTTGAAAGGATAGCTTTGTTCTAAAATTGCTACACAGCCTAATTTTACATTGTTGAATTTAATCTACAGATAATCAATATGTTGTAAAAATATCTAATATTTGTATTGTTTTTTTTCGAATAAATAAAATCTTATCTTTAGGAAAAGCAGTATCGAGAACGACTTTTATAAGAACACAAAACTAAGCCTTTATGAAATTTTTCAGGTCGTCAAGGATAGCGAGCTATATTCACATGCCATTGATTTTTAATCTTTTTTAGATTAAAGACGATTGATCTTTGAGAAAATACTTGTTCTGCGCCAAACGCGGCAAACTCAATATGGAACGATGAACTTGTCAAACAAGCTGAAAATAACTATAGCATTTAATGATTAGGTTATTGTTTCGCAGAAGAAAGTCAAAGATTTTAAAGAGTGTCTGAAAGGGTAATGAGAGATCTTAATATATCGCCCCAAAAAAGAAAAACTTTAAATAAACTTCTTTTTCCTAACGTTTTATAATGATCACACTAGCCCTACCAAACCCATTTGAGATAGCTTTACTATCAATTCAGTGCTGTTGGTGCAGCCAAACTTTTCTAGAAGTGCATTTTTTTGGTTATTGATGGTATGTGGAGATGTGCCGAGCTCAACTGCAATTTCCTTGGCCACCAAACCTAATTTTAAAAAATCAACAATTTGTTTCTCTCTAGGTGTCAATGTTAATAAGTCAACGACCTTATAGTTTTTAGAAGTACTACTTTCATAAACCTGTTTTACTTTATCTATCAATGTGGCAATATTTTCTCTTTTATTAACTACTTCGTGTACTCCTAAGTCTAATAACGAGTGAATGATAAACGAACTGCTGATACTGGTATAGGCTACAATTTTTATTTTGGGAAAGTGTTCGAGAATGTAGTAAAACACAGTAAATCCAGCATCTTCATCAGATAGTACGTCTGAAATGACGATATCTGGTTTTGTGTTTGCTAATTTGACTTTGAAATCTTCTACAGTGTGGCACATACCTACGACTTGCATTTCACCCAATACATTTATATAGCTAGTAATAGCTTCCGTCACAAAAGGGTGGTCATCATATAAAAGTATTTTCATTCGATCCTTATTAAAATGCAAATATACCTTAAATTTTAATTTTTTAAATAATGAAATCTAATAGACGCATAACCATAAATTATGCAAAATGATAGAATGTTACAATTTTTGATGTTACATTTGCCCAAACAATCAGATCAAATCCTTTCTATATGCATAGATTATACTTCTATGTGCTTGCTATTTTTTTAATTTCAAGTACAATCTCTTTTACTCAATCCAAAAAAATTAATTTTGATAGGCTATTCAATCTCCTACCCTTGGACTATATCTCTACAATATTTAAATACGGAATACAGCGATTTATCTTAATTTCTGTAATATTACTATTGGGTAGCTTTAGTATGCTTGGTCAATCAAAAATTCAAGTAAAAATTGACTCACTAAAGACTTTGGCAGAAAAAGCAAAAGATCCTAGGTTCAAAACCGATCAATATCTAAATATAGCTGAGCAATATTTTAATATTGATTTAGTGAGAGCTAAAGAATATGCAGAAATGGCGGAGCAGTTAGCTTACAAAAATCAACTAAAAGATAGATATTCTGAATTGCACTTAATACATGGATTTGCATTAGGTTATTTAGGAGATTTTAAAAAAGCGATTCATCATCTCAATTTAAGTATTAAACATGCTGGTGTTTCTTATAAAAAAGGTCAGGAAGCATCTGCATACAATGGGTTAGGTCTTACATACTTGCAGATGGGTGATTTCCCTAAAGGTACCAAGAATCTATATGAAGCACTAAGAGTACTTGAGAAAAGAAAGGATGAACCCTTAGAAGCTACAATTTATGGGAATATAGGTATTATATATATTGAGACAGGTCAATTTGAAAAAGCGGAAGAAGTACTATTAAAATCTATTGAGAAAAGTGAAAAGATTAATGACTTATATACTCTTGCAGGTGCTACATCAAATCTAGCTACTGTATATTTAAATCAAAAGAAATATGATAGCGCCATTGAAAAATTAAAAAAAGCAGCAAAAATTAATACTGAAATTGGAAATGAAAATTTTTTGGCAATAAATTACGAAAATTTGTTTAGTGCTTATACAAAAATTGATAATGTACCTGAAGCCATAAAATATGGGAAATTGGCATTGGATTTGGATATTAAAATTGGTAATAAAGAGAATGAAATTATTGTTTATCAACATTTAGGTGAACTTTATCAAAAACAGAAAGACTTAGGTGTAGCAGAGAAATATTTCTTAAAAAGTATTGCAATATCCGATTCCTTAGGATTTGTAGCTAAAATGGGAAATGGCTACAAAGCACTTTATAAGTTATATAAAGAAAAGGGTGATACAGATAAAGCATTAATAGCTTATGAAGAACATATAACCATCAAAGACAGCATATATACACTAGAAGATGCCGAAAAAATCGCAGAAGAAAAAATTAAATTTGAGTATGATAAAAAGGCGCTTGTGCTGAAATACCAAAAGCAACTTACAGACGAGCAACTCGCCAACCAATTGTTACTCACTACTCAGCAAGATCAAACGCTCACGCTAAAAGAACAAGCCTTGACACTCAGTAATCAGGAAAAAGATCTCACCCAACTGGCCTTCCTCAAAGAACAAGCCGAAAAATTAGAAAAAGAAAAAGATCTGGCGCTGAAAAACATCGAACTCACAGCTCAGCAAAAACAAAATCTATATTTAGGTGCATTTATCTTTTTTTTGCTCTGTGGCTTGGGCGCTTTAATTTATTTTTATCAGACTATGAGAAAACAAAAAAACATCATCGCCCAACAAAACCAACTCAACGAGCACACCATTTCTATACTATCACATGACATCAAAGAGCCATTACTAGGGGTCAAACTTCTTCTTAAAAAACTACATGTAAATGATCCGTTTTTATCTCAAGCATCACTCAGTCTCGAAAATCAGATTAGCTCCGTCAATGGTGTACTCAACAATTTACTAAACATGAAAAAGCTGTCCATGGCCGAAAATCAGAAAAATGCAACGGCCGAAGTGCAAGAAGTGATCCAAAATATAACTAAACAAATGCAACAGGCTATTCAAGAAAAAAATATCACCATCCAAAACTTATTACCAGCTGGGTTCACTTTGCCTATTGCTGCCGAAAAATTACAGGTAGTCGTTCACAATATATTGTCCAATGCCATCAAATACAGCCATCCTGACCAATCGATAAAAATATATAAAGAAGGGAACGGGTTTTGTATCCAAGATTTTGGAGTAGGATTATCTGATGTACAAACCGTGAAGATGATGACCGATGTCAAAAACTCTAAACCAGGTACCACTCAGGAAAAAGGACATGGTATGGGGCTTTATCTAGTAGGAATGTTGTTACAAAGTGAACAAGTCAAAGTCATATTCGAATCTCCAGAAATAGGAGGAACGATCGTGAAGATAATGAGTTAAATTTAAAACATTAATTCTTCAATTCAGCGATCCAAACTGCGTTAACACCGCCAAACTCCTAGACGATGGCCGAAGTCTGTGACTTGAACGGCGGAAACAACCGAACGGTGGAAACAATCGAACACTCGAGCGAACCGAACACCTGAACGATCCGAACACTTGAACGGAGAAAACAAGTTAGGTGCGTATTGAATCATGATACTTATGTTGACAAAGCCAAAAATAGCATAAACGATCAGATTTCAAATATAAACACTATAGTAAGTAACCTTTTACAACTTAAGAAGACCGTTGGTACAGATATAGATGAAATACTTTCTAATGAAGTCATTTACCAAACAGGCAATCAAATCATTAGCGAGCTAAATTATAAAATTAAAGAAAAGCAAATCCAAGTTACAAACAATATTCTGAATACATCAGAAGTCACTCTGCCTCTTTCTACTCAAAAATTATATATCACTTTACTAAACCTAATCACGAATGCTATAAATTATTCATCAATAGGTGGTCAAATTGAACTTTATACAAAACCCGATGGCATCTATATCAGAGATTTTGGGACAGGCATCGATCCTAACATTATAGACAAGATAGGGCAACAACATATTGACAAAATAGACACTTCTGGAGGCTCTGGAATGGGCTGCTTCTGGTAAGTAGTATGCTGGCAGATTCCAAATTAAAGTTGAAGTTTGAAAATTTACAAGATGGCGGTACTTTAGCAGGAGTGGTTATAAACAAAACTTGAAACTAAAACTCTTGCTAACCGTATTTATTTTCGGGATTAACTTTCACTAAAAACCTTTGTGACTATTCAGCACCATGCTATAAGTGTAAATGTTTTACCCAAAATCATTGCTTAAAATAAGTCTCGTAATATGGAACATCAACCTCACATGTCCACTATGAGTATTTATAATATAAACATCTTAAAATTTCTTTTTAATCGAATAAATAGGGTCTGCTGACTATGGTGCAACCAATTGGTAAATAATAAATTATGTCTATAATATACAAATTAAATGCAAACCTTTTAATTGATTTTGTCCAAAAGTCGTGTACCTTGAGTTGGCTTTTGCCTTATGCAGGGCAGCTACTTTTTTGCATTGCCCAAAAAAGTAACCAAGAAAGTCTAGTTCCAAAAGAGGTAACTCAATGGTGCAGCTTTTGCTGCATTTTGAGTGATACGAAATCACTCAAAAATGAAGGCACTGATTTAAACTTAAATCAGCTAGGTGTATTGTTGTTCATTTTCGACCTGCCCATCCCTTACGGGTTCCTTCGCTTCTCGCATTGTCATGCTCGACCTTTCAGGTTCGCTTAGTCATGCATTTTTCTATTGCCATAAGTATTTCATATTTAATCCTTTGTGCTTTCTATGGCAATAGACGCACTTTCCTGCCCACCCGCTAGCGGTTCACTTCGTCAAAGGCTTGCGGCCTTTGGTGCTTTGCACTTCACTTCGTTCTTATTCACTATTGCTTGTTTTTTGAACGATAATCTCCGTTAAACTATTAACCAAAAATAATAGCTGACTTTTTCAGCAGCCCCTAAATAGTAAAATAATATTGAGAACAATTTTTACTATATTTGCAAGTAAAAATAAATTCCATTGATTTGTGTAGCACTATACGATGATCATACTTTTGTTACAGACGCTATGAAGCAATCCTTGTCTGTTTACGATGATATTGATATTGTAGGTGTTGGGAATACTATTGATGATGTACTTTCTTTCATAGATAGCACAAATCCTGATCTCTTGATAGCAGATATATTTTCTGATGAAAACAGAGGAACTACATTGTTTACAGAAGCTTTTAAGAAAAACCCAAATCTAAAAATAATTATATTCTCGAGTATTACTAATTCTTTCCTTATAGATAGTCTCTATCAAATGGGTATTTCTGCCATTGTAAATAAAAATGAAGGCTTTGAGCGTTTGTACATAGAAATAATTAAAGTCACAAAAAATATCTATTCGACGAAGAAGATGATACAATCACTTCCATCTTTGACCCCTCGCGAAAAAGAAATAGTCCTCCTATTATGCAAAGGATGTGCATCAAAAGAAATTGCATTAGCATTGGGTAGCTCATTTAATACAGTAGAAAACCAAAAGAATGCCTTACTGAAAAAATTTAATTGCAGTAATAGTACTGAATTGGTAGCCAAACTGGCACAGATGGGTCTAATTTCTATTTTATAACTAAATTTTGTTCCCTTTAAAATTTGGGTTTCGATCCGTGTGTAGTGATTGATGAATTGCAAATTCCTTAAATAAATAGTGTATCACGGTTACAAACTGCGACAATCGGAGTGCATCTCAGTTGCAAACTGCGCCGATCGAGTTTGAGAAGTTTTACAATTTGTCACCATAAATACTAATATATTAAATCTGACACCCCTTATAAACAAAACTCGCAAAGGTATTTACATTATTTAATACACACAATAGTTAAAAATAACTATTGCATATCGGAAGTTTTGATTATATTTTTGTGTCATTATTTTTTAAGACCAAAATATTATGTCAGCCAACCCAAACACGCTCATCGTTCCCATCAATGAATACGTCGCATTGCAGACAGAACTGTCTATACTGAAGGCGCAATATGAAGAGCTAAAGGCACAAGTAAATCAAAAACACCTAGGAACACCAGCTACTATATATGTTAAAGATCAAGGCATCACTAAAATCATGCGTTCTTATATTTTTGTGACTAATATGAATTGAAAATCAATGATATATAGTCAGCTTATAAAAATATAAGTTACGCAAAGCTGAAAGTGTTGCTTAATCAGAAAACATCAAAGAAGCAAGATATAGAAAAAGAAATATTAAATAAATGTTTGCCCCCATTATACTTTTTTCAAATGTTAACATATTTTAATTATTCAATAAGTTTTCAATCCATAATTCTGCTAAATTCGACTTGGTATAGGATTTTACCTTTGCCTAGCTATAATTAGCTTATTTTTTAATTTTTTTTAAACCTTCAATAATGATAAAAAAAGCGATTTACACTTTTGTCCTATTTTTCTTTTTGACTAGCTTTATGATGGCACAAGGCGGTAACAGCATTCAGTATGCATCATCTAATCCTAATACAGACCCTAGCCCAGGTAATAATGGTGCAACTGTTACTTTGGATTATCAAGCTACAAGCGGCGGACGACACTCCTATCGTTATATTTTTGAATTAGATCCATTAACCTATATGGAAGTTAAGTATAGAAATTCACAGTGGGAAATTTATGGATTTGAAACAGGAGGTACGCCAGAAGAAATTTTGTTTTACACAAGTGCTGTTCAATCCACTCCTAATCCCCCAAATCTTACATTTGGTAATTGGAGTAATGAAATGACTAATTTTAGTGGTACAGGCACACAAAGTGATATAACTCTCCCTGTCGAACTATTGGCTTTAGATGCTCAAACTATTGATGGGGGCAAAAGTTTATTGACTTGGGCCACCGCAAGTGAAATTAACAACGATGGTTTTGACATCGAAGCATCTCAAGATGCGGTTGGTTTTGATAAAATAGCCTTTGTTAGAGGAAGCGGTACAACAAATCATGAAAAAAAATATCATTTTATGGATGAAAGGGTAAACGAAGGTCTGACTTATTATCGGTTAAAACAAATAGATTTTGATGGTAAATCTACATACTCAAAAGTTGTATCTGTTTTAAGAATAACTGATAAATTTAATGCTATCAGTATTACGCCAAATCCTGCAAGTACCATTTTAAATATCGTACTTGAATCCAAGAATGATGATAATTTAGAAATAAAACTGTTAGATATTTTTGGCGAAACAGTACAACACCAAAGAACAACAACAAATCAAGGATTAACTAACCAATCACTTGACTTGCAGGATTTGCCCAATGGCATTTACTTTTTGCATCTTCAACAAGGTGCTGATAGGATAATTAAGAAAATTATAAAAGAATAAGCATAAAACACATTACAAAGTATCCCGATGGTCGAAGTTTATAACTTCGACCCTATATTTTAACCCCGTTGGATTAATATCCTACGGGGTTAAGAATTTTTAATTCGTCACCACAAATACCAAAACACAAAATCACAAAACTTAGCATCATATAGTTTTGTGCTTTGTTTTTAAGTTAGGTGCGTTTTTTATACATAATGGCCACGTAAAGAGAAAACATAAATTTTATCGTCTAAAACTTGATATACAAATCTATGTTCTTTATTAATCCTTCTTGACCACTTAGGAGCAAGTTCATATTTTAAAGCTTCTGGCTTACCGATGCCTTTATATGGACCATCAACAACAGCTCTTGTCAACAATGCAATTTTTTTTAGTATAGACTTATTACCCGTTTTGACCCAATAGCTCAAATCTTCTTCAGCTTGTGGTAAGTATATTATTTCCATAATTGATCTAACTCTTCTAGAGTCACCTTCTTACCTTTACCATTTAGTAAGTCTTCGTCACCTTGTTTTATTTTGTTTATAAAATCAATATTGCAATAACTTTCAGCATTACCCGACACTTCGTATCTAATCTTCTGGGATTTCATG
Organism: Saprospiraceae bacterium; assembly: GCA_016714785.1. Taxonomy (GTDB): domain Bacteria; phylum Bacteroidota; class Bacteroidia; order Chitinophagales; family Saprospiraceae; genus OLB9. Next base: position 658,757 of record JADKCC010000002.1, read on the forward strand.
AATGTTGTGATCGCTTCTAATTGAGAAGGATCTTCCAAATATGCAGTGAAATTTATGGACATGCTGAGTAAAATTAATTATAATATAACAATATAGTTTATTTTTAGTTCCCGGTGCTCGAAGTTTCTGATCGCCGAAGTATGCCGCTCCGAACTGCACTAACTCAGCCAAACTCGGAGACGATGGTCGAAGTCTGCAACTTCGATCCTATTATTTAACCCCGTAGGATTATTATCCTATGGGGTTAAGAATTTTAAATTCGTCACAACAAATACTAAAACATTAAAGCACAAAACTTAGCATCGAATAGTTTTATGCTTTGTTTTTAAGTTAGGTGCGTATTGAATTTACCCCGTTGGATATTAATCCTACGGGGTAAAGATTTATAAAATAGTGTATCGCAGTTGCAAACTGCGCCGATCGAGTTTGAGAAGTTTTACAATTTGTCACCATAAATACTAATATATTAAATCTGACACCCCTTATAAACAAAACTCGCAAAGGTATTTACATTATTTAATAACCACAATAGTTAAAAATAACTATTGTTTACCGGAAGTTTTGATTATATTTTTGTGTCATTATTTTTTAAGACCAAAATATTATGTCAGCCAACCCAAACACGCTCATCGTTCCCATCAATGAATACGTCGCATTGCAGACAGAACTGTCTATACTGAAGGCGCAATATGAAGAGCTAAAGGCACAAGTAAATCAAAAACACCTAGGAACACCAGCTACTTTATTTGTAAAAGATCAAGGCATTACCAAAATAATATCGCTCTCTGATGTCATTATGATGGAAGCAGATAGTAACTATACTACTATACACTTAGTAGATGGGCAGCGTATCCTTACATCCAAGACCATCAAGTACTGGCTAGAAAAGATAGGAAACAATGATGATTTCATACGGCCACATCGTTCTTTTGTGGTCAATAAAAAATACTTAGTTTCATATCAATCAAATCCACGTTCTATCATCATAAGCGGAAACAAATCAATACCTATGGCTCGTAATTTTGATATTGGGATCCTTTAAAATAAATAATTCAAACAATTCAAATGACAAAAGACTCAAACAACCGAACGAAACACCTTAAACCCCAAACACAATTACAATTAACAATCAATCATTTACAATTTACAATTTACAATTAACAATTCAACAATTAAGCATTAACAATTAAAATTTAAACATCATGAAACACTTAATCTTTTCCCTTTCTTTTATCCTCCTATGTACCCTATCATCACAAGCACAAGTAGGTATCAATACCGCAACACCCAATACATCAGCAGCACTAGATGTAACATCTACTGACAAAGGATTGCTTATCCCGAGAGTAGCATCGACAGGTGATATCGCAAGTCCTACTGCAGGTATGATGGTCTATCAGACAGGTGGTACGGCAGGATTTTATCTCTACAGCACTTCATGGACACTAGTAAGTGGTCCTGATAATCTTGGAAACCATACTGCTACAACTAACCTAAACATGGCCAATCAAGACATCATCTCTGTAGATAGTATAGGTACTGCCAAGGCTAAGATTGGTCCCAATACCTACCCAACCACCACTGGTACAAATGGGCAGGTACTCACTACCGATGGAGCAGGTGCCTTGTCTTGGGGCTCTGCATCAAGTGGAGGTGGTGCACAACTATTAGTAAGAGCAAGTGTAAACTCCATACAATCATTCCTTACTGGATCATCCCTCGCACCAGCAACTGCTAGCTACTCCTTACCTGCCATTGCCACCTGTTTTGGAAATGTAACGACCAATGTAGGAAGTGCCTGGAATGCTGGTACAGGTATATTTACTGCTCCATCGGAAGGGCTTTATATGGTGACTGTGCAAATAGTAGGTCTTCTAGGGGTGGCTTCAACATCTGGGTATAGTTTAACTACCATACTTGATGTTGATAACAATTTAAATTTTACGGGTACAGGGACATCCACTGTGATCACTGGAGGAGAAACGGATTATTTTGGAATTCATAATTTTTATGCTAATAACATCGCACCACCCTATAAAAATCGTTCCCAACTAACGGCTTTAGTCCCGCTTACTGCCAATCAGACTTTTTCGCTTCGAATTATGAATAACACTTTTGAATCAGGGGCGCCATCTACTAACGGCACATCTCATATTACGATTGTGAAAATGAATTAGCAAAATACTTCTAGAAATATTAAATAACGTTATTATCATATCGAATGAATACAGAATGATAAAATTTATAAAATTTCATAATAAAGTGCAATGGATAGTTTTCTCCATTGCACTTTTAATCTATGTCAATACCATTCCTAACAAATGGACCATTGACGATAGTGTCATCATCTATCAAAACAAATTTGTACAAAGTGGTATCTCCGGTATTCCAGACATCATGAGCAAAGATGCATTTGCAGGTAAGCATGAGCAAGATTTGAATGCAGTAGTAGGGGGTAGGTATAGGCCCATGTCTATAGCAATATTTGCCATCCAAGCAGAACTATTTGCAAAAACAAAAATAGACGAGAAAGGCAAAGATGTAAAGGATAAAAAGGGAAATCATCTGAAAGACCTTAGTGAAAAAACGAGTTTTCCACATGTTTTACATTTCTTTAATGCCCTATGGTATGCATTGCTTTGTTTGGTGCTATATAGGACAATGCTATTATTATTCGACTCAAAGGAAGAAACGAATCCTACCAAAGCTAATTTCCTAGCCCTAGTTACCACGCTTATTTATACCGTTCATCCTTTGCATACTGAGGCTGTTGCCAATGTAAAAGGACTGGATGAAATACTGGTGATGTTAGGCTCCGTGGCTACACTTTATTTTGTTCTGAAACAATTCAAAGCCCAAATTGACAATCAAGTTGTAGGCACTAAAAAATATATGGTACTAGCTTTATTAAGTTATATTTTTGCCTTGTTTTCTAAAGAATCTGCTGTAACCTTTATAGCCGTTATTCCATTGGTTTTTTGGTTTTTTACAGATGCTAGTTTCAAGCATATTTTTAAATTGACTTTGCCCTTTATGCTGCCATTGGTTCTATTTTTGGGTGTGAGGTCGGCGGTTTTAAATCAACCCAATAAAGGTGCAGTGAGTGAGGAGTTGATGAACGATCCGTTTTTAGTATTAAATCCCATTGCCAAATTTGCGCCTGTGGTTCAGGGGTCAGATATAAAGATATTGACCACGTTTAATGAAGACACTTATACCAAAATGCACTTTAGCAATCAGTTGGCAACCAATTTCCATACTTGGGGCAAATATGTGCAATTGTTGATCGCACCTTATCCACTTACGATAGATTACTATCCAAGACATATTGCTATCAAATCATTTAAAGACATTTCGGTTATTTTTTCTGTTCTCATTCATTTGTTTTTGATAGGGTGGGCATTATATCATATTCGCAGGAAGCACATTATAGCCTTTGGAATTTTGTATTACTTCATCACTTTTTCCATTGTTTCCAATTTCTTTTTCCCCATAGGAACTAATATGGCAGAGCGATTTATGTTTATGCCTTCGCTTGGATTTTGTCTGATAGTAGCAAGTTTGCTTTATAGTTTGGGAATCAAATGGAGTGGCAATCAAGATCAAAAAGGATTCAAATACATAACTCTCGGTTTGGGAATTTTGACAGTAATATTTTCTACCTTGACCATCAACCGAAATTTTGACTGGAAAGATAACTACACCCTGTTTTCCAAAGATGTGCATGTTTCAAAAAACAGTGGAAAGATCCATACTGATTTGGCCGCTGAACTTATCAATAAAGCCAACCAAATCTTGGAAGAAAAAGAATCGGATATTTTAGATTTATCAGCAGATGAGAAAAGAGCTGCCCTAAAAGATACTGAAGTTGAAAGAACGGAATTGTTTAATCGCTCTATTACATTATTAAAGAAAGCAATAGAAATACATCCATCGTACAATGTGGCTTGGTTACAAATGGGAAATGCACATCAATTTCTAGGTGGAATGGAAAGCAATACCCCTAATATCAACCTTACGTTGCTCAATACTGCCCTTGCTGCCTACGAGCAGGCTGATAAATATAAAGCCGTGGGTATGGATACGATCATTCCCGAATTCAAATCATTGTGCCTTATGGATATAGGCAAGGTGATGGGCGAAAAATTTGGGGACATCAATACTGGGATTAATTTTCTGGAAAAAGCAAGTATTTTAGACCCCAAAAATGCAGAGGCATTTCTATTGTTGGGAACAGCTTATTCTATGAAACAGGATTTCAAACAAAGTATAACAATACTCAAAAAGTCTAGCACTAAGACCTAGTGACAGAGATACAAAAAAATCTAGCTACAGCTTATCAACAATTTGCACTTGCGGATACTAAACAAAAAGATGGTTTATTGATAGCAGAAAAGCTTTTGATTGATGTTTTAAATGAAGAGAAAAAGTTGGCCGACAATGATGTAAAAAAAAGGAATGGTTTGTTACATACCTTGGATTTATTGATTAGGAATTATACCCTGCAAGGCAAGACTGAAAAAGTTCATGAGTATAAAAGTGAGTTGCTTAAGCTTGATTCTGATAGCGTCAAAGAGAACTGAACACTTCAACGACGGAAACAACCGAATGGAGAAAACAGCCGAGCACTTGAACGATCCGAATTATGAACAACGACGATCGGTTTCAACAAATCCCGATCGCCAAAGTATGCCGCCCAGACCTACGTTGACTCAGCCAAACTCGGAGACGATGGTCGAAGTCTGTGACTTCGATCCTATATTTTAACCCCGTTGGATTATTATCCTACAGGGTTAAGAATTTTAAATTCGTCAACACAAATAATAAAACATTAAAGCACAAATCGTAGCACCGAATAGTTTTGTGCTTTTTTTTTAAGTTAGGTGCGTATTTTACACGTAATGGCCACGTAAAGAGAAAACATAAATTTTATCGTCTAAAACTTGATATACAAATCTATGTTCTTTATTAATCCTTCTTGACCACTTAGGAACAAGTTCATATTTTAAAGCTTCTGGCTTACCGATGCCTTTGTATGGACCATCAACAACAGCTCTTGTCAACAATGCAATTTTTTTAGTATAGACTTATTACCCGTTTTGACCCAATAGCTCAAATCTTCTTCGGCTTGTGGTAAGTATATTATTTCCATAATTGATCTAACTCTTCTAGAGTCACCTTCTTACCTTTACCATTTAGTAAGTCTTCGTCACCTTGTTTTATTTTGTTTATAAAATCAATATTGTAATAACTTTCAGCATTACCCGACACTTCGTATCTAATCTTCTGGGATTTCATGAATGTTGTGATCGCTTCTAATTGAGAAGGATCTTCCAAATATGCAGTGAAATTTATGGACATGCTGATTAAAATTTATTATAATATAACAATATAGTTTATTTTTAGTTCCCGGTGCTCGAAGTTTCTGATCGCCGAAGTATGCCGCTCCGAACTGCACTAACTCAGCCAAACTCGGAGACGATGGTCGAAGTCTGTGACTTCGATCCTATTATTTAAGAATTTTCAATTCGTCTCCACAAATATTAAAACATTAAAGCACAAAACTTAGCATCATATAGTTTTGTGCTTTGTTTTTAAGTTAGGTGCGTATTGAATCAAAGATTCATAAAATAGTGTATCGCAGTTGCAAACTGCGCCGATCGAGTTTGAGAAGTTTTACAATTTGTCACCATAAATACTAATATATTAAATCTGACACCCCTTATAAACAAAACTCGCAAAGGTATTTACATTATTTAATAACCACAATAGTTAAAAATAACTATTGTTTATCGGAAGTTTTGATTATATTTTTGTGTCATTATTTTTTAAGACCAAAATATTATGTCAGCCAACCCAAACACGCTCATGATTCCCATCAATGAATACGTCGCATTGCAGACAGAACTGTCTATACTGAAGGCTCAATATGAAGCACTACGAACACATCTAAATAAAAAACAACATGATACAACAGCTACTGTATATGTAAAAGATCAAAATATCACGAAATCGGTTATGGTCAAGATCCACAGGTTATTAGCCTTTCTTCTTTTTGAACAATTACCACCAATGCATCATCACAAAATTCGCATTTTTCAACAATTTTATATATCATAAAAAATCACCATACAATGAAAAACAGTATTTTTGTACTCATCATTACAGTGTTCGTGTCTCTTTTACATGCTCAACCGGGCAATACTATCCTCATGAACTCTTTTTGTGTCAGCGAAGACTTCACGCTATCTTATGCATCTGCTTCTGGGTCGCCTAGCCGAAATGTTTATGAAGGGATTGGCAATTCTTTCAATCCAGTAAGAGTATTGTGGTCAACCGACAACAATCGATGGGAGATCTGGACGGCTTTAGATGCGCTTCCTGTAGTGTATGATATATTGCTGTATTCCAATACATTTGCCTCTGTACCAAACCCACCAGATAAAGATACCGGAACGTGGGTGAATGAAGGTACTTGCACAGATCCTTTAGTGACGTTTTCGGGTACGGGCACACAAAGTGATATAACTCTCCCTGTCGAACTATTGGCTTTAGATGCTCAAACTATTGATGGGGGCAAGAGTTTATTGACTTGGGCCACCGCAAGTGAAATTAACAACGATGGTTTTGACATCGAAGCATCTCAAGATGCGGTTGGTTTTGATAAAATAGCCTTTGTTAGAGGAAGTGGTACAACAAATCATGAAAAAAAGTATCATTTTGTGGATGAAAGGGTAAACGAAGGTCTGACTTATTATCGGTTAAAACAAATAGATTTTGATGGTAAATCTACATACTCAAAAGTTGTATCTGTTTTAAGAATAACTGATAAATTTAATGCTATCAGTATTACGCCAAATCCTGCAAGTAACATTTTAAATATCGTAACTGAATCTAAGAATGATGATAATATAGAAATAAAACTGTTAGACATTTTTGGTGAAACAGTACAACACCAAAGAACAACAACAAAGCAAGGACTAACTAACCAATCACTTGACATGCAGGATTTGCCCAATGGCATTTACTTTTTGCATCTTCAACAAGGTGCTGATAGGATAATTAAGAAAATTATAAAAGAATAAGCATAAAACACATTACAAAGTATCCCGATGGTCGAAGTTTATAACTTCGACCCTATATTTTAACCCCGTTGGATTAAATTCCTACGGGGTTAAGAATTTTTAATTTGTCACCACAAATATTAAAACACTAAAGCACAAAACTTAGCATCGAATAGTTTTGTGCTTTGTTTTTAAGTTAGGTGCGTATTGAATCAAAGATTCATAAAATAGTGTATCGCAGTTGCAAACTGCGACGATCAGATGTGTAATGCATCGCAATTGCAAACCTCGAAGATCGGTAGTAGTAAAAGGAAATATTTCAGTGCCAAAAGAAAGGCTTTGAGCGGTTAAAGAAAATCATTCAGTGTTAAAAGAAAGGCTTTAAGTGGTTAAAGAAAATCTTTCAGAGCCAAAAGAAAGTCTTTGAGTGATAAAAGAAAATCTTTCGGAACCAAAAGAAAGTCTTTTAGTAACAAAAGAAAATCTTTGAGTGCCAAAAGAAAAACTTTGAGAGTCAAAAGAAAGACTTTGAGAGTCAAAAGAAAGACTTTGAGTACCAAAAGAAAGACTTTGAGTACCAAAAGAAAACCTTTCAGTATCAAAAGAAAATCTTACACTCCCCGCTCGGCGTTTTCTATGGCTTTGCCATGATTCTTGGTAGTTTGCCACAAACCTAATATATTTGCATGATATGAGTACAGGATACCCGATCGCCGAAGTATGCCGTCCAGACCTACAATGACTTAGCCAAACCCGGAGACGATGCTGGAAGTTTGTAACTTCGATCCTATTATTTAAGAATTTTTAATTCGTCACAACAAATACTAAAACATTAAAGCACAAAACTTAGCATCGAATAGTTTTATGCTTTGTTTTTAAGTTAGGTGCGTATTGAATTTACCCCGTTGGATATTAATCCTACGGGGTAAAGATTCATAAAATAGTGCATCGCAGTTGCAAACTGCGACGATCAGATGTGTAATGCATCGCAGTTACAAACTGCGACGATCGGTAGTTGCATTACTTTAGTAGCTTTAGCGGCACTGCGACGATCGGGCTTACAATATAATGTGGCTGGAGCTTCTAGCTTCAGAAATATCAAACATAAATTTCCGAACAAATTTTGCAAGCGTTAGCATCAAAGATGTCAGGGCTACGCCCCTCAAAACGTGTGTGTTCTTTTTTGTTACAAAGATGTCAGAGCTACGCTCCTTTTTTGTTATCAAACAATATTGAAGCCTTATTGGACTTGCAAACTTGTTTGCAATATTAAAGTAGCCGATGCTTCCAGCTTCAGAAATATCAAAAGTCTCATGTACTGGAATAGCCGTCCATTATCTCTTTTCGAACGTTTATTGGCTTACTTTGAATGTCCAAAAGCTTAGAATGGATGTGTGAATTCCATAGAGTAGCTTGGGCACAAGTTGCAAACTTGCGCCAACATAGGATTTAATATACAAAATCATATATCTTTGTCTTTCAAAATTAGTTATATGCAAGAGATAATATTTGTCATTAATGAATCATCAGAAGGTGGATATGAAGCAGCAGCACTAAGCATATCAATTTTTACGGAAGCAGACACATGGTCTGAGTTGAAGGTGAATATCATTGAAGCAGTATCTTGCCATTTTGATGACAATGTACAACGGATAGTAAGAATGCATTTTGTCAAAGATGAAGTACTAACGGCATGAAGTTATCAAGGGACGAATCTGGAGAAAGTTTGGTAAAAAAACTATTTAAAGTTGGATATCTGGTTACAAGACAGAAAGGTAGCCATATCAGATTGTCAAGAATCCCGATCGCCGAAGTATGCCGACCAGACCTACGCTGACTTAGCCAAACTCGGAGACGATGGTCGAAGTTTGTAACTTCGATCCTATTTTTTAAGAATTTACAATTCGACACCACAAATACTAAAACATTAAAGCACAAAACTTAGTATCAAATAGTTTTGTGCTTTATTTTTAAGTTAGGTGCGTATTGAATTTACCCCGTTGGATATTAATCCTACGGGGTAAAGATTCATAAAATAGTGCATCGCAGTTGAAACTGCGACGCAGAGGATCGGTTACAAACTGCGCGATCGGCAGTTGCATTACTTGTGTAGCTTTAGCGGCACTGAGACGATCGGATATTCAGAAACACCACTAAACAATAAACAAGTTTCTAAACAACTAAACTTTGTAAAAATTTGTTACAGTTAAAAATTGAATTTTTATTGAATTCTTAATAATTTGGAATTATGGATAATACAATGCTTATACAAATAACCAATCAAAAAGCGGTAGGACTTTTGCACGAATTGGAAGAATTGGATTTGATAAAAGTACTTAAATCAAATTTTGTTCCTGCAAAACAAAAGCTTTCTGATAAATATAAAGGGATTATCAGCAAAGAGCAGGGGCAAAACCTAAACGAACATATAAAAAAAATGCGTAGTGATAATTCATCCTACGGGTTGATTTAACTAGCCCCAAAGGGGTGGCATACGCAAATGATTGGTGAAGCCCATCAGATAAGAACACAAATCGTTAAGAAGCCCTGAAAGGGTGTAATACAAAAATCATGGGTCAATCACTTGTCAAAAATTACATACATCTTATATTCAGCACCAAGCATCGTCAACCGTTGATATACCCACCAGTAGAAGCAGAATTGCATGCTTATCTCGGTGGCATCTGTAATAAACTAGAATGCACCGTCATTAAAGTAGGTGGCTATACTGACCATATTCATATACTTTGTTTGCTTTCCAAAAAGATAGCTTTAATGAAGTTGATGGAAGAATTAAAATCACATTCCTCTAAGTGGATTAAAACAAAAGGAAAAGGCTATGTAAATTTTTACTGGCAAGATGGTTACGGGGCCTTTTCAGTAAATCCTGCGGAAGTTGATGTTGTAATAGCTTACATATCTAATCAGCACGAACACCACAGTAAGAAAACCTTTCAGGATGAGTATCGTGCTTTTTTAAAAAAGTATAGAGTTGAATATGATGAGAAGTATGTTTGGGATTAGTTAGTTTCACGTTTATGATGTATTATGCCCTTTCAGGGCTGGTAGGGATGGTGCATAACAACATAGGGCGATGCCCTATGTTTAATTTATGTAGCCCTTTCAGGGCTGGAAGGGTTAGAGCATAACTTCACAGGGGCGAATAGTTTTGTGCTTTTTTTTAAGTTAGGTGCGTATTGAATTTACCCCGTTGGATATTAATCCTACGGGATAAAGATTCATAAAATAGTGCATCGCAGTTACAAACTGCGACGATCGGTGTAAAGGCACAAGTTACAAACTTGCGCCGGCTGGTGTTTGAACTTAAATTCAAATTTTAACGTTAGAAAATTTGTTACGCATTTTCGATTATGTAGTGATTTTACAATTTAGCGCTTTATTAGGGTTTATTATTAAATATAAAATTCATTTAAAAGATGAAAACAGCAGTGCAAATAGATTTGACATTTGAGCAAGTACTTTCTGTAGTCAAGCAACTTCCCAAAGAGCAGCAAGTCCAATTAACCAAAGAGTTGGAAAAAGAAGTTATTGGAGATAAACTATCTAGACTCCTTCGATCATTTAGGACAAATGATTTGTCTTTAGAAACAATAAACGACGAAGTTGAACTTGTAAGAAAAGGAATTTATGACAGAGAAAAAAGTTAAAGTTATATTTGATACTAATGTTTGGATAAGTTTTTTGATAGGTAAAAGACTATCTAATGTTAAACAATATATTGTCGATGGCCGTATCCAAATCATAACTTGTGAACAATTAATTACAGAAATCAGGTTGGTCACCGGCAGAGAAAAATTAAAAAAGTATTTTCAAGAAGAAGATGTAAATGAGTTGTTACAATTACTGGATATTATTGGTAAAAAAGTAGAAATAAAACCAACACACTTTATTAATAGAGACCCTAAAGATAATTTTTTATTAGACTTAATAGATTGTTCAAAAGCGGACTACTTAATTACCGGAGATAAAGATTTATTAGAACACAACCCATTTTTGTCAGCACAAATTTTAACCACTTCTGAATTTGAAGCTGAAATTTTGTAGTTACAAACAATGGTCAAGATTCTGACTTTTAAACCCGAATGAGATAAACCCTATCGCCGAAGTACCAAACTCGGAGACGATGGTCGAAGTCTGTGACTTCGATCCTATATTTTAACCCCATTGGATTATTATCCTACGGGGTTAAGAATTTGTAATTCGTCACCACAAATACTAAAACATTAAAGCTCAAAACGTAGCACCGAATAGTTTTGTGCTTTTTTTTAAGTTAGGTGCGTATTGAATTTACCCCGTTGGATTTTAATCCTACGGGGTAAAGATTCATAAAAATAGTACATCGCAGTTGCAAACTGCGACAATCGGGGATCAGAGTTCCAAAGTGATATATATACTGCATCGCAGTTGAAAATTACAAATATAATTGATTTTCAATGATATACATATTTATATTTTGAGCCAAAAAATAGTTTTTCATATACACAATAGTTAAAAATAACTATTGCGCAAATATTTTATATGATATATTTTTGCGACTGTCAAATTTACGTAAATCGCCTTGTATATGACCACGCCTCACACCACGATCAAACCCATCAGCGACTATGCTGCTATCCTTACAGAAATGGAGCACTGGAAAGAAAAATTTTATGATCTGCAAGCTCAGATTTCTGAGATCAGACAAACCGGCACAGACACCATCATCATCAAAGAAGGAGGCACAGCAAGGTATATACGTCTCGCCGACATCATCATGATGCAAGCAGATAGCAACTATACGACCATACATCTAGCGAATGGGGAGAAAATCCTGACATCCAAGACGCTCAAGTACTGGGAAGCGAAGGTAAAGATCCATACTGATTTCATAAGACCGCATAGAAGCTATTTGGTCAATAAAACACATATCTTGTCGTATCAGAGATCAACAAACAGACTCCTACTGGTACAAGGCCAGGAGATTCAAGTGGCGCGGAGATATAAGTTAGTTTAATTTATTGCAAAAGTGATTAACCATAAAAATATAAAAGATGCCAAAAAATAACATCATCCAATACGCCACCATAGCGCTCCTGCTGGTCATCGTTTACTTAATGTTTACAGGCAATAGCCGACTCAAAGAAGCGCGCAACATCATCCACGAGACCAAAAATCAATTGGTAGTCGTGCAGGATAGCATCGCCAAAGCACAGAGAAATATCTCTGCTATGGTCGATGATCTCAACTATACCAGAAATGAACTCACCATCCTCCAGAAAGAGCGGGAGATACTTCGCCTGCAGGCAGAGATCAATGCCAAAAAAGGCAAAGCAGAAAGAGAGAAGATATTGAAGGAGTTGGAAGAAGCGAAGAATAGAAAGAGCGAATTAATTAAAAAATCAAAAGAATACTTTGACGATGAAGACTAAGATATATTTGATCATCATTGGGCTGGTATATGTGATATCGGCTGCTGCACAGACATCAGGCTCCATCATAGAGATGTCTGCTGACTTTTGTACCAATAAAAAGATCATACGACTCGATCGTGGTGATACGTTACTGGTCTCTTCTGACAGTGTCATCGTACTCAGTAATGCTCAATACCGCTATCTTAAGGCCGTCCTAAAAGCAATAAAGAAATCCTGACGAGATCGCCCGATATGAAAACTCATCGCTTCCTATGAAGAAAGTTTCAAAACATCTAAGGCAGATTATGACAAGCTTCTGGCAAACACCAAAAAAACAGAACAAATCTCCTTTGGTCTCATAGACAGATCACTAGCCACGCTAGATGGTACACAAAAGATACTCAATTATACACAGACATCCCTGGACCAATCCATCAAAAGCCTCGAAGCCACCGAAAAACTGCTCAAAAAGCAGCGCCGGGCCACCATAGGCCAGAAGGTACTCGTAGGTATAGGTGGGGCAGGTATAGGCCTTTTACTCGGAATTATTGCCGTTCGCTAAAAAAAATATTTATTTTATGATATCAATGTCCACCAATAAAATTAAAAATAGTATTATTGCCAAAATTTTGTTCAAGTCGTTACACCCCAAACGAAACGAACAATCTGAATCTGCCAAAGGCGGAAAGAACAATGAACAACGAACATTCAAACAAACAATAATAATCACTAATTCAATCATTAACTAATTTAAACATTCAATCATTTAAAACATCAGCAACATGAAACAATTCATCTTTTCCCTTACTTTCATCTTCCTATGTACCTTATCATCACAGCACAAGTAGGTATCAATACCGCAACACCTAACGCATCAGCAGCACTTGATGTGACATCTACGACAAAGGGTTGCTCATTCCAAGAGTACTGACAGGCGTGCAATGGCATCTCCTACACAGGATTGTTGGTGTATCAGAAAGGTAGCCTGCAGGGTTTTATTTTTACAGTACGTCATGGAATTTAGTAGGTGGTGGCAGTGGAGACAATCTCGGTGACCATACGGCAACGCAGAATTTGAATATGGGGAATAATAGCATTACAAGTGCGAATAATATTACAGCGTCGGGAAATGTAACGGTTAATTCTCATATAATAACTCGAACATCAGTTGCAATACAAACAACCATCAGGCCGTTAAGGTACTGGTAATTGGTCAACGACAATAAGGGTTAACAACTATTAATCATAATAGTATTACCTATCCAACCGCTAGTATCACTTTTACATGGAAATCATGCAGTAAACGATGGTTTAATCCTACGGTAATTAAATCCTACAAACATTAATTTTCATTTATCACTACACGCTAAATTCAATTGGTGAATTAGATGGAAATAATATTCTCATCGAATCTCAAGTAGTAAAAGTTATTTATACTTTTATGTATCAACAATCATTATTTTCTGGAGCTGGCGGATTGGTTTTGGAAAAGGGTAAAACCGATCGCCGAAGTATGCCGCCCAGACCTACGTTGACTTAGCCAAACTCGGAGACGATGGTCGAAGTCTGTGACTTCGATCCTATTTTTTAAGAATTTTCAATTCGTCACCACAAATATCAATACATTAAAGCACAAAACTTAGCATCATATAGTTTTGTGCTTTGTTTTTTAAGTTAGGTGCGTATTGAAATTTACCCCGTTGGATATTTATCCTACGGGGTAAAGATTCATAAAATAGTACATCGCAGTTTTGTGCTTTATTTTTAAATTAGGTGCGTATTGAATCAAAGATCCCGATCGCCGAAGTATGCCGACCAGACCTACATTGACTCAGCCAAGCTCGGAGACGATGGTCGAAGTCTGTGACTTCGATCCTGTATTTTAAGAATTTTCAATTCGTCACGACAAATACTAATACATTAAAGCACATAACTTAGCATCATATAGTTTTGTGCTTTGTTTTTATGTTAGGTGCGTATTGAATCAAAGATTCATAAAATAGTGCATCGCAGTTGCAAACTGCGACGATCGGAGATTTATAATTCAGCAGCAGTATACACATCTGTTATATAGTAACCCGATCGCCGAAGTATGCCGCCCAGACCTACGTTGACTTAGCCAAACTCGGAGACGATGGTCGAAGTCTGTGACTTCGATCCTATAATTTATGAATTTATAATTCAATAGCAGAATGATCAGTATGAATAGCTGGTTTTTAATAAATAGTAGATAACGCATTAAAAATGCTTGAAATACGGCATCGCAGTTGCATTACTTGTGCAGCTTTAGCAGTACTGCGAATCCCGATCGCCGAAGTATGCCGCCCAGACCTACATTGACTTAGCCAAACTCGGAGACGATGGTCGAAGTCTGTGACTTCGATCCTATAATTTATGAATTTATAATTCAATAGCAGAATGATCAGTATGAATAGCTGGTTTTTAATAAATAGTAGATGACGCATTAAAAATGCTTGAAATACGGCATCGCAGTTGCATCCCCGATCGCCGAAGTATGCTGACCCGAACTGCACTAACACCGCCAAACCCGGAGACGATGGTCGAAGTTTGCAACTTCGATCCTATATTTTAAGAATTTACAATTCGTCACCACAAATATCAATACATTAAAGCACAAAACTTAGTATCATATAGTTTTGTGCTTTGTTTTTAAGTTAGGTGCGTATTGAAATTTACCCCGTTGGATATTTATCCTACGGGGTAAAGATTCATAAATTGGTGCACCACAGTACCAAACTGCGACAATCGGAGCTGAACTAAAATTCTTTCAAAGCTGTTATATTACAAAACCTAAATAAATGAGATTAGTACATGCAGAAATAGAAATTATTAATGGAGGAGACCTGGAGATGGTCAGACGTAATTTAATGGATAAAGACGAGGTAAGACGGATGTCAGTCACCATGCTGGTAGACTCAGGAGCATACAATCTATGTATAAATGAAGTCATCCAAGAGCAAATGGAATTTCCAATAGTGGAGAAACGTAAAGCACAAATGGCTAATGGGTCAATTGAAGAATTTGATGTAGTAGGAAATGTAGAAGTTCGTTTTAAAAATCGAGCTACGACATGTAGAGCCATGGTATTGCCTGGAGATTCAGAGCCACTTTTCGGAGCTATACCCATGGAAGATATGGACCTTATCATCCACCCTTTAAGGCAAGAGCTTCTTGTTAATCCTGAGCATCCTTATTTTGCACAAATGTCTCTAAAGTAAATCTTGAACCTACGTTCGTCGTAGGGTGGAAATCAAAACCCGATGGTCGCGCAAGTTTGTAACTTGTGCCTTCACTATTCGATGGTCTTTTGTAACTGCGATCCTATTATTTAAGAATCCCGCTAAAGCTGGACAAGTTTTTAAATTCGTGACCATAAATAATAAAACATTAAAGCACAAAACTTAGCATCACATAGTTTTGTGCTTTGTTTTTTAATGATCTACGTATTGAATTTACCTCGTTGGATATTTATCCTACGAGGTAAAGATTCATAAAATAGTGCATCGCAGTTGCATACCTTGTGACGCCGTGGCGTACTGCGACGATCAGAGTAGCTAGATACAAAATGAAGCATAAAGAAATGACTTCTTATGCTTCATTTTATTTAATTTTCTACCTAGTGTAAAGTAGAAAATTCTATTTATTGGTTTTACATTTAGCAACTAATGCATTAATCTGATCATCAAAATATTTTCTGTCTTCGCTTGAAAATTTCTGAGTACTTAAAAAGTCAGCTAATTTGACTCGTAAAGTATCCGCACTTTCCAAACTTTGCTTCTTAACAAGGTCGGCTTCAGTTTTTAATGAATCTATAGCTTTTTTATTTGCTATTGTATCAGCTTCTAGTATTCTGATCTGATCGAAAAGCTCAAACCTTCTCTCATTGAGTTGAGCTGCTCGACACTGAATATCTGAAAAGGAAGCTATCCCATTTTCTATAGTTTGGCGGTTATCCTTGCAAGATGCCATGATGATTACCACCAAAATGATTATCTTATGAAAACCGGCCATTTTATTTCTTTATTTACATTATCACCAATGGCTTTTCCTACTTGTAAGCCTTTTTCGTTATCAAAGGTATAGTGAATACCTCCGTATAATCTGCTATTGGCACACTCTTCTGCCATTTGATTAAAGTTTTGGAAACTTCTAGCCGCAAAACCAAACTGCAATTGACTATAGTCAGTAAAAGGATAATAACCACTTCCGTTTGTAAACATATCAGTCAATATTCTTGTTCCTGCTCCTATCTCGCATGAATGACCAGATGTATAAGCAGGAAAAGGTGGAGTACCAATTACAGTATTAAAGTTGGGGTCTATATATCTTTGGATGTATGACACGGGTCTTATCAGAACATAATCATATTTCCCTTTCCAGCAAGCAATGAAAGCGTCATTTTCGGCAATACCCATCCTAGCAAATGCAACGCTTGCTTTTGATAAAGTGACTCTTTCCTCGGTGAGAATTTGGGTTAAAATGGCAAAAGTATGTCCAGCAGGTGTACAAGTCGCAAATGGATCGTCAGCCCAATATTTTGCTATTTCTATTTGTTCAGAAGTATTGTTTTGAACAGTATGGTATACAAACATAGCTTCTTTATAAAACTCTGACTGTTTATCTGTAGAAAATGAAACGGGCATGCTAGGCTGAACTTTTGTTATATTATTTAGCAAAAATGGTCTATTTGTCCCCCATTTGGGACTCAATGGATTTTGTACTGCACCCGTAGGAACCCAACAATGCGGATCATTAGGTATCGTATATGGCAACTGGAAAGGAGCTAAGTATGATTCATGTCCTCCATCTGTCTTAGAATACTCATAAATAGCATCAGCAACGGATTTACCGTATGTTATTGATCTTTCTATAATATCAGCACTCATGTTGGATGATAACTCATTGAGGTTTGATGATTCTAGATCTTGGATTTTCAGTCGATCTTCTATTTTTAAGTTTTTATCATACATGTGTAACATCATTTTGGCTACAGCTGCATTAGATGCGATTGCCCAATTGTATTCTACGCCTGACTGTATACTTGGCATGGGGTATTGTGAAAAACCATTTAGTTGGGATTGAAGACTGATAGCTCCTTCGATACCGTTCCTTACAGCTTCATAATTGGCTATGGAAATGTAACCGTAGGCTCTTGCTGCTTGAGGAGGGAAAAACCCAGGAGTATTTTTTGTAACTTTACAAACGGGTGCATTTCAAAATTTCGCTAAGCTGCATTTTTTACTAGATCTGTTATTTTATCCCAATAACCACTCATATTTAAAACTCTCAGACTCATAATATTTTTCAATCCTTTTATTGACCATCTTTGTCCTGATTGTTTCATTCGTTTTTGTAATACTGTTCGATGCGCCGACTCTATTGCCCCTGACCCTATTAATAGTCCTTTTGTATGTATTTAGGGTAATCCATTCTCCCCCCTATTGTGGCTGATGTACGTTAAGAGCGTTTGGTATTTTTCTTCTTTTGTTTTTGATTTTCTAGGTATTTTTTCCAACATCTTTACCACTGTCTACACCATTCTCTTTCAAAGTCTTTCCTATTACTTCCATATATGCCGTTCGTTTATTTTTGTAACACTGAAACTTACATATTTTCCTATGTTTTCCATCGCATGATAAAAATCAAGAATTTGAGTAGCTTGCGGATATGACACATCTATCCAATTCCACTGCCACCTCGCTCCGTCATTTATAAATACTAGCCTATCTTTCCATTTTTCGTAGGCATCACCTATTATGGCTGACATTTTAATCGCAAACTCTTTTATGATTGCCTAATGTTGCTACATATTCGCTACAATTTATACTATTTCTGTTTTCGCTCTCATTAGAAATAGCACTTGATTTAAATATTCTTCCTAATTTAGCTTCTTTCCACCCAGCTTCTCTTGTCTGTAACATACTGCCATCTGCCTCCATATATAAAATTTCTCCTTCTTCTAACTGCACAGGATCTCTAAAATTTTCACTTTCAGAAATCGCCAGACTTTGTTCCCAATTTTATCCGTAATCCGATAGATGGCTGTATCATTTGTTTTGATATTCAATAACATCTGAGCAATTTCCCCCCTTTCGTAACAATCCATTTGACCTATATACAATAATTTCTCTTGTAAATAGTGTGAAATCTTCTGACCGGTGAATCCATTAATTAAGTCACTTGTGGTACTAACTTCTATCTCCCCAAATTTGGTTTGAAGTTTTTTTAAACGATGATTGGTAGGAACATTTCCGATGGTAGATTCTAAAATTTTACCTCCTAAATCTGTCCATATCTCATCCAATTGTTTTTCAATCTCGTATAAACTATTAAGGTTGCTTAGGTTCTGTATATCCTCCAACGTTGGCTACATACTGCTAAGTATTCTGCCTTTGTCATGATGATATTTTTATTGGTTCTAGCGCAAAGTTAATACTTCTTTTTATTTATATACGAAAAAATGAAATGCACCCTTACAAACTAATGTATAATAATCAGTGAGGTGTTTTGCAGTATAGGATTCTGTTTCCAGACTTTTTACTACGGGACTATCTTTTGAGCAAGATTGAAATAAAACTATACCTACTACCACAAGTATAATTTTAGACAGATTTTTTAGGGAATTAAGTGATGACAGCATATGATTAACTACTAAATTACATATTAAATTAAATCTTAATATGTAAAAAACAAAAACTGTACCAATATCTCAGATAGTTTATGTAAAAAATATTTTTTTTTACATATTAGATTAGAATTTATATATAGTTTATTTGCATATCTTGATTTATTATAAGAGTTTTACCCAAATAGTCGAAATTTGCACCTTCCTTTAGATTTGCATTTTGAATTAAATTGATCACATTAAGATTATTATGATGTTTAACAATGGGATTATAGTGGGTGTTGAAAAGTGTCATTTTTGTGTAAAAGTTGAGACGGAGTCTGGCAAATTAAGCAATTTACCAAATCAAGGAATTCCTCCCACCTACATCTTTAAAAAACCTTGCCTAAACAACTTTGCCACCAATTCTGTGCTGCTGTTACACCCAAATTTTTTGATCATGTGGTTTTTTTGATTGTTGATCGTGTTGTGTGATAAACCAAGTTTTTCAGCAATTTCTGGAGATGACATTCCTTTTGTCATGCAGTCGATGATGATTCTTTCTTTTAGGGTGAGTGACATATTGAAGGGCTTTTTTTTGATTGGTATTTCAGTTTCGATACTTCTTGCTTCTAATATGTCTTGGATACCTTGATGTAAGGTGTCTATGTGGTCAGTTTTGCTGATACATAGGTCTGCACCTGCTTCTACGCAGCTTTCTTTAATAAAGTCAAGGGTTACAGCACTATACACTATGATTATGGACTCAGGTGCAGACTTACGTAACATAGATATTAAATCCGTACCTAATTCTTCATCTGTCAGCAGGTCTGAAATGATAACATCGACCTTATTTGTTTTTACGAAGTTCAGGATATCTTTACTTTTACTAAAAGAACCTACCACCTTGTAATTTTTGGCATTTTTGAAGTAAACACTCAGCGTGTCGATGATGGTATGGTGGTCATCAAATAGGATAATATTCATGTATTAATTGGTGTCTGTTGTTCGACGCAAAGATAGGCTTAACATTTTTCCTGTGCAATAGTTATTTATAACTATACAGACTGCCTTCATTATGTCCTTTAAAGAGCTATATTAAAGAAAAAACATAAAAAATCAAGAAATATTACCCATATATTAGTAAATTAATATATGTATGTATAACGTATACAAGTGAATACAAAACTTAGTTAGTTATAACTATTGGCTAGCAAGGACTGCGTGGTTACCTTTGCGAGATAAATTTAATAATCTGTCAAATCCCATGGCTTTTAGATATATACTCATGCTGTTTTCCGCGTTAGGCATTTCCGCGACATTTATGCCATGGCTTCACTATCCGAAGAATGACGTGATATTTTATGGATATCTGGCAGATGGTATCTTAACGGGATTTTTTTTTACGACGTGTCTTATTTATCTTTTGGTTACCCGAAAAAAAGAGCATCTGAATAAGATCATAATTTCTATGATGGGTATTTTCGGATTCATACTTGCTTACGGAGCCTTCAATAAAATTGTGAATATTAATCTAGAGAAACTAACTTTCACATCAAATGACCCGCTTATAATAGCTATGTCCGCTGGATTTCATGAAGGAATAGGTATTTATGTATTCGGAATGTCAGGTTTAGCTATGGGTATTACGGTCATTCTAAGTTTAATACATGATATATTAAATGAAAAAGTAGTAGGCTATCAAGTAGCAAGTGCAAAGGTAAAGCCATATACGATTTGGGCGATTGTTATTCTTATCACAGGCTCTTTAACTTGGATAGCGATCAATAATTTTAGTAAATCTACACCCAAGGAAGAAGAATTAAGGTCATCGATCTCTGCTAGTATTGATTCAATGGCTTCTGCATTTATTAATGAAAATTACGATCAATTTGTAAGTTATACACATCCTAATATGTTACAAAGCATAGGTGGAGCAGAAAAAACAGTGCAACTATTAAGATCTACAAACGAGAGTCTAAAAGAACAAGAAACTAGAGTAAGTAAAATAGCTTTTTCAGACATGTACGATATCAAAAATGATGGTAAAACTATCCAAGCCTTAGTGGCCCAAAAAATTACTTTTAAAAAAGGAAATGAGTCAAGGGAAGAATTGCAAAAAATGATAGCCATATCAGAAGATAAAGGTAAATCTTGGAAATATATAAACATTGGTGATAATACTAAAGTAGAAATGACCAAACTTTTTCCACTGATAAATCCAAATTTAAAATTTTAATTAGAACAATATACAACATCAATAAATCTGTACATTATGATTTTTTTACAAAGACAAGTATTTTTGCTTTTATGTATCTTGGGTTTATCCCAAATGAGTATTGGCCAAATTAACTATGCACAGCCATTCGACGGATGTAACGCTGACCCATGTAATAACTGGGATTGGAATGTTGCATCAGGAAATATCACAGCTGTCGCTGCCCTTGGGTATACACCATGTGCCGTAGCAAATCCTGCGGCTAGAGCAAATTTATCTGGGGCGATACTCACAGCAAATTTCACAGGGACTACCACTTTGGGTACTTCATCAGGTGAGTTTGCTAACTTTGGTTTTTCATACAAAGTGATCAATATTACCACTGGTGCTGCCACTCCTCCTAATTCATGTACATTTACAGTCCAATACGCAAACGCAGTGGGAGGACCTTGGACGACAGTAGAAACATTCCAAAATATATCGTCTACCGCATGTACACCTTATGTATCTACAAGATTTTTCCCACCAGCTGGGCAGCAAATCTTTATGCGGGTTATGGCAACAAGAAATTCTGGAGATTTTTGGGCAGTGATAGATGACATTTCATTGACACAACCACCCCCATCTCAAATATTGACCACAAATTGTAGTTGTAATAATGACCAAACACCAAACATGACGGATGGTACATTTACTACTGCTCTTAGGATAAATTATAATCCGGCTCAGTCAATGGCTTCAGGACTTGTCTATACGTTGACGTCGTCTATAGGTATTACTAATATGGCAGGAGGCCCGATAGGGACGCCTACATTTATGCAGTGTAGTGGAGGAGGATGTCCTCCAGGTATCATGAATGGAGAGTACTACTTACCAGTAAGAGTACAATCTAATGGCATGTATTCTGCCATGGTAGATGGTCCCGATCCTAATGGAACTTCTGATTTAATACTAGGTAATAGTACATGTAATGTGACTTATCCTGCTTTGCTTACCATTCCGATAGACGATGTAGTTTGTATTACATCAGATACAATGTTTGCGTCCAATGGTGGCATCTACAATAGCCTCAATCTATTAGACCCTATTAATTTGAGAGTGGGTTTTTCACAGACTGGGACTGGTCCATTGATGGTAAATTATGATGATTTTGATCCTACGAACCATAATCCGTACAATATATATTTAATCGCTCAAAATGGAGGATGTAGATCCACATCTTACAAAGAAGTAGGTATATATAGAAGACCAATTACTAATATATCTGATAGATATTACGGCTGTAGAGAGATAGGAAGGACTATCAATTTATTTGAGATGTTTGATACGGGAACTTTCGGTGGCGGAACTTTTTATCTTGATGGAGTGACAGAGGTTCCATCTGGTTCATACAATATCACAGGCTCAGCTTGTCAATCTGTCACATATAGAATAGATGATCCTAATTGTGGTATTATAGAATCTACTGCCACCTTTAGATTAGATGTCTTACCTACTCCTAGCTTCGAATTGGTGGCAGATCGAGTTTCGCCTATTTGTTTGGACGGTGGTTCCGTATCTGTGACTATAAATAGAACGAGTACTGGCCCAAATCCTTCATTGACTATAAATGGCGTTGCTGTAACAGGTACCACTTTTAACCTTGATGCGCCGACAAGCCAGGGGTCTATTACCTATCAGATATGCCTGACGGAAAGTACTTCTGTTATTGCCAATGGGTGTAATGTTACATTACCAGCTAATGCAGAGGGATGTGTGACTGAATTTTGTAGAAGATATACTATTTACAATGATGGATTCGGTTGTGGAGCTAATGCGTTATTTGACTCTCAATGTGAGGTACCTGTAAGGGATGTTTGTGAAGCGGAAGCAAATCCTAGATTGACATTAGCATGTGGTTCTATTTTTTCGATAGAAATCCCATACGATATTCTCACGACAAGAATTACTATGAGCCAAGATGTCATAGATTGTACGGATGAAGAAGTCTGTGGAAATTTTAATGCCTCATTATTTGGAATTGATGTACCTGGAGGTGGCGGCCCGAGAGTAGAAGATATACCTGGTATCGGATCACTTTGTGATTTTTTTGATACATGTTTAGATCTTGGATTTTTTGAAATTTGTCCATTTTCATTTTTATACGATATATTGATGTGTGACAGATCCATTCTTAGTATCATATTCGATGCACTAGCAGCGGTTGTCGGAGGAGATGGAGGAGATTGGATACTTGTGGCAGATACTGACGGTGATGGTTCATTTGATTATATGGTGGAGCCAGGTGATGGTACAAATGCAGCTTCAGGTTTTCCTAGTAATGGAGATTTTTGTATTCCTAATAATATGTCTGGTGCTGGAACTATCACGGTAAGACTAGTAGCTGGATGGCCGAATAAACCTACTGCAACATGTGGACCAATTGTCTCTGACGGTATTAATTTATTGGATTTATTACCACTAGGAGCAATACCTATAGCTGGACCTATCATAGAGGATATCCTAGCTGCGGCAGGATGTAATGTAGAGTTGGCTTTTTCTAACTATACTGATTCTCAGATTTCTGTCTTTAATAATAATCCTCCTACCTTTGCAGGCTGCAACGAATCAGGTTACGTATTTCAGCAGGAGTTAAGTTGTAATATCCCTGTCAATTGGTCAGTTCCGTCTGCAATTATTCCTTGTGAAATGACTACCCTGACTTATGCAGGGGTCACAGTAGGTGCAGACCTGAGTTTTTATCAAGGAGCTGATGCCCCAACACCCATTGATGAAATTATTGAAGAAGGTATATATCAAACTGCGGGACCTATACCTGGGTCTATTTTGCCACCTGGAGTTTATCCTGTCACGTACACCGCTGTGTCTTGTAATGGTAATCCAAGTCAATGTACTTTTAATGTAGTTGTTACACAAGATGTACCTGAATTAGTATGTCCTAATGATTTGACAGTAAATACAAATGTTGGTCAGTGTACTGCATTTTTAAATGGGCTCGCTCCTTACAGAGGTTTGGGAGGTTGTAGTAGTATATTAAATTATTCATATACAGACCCGGTTTCTGGTACGATCAACGAGACGACTGACACCGATCCGGGCTCCATTAATATTCCTGATGGTCACAGATTCGAGCTTGGAGAGACAGTGGTTACATACACATTATTAAACGATAATAATGGAGATGGAGACTATCTCGATGATAATGAAACACAAGTATGTACATTTAGCATAACCGTTCAAGACTTAGAAAAACCACACGCTGTATGTATAGATAGTGAGTTGATACTAGATAATGAAGGATCAGGAACTGTTTTTGCAGACATAGTAGCAAATGGAGTTTTCATTGACGGCGGTAGTGATGATAATTGTGATGAGTTAGAACTTACCATCTCTATGGATGGGGTGACGTGGACAGAGTCTATTGACTTTTCGTGTAGTGATGAAGGTCCTAACTATCTTCAGTTGCGTGCAGTAGATGGAAGTGGTAATGAGAGTTTTTGCTTTGCTATAATAAATGTCAGGGATTTCTTTACGGATTTTGTATTGAATCTGGATGTCCCTGAAGTTTGTTTCGAGCCTTTCCAAAATACTTATGACTTTTCACCATATCTTGTTATTGCCACACCTGATGATACCAATATCAGACATTCTGATGTGGGTACATTAGGTCCACAAATTATAGGTTCATTCGGTATTTCAGGTTTTTTACCAGATCCAGGTTCTTCTTTTGATCCAGGTGTGATTACTCCTGATGGTGTTTATACTTTAGGATCAGGGACTGGATGGATTACCATTTCTTATGTACTAGCTATCGAAGGTCAAATAAATGAAATAGATGGCGAACCTCTACAAGGTTGTTTCAGAATGGTGCATGATATATTCAGAGGGCAAAAACTCGACCCTATTTGGAATGGTGGTTTTATGTGTTGCGATCAGCTACCGGTATGGTTGGGTGGTGCAAACTGGGATGGTAACGGAATGCCTCCTATCCCAGCCGGGATGATTTCTCTTACAGCTATCAGAGGTTCATATCCTGGAGATGTTTACGGTGAATGGACAGGAGAAGGTGTCACTTTCCAAAACCCAGATGGTGTGTTTTTTCTGGAGATGAATTTTCCAATTTGACCCTGAGGGATTAGATGGTACCTATACATTGACCTACATCATAGGTGATGAGCCATGTGCATTTACTTATGCCCAAGATATCAGAGTGA
Source organism: Saprospiraceae bacterium (assembly GCA_016714785.1). GTDB lineage: Bacteria > Bacteroidota > Bacteroidia > Chitinophagales > Saprospiraceae > OLB9. Next base: position 684,289 of record JADKCC010000002.1, read on the forward strand.
CGTGTCAAGACTTGCATGTAGAACTTAGTGATATTACCGTTTGCCCAGCAAATTGGGTAGATGAAAGAGTCGTCTTGACTAATCTCGATGATAAAGATGTCGTCGTATCTGTGACAGGGCTAGATGCTTTAGGTATGGATGGAGCACATTATGGACATTTTACAGATCTAGTTACTGACCTCGATTCTGTGCCTGTAGTAGATGGTCGTATCGTGATTCCAGGATTTTATGCACCTGCTGAGCGTGACAAAGATTATGTCATTTGCGTGACTACTTTCCAAACGACGCCTTTTGGTTGTTCTGATAATTTCTGTTATACCATTACAGTTCAGGATTTGGTAGCACCAGATTTCCAGAATTGTCCAAAAGAACCCATAGTGGTGGATGCCCCAGCAGGATGGTGTAGTTCATTTGTTAATTTTGAATACCCTTGGGTGGAGGATAACTGTATGGGCTTATATGCTAAAATAGAGCAAGTAGATACTACGGGCCTAAAATCAGGAGACTTATTCCCTGTAGGGCTTACTATCTTATCATATACTGCTATCGATACAGTAGGCAATCAAAGTTACTGTGAATTAAAAATCATCGTTAATGACTTCCATACTCCTCCATCTGTGACATGCCCTACAGATAAAACTCAAACCAATGATCTAAACAAATGCGGCGCAGTGGTCAATAATATTGCGCCTGTGTCCGTGGATGATAATTGTATTGATAATGTAACTGTACTTTATGAAATTAAAGATTCTCTAGGTAAACTATAGGGTGTGGCTTCGAAGATGCAAGTGGCGAGATGTTCCCTGTAGGTACAAGTTCTGTTAAATATACTGTATTGGACCAACCTTTAATACTTATCACGGAGATAGTCCAAGATGGTACTACAGCAGGTATAGAGATTACAAACTTTGGACCCGCAGATGTTGACATTACTTGTGCTAAATTTATACTCAAGGATGCAGCAGGTAACGTATTAGAAACCTACACTCTACCTTCGAATAATAACATCTCTACGATGTTTGAAAGACCGATATATCCTCCTGTTGATCCAGTATTATGGAATGTCAGAAATCCTGATAATATCTTAAAGTAGGGTGAAACATTTACCCATATATTTGATGGAGATCAAGATGGAGATGGTGATGTAGATGTCGTCAATACGTATGCTAGATGTGACGTTAGGAAATATTGCCTAGTATTTCTAGAAAGAATAATCGACGAAGCGACCATAAATGACCTTGTAGATGGAGAAGTGATCCTACGTAAAAACGAGTGCGATCATGATATCCAAACAGATTTTATACCTGCGACACCATGTGATCCAGGTAGCTTCGGTATGTTGAATCCAGGACTTACGACTATGACACCAAACGGAGCTAGTGTAGGTCTGCAAAATTATGCACCGAGTACAGCAACATGTAGCTTCACCGTAAAAATAAATGACCTAGAGGCCCCTACTTGTATATGGCATGATACTATTCCGATGATTACTTCTGCAATGCCATTGTCTACACCATTAAATATCGTGGCTGATCAATGCTTGAAAGCAACGGTCACTATGCCTGCAGGTATCGTAGATGATGTGAATATTAGAAATTTAAGATTGAATATCACAAATGCCGGTGCGATCACTGCTTATCTACGTAGCCCATCAGGTACGCGGATAGAACTTTTCAGCAGAGTATGTGCGACAGATATAAATGCTTGTGACGGCACAGGTATCGCTGGAAGTCCTAATGTGAATGTAAATCTAGATGAAACCATCAAATGGATACCAGCACCGAGTATTATTAATGCTGTTTGTTCACCATCACTTGGTGCAGGTGGCACTTACAGACCAGAAGAGTCATTTAAAGCCTTTTATGGCGAGCAAGGTGGTGGTGTATGGACACTTGAAATCTTTACAGATGAAGGTATTACCGGTACATTGACAGATTGGGATTTGCAGATTTTGTATAGATTGCCTTTCAGTCAGCCCGATGTGGTATTAGAAAATGCACTTGACAGATGTGACCAAGAATTTAGTTGGATCCACCCTATCCTAGAAGACAATTGTTGCGTAGGTACGGTAAATGTTACCTACACTTTTGAGAATGATGTGACAGGAGTTAACACTACCATCACAGAAGTGATCAAAAATGGAAATGGAGCCATCAATGTACAAGGTTGTAGAATCACAAGAATCTTTGCAGTAGGCAAAACAACTGTTGAATACACATTGACAGATCAATATGGCAACTTGAATACTTGTGGATTTATGGTCACGGTGTTAGATACTGAAAAACCTATCTTTACAGGTCCTGCTTGTCCTGATGTAGAAATCCAATTACTACCAGGAGAGTGTTTGGGTCAAATGACATTTTTTACACCTAGAGCGGAAGATAACTGTGCTATGATGGGTGTAACTTATTGTTTTGAAGATGGTAGTCCAGCCGATATAAGTCAATTACCTATTGGTGTTTACAATGTCATAGCAAAAGGAAAAGATATTTATGGTAATATCGGTACATGTACTTTCCAAGTAAGTGTATTGGAATTTATTCCAACCAATAGCACAATGGCCTGTAACGATCAACTGAATATTTCCTTAGACAATAATTGTGAAGCAGTTCTAAATGCAGATATGATATTAGAAGGCAACAACTACAGATGTTATGATAATTATTGTATTAAGATCACTGACTTGACGGGAAATCCGCATGCCAATTTATTTACAGTAGCTGATGAAGGTAAAACTTTCATCGTAAGTATCAGCGATTGTGTGACAAATTCTGGGGTTTCTTGTTGGGGATATGTCACGATCGAAGAAAAATTGATCCCTGAATTTGTATGTCCTCCTGATCTTACATTAGCGTGCAACGTAGATGTAGAAGCAAGAGACCCAGATCCTTTGGTTGATACTTTACTCACAGGCGAAGCAAAACTGTTATCTTGTGAGTTGGGAGCAAATATCAATTGGCAAGATGAGTGGATCAGTTATGGTCAGTGTAATGACCCTAGAGCATTAGTAAAGAGAACATGGACCATTATTGATAGTGAAGGAAATAGAGTAGAATGCATACAAAACATTACTATCAGACCTTTGGATCTGAATGATGTAGTATTTCCTGCTGATATTGAATTCCAACAGGCTATCCATTGCGCTGATGTGATACTAAATCCAGGATTGACGGAGCCAAATTATACAGGCTGGCCACTATTGAACGGTGTTCAGGTCAATAAATCCGGAAGTTTATGCATGGTGAGTATTAATTATACGGATGAGGTATATGATATTTGTGAAGGTAGTTACGAAATCTTAAGATATTGGAAGATCAGAAATATGTGCTTGCCTGTTTCGGCTGATAATCCACGTGTACACGTACAGGTCATCAAAGTATTAGACACTAAAGGACCAAAAATAGTAGATTGTCCTATTGATATTACTCTTTCTGTGAGTCCTTGGGGATGCAGAGCTGATAAAGAATTGCCTCTCCCTGCATTTGTAGGTGACGCTTGTTCCGAGGATTACGAATTCAGATACCTGATTTATGGAGGCGGTGAAATTTATGGGTATAAGGATTCATTGCATCAACAACATATTAAAGTTTCAGAATTGACCATAGGCAATTATACAGTTAAATATTTGTATAAAGACAAGTGTGGTAATAAGTCTGAATGCTCGTTCAAAATCACAGTGATTGATGCGTCTGCACCAGTAGCCATCGCCAAACAAAATATAGTCGTCAGTCTGACTGGTGATGCTGCTGGCAATGGTTTGGCCAAGGTGTATGGTTGGCAATTAGATAATGGTTCTTATGACCAGTGTTCTGAAGTCCGTTTTGAAGTCAGAAGAGCAGACGGTGGTTCATGTGGGAATGTTGGTGCCAATGGAACCCACAATAACAATAGTACCTACAATAATAATAATGGCTACCCAAGTGAAGTACCAGACGCAGTATGGTTCCACCCAATGGACAATGCACAAGATACAGATGGTGGGGAGTATGTTAAGTTCTGTTGTGAAGACATCCCTGCTGGCGAGGAGTTTGGCTTGCACGATGTAGAGCTAAGAGTGTGGGATGATGGAAATATGAATGGTATCTATGGTGACAATGACATCATCAATGGACTGAAGGATAATTATAATACAACATGGGCAACCATCAGAGTGGAGAATAAATTGCCACCAACATTGATATGTCCTCCAAACATCACGGTGACTTGCGATATGGAGTTGAACTTGAGTTTAGACGGAGATACTTCAGTTGATTCAGTAAATTTGGCCATGACAGGTTACCCTAAAGCATATGACCTATGTTCCAACTTGTCTATCACCTACAGAGACCAATGGATAGGAACAAACAATCCAGTATGTAAATCAGGAACGATCCGCCGAACATTTAAAGTGACTAAAGGAAGTATCGTAGTTACTTGTTCACAGTTGATCACCGTGTCTACAGTCACAGTACCATTTACAGTTACATTCCCTAATTTGGGAGGCACAACAGAGTGGAATGACTGCAGTTTCTCCTTGGACGATGCCAAAGATGCGGCAAATGCTGCTATCAAGCGCCCAATAGTTAATTACGGACAGTGTGATATCGTAGGCGAGAACATCCAAATCGACACCTTCTTATTCGAAGACGGAGCATGTAAGAAATGGAGAGTAAAATACAGTTATAAGAACTGGTGTACAGGAGATGAGATCACGACGATCAATGGTCAAGAAATCATCCACTGGTATGCATTCAAAGATGAGATAGCCCCGGTATTGACATGTAGCAATCAAATGTTTGCAGCCAATCCAAATCCACAAAATCCAAACGGAGGCTGTGAGGCAGTGGTAGCATTGGAAGCATCAGCGACAGATTCTTTGGTATGTGCGGAAGAGAGTTGGGTTAAGTGGCAGATGTTCTTTGATGGTTGGGCAGACGGAACTGTAGACAGATTAGGGTCGAGCTTTGTGAACAAATCATGGAACGGCATCTGGGTACCACAAGCTAAATTCATCGCAGGCACATTGAATCCAGCATGGGCAGCACTTCAGAATCAACATCCAAATGCACCTTTGGCAGACTTAGTGTATGTAACCTACATCAAGCCAAGTAAAGCAAGTGCGGGAACGGTGAAGTTACCAAACTTCATCTTAGATGCAGAGAATATCAGCCATAAAGTCTTGTGGAAAGTGACAGACGGCTGTGGTAACGTAGATCAGTGTGAGAGCACAGTAATGGTAGTGGACAAAAAAGCGCCAACCCCATACTGTGTGAGCATCAGTACCGCAGTCATGCAGACCAATCCAAAAATGGTAGAACTTTGGGCAAAAGACTTTGACAAAGGAGCGTTTGACAACTGTACACCACAGTCTAAATTGTACTTCACCTTCGATGGTGTAGCACCGATTTATGCAAGAGTGAATGAGGAGCACTACTATAAAGCAAGTACCAATGGAAGTGTGAATGCCACACTAGCAGAATACAATGCAGGTAAAGCCTACAAGTGGTTGCCATCAGCAAGATCAGCAGGCAAAGTATGGACTGAATGTGGTGACTTCACAGTAAATATTAGTGTATGGGATGAATCATGGAACACAGATTATTGTACAACAATTATCAGTATCATAGGCTGTGGCACCGGCAATATAATCTCGGGAGATGTAGTCACTTCACTGGGCAATACGGTAGGAGGAGTGAGCGTCATCGTTTCGTCGTCCACAGTATCCATACCCGAATATCCTAAGTCAGTCCTTACAGCCAATGACGGTAAATATGATTTTGATGTACAGACAGGGATGGACTGCGAAGTAACAGCATCCAAAGGTGGAGACTATGGAAATGGGGTAACGACCTTGGATTTAGTGCTGATACAAAGACACATCTTAGGACTCGATGTATTTACAGATCCTTACAAGGTGATAGCAGCAGACGCAAATAATGATGGTAGAATCACAGCATCTGACTTAGTGGAAATAAGGAAATTAATCCTTGGCGTCACTATGACGTTTAAAAATGCAAGCTGGAGATTCCCAATTAAGCATCAAGTGTTAACAAGTACGAACGCATTCCCATATTTGGATAAGTACATTTACCAGCCGATGATCGACGATAAGGGAGATCAGGATTTTGTAGCAGTGAAGATAGGTGATATCAATAGTAGTGTGACGTTGAACCTAAATGGCGGAAATGTCTTGGAAGGAAGAACAAGCAACAGTTTAAGATTAGCCACTTCCGATACTGAGTTCAAAGGTGGAGACGTAGTGGCGATACGTGTGACAGGGCAAAACTTTGTAGACGTGATGGGATATCAGCTGACCATGAATCTAACCGATGCAAAGTTTGTAAGAATAGAGTCTGGTGCGTTGGAGATAGATGATGCACAAGTAGGCGTATTTGACAATGGCAAGGTGACGATGAGTTACGCTGCTCCGAGACCAGTATTTGCTAGCGAAGACGAAGTGTTATTCACATTATATGTGACCCCATTGAAAAATGGAAGAACAAGAGATATCATACGTATCACATCAGATATTACAGCCACAGAATATTATACATCAGAACTTCATGTAGGGAAAGTAGCATTGACATTCAGCGAGGAGGACAATGAAACAATCGTCTTAAATCAGAACGAACCGAATCCATTTATAGGACAGACGGTCATTACCTACAAGATGCCGGAATCAGCCAAAGCGAAGTTTACCATTTACGATTTGAACGGAAAACAGCTTAAAACGATGTTATTGGATGCAGTGAAAGGGATGAATACAATCACGCTGAGCAAAGAGCAGTTGGGATTGTCTGGTGTTCTATACTACACATTAGAGAGCGGTGATTTCACGGCTACTAAGAAAATGATCATCTTGGAGTAAAGGGTTGACATAAAGATACTTGTTAGTTTGAAGCATAAGACCACTTCCTGAAACATTAGGAAGTGGTCTTTTTTTTATCTAAATGGTATTCATTCCTCAAAATTTACCCATCCTACATTGGTGTCCACAAGCCGTTTTCTATGGTTTAACCAAGCATTAATTGATATTTTTTATGTTGATATACTTGTTTAAAAATGGTCTATTCACAGAGTTATCCACATCATCTTATTTAGGCTGCAAATGAAAACGAATAATCGGCTGTGTACTTGGTTTTATTTTTGATGCATGCAAACATTGTTTTTACTATTTTATTCCTGACATTATTAAGAGCAAGCATTTTGTTTTTCTTATCCACTGCCACTTTTCTTTGGTAATATACTGCAAATGGATTTTTACCGCTGATACTTGCCACTGCTCCGAGATGTAGCAGCGTTTTTAATGCCTTATTTGCAATGGGAGATACTTTATCTTTTCCTTTATATCTCCCGGACTCCTTGCCAAATGGTACTACGCCGCAATAGCTACCTAAGGCTTTTGCTGATGCAAACTTTGTGAAATTGTTAGTCGCACAAATGAATGCTACCGCTATTACTTTGCCTACACCTGGGACTGATTGAGCAATCTTATAATTTTCATATATGGATGCATCGCTTTTTATTAACTCCAGCATTTGAGCTTCAATTTTCTCAATAGCTTTATCTAATTCAGTCACCACTGGCTTATTGATTTGTTCTAATGTCTTTTGGGTTTCTTTACCTATGAATTTTTTATTATCGTCGTTGGCTTGAGTTAGTTGAGCTTTGATTCTTACAAGCTGAGCTCTTTTAGTATTCAGGGCTTTAAGTGCTGTGAGTGTCTGATCACACAAGGTGTATGGCTTCAATTTGTCAGCAAATCTGACACCATAATCAGCTATACGTTGAGCATCGATTTTGTCATTTTTGCCACGGCTGATCCCAGTACTGTTTTTAATTTCGAGGCCTGCGACAACAAACATTGTCATCTTTTGACCAGCTAAGCATTCAATAAGTAAATTGCCATAAATACCCGTGTGTTCCATGATAAACTCAACGGAATATTTAGCCTTTTTTTCTTTAACAATACTTTTAACTATTGACTGAACTTCTTTAATAAATTTGTTGAGAGCTGAAGTTGTGTTTTCCACTTCTTTTTCCAGAAGATAATCATTCAGGAAACGAAGTGCAAAATTGATTTTGTCTTTAGAAATGTCAGCACCGATGGTGAACTTTAACATGATAATAATGGCTTTAAGAATTAAGAAATAATAAGAATAGTTGAGGTTAAAGGTGAAGGACGATTACCTTGTTAATGGGTTTTACCCTAATTTTCTATCTGTCTTTTTAACCTTTTGAGCAAAGTGTGGATTGAAACGCCCAATAAGTTCTACTTTGTAGGCTGCCTAATTTGCCAGACTTTGTCTCAACTTATCCACAAAATTAACATTTTTTAAATCCCCCAGACCCCCTATAGTAATACATAATAATAATCTTAATATGATCAATTTAATTAAAATACAAATCTAAAAGATGACGCTATGACTAACATTGTTTCTAACTCAGTACCAAATTGTTTCTTTTTAAAAAATATCGACACTTTAAACACAAAAGCCACTCCTGATCCAACCCAAAATACTTATAAAGAGAACTTTTATTTTAAAAATCAAGGTGGAGTACCAGAAGTTGCTTTATCAAGTAAGGAGATACCTTCACATAAACATGATATCTACTTAAGTGATTGTAGCTGTGGTAAAGCAACGGCTAGAGGATATGGTGGTAGATTACCTGCTTTATCAAATGAATCTATTACATACTACAGTGACAATGAAGGTTCAGGGTACAATATTGACAAAATGGAAGGTAAGCCTATGAATAACTTACCTCCATATTACACGGTCTTTTTTATCATGAAAGTAAAATAAATAAGCCATTGAAAGTTATAGTTGGTTATTCTAAATTTATTTAGTTCATTAAATTTTAAAATATGCATTCCTACTTCCTAAAATATTATTTTTTATGCATTGTTTTTGTTCCCATATTCTCTTATTCACAAGACATCATGGTGATCAAAGATGGCAATGTCGGCATTAAAAATGATAACCCACAAGAAAAACTTGATGTAAATGGCATTGTAAAGGTTAGTGATTCATTAATCATACAAAGTAATTTAAATGTTAGGGCTACAAATGCAACGCAATACCAGCAAAATGGTCATGACCTACTACCCAAAGGGGCCATAATTATTTGGACGAAACCTGATAGACCGTTAGGGTGGGCAATTTGTGATGGAAAAAATGGTACACCTGATCTGAGTGGGAGATTTGTGGTTGGGGTTGGCAAAAGGGATAAAAACAAGGATGAGCAGGATGAACATATCAACGAGGCTACTTCTTATACTTTGAATTCAAAAGGGGGCACCGAAAAAATAGTACTCACAAAGGTACCACATCATAAACACACTTATAAAAATAATAGTGAGCCACAAATTCAAGAAAAAATTAACGCTGGTGTACAAGATGCTTCAACTGCTCAAGGTCCTGTAAATCGAGACATGTTGGAGACGCAAGACGTTAGGAATGGGTCTGGACAACCGCATACCAATTTACCTCCTTATTATGTATTATATTACATCATGAAACTTTAAAAAATTAAAAAGTATGCGTTTACAAAATCTATGTGCTACACTTGGACTTTGCTTTATAAGTATGATGCTTCCACAGGTATCCATAGGGCAGACTGCTGCAAAGAAAGTCGCACCACCTTTAGAAGTGTATGTGGTCGATCAAGAAGAGCTACCAAAAGCTACAGGTAAGCCAGGCACTACCTATACTTCTTCAATCTATATTGTGGATAATGTCAAAAAGAAGGTCTTTGGTCCATACCGGGGTAGTAGCTTCCCCAATTCAAAACAATCACTAGAAGATAAGGAAAAACCTAATACACTGAAAGCCGGTCTTCATATCTTTAATAATAAGTATGGGCACAAAGGTGGTACCCTCAAAGGACTAAATTTGATCAACAAAGTGGAAGAACGCAAGACTGACGCTTGGTCATGGACAAAAAAACCTTCCATTATTGTATATGCCAATGTGCATACAGGATATTCTGATAATGGCAATTATAATAGTCGTGGTTCTGAAGGATGTATCACCTTGCACCCTAGTGATGTTGCCAACTTTTTTGCTAACTTTGATTTTACTAGTGCAAACGGATTCACTGGTAAATCTATGGGTACCGTTTTCATTTACAGAGACAGCCAGAAAAAAGGAAAGCGTTTATTGATCAAATAAAGAAAATACATTAAGATGAAATCGACATAAAAAATAATCATGGTTTATTTTGTACAAACATCAATGATTATTTTTAATCAAAGATTCCATCCCGCTGGTGACACGGGACGAGTTATGACCATTAAAAATCAAATAAAAATAAACAGATGAAACATTATTTTATATACTCCCTATTAATTATAAGTTTGCTTGTTGTCTATTCGTGCAAAGAGAAACCGTTGACAACGGGTGATGATAATTATGGTGTAACCGTACAGGATACAATAAAATTGGATACAGTTGCAGCAGTGATGTCAGAGTTGGATAGTATCAGAGCCTTAAGCAATGAAGCGTACACAGATGCAGCTGCAGAAGATACAACTCCAGATGAGGATTCAAACTATAAAAAAGGTGTTTTATGCACACCTTGTGATATAAAATTTCTAGTCTATCTCCAAGGTAAAAGTGATTACAACATGCAAGATGTAAAAACTCTGCTTTGTCTTGATGATAATGATCAATGTATAGATAATGCCGAGTTCACGCAGTTTTACAATGAAATGATTTTTAAAGTATTCCAAAGAGAGCGCCATGATTTTATAGATGCAGAGCTGAAAGCTTTACTTAAAGATAGAGAGCTAGTAGAAGAATTGTCAGCTCCGGTCCAAGATGGATTTAACATATCCTTACTCAAAGAACTGAAAGCAGATGCAGAAAATCCAAAGGATTAAATTACAAAGTATGCTACATTATGTACCGTAATGGTTTAGTTTAGTCAGCAACTTTAGTAATGATATTTCCCATACTTACACATTTATAAAAATATCTTCAAAAATATTTGTAATTTTTTACAAATATTAAGTAAAAGCCATATATTTGCATTGTTTTTTGAAGGGAGCAAGGTCTTAACGCTCCACCGCCTGTACTCAATATAAGTAACCTATCAGTGTATATATCGTTATACCTGAGTTTTGTATTGAGATAATATAACCAAATTTTTTATTTTTCATTTATAGCTTATCTAAAGTATAAATGTCTCTTATGATTTTGCGATCATGGTGTTCTTGTTTATGACAGTTTTAACAGGAATAAAAATATTTTACTGTTGTGATACTTTAAAGATTTATGGTAGCAGTAATTTCAAATAGGGTATAGTATTTGTAGTATGTAGTTTAGGTATAATTGAGAAACATCATGCATAACTCTAATAAAAAAGTCCTCCCTGAAACCAGGAAGGACCATCTCAACTAGGATAATCAATAGAATCAGTTTGGCGACTAACTATTGACCACCGTTCACCTGATTAGGAGAAGTTCTTGCAGCAAATGTAGGTCTTCTCCTATCATTTTTGCGAGTTCCACCTATTGCCAGGTACTCTGTGCTACTGGTTCCAAACTTAGCAGCCGTGGCCTTGAAGTAGCGATCATTGAGATCTCTCATTTCACGCTCCATACTTCTCAGCTTAGCCCGTTCAGTCTGAACTTCAGCCAGCAATCTGTTGACCGTCAACACCTGCATATCCAATGCATTGATGGAGGTCTCGTACGGCTGGACACCCAGCCCGTTGCCCAAATCCATAGTAGGGTCTTGACTTACCAAGCCTTGCCATCTTGATTTGGCCACATCCAAAGGGGCGCATTTTCTGCGCACAAAATCATTCATAAACAAAAATTAAAAAATTAAACAATAAATTATGAATGACCATATCTAACATAAATCTTATAGAGACACCTACATATAAAATATTAATGTTATTTTTATTTATCGACTTTTCAATAACTTTAGCAAAGATAACTCAAATATGATTATCTTGTATATGTTTTTATTTTAGAAATAAACGGTGTGAATTAATTTGGGAATAAATTACAATATATATTGTTGTAATATATATATGATTAAAAGAAAAACAAGATTATATCTTATATTTGTAAAATTTACTTTAACTAAATATTAACTTTATTTTTTTATTAGAAATATAATATACTTGTCATTATTATCCGATATCCGATGGTTGAAGTAACCCGATGGTCGAAGCTTGCAACTTCAATCTGATACACTCACCGTGATGGATTATTCATTTGACTGGGTTAAGAATTTGCAATTCGTTCCCACAATCACTAATACATCAAAGCACAAAACTTAGTATCAAATAGTTTTGTGCTTTATTTTTAAGTTAGGTAAGTATTGAATTTACCCCGTTGGATTTTAATCCTACGGGGTAAAGATTCATAAAATAGTGCATCGCAGTTGCAAACTGCGATGATCGAAGTACAGAACACCCGATCGCCGAAGTATGCCGCCCAGAGCTACGTTGACTCAGCCAAACTCGGAGACGATGGTCGAAGTCTGTGACTTCGATCCTATTTTTTAAGAATTTACAATTCGTCAACACAAATAATAAAACATTTAAGCACAAAACTTAGTATCAAATAGTTTTGTGCTTTATTTTTAAGTTAGGTGCGTATTGAATTTACCCCGTTGGATATTAATCCTACGGGATAAAGATTCATAAAATAGTGCATCGCAGTTGCAAACTGCGACGATCAGATGTGTAATGCATCGCAGTTACAAACTGCGACGATCGGTAGTTGCATTACTTGTGCCGCTATAGCGGTACTGCGGCGATCGGTGTTAACTATCTATATATCCAATAGTATTATCCAATTCTAACAGTTCAATTTCAACAAAACCTTCACGGCCAATATAAGATCCTGCACTACTATAAAGATAATCTTCAGCTTCGATTACTAGACCGTTTCGTACTGGATTCAAATGTATGTAGGCTAGCTTTTGATTTATCCATTTAGGACTTTGTAGTTCGATAGGGTGGCAGTCTTGTTGCCAAAATTGATAGGTTTTATTGTTCTTATTATACTTGGCAAAATATGAGAACAATTTTAGCATCCATTCCTTTCTACTTTCCTTAACATTAGATTGTATTGAATCAATGATAGATTTTGACGTAAACTTTTTAAAATCTCTTATGAAGTCTGATATTAAGAATGGTTCTTTAGTGTAACAAATAAGATGTATATGATTACTCATAATTAGGGCTTGCTGACTATGGTACAACCAATTGATAAATAATAAATTATGTCTATAATAAACAAATTAAATGCAAACCTTTTATTGATTTTGTCCAAAAGTCGTGTACCTTGGGTTGGCTTTTGCCTTATGCAGGCAGCAGTTACTTTTTGCATTGCCCAAAAAAGTAACCAAAAAGTCTAGTTCAAAAAAGGCAATTGCGTAGCTCCGTTCATTTTCGAACCAAAATGCTTTTTCTATTGCCATAAGTATTTCATATTTAATCCTTTGTGCTTTTTATGGCAATAGACGCACTTTTGTTTCTTCATTCACTATTGCTTGTTTTTTGAACGAAAGTCTCCGTTAAACTAACAACCAAAAATAACAGCTGACTTTTTCAGCAGCCCCTAATTACATAAGCATTTAAAACTAACCCTTTTTCTTTTTGACAATACCTGAGGCTTTCAATAATGATTTTACGATACTCATCTTTTGAAAAAACATCCACCCACCCGACAACTGTAAAAGTGATGTAATGTAAAGCATTCTGATTTATAATTTTGTGTCCGTTCATGGCTTATATTAATATGATGGTGAAGATACATTTTTTTTTATTTTCATTATTCATTGCATTAAAAATACTCGATATTGTGTATCGCAGTTGCATTACATGGGACGCTTTAGCAATGCTGCGACGATCGGTTTCATAAAGTAGTGCATTGCAGTTACAAACTGCGACGATCGTGTTTGAACTTGAAAATCAACCTACAACTGGTACCGAAAAGCCCGAGAGTCTCCGTTAATCTATTAACCAAAAATAACAGCTGTCTTTTTCAGCAGCCCCAATTTAGCAATTGTTTTTTTTTATAAAGCTATAAATTGTCTATTTGCAACCCATATATTTTCAAAATTACATACATTTGTAATAAATAAGTTCAAAAGATGAAGTGGTGTATTTTTTTAATGTCGTTATTAAATGTGTTATTCTTATCAGGGCAATCTCATAATTTACCACAATTTCCAAACGATTGGTTTGGGTTGTGGCAAGGCAATCTTGAAGTGTATAATCATCAAAATTTAAGCCAAAATGTGCCAATGACATTGGAATGTTTTCCTACTGACTCTTCAGGTGTATATACATGGTGGATTACCTACGGCACTGATACTTTGACAGGAAAAAGATCTTACAGTCTGAAAGTAATAGATAATACTAAAGGGCACTTCATAATCGATGAAAATAATGGTATTTTAATAGATGGATACGTTATGGCACATAAATTTATCAGTCGTTTTGAAGTGATGGGCAATCAACTGACTGCCATCTATGAACGAACTGATGATAAAATGATATTTGAAATCATCTTCAATGACACAAAAGAAATAAAAAACACTGGAAATATAACATCACCTACAGGGGAAAAAATCCCTGAAGTGAAGGCATTCAAATTAAGTGGATATCAACGAGCTGTTTTGAATCAAGTTCATTAATATGATAAATATATGCAATCCTAGTTTATACTACAACGCTCTGATTTTAAGATTTCTAAACCATACTTTATCCCCATGATCCTGAAGCGATAGATGCCCTTTATCAGAAAGACCAAAATCAGGCATATCCTTAAACTTACTATTGGCTACCATTTTTTTCCAATTGTCATCATGCATGGTAAAATTCACTACATTGATACCGTTGAGCCAAAATTCGACTTTTCCTTTATTGCTTTTTATTCGGGCTTGATTCCATTCGCCTGCTGGTTTTACCACCAATAATTTACACTCGATCATATCATATAAGTCGCCAGCTCTATGTGTCACATATTTTGCATCGGGATGGCATGAATTGTCCAATACTTGCATTTCTGGACCAGTCTGCCAAACATAATCATATTTATCACTTTCCACAACATTAAACATTACACCGCTATTGCCGCAGTTACCTATTTTCCAATCATAAACGAATTCGAAATTTTGATATGCTTTATCTGTAATAATGTCTCCGCCATCTGCCGCCTGCCAGTGTCCATCTTTACTTGGTTTAGCATCGAGATGGAGGGCACCTTCATTGATTATCCAGCTTTTGCCAATGGTTTTTTTGCGAAAATTTCTCCAACCATTCATCGATTTACCATCGAATAAAAGCTTCCAACCTGCTTTTATTTCTGCTTCATTGAGTGTATTATTGGCAAATGTGTAAGGTGTTTTAGTCACTGTTCCTATTTCAGAAGGGACTTCATTCATCGTGTACCAAGTCTCTGTGCTCCAGATTGATCTACCCGCTTCACTGATAAAATGTTTTTTGAGACGTATGTAGATCATGTGGTTAGTCTTTTGGCCATCAAATTCCAAAAACACTTTTTTTCGATCACTTGATACTGTAACTGATTTGACTTTCATCTTCTTTTCATCCAACTTTGGACCTCCATACTCGATGGTTGGTTTGTAATACCATTGTTTTACCTCATAATCTTCGGTATTCCAACCATCACCTTCAGTCAATGGTTCCGTAAACTCAATTTCCATACCATTGGATTTGGCTCTCACTGCCAACATCTCAAAGGTAGGTTTGCCATTAAATACCAATCTTTGAAGTCCATAGTGTAACTTGCCTGCTTGTCCCCAATTACCTGGATTGCCTATGCCACCAACATAGAGATCATTATTTGGTCCCCAAGCTATACGATTTACGCCAGCTTCTAGACCTTGTATAAATCTAAAAACACTACCTTGCAATTGACCATTTACTTCTTCTACAAATACTCGTTTTATACCGCCATGGGTCACTTCACCATGGATCATTTGACCTTTATAAATACCATGATCAATCGCCAATGGTGTGCTTGGAGAGTTTCCAATTTCATCTTGTGGCAACCAAACAACTGGTAAATTTTCTTTTTTATCTTTAGTACCTTCAGGATCGACAGACCTTGAGCCAAACCACGCACCATCTTTGACATGTACGATCTTTGATGAAGGTAACCAATCTCCTTGATTGTCTGCTACAAAAAGATCACCATTGTATCCTATACCTATACCATTGGGTGTGCGAAGTCCAGATGCGATGAATGACATTGCCCCTGTATTTTTATTTACTTTGACTACTTTACCGCGATCAGCAATTTGTGGTTGAGTACTTGCTCCTCCAGGGTTAATGGCTGTTGCCAAAGTTGCATAAAAGTGCCCATCTTTGTAAGCTAATCCAAATCCAAATTCATGAAAATTGGCAGAAACTTTCCAATCATCACAAAGTGTTTGATATTCGTCTATAATGTCATCACCATTTGTATCTATCAATCTTGTTATTTCATGTTTTTGCATAACATAGATAGTATCATTGACTACTTTAACACCCAATGGTTCTGCCAATCCAAAAGCAATTCTTTTAACTTTCATTTTGGTAGTATCTCCGCTTTGTACATTGTCCACTACATAAACTGAACCTGCAGCGTCCCATGTGCTTACGATCATCCGTCCGTCAGCTTTGAAATCAATGCCACCTACTTTGGGTTTGAAACTATCAGGTCTTGCCTGAAACAAATCAAAAGATGGATGCACATCTTGTAAAGGAAACTGATCTCCCGGTATTTTTGAAACATTGGCCATTGGTAATTTTAGTGACCGTAATAATTGATCATTATCATTTTTATGGAAAATACTAAATGATGGAATTACTTCAAAATCGCTATCTCCTGGCTTTTTCCAATTATATGATAAAAAGCTGCCTCCACCACCTTGAAAATATTCCAATCTAAATTTGTAATAACCCTTGGACATAGCAATGCTTACTTCACCATATTCAGCACCATGTGGGCCATCGTTGTCAATGACTTCTTTGTCTTCTATGTAAAGCTTGGAACCATCATCACTCCATATATGAAAAGTATAAGTCCCTGTGGTATCAATCTTAACATATCCTGTGGCAACGATAGCAAAATTACCTTCCAACTCCTTAAAATCTCCACCAGAAATATTGTCAAAATTTGGAAGAATTCCAGCTTGCTTAGGTTTATGAGTACCTGAAAATGTTGGTATTTTTTGCGTATTCGGTGCAATGTCGTACACCTTGACTACACTGCCAGGCAATAATTCTTCTTCCTTAATATTTTTATCAGGAGCAAGGGTGACTAAAGATGTACCTTTTCCACTTTCTGGCTCAACATTCGCATCATCGTCCAATGACAATATATATGCCACCATTTTATTGATGTCTTCTTCTGCAAGATCAGGGTGCGGAGTCATCATTTGTTCTCCCCATATTCCCGATCCTCCATTTTTAACCTTAGTCGATAACAACTTATTGTTTTCTGGCGTATTCTTATATTTTTGGGCTATCGCAGTATATGAAGGACCTATGGTTTGGAGATTTTTATTGTGACATGTTTTGCAATCACTTTTTGCGATTAATTGCAAGCCTTCAGGTAAACCACCTTCTGTTTTTTTTCTTCTTCTTCTTCTTCACCACCCGCAACATTTTTATTAGCAATCGTTGGTGATGATAGGAATGTTGTATTAAATTTTGTGGTAGCATTACTGTTCAGAATCAATGAACCGTCCAAATTTATAGTGTTCACTTCATCATATTTTACATCTCCTTTTTTTATATTGGTCAATTTGCCATCCGTATCGATATTGCTTTCTACTACAATGGAACTTGCATTGAACATTAAGCCGATGTTTACACCATTAGGTACATTTTCAGTAGTAAAATTTCTTTGGAAAATAGGTTGACCTGAATCAGATTTTGCGGCTTCCACTTCTTCAAATATCGCAATAGGTTTTGCCCATTTTTCATTATTAATTTGATACATTAACTGCGCTTTCCCATTTACAAATCGATGCCCTTTATAGTCATATTTGGTAGCAATGGTATCCTTCCCACTCAATGCAAACCAAGGATTTTTGTATTTGTTTTCTACATAACTATTGCCTATACTGATCGGCTGAGGACCATGTGCTGTGGTATATACCGCACCATCAAAATACACACTTCCTTTCCAAGCTTTGTACAATGCACCAGTCTCTGCATGATAAGACGCCCACAAATCATCAGAAAGCGCAAGGGTAATCATCCTAGGATTCAGATCCAATACAGAGCGAAACACCCAATGGTCAATCGGCCTGTCAATATTTTTGACTGTTTCTTTTTTGGAACAACTAAAGAGTATAATCGCTAATAAGCTGATTACAAGATACTTAATGTAACTCATGACAATGTGGCGTTGATTGATTTTAATTAAAGCATTAAAGTTAAAATAGATTTTGGAAAAGACTGCATATCATTGAAATATTATTATAACGGACATAAATTTTTGTAATCTTATCCCTATTGAAACTAAAACGGCATAAGTCTGTTATCTTTGTGTCTTTTTACCGAATAAATTAGGTCAATTGCGGAATTATATAATTTTATTTTTTTCATTATTTATCAATTTTATACATGCTCAAAGTATTGTATTGGACGAAGTATATGATGATTGGACCAATAATGTAACAACATATTTAGACAAAAAAGGCGATGGTAATACTAGTGGTATAGACTTAACAGGTGTGAAATTGGGCAATGATGATCGGTTTTTATTTGTATTTTTCGATATAAGTAAAGGAAATCAATATCCAAGAAGGAAATAACGTAAATATTTACATAGATATAGATAATAGTCTTTCCACAGGATTGAATAAAAATGGTATTGGAGCAGATATAGTTTATAACTTTGGAATTAGGAAAGGACAAGTATATCGAAACAACAATGTTTTTGATGTCTTTCACGATGATATTGGACTCATTACGTCACCGACTGTGACGAGTGACAGATTTGAAATGAGCATTTCTCGAAATATTAGTTTGGGATCAATTCAAATCACTATGGGTAGCAAAATAAAAGTTAGCTTATCTGAGGAAAATCCAAATGGTGACAAGGCTCCAGATTACAATGGTGGATATGAATATATCATGGACAATAGTAAAGTATTTTTACCATTTCCCTTTGCTATCAAAAAGCCAAATCCAAAGGAAATCAGAATTGTGTCTTACAACGTATTGAAAGACAATCTATTTTCTGCATCCTTGAGACAAAATTACAGAAGGATATTTCAGGCTGTAGAACCAGATATCATTGGGTTTTGTGAAATTTATGATAATGATGGCGAACAAACCGCTGCATTGATAGAGACATTTTTGCCATCGTCAGGCAATCAAAAATGGTATCATGCGAGTGTAAATCCAGATATCAGAGTAGTCAGTAGATATCCTATTGTCAACTCAAGAAGCATCGATGGTAATGGCGCTTTTCATATCAATTTGGGAGATAGGCAATTATTGTATATCGTGGCACACCTGCCATGTTGCAGCAATGATAATGATCGGCAAGCAGAAGTAGATAAAATTATGGCTTTCATACGAGGTGTAAAATTTGGAATATCGCCTTTTAATATTCCTATAAACAGTCCAATAATCATAGTAGGTGATATGAATTTAGTGGGTAAGAAACAACAATTAACCACATTTTTGACTGGTGAAATAGCCAATAACTCTTCATTTGGTCCAGATTTCAGACCTGATTGGGATAACACAGACTTGGAAGATGCCAAACCCTATACAACCAATCTCCCTTTTACCTTTACGTGGTATAATGATTTCGGTTCATATTCAGCAGGAAGGTTGGATTATGTAATTTATACTGGCTCACAGATGAAATTGAACAATAGTTACGCATTATGGTCACCTGCTCTTTCTACTGTTGAATTAAGTAATTTGGGACTGCAGCGAGATGATGTACCAAGGGCTTCTGACCATTTGCCGATAATTGCTGACTTTGACATGTCAGGTGTAACATCAAGCTCTTATGAACGAGAAGAATTGCCATTTTCTTTTTCTCAAAAAAATGGTCAATTGATATTCGATTCAAAATCAAATGGCCAAATCTTGATTTCTGATATAACGGGTAGGAAAATATATGAAATGAATAAAACGGAATCTGGAGAGATATTCCTAGATGCACCACATCTTTCTGGACTATTTATCTTCAGTTTTACTACGAAAAATGGTATATTTAGTACGAAGTTTTATCGATAGGATTTTTTCAAAAATCAGCTTTTATCTCTATACAAAGGGTCACTCTACTCACAGGATGTACAAATTCTAACATCTCTGCGTGTAGATATAATCTTTCATCTCTTTTGCCATAGAGATCATCACCTTTGATGGGTATGTTAAGCCCGTTAGGATGCGAAGCATGCACACGCAACTGATGAGTTCGACCAGAAACAGGATAAAAATAGATTCTTGTTTCTTTTTCATTTGTACTTACGATTTCCCAATGTGTTTGGGCTGGTTTCCCATGTTCATAACATACCAATTGTCTAGGGCGATCGTCTAAATCTACGCGTAAAGGGAGTGATATTTCTCCAACATTATTTCCTTTCCATATACCATCCAATATCGCCACATATCTTTTTTTAATCCTTCTTTTGATAAATTGACTTTGAAGGTGCTGATGTATATGCTTTGATTTTGCTATCAAAAGCAAACCAGATGTGGACATATCCAGTCGATGTACGATCAGCGGTCCATTGGCTTCAGGGTATAAGTTTTTCATTCTTGTAAATACAGAATCAACAATTTTTTTACCTGGAACAGAAAGGAATTCTGCCGGTTTGTTTACCACCAATAGATATTCATCTTCAAATACAATGGGTAGGTCTTTGCCCAAAGCTGGATTGGTAAGCATCGGATTTTCATCCATATCTATACCTTCGAGCATGTGTCCCAAGATTGGCTTACATTTACCATTGCATGCAGGATAAAAATGGCCATGTTTCCTAATCTCAGAAGTTGGTGATTTTCCCCACCAAAACTCTGCCATGGTGATAGGTTGGAATCCATGTTCAAATGCAAAATGTAAAAGTTTGGGAGCCGCACATTCGCCCGCCCCTGAAGGAGGTGTTTGCTCATCTGTGATTTCAAATATATCCATCAAACTCTTGGTTACCCCATACTGATTTAAGAAGGTATATTGCTGAAAAAGTTGATGTTGTAAGGTTGATGATTTGGTTCTTCTCGCTATTTTAAGTTCATCTATTTTTTCTTTATAACCATTGACCACATCTTCAAGATCTTGTAATCTTTGTTTCCAATATTTATTTAATTCTTTTAGTTTGTAATGCCAAACGATACTTTCTTGGTCAAGAGACTCGTTTAGTGCTTCCGTTTCTGCTGGTTCCAATTGTGGTGAGGCCGCAGCTCGTTTTGCTTTTCGTTCTATTTTTGCTTCTTTAATATCAGACTTTAGTTGGGCAAGTGCAATCTTTGCTTCTGTTTTTTTTTGCTCCCAAAGGCGAATTGCGGAGATATAATCATCACTATTTTCCAATGCTTCTATTTGCCTATTGATGATATTGGTTTCTGCTTCCCCTTTTTTATAAAAACCTTCTTCGTCAAGAGTATCAAATACTGGTGGCACAAATCCAGGATAATGGTTATTATTGCCTAATTTTCCAGAAAATGCCGATAAATACCCCAATCTTCCATCTCTATCCTTAACTACTAAAACACCAAACATCTTCCCAATACCAGGCGTGTCATCAGATCCGAAACTGTGCGTAGTTTGTAGGTTTTGTACGATATATTCTTGTAACTCTTTAGTAGCTTTGATGGCCAAAGTATGTGGGTCGTAGCAAAATGGATAGTTAAATTTTGTAGGAATATCTAACGCTTCATCATCCAAATTTAAAGGTGTAAAATATTCTTTGTTTAAGGTTCCTAAAAGTGATTGCATAGTGCAAAGGTAGTGATACTATAGACTTATTAGTGTAGCTAATGTGTTTTTTAAATACTTATTTGAAAATTTGGATTACCTTTGACTTATATAAGTTCATTTTTATATTATGCAATTAGTACATTTCTTTATACAAATATTCTTGTTCTTCTTTTTTACTTCCTGTACAAAAAATGTGCAAGACAATACCATGATTCCTGAAATTATTATCAAAGATACAGTGGTTTTTAGTGAAAGGATAGCCTTAGGTACACTTGAAAAGGGTAGTATAGATGAAGCTTCAGGAATGGCGATGTCCATGGTAAACGGACCCACTTTTTGGACCCATAATGACTCAGGCGACAAAGCACGAATATTTTTAGTAGATACATTAGCTCAATATCAAATGACAATAAACATCAGCAATGCTTCTAATCGCGATTGGGAAGATATCGCTGTAGCTAGAGATTTAAAAGATGGTCAAAGTAAAATATACATTGCGGATATTGGTGATAATGATACGAAATATGAATATTATACCATTTATATCTTGCCAGAACCTATTGTTACAGAAAATGTGGATGTTACCATAGATTACCAGCAAAAAATAGTATTTAAATATCAAGATGGCTCACGTGATGCTGAGACACTTATGGTAGATCCATTGTCTGGAAATATTTATATTGTTTCAAAACGAGAAGCCAATGTTCAGCTATATCAAATCACTTATCCTTACAGTACGACTGATACGGTAATCGCCAAAAAAATGATAACCTTACCATTTACACAGATCGTTGCTGGAGATATCTCAGCAGATGGCAAAAACATCTTGCTCAAAAACTATCAAAAAGTGTGGTATTGGTCTCGTAAGGATGGTACTTCAATAGTTGATGCTCTGAGTAAAAACCCTTATGAGACACCTTATATCCAAGAGCCACAAGGCGAATCTATTTGTTGGTCTCCTGATTCAAAAGCTTTTTACACCATAAGTGAGGAATCGCCAATTAAGATCAAACCCATTTTATATAAGTATATTAAATTGAAATAATTAAGTTTGGCATGTGATGAGATGCAAACAAACAGCTGAAAAGCTCTTAACGTTGTTTTTACATACTAACTTTTTACATATTAATAACCCATGAAACAGCCAGTAAGAATAAATAATAATTTGTTAGCTGAAGATTTTATGTTTGAAATGAATAAACAAGAGTTTGAAGTCTGGAGTTTATAATTTATGACATCCAATGAATATAAACAAGGTTTGAGATATGCACCATTTTGTTTTACTGAACATAATGTATCGGTTATAAAAAAGTAAATGATGAGTAAATTTAAATAAATAACACATCCATGGGAGAAGTCCATTTCACAGCCATCCTTACACAATTTCCGAATTCACCACTTTGGGGATGGCATTTTTTGGTGCCTGAAGATATCGCCAGAACTTTTGTAAGTAGTAATGATCGTAGAGTCGTTTGTACCATCAATGACCTATTAACAATGCACTCAGCATTGATGCCAAATAAAGATGTTTGGTTTATAACTATGAATCAAGGGAACGTTAAAAAACTCAATATCGGGTCAAATAGCGAGATACAAGTGGTGATGTCAAAGGATACATCCGAATATGGTATGCCCATTGCTGACGAATTTAGAGAAGTCTTGGACCAAGAACCATTGGCTGATAAATATTTTCATGCGCTCACACCAGGCAAGCAACGCACCTTACTTCATATCATCAATACAGTTAAAAATACGGAAAGCCGAATAAAAAAATCATTGGCAATCGCTGATCATATCGTGGCAAATAAGGGTACCATAAACTATAAAATGCTCAATGAAGCCTTTAAAGAGTATAATAAAATGTAAACGTTTATTGTTTTATTTAAGTCCTAATATAAATTCAATAAATTTGCCTTTCAAAATATAAGTACCATGAATAGCTCAAGACGAAATGCCATCATCCTAATACTAGTGCTTCTAATCGGAGGATTGGCTTATTTGTGGCCGAAACTATCTTTCAATGTAAGAGATTTACGATTTCCTGATATCGTGAAGTCTCCTGATGTCAATACAAAATATGCTGTTGGTACACCATTTACTTTGTCCTTAAATGATGATAAATTATCTAAAGCTGACTCCATAGTTATTTATCTTGATAATATTAGAATCAAAGGCCTAGTCGGTGAGTATAAAATAGATATAGAAACTAAAGACCTTAACTTAGGCTATCACAAACTAGGTATAGTCGTACATAGGAGCAAGACCAAAGAAGTGGAAGTTCCCTTTGTGGTTGTCTCTGATAAGACACCTGTACCTATGACCTTCACTAAAATAAATACTAAACCACATGAAAAAAAATCTTACACGCAAGGTTTTGAGATTTTTAATGGCATACTTTATGAGAGTGGTGGTCAGATAGGTGAGTCTTTGATTCGAAAAGTCAATCTTAAAACTGGCGATGTGCTCAAAAGTGTTGATGTCGATAAAAGTCTCTTTGCAGAAGGACTGACCATTTTAAATGATAAAATATACCAATTGACATGGAAAGATGGAGTTTGCTTGATCTATGATATGGAGCTAAATCTACTCAAAAAAACAACTTTTCGATCATCCAATGGAGAAGGTTGGGGATTGTGCAATGATGGCAAATCTCTTATCGTGAGTGATGGTAGCAACAAACTAACTTTTCTTAACCCCGAGTCCCTAAGTATAGAAAAAACCCTTACTGTGTATGCTGGAGATCAGGAAGTAGCTTATCTCAATGAGTTGGAATATGTAGATGGGCATATTTATGCCAATGTATATACCACCAATCAGATAGCCAAAATTGATGCAACTAATGGCAAGGTATTGGCCGTTTCCGATCTTAAGGACATCGTAAATGAAAATACTGATGGAGAAGTGTTGAATGGTATTGCCTACTCACCGGTTACCAAAACATTTTTTATCACAGGAAAATACTGGAAAAATATGTATGAAGTTAGGTTTAATTAATACCTACGCTTCTTCCTTCCACTTTTTCCAAGTGTTGATCAAACCATTAGTAGAACTATCAAAGGATTTTGTTTCTTTATTCTCTTGTAATTCAGGAATGATTTTACCTGCCAATTGTTTGCCTAGTTCTACACCCCATTGGTCAAAACTGTAGATATTCCAGATTACACCTTGTACAAATATTTTGTGCTCGTACAAGGCTATAAGCATACCAAGAGTCTCTGGATCGAGTGTCTTTACTATGATAGAATTGGTAGGTCTATTGCCTTCAAACACCTTGAATGGTACTAATGGAAGATATTCTTCAGGTTTTTTGCCCGCTTTTTCAAATTCTGCAATCACTTCTTCCTTTGTTTTACCTTGCATAAGTGCTTGTGTCTGTGCAAAAAAATTGGACATCAGTAAAGTATGATGATCGCCGATTGGATTTTGAGAAATGGCAGGTGCTATAAAATCACAAGGTATTAATCTCGTACCTTGATGTATGAGTTGATAAAAAGCATGTTGTCCATTGGTACCTGGTTCGCCCCAAATGATAGGTCCAGTTTGATAAGTAACTTTTTGTCCAGTGCGATCTATACTTTTACCATTGCTCTCCATGTTACCTTGCTGAAAGTAGGCTGCAAATCGGTGCATATACTGATCATACGGCAATATAGCTTCAGACTCTGCGCCACAGAAGTTAGAATGCCAAATACCTATCAATGCTAGTAAGACTGGGATATTGCGTTCAAAAGGGGTCTTCGCAAAATGCCTGTCCATCTTATAAAAACCTGACAATAGGGATTCAAAATGATCGTAACCAATTGCCAAAGCTATTGATAATCCTATGGCTGAAGTCAATGAGTATCTACCACCTACCCAATCCCAAAATTCAAACATATTGTCTGTATCTATACCAAATTTTGCAACTTCGGTTTTGTTGGTAGATAACGCTACAAAGTGTTTTTTAACATATTCAACATCTGCGGCAGATTTTAAAAATATTTCTCTGGCTGTATAAGCATTGGCCATCGTCTCTTGTGTGGTAAATGTTTTGGACGCTATGAGAAACATGGTTGTTTCCATATCCAAATTGCGAGTAGCTTCAGCGATGTGTGATGCATCTACATTGGATACAAAATGCACATTCAACCTAGTTTTGAAAGATTTTAAGGCTTCAGTTACCATAACAGGACCAAGATCTGATCCACCGATACCAATATTGACTATATCAGTAATGGGTTTTCCTGTATATCCTTTCCAATCACCGGAAACAACTTGACCTACAAATTTTTTCATTTTTGCCTTCACCGCTTTGATTTGTGGCATTACATCTTCACCATCTACAAATACAGGTTGACCAGATTTATTTCTCAATGCCGTATGCAATACTGCTCGATTTTCGGTAACATTGATTTTTTGGCCACTGAACATAGCTTGTATAGCGTCTTTCAAACCAGACGATTTTGCCAGCGATACCAATAGTTTAAGCGTATCTTGAGTAATATTATTTTTTGAATAATCCACCAAGATGTCATCAAACCGGATAGAAAAGTGTTCGAATCTATCCTTATCTGCCGCAAATAGATCTTTGATGTGGGTAGTTTTATTTATTTTATGATGTCTTTTTAGTTTTCGCCATGCAGCTGTAGTCGTCGGATCAATATTGGAAATCATATTTAATTACATTAATTATCTGCAAAGGTATAATATATCATGAAATATGGAGAGTGACCGATAAAATAATGTTTCAAACTAATGAATCATTTATTTGACTGCATAACCAAAATCAATAATAGTTTTGATATTGGAAGTTGGAAATCGCCTAAGATTTAATCTAATCTCCAAATCAATGGATTGCTCCCTTATTATTTCATAAAGTTGTGATGTGCTACTTAGCATTCTTAGTTCTTCCCGAGTATCTAATGGATTAAAGTCCAAATAATACATTTCTCTTTTCAGGTTTGGATTACTTCTAGAGACTGCCCAAACTGAAATTCTTTCGATGAAATCAAACTCTGCATCGTTAAATTTTGCTTTGAGCGATCCTTTTGAAGCTTGGATATTTCTAATATTAGAAGTGTCCAATTTAAAATTTTCAGCATTTTGTAGAAAAAAAGTAGGAATATCTCTTACTGTGATGTAATGTGTTTCGACAGTATTTATACCTAAAGGTATCACAAATTCAGCATCCATCCTTCCTTCAAATTTGATAGGTTCTTCCTTTTCACAAGATGACATAAAAATTATCAAAAAAATGGAAGTAAAAAGGTGTTTCATCTAATGCTCATTTATAAAATCTATGTTAAGCTACTACCAGTATAACATTAGATGAGTATCATTTATTGTAAATAATTTTTTAAAAATGTTAGTATCTATATTTATCAAACAAATAATATATATGAAATACAAGATTTTTGGCACTAAGATCACATGAAATTCACTACTTCATCTAAGGGTAATGACATTAAATTTTACTTGCCGAAGCCCGTAAAAATTAGCTTACATTGCGAATTAACCACGAGGAAACTCTATAGATTCGGATCTTTCAACATTTTTAAGTTATGGTTTGTGTACTACAGATTTTTATGGAGAGTTTGTATTCTACTTTTGTTGTAAAGTCTAATTATTAGCGTCAGTGGTTGAACACAAATCTAGTTTTACCTAAAAGTAAAAAGCCTGATAAATTTTCATTTATCAGGCTTTTGGCGTCCCCTCTAGGACTTGAACCTAGGACCTACGGATTAACAGTCCGGCGCTCTAACCAACTGAGCTAAGGGGACATTTGAGATTGAGTTTGAATTTGCTCTTATGTTAATTTCAAATGCGGTGCAAAAATATAACTATTCATCAAATTGCACAATATATTTTGAATTTTTTTTTGAATTTTTTTTTGAGATTACAGATGTCGCTCCGCATGATAGGAACTTCTTACTAGAGGACCACTCTCTACAAAGTCAAATCCACGTAACAAACCTTCTTCTTTATAGAATGCAAACGTATCAGGATGTACAAATTCAGCCACTTCAATATGCATCTTAGTTGGCTGGAGATATTGACCTATAGTGATGACATCACATCCATGCTCAGCAAGATCATCTAATATTTTAAGTACTTCTTCTTTTGATTCTCCGAGCCCCACCATAATACCAGATTTAGTACGTTTGCCAAATTCCTTTGTTCTTTTGATTTGTTCTAAGGATCTTTCATACTTTGCTTGAGGTCTGACTTTTTTGTAAAGGCTTTGGACTGTTTCCATATTGTGAGAAACGACTTCTTGTCCAGGACTAATCATGCGTTCCAAAGCATCCCAACTTCCTTTTACGTCGGGTATCAATGTCTCAATTGTAGTATGTGGAGACACTTCTTTTATTTTGTACACAGTTTGAAACCAGATTTCTGCTCCTCGATCTTTTAGCTCATCTCTATTGACAGAGGTGATGACAGCATGTTTTACCTGCATCAAAAAAATGGCTTCGGCAACACGTCTTGGTTCGTCATCATCATACTCATTAGGGCGGCCGGTTTTTACTGCACAAAATGAACAGCTCCTAGTGCATACATTGCCCAAAATCATAAAAGTTGCTGTACCTGCTCCCCAACATTCACCCATATTGGGGCAATTGCCACTTTGACAAATGGTATGGAGCTTATATTCATCAACCAAGTGTCTTACTCTTCTATAATCTTCCCCTATTGGTAGTTTTACTCTGAGCCAATCAGGTTTTTTTTTCTTTTCTTCTATTGGTAGCTTTGCAATTACTGGAAGTTCGATCACTGAAATATTTTTATAAAATTTAAACAAAAAAAGCTATTAAATAAAATGTCATAAAGTACTAGACCTAGTGGTGGAAGAAGAATATCTTTCTACCATTTATATATGTTTTACCTATGTTTAATTAGACCTTTTACCAAATTCTAAAGTAGCATAAAAGTTTAAAAAATATGGTTTGGCACTTATATTTTCTGTTTCTACCATTATCGGAATTTTTCTAATATAAAAATCCCCCATAATGCCGATCTCAAGTGATTTGGCATATTCTTCAAAGGTCCCTAAAGAGAAAAATAGTCCCAACTTTCCTTGCACACCAGGTACTATACTGAGATCTGACCATCCTTTGCTACTTGGTGCTCCTCCAAATATACTGTTGTAGTCTAAAAATTTAGCTGCATTAGATTCGGTATATTTTTCTGTTTTTAATTCATTAAAAAAACGACCATCTTGCTCTATGTTATAAATCAACTCTAAATAATACGGCTTTAAAAAAGCGATAGATGGGCCCGCTTGATAATTATATCCGATCTCAACACCCTTTCTTTTAGCTTTGTCTGTCAACAACCGTTTTGTACCTTTACCTGCACGCAATACATACAAGTTATTTTGTTTACCAAACTTAAATGATTGTGAAATTCTAAAATTTAATGGTATATTTTTATTTTGTTTTTGTTCGCGCGAATCATACATATATCCCAATTCAAAATGATAATAATTGGTTTTGTAATAGGTTTTTATTTTACCTTTATTGTATGCAAGTGAAAATCCATTGGTATGCAGGGTAGCATTGCCAGTAACTTCATTCCTATAAACAATACCTTTCCATTCAAAATCTACTTGTTTGGGCTGAAAGGATTTCTGTGCCAATATTTCAATATTGGACAACAGTAAGACCAACAAAATTATACCCTTATTTGCCATACAAATTATATTTTTGCAAGATTTACTTTATCTAAGAACAAAGATGCAACCAAAAGTATGAATAATTTTAAAAATAACTGCTAAACCTAACAATATTAGTAAAAAAATTAAATTTTTATTAATATCATTAAATATTATTGAGTCCCATTCAGGGTTGAACTTTGCTCTATCATTGTATCACAGGTTTCACTTGGGGTTTTTAATATTCAGTACTTTCAGGACTGTTTATTGTTTCAACATTGAAATTTTCTACTAAGTTTATTAAAGAAAAATTTTAAAGCGGTTTATTTATTGCCTGATCAATTGGACTGATAAAATAATCAACTTTGGGCCCACTCTGAAAAGTCAAAAATGTCAGATTGCCACTAAGACACCAAGACTCAAATGTGTATAAATAATTGATTATTAATTCTACTTTGACCTATTTGAATAAAATAAGTTTTCTCACCACTCTGTGGTTCGAAAGGACCAAGGCTGATAAGGAAAAGTGGGAGATGGAGGGAGTTCGGCCTCGCCGAACTCCCTCCATCTCCCACTTAAACTATAATCTTATGTCATTTCGTAGAAGCTTTAGCGTCGTCCGCAGAGGTGAGAAACCCATCTTTTAGGTTAAATATTTTTAAAATACTAATATGACAAAGTAGTCCCCAAAAAAGGCACTTCTAAAAAAGCGAGAAAAAACGAAAGCACTTCGATGAAAAAGGATTGACTTGCGTTTGAAAAAGAAGATGGATTCAGCTTTTTTTTTCTATGGCGTCGTGAACCCGAAAAGTAGTCTAAGCAGAGTGAGCTTTTGCAATAAAAGGCTGGAAGCAGTTCTAGTCAATCCAATGTTTACTAAGAATATGCGAAACAGGAAACCCTCGGATTTAGCGGATAGCCAATGGATATACAAGCTCCATACTACAGGACTGCTACCACAGAGTTTTCAACCAGGAGAAGATGTTGAGCAATTACGTACACTAGCTCGACATCGCAAGCAATTCATTGAGGATTCATCTCGGTGCGTCAACAAAATGCAAAAAGTTTGATATTAATGAACATCCAACTCCCAACAATAATATCCGATATTATGGGAGTAAGTGGAAAGGCAATAGTTAATGC
The DNA here is from genome assembly GCA_016714785.1 of Saprospiraceae bacterium. Lineage (GTDB taxonomy): Bacteria > Bacteroidota > Bacteroidia > Chitinophagales > Saprospiraceae > OLB9. The sequence continues at coordinate 714,975 of JADKCC010000002.1, forward strand.
CATACTTTCGGTTCATCAAAAGAGATAATAATCCTAGACTTGGTCCAGTTACATATCACTCATTCTTATTCGACGCACAAATTATGATTGATGCGTAAATGGTGATTTCGGAAATTTGGGTAATGAGTAAAAATTAATGTACTAACCCATTTTCTCCTTGTAAAACATAAAGCTCTCTGTGACCTTATCTTGATCGATTGCTATATCATAACAAGCATTACCAACTGACTCTAGTAGTGAGAAGCGAAATTCTCCTTTATGATTTTTCTTATCTCCTTGCATTAGGTGTAATATTTCTTCTGTTGGTTTTAAGTACTTAGGATGATGGCCATAAAGTTTGATAATGGTATTTCTAATGTCAAAAAGCACTGCTTCTGATATCTTTCCAATTCGGTAAGAAAGAAATGCTTCACTTACCATACCGATAGCAACGGCTTCACCGTGTAATAGGGGAGTACGGCTATCCATCCAATAGGATTCTACCGCATGGCCAATCGTATGGCCAAAATTAAGTATCTTACGTAATCCTTTTTCATGAGGGTCTTTTTCCGTCACTTCTTTTTTTATCATGACTGATTCATAAACTAAAGTTTCAAAATCCAAATTCTCAAAAGTAGTTTTTTCTGAGAGACGATGCCATATATGTTTATCAGCTATGAGACCATGCTTAAGTAATTCAGCATAACCACTTTTCATTTGCTGATGGGGCAATGTTTTCAAAAATTCTGTAAATATAAATACAGCAGATGGATCTTGTATTAGTCCTATCATGTTCTTAAAACCCATGAAATCAATACCAAGTTTGCCACCAACAGATGCATCTACCTGACTTAATAGTGTAGTAGGTATTTGAATGAATCTAATACCTCGCATATAAGTCGCTGCACAAAATCCACCCATGTCTCCTATTACTCCACCTCCAAGATTAATGAGTAGAGAGTTTCTATCTGCGCCGTTATTGAGAAGGAAGGACCATATTCTTTGACAAGTTTCTATATTTTTACTTTGCTCCCCCGATGGTATCCTTATGACATGGACAACGGAATCTATATGTTCTAATAGCATGTGGAGGCAATACTTCTCGGTGTTTTCGTCCACTAAAACAAATGTATTTGAAGATGTTAGTTCTTTATATAAGCTTTGGAAACTGTTCCAATCATTGATGTGTATGTTATAATAATTACAACTGATACTTTTCATTTATAAATTTTAGATTTAACTAAAAAAATAATAGCTTGGGTGTGGTTTTATTTGGGAGGCTGCAAAAAGTCAAAAACGAAATTTAATTACAGGCAAGGCACTGTTTCTTCTCTCTTTATCCGCATTGTTATAGACAGATTTTATACTTTTGATATATTGTAATGCACGGAAGTTAGAAAAATTCCAACCACCTAAAGCCAAAACAAATAAAATGTCAAATAGCTGCATGCTGAATGTGTTAAATATATTTAACTAGTCTAAAGACGCAAATAAAACTAAAAGTATCAAAAAATAAAAAAATATATGTAAAATTAACAATATATGAAATCATTTTGATAATATAAAAACTTCTTTTTTCAACAAAAGTTTAGAATCATATCAAATATACTATAATTAAAAACAAATACTTACCGATAAATATTGTTTAAAACTATTCAAATTTAGGATTGACTAAAGAAAATGCCGAAGGTTTAGCATCAAATAGAATTTTTGTTTTTGCCCATGTATTATTGAACAATTCTGATTGTCGGTAATGTTCTAGAGCTTCATGATTTTCCCATATACTAAAGGTATAATATACATTCGAATGATGCAAATCTTGTTTCAAAGCTAAATATTTGCAACCTTTAAAGTTGCGGATTAAGGATTTTGATGTATCAAAAATTGCAATAAAATCGCCAACTTTTTCAGGTATAAATGACAATCTGACTATTCTGGTAATTTCACTCATTCAAAAAAATTTATTTGGATCATTTCTCCTTTTATCAAATTAAGCATCGAGCTTGCTTTGTCCATATTCATTGCTATTTCTAGATATCCCGCAGAATTGAAAAAAGCTAAGGGGTCGCCTATTGATACATCACCATAATCTTTGCATAGAAATGTGATTGGATCATGAGGTTTGTAAAACAACTCAAAATGTCTTTTATTCCTGACTTTGTCAAAAATATCTTTTGTAAGATTAACGACTACGTTTTCGAAATGATCTATATGTATTACAGTCGCTCTAATTTGGTTGGATGTGACAACTGGCTGAATAACTAGTTTTTTATTAAAACTTGGGACGATGATGCCTATCTCTTCCAAAGGTAACCCATGCCCAATGTAAGCAGCTGCATGCGAAAAAATACTATTTACTCTTGCAGGCTCATCTCCCGGTGGGGAAATGACAAAAATTTTTGATTCGTCAAGGTCATCAAACATCAGGCTAAAAACACCATTATTAGGACCAATAAAGAAGTGATCATCTCTTTCAAAACAAATATATTCACTCTTTGGTCTGTAATTGCAATTTACTCCAACAATGTGGATGGATCCTTTAGGGAAAGAAACTACAGCATTGAGTAAATAAAATGAAGCTTGTACGATATCATACCTATCTATTTCATGACTAATATCGATGATTGCAAAATCACTTTTATTGGTCAAAATAGAAGCTTTTAGTTCAGCTACATAATAATCTTTAGAACCATAATCTGTGGTCAAAGAAACAATTTGCATTAAAAATCGTTATTTTTCAAAAAAATAATGTCCGTTCTAGATTGGATATAAAAAATAAATCCAATATTTGTGTGCAAAGAAAACATTAATTCATAATATATTAAAATATTTTACCATATATAATATATTAAAATGACGGTTTTCATCTTTTATTAAAATTATCATTAGAATAACTTAAAATTTTGTAATCATATTGAGTGAAGTAATATTAACCATTGATGGCATAGACCCATTAGAGCTCTATGGAGAAAACAATGCCAAACTAAATCTGATCAAAAAAGCATACCCTGCTGTACAAATCACGTCAAGAGGTAATCAGGTCAAGCTAAAAGGAGAAAAAAAAGGTATGGAAGCTGTAAAATCCAAACTTGAGATCATGATAAAATTGATACAAGATAAACATGATTTTTCTTCACAGGTTGTAGAAGACCTTTTACTAAGTGACCATTCCGCAGACAATAAAATAAGCCAACATTCAGCTGGAGGCGTTATTGTGTATGGTAAAAATGGCTCACCTATTAAGGCTAAAACTAAAAACCAAAAACTGCTAGTAGAGTGTTCGGAGGCTAATGACATTGTATTTGCAATAGGTCCTGCTGGTACTGGAAAAACATATACTGCAGTAGCTTTGGCTATTAGAGCATTAAAGACCAAGCTTGTTAAAAAAATAATCTTAACAAGACCTGCCGTAGAGGCTGGAGAACATTTAGGTTTTCTACCAGGCGATATGAAAGAAAAAGTGGACCCATATTTAAGACCTTTGTATGATGCATTGGACGATATGCTGCCAGCAGAAAAATTGAATTTTTTTATTACTAACAGAGTCATAGAAGTTGCGCCTTTAGCTTTCATGCGTGGACGTACTTTAGATCATGCATTTATAATCCTTGACGAAGCCCAAAACTGTACCACGACACAGCTTAAAATGTTTTTGACTAGAATCGGGCCAAGTGCAAAGGCTATTATCACAGGAGACTTGTCGCAGATAGACTTGCCCGGATATCAGAAGTCTGGCTTACGCAAAGCATTAGATATATTGAGACCCGTGGATGGTATAGGTCAGTTATTCTTGAGTGCCGAAGATGTAGTGAGGCACAGGCTTGTCAAAGAAATAATTAAATCTTATGATATGGCTGACGAGGCTGACGAAGCTGAAAAATTAAGAATAAGAGAAGCTAAAGAAGCAGCAAGAGAAGCACCAAAAGATGATAATATTCCTTCAGAACCAAAATAAACAACATTATGACATCCACCATCACTTACTTAGGTGATTTGCGTACAGAATGTACACATATCCGTTCAGGACAAGTATTCATTACAGATGCTCCTATAGATAATAATGGGAAAGGAGATGCTTTCTCACCTACAGATCTAGCAGCCACTTCACTTGGTGCATGTATGGTAACTATCATGGGTATTGCGGCAAAAAATCATGACATTAATATCGATGGTACAAAATTAGAGATCACTAAACTGATGGCCTCTGACCCAAGAAGAATTTCAGGTGTCGATGTCAAATTGATCATGCCGCCTATAAGTTATAGTAACAAAGAGCGAAAAATATTAGAAGCAGCAGGTAGGACTTGCCCTGTAGCTTTGAGTCTCCATCCTGATTTGGTACAAAATATTGTATTTGTTTGGGAATAAAAATATAATATGAAAAATGTTAAGGTTGTCGCAACTTCAAAAAATATTAAAGGAGAAATATCGCTTTCAGGTTCTAAAAGTATTTCTAATCGAGTACTACTGATACAAGCTTTATGTGATGATAAATGTAATATTACGAATTTATCTGATAGTGACGATACTGTCACAATGCAAAAGCTGATAGATAGCAAAGATGAAATCTTAGATGCACATCATGCTGGGACTACATTCAGATTTATGACAGCGTATCTTTCGACCAAACCTGGTACCCAAATACTCACGGGTTCAGATAGAATGAAAGAGCGACCTATAAAGGTATTGGTGGAGGCTCTCAATGAATTAGGAGCCAATATCGAATACCTTGAAAAAGATGGATATCCACCTTTGAAAATACATAGTCCAAGATCTGAATACAAGGATAAAATTACATTACCTGCCAACATTAGCTCTCAATATATTAGTGCAATGTTGATGATCGCACCTACACTGAGCAATGGGTTGACTATTAATTTAGAAGGAGATATAGTATCAAAACCATATATAGAAATGACATTGGCAATTATGAATGACTTTGGCATAAAATCAGATTGGAATGAAAATACTATTTGCATCAAACATCAAGTTTATAAAGCGAAAGATTACCATGTAGAAGCAGATTGGTCGGCTGCTTCTTATTATTACATCATTGCAGGACTCAGTGAAAGTTGTGAAATAATATTAAAAGGGCTTCATCAACAAAGTACCCAAGGAGATGCAGCCATTGTAGCAATATGTGAAAAATTTGGTATTAAAACACTTTTTGGTCCACATCAATTGATGATAGTAAAACCTAAATTAGAAATAGAAACACCTGTTTTTGAATATGATTTTCTTAAAGTACCAGATATAGCACAAAGTATTTCTGTATTGTGTGCAGGCTTAGGTACATCAGGATTATTCTCAGGATTACAAACTCTTCGTATAAAAGAAACAGATAGAATTGCCGCATTGCAACAAGAATTGGCAAAAATAGGTGTTTACATAAACAAAATGCCTGAGAAATTTAGCAAAAAAACTGGCGTCGAATATTATATGCAAGAGGGTAAAGCGCTGCAACAAGATTTGGAACCTTCATTTAAAACCTATAATGATCATAGGATGGCAATGGCTTTAGCACCATTAGCTTTAAGGTTCCCTGTGATAATAAATGATGCACTTGTAGTAACAAAATCTTATCCTAAATACTGGGTTGATCTACAAAAATTGGGCTTTGAAGTGACTAGACAATAATTCTGTAGTCACAAAGTTGTTTTTTTAATGGTCTTTTTCTTAGAATTTCAGTCCATGTTTGTATATTTGACCTATCAAAGAATTTGTGATGTACGATATTATCCTTGCTTTCATAACTTCATTTGCATTGACCTACCTAGCGATACCGTCAATCATCCATATCGCCATCAAAAAAAATCTGATGGACGAGCCAGGAGAACGGAGATCTCATAAAGTCAGTACACCATCATTGGGAGGAATTGGAATATTTGCAGGTACGCTATTCTCTATTATTATGTGGACTCCATTTGAGTATTTTGGTGACCTACAGTACATACTTTGCGCATTTATCATTATTTTTTTGATTGGAGCAAAAGATGACATGGACCCTATGTCTCCTTCCAAGAAATTTATGGGAGAGCTTTTTGCAGCAGGCATTTTAGTATTCAGAGCAAATGTAAGACTTACAAGTTTATATGGTTTTTTTGGTATTTATGAGATTCCCGAGTTTGCAAGTATAGTTTTGTCTATTTTTACCATCATTGTCATCATCAATGCGTTCAACCTTATAGATGGGATCAATGGGCTTTCTGGATCTTTAGGGTTATTAATAACTTTTGTATTGGGAACATGGTTCTATTTGGTTGGCAGCTTGGAAATTTCCATAGTTGCTTTTGCATTGTGTGGTGCTTTGGTTGCATTTTTAAAGTACAACATTACACCAGCCCAAATATTTATGGGAGACACTGGGGCATTATTATTAGGATTAGTTTGTTCTATCTTAGCTATAAAATTTATAGAATTACACAATGAACTAGCTGGATCACCTTATACATTCAAATCTGCTCCTTCAGTAGCCATTGCTATCTTAATTTTGCCACTTTTCGACACGCTAAGGGTTTTTGTATTGCGATTGATAGAAGGGAAGTCACCCTTTAATCCCGATAGAAAACATATTCACCATATCCTAATTGATCTTGGATTGACACACATGCAAGCTACAGGTGTTTTATTCCTAACCAACATTCTTTTCATTTTATTAGCTATCATGCTTCAGGATGTCGGCAATCTTGCGCTGTTACTTATTATTTTGACATTAGCTATGGGTATGTCTATATTTGCTTCTCGGATGGTGGAAAGAAAAAAATTAAAACACACAGTATGATAGCGTGGTTATTGGTTTTTTTGGGTGGTGGTATAGGGAGTACCTTAAGATTCTTCATGAGTAAGCACTTAGCTTTGAGCAAAAATAGTTTATTTTTTTACCAGTTAGTACATTTATCACCAACATTATAGCTTGTTTTATTTTAGGTGTTTTGGTGCAAAAGCAGCTTTCTTCCCAATTATCAGACAATTACCGCTTATTGTTGGCGATAGGATTTTGTGGAGGATTAAGCACTTTTTCAACATTGGCTTATGAATTGTATCAATTTATACAAAGAGATCAACTGATGTATGGAATCTTGTATGCATTACTAAGCCTATTATTAGGTACCTTTGGTTTAGTACTTGGTGTTAAGACGCAATTGTAGAAATAAGTTTTTTTAAGTGTTTACACTCTGTCTATTCTACGGTAACTACTCCCATTATTTGATTGGTAAATGTAGCTCCAGGAGCTAATCTTATGTCATTTCCAAATATATTTCTTACGGTAAAAGCGGCATTATTGGTAACTTGACCAAAATTGTATAAACCAGTACTAGCGGCATTATTTACATGTCTATCAATGGTGATACTACCATTATTAATTAATATTCCACCCAAGTTATTAGATAAAGATATCTCCCCTGAATTTTGAATTAGGATTGCTCCAGTAGATTGGTTTGTAATGGTACCTGTGTTGCTTATACCAAACATGCTAGGTATGATAATATTATTGACTGATATGTTTCCGTTGTTTATTATACTTCCTTGATTGACAATATTAAGACCATAATTGATTAATAAATTACCTGAAGATGCTACTATTAGAGATTTTCCAGATTGCACAGTTATAGATCTTGCTTCACCAGTTTGTCCATTTGGAATTGTTATTTGAATACCATCTGCGCCACCTAGGATCACATTTTGGCATCTTAAAGGCACCATTCCTAAGCTCCAATTTGTGGGCACATTCCAATCTCCTGTTCCAGATATCCATATATTGGTCAGTGGTGATGCAATATCATCTATTATAGTATTACAGTCATTGTCTTTTAGGTCACACATTTCAGGATTTCCAGGGAAAATTGTGTTGTCATCATCATTGCAATCACCAAGTGCTTTACAATAGCCATCACTGTCTTCATCTCCTCCGTTGCCATTAGCACAGTACGTTTCAAATGGAATGCCACCTGCCAAACTAGGGTTGCCAGAAAAATTATAAGCTTTATTACAATATTCTGAATAACCAGCTGGATAGCATCCATTTAGATTATTATTATTAACATAAAGCAAACTCAGATTAATATCAGGCAAAGTTGCAGGTAAAAAACCAGAAAGGGAATTTCCATCTAAATATAGATTTTTAAGTGTAGTAATACTGCCCAAATATGATGGGATATTACCCGTAAGGTTATTATTGCCAAAATCTATTGTATTCAAAAAGGCAAAACTTCCTAAAAAGGTTGGAAACGCTCCTGATATGTTATTGTTATAAAGTCTTAAATCCATAAGATATACCAAATTAGCCATAGATATAGGAAGCGAAGTAGTTACCACATTATTGGATGAAAGGTTTATGGCACTGACTCTATTGAGTTCGTTGCATTGAACGCCATACCACGAGCATACGTTACAATTAGTACCTGCTGCACCAGCTTGCCAACCAGTCTTTGTTGTCCATGCCGCTCCTCCTGTCGCATTGTAAAAAGCAACCATTGCTGTAAAATCAGGATGGCAAGGTACCGAAACATCATGTGCACAAATATTGAAAGTTCCTTCTTCATTGCTTTGTGTATCTACCAATCTTACAAAAATGACTTCTCCAGGAGTACGTCCTGTTAAGTTGAGTAAAGCATGATTGCCTGGTCCATTATTATCATCGCATGCAATAGCAGTCAATGATCCACAATTACCAGCATAAGCTTGAATAATCACATCCGTAAGTCCTCCTGAAGGTTGAGAAGTAGCAATTGTAACATTACCTGAAGATGGAATCGTAATCTTGAACCAAACATCTTTTATGGTTGCACCTGGGTTTCCACAAGTAAAAGTAGCTGGTCCAGCTGTGGCTGATGCATTTTGATTGGTAAAAGTATGATTTTCGCAACTATTAGTGACAGGTAGCGCAATAGCATCGGCACATAAGTCATTGATAGGAGGTAAACCACCACAAGCGGCACCAATAACACAATCTGAAAAAACAAAATTTTCATACAATAATTGACCCGGGAGCACACCAAAACCCAAATTTAAGTTTATACCTGTTCCTGCAAGTTGATGACATTGGCTCATAATGGTACCTCCTGATGCAGGAAGGATTGGATTATTGACAATATAGCAATTATCACCTTCTGGCGTATTTCCTGATAAAGTTGCTACTACATTGCCACAATCATCAATTTGCACAAAAGTTCCATTCCAAACACAAGCATGCGTATGTCTCAATCCCATAACATGGCCCAACTCATGCGCCACTACATAGGTATTGAAGGAATAGTCAGGAAAAGGAATCCTTGGTTCACTCAAATTAGTAGCAATACTTTGTGGCCCAGGATAAGCTGGATAACTATTGCAAAAGCCACCAATACCATTTGCTAATCCACCTCCTAGCGGCCTTAAGGATAAAAAGTGTACTAGTCTTCCTGTGTAACTATTTTGCACAGTGTTGGTAAATAAATCTCTTATGGCACCAAGATTGGTCAATGAAGCGTAAGGGTCGGTGCTTGTATAAATAAAAACTTGACTCAATCTCAATGAAACGTCATGTAAAGCATAAACTGAAGCAACATCTTGAAATACCAATCTGACAAATTCATCCGTTTTAGTTATATTTCCTATCGATTGTAATGTATAATAATCAGTATAAATAGCTACTTCTATACAATTGCCAATACGACTGCCTGTTGTTTGTTTTTTAATAGTTGCCTGAATATTGTCTTCTGCATCGCTTGTATAAGCAAGTTTTTTTATTTGATCCTTACTATAATATCCTGCATATTGCCCATCCTCCGTTTTATTGATTTCATAATTTCCTTCTGGAGAAGCAATAAGATATTTGACTAGTTCATTTGTAATACTAAGTGTGACCCAACTATTCTTTTCACCTTTAATATAACCTCTATAAGTGACAAATAAATCTCTGTCAGGATAAATAGTCTGTCCGTCACTCGTTTTGATATGAAAATTTGGAGACAATGTTTCCGTTTTTTCAAAAGATATAGTAGCTTTTCTTTTTCCAATTTCTATGGTTTGTTGGAAAGTTTCTGGTTTGGATTCTAATAATTGAACCCTAAGATTTTCAGAAATTGTGTAAAAGTTGGCCTTTTCGACATGTTTAGTAAAATTATTTGACCTTGGCGAAGCTTTTTGAAGCAAATTGTATTGAAGGTTTTGACCATAAGTAAATGGTAAATCGATCAAACTAAAAAATATAATGGCCGCAATGACTTGTCTAACAATCATGATAATTGGTTTTGCTTAAAGTAATAGTTGGATACTACTTTTGGGATTTGCATAATAACGATTCAATGCTTTAAAACCCTAAGCAAAATATGTCAATTAAATGATGAAAATCACAATTTGTAAAATAATTAATATCTTAACACTACCATACTTTTTCAATCTTATTATTGGTTACCCATTTACTCCAGCTTTTATTGTAAGTATGTACTTTTTTTGTAGGCTTTCCATTTTTGTCCATAACGCTATATCCTGCATTAACCCATTCAAAAATGCTACCATAGAGATTATAGACATTTTTATATCCAGCCTTTTTTAATTTGGTAGCTATTTTTTCACTTCTGTAACCTATTGAACAATAGACTATTATGTTACTCTCTTTAGCAATATCTTTGATATTTTCTAACTTAAAATCATCATACCCAATAAATCTTGCTGCTGGAATATGTGCAACTTGATATTCTGTGGCTTCTCTAGCATCCAAAAAAATGAATTTTGAATTCTCTGTATATGCATCTTTAACACTGATTACTGGAGCACTGTATTTAAGATAACTATTGACTTTTTTGTCAAATTCTGGATTTGCACAAGAAGCTGTTTTGGTATATTGAGCTGAAAGTTGCAAGCTAAAAGGAAGGAGTAAACCTACTAATATTCTTTTTATCATTATTTTACAATATTTTTTTTGGACCAGGACCAACACTATCTTTGATGATTTTGCCTTCATGGCAGTAAGGCTTCAATTCCGAATGGATAAATGGACTCACTTGAGCTTCAAATTCTGAAGGATAAAGTACGTGTACATTAGGCCCTGCATCCAAAGTAAAATAAACTGGTATGTTTGTCTGTTTTCTGAAAGCTTTGATCTTATTTATTACCGAAAGTGAGCCTTCTTCCATTAAAATATAGGAAGGATCTGAACACATCATCAATGCATGCAAAGTAAGTGCTTCGTCTTCTGTGATTTTACCAAATGTTGCCAAATCTCCATTTGCCAATGCAACAAGTAATGAAGAAAGTCGATCATTTGCCTGCGTGTATCTAGCAGAAGCAAATGGATTTCCTTCCATAAGGTGATGCCCTGCTGTAGAAGAAACGCTTTTTTCTTTGGCACTAATGATCAGTATGTCATTACGAAAGGTGCGAAAAACAGGGTGAACATTTGCAGCAATATCCACTGCATACTCATCAGATGAAGCCAAAACGTTAGGATGTTGGCCCCAAACAGCCATAGTACCATACACTGATCTAGACGCACTGCCACTACCCAATCTTGCTATCAAAGAAGCTTTTTGAAAAAATGCATCATCTCTTTCTTGGATGGACCCTAATTGGTATTCAATATCACAAAGACAAAGTGCCAATGCAGACATACCAGAAGCAGATGAAGCTATGCCGCTACTATGAGGGAAAGAGTTGCTGCTATCAATTTTGAGTTTGTATTCGCGAAGAAAAGGAAAATATTCATCCGCAATACTTGATAGAAATTTTTCTATTCTTGTTGTAAACGTATCATTCTGTTTGCCTTCAAAGGTGAAATCTATTTCGATTTGGCTCGAAACATTATTACCATCCAATCCAACAAAAGTCCTAGAAGCTGCTGTGTTCAATGTAAAACTGACGGAAGCATTCCTAGGTAATTGCCTCCCATATTTGCCCCAATATTTTACCAATGCGATATTAGAAGGACTTTCCCAGCCTACATGTATTTGATTATTTGACTGTGCGATTGAGTTTGACATATTTGAGACTGGTTTCGTTTTCTATTCTGTAGGATACATCAAAATCTTGAAGTACAGCATCCAAAATAGGATATTGTCCCTTGTTATACCCCTCTTTTAAGTCGTAACTGTATAATTTTGAAAAAGCATTCCAATAAAATGCCTTAAACCCACCTTTCAGATCTTTAATTAAATTATAAATCGGTTGGCCAGTTTCTTTTTCGATCATTTTTATCATAATTTTACCTTGGAGTTTGGTAAGATTAGTCAACGGCTCTTCAAACTCTTTGGTCAACTGTTCTTCTAACTCTGCTATTTTTTTCTTCTTTTCTCTTTTGCTCATGTGGACTGAAGCATACTCCAATTCTCTGAATATTCTTATGGCTTCTTTGGCATAGGGATAAACTTTAGCTGCATATTGTCTAGTGCGTTGGTATTTTCTGTATTCTTCATCACTTGCAAAATTACGCATTGCCGTCACACTAATATTATCCAGATCTACAAGTATTAGTGTATCACCTTCCTCTGTTATAAATGCAGGATATACTTTACCTTCTACAAAAATTTTAGTTTCTGTTCCACCAGCTGGCTTTGGTACATCAACTTGCCCAATTAGCTTTATCGCAATTAAAGAAAAAATAAATATGGTAAGGAATTTGTACATTAAATAATAGTTGAATATTTATCAAACGCAAAAGTAAGATAATTAGTTATCACATTAAAACATTATTAACAAAACCCAAAATTTGAAAAGGAATTGAAATTTATAAAATTCTTTTTGTTTCTCATTATTATTTTGTTCGAATTCACCATTGGTTATTCGCAGCATAGTTTAATCAAAATACCCTACCCTGTTAATACTGAAGATTTAGATGAAATTTGTCCTGTGGTTTCTTACGATGAAACCACTTTGTTTTTTACAAGAGTTGCTGATGTTCAATGTGAAAAAAACCTTCATATAGATAGCGTGGATGTTTTTCAATTTTTAAATGAAGAAGATTACATAAAAAAGTTGACAGAAGTTTATAGCCAATTAGCATCGAAGCCAATAATAAATCCATTGAAATCAAGTTATAATCAAGATATTTGGTATAGCAAACTTAATAATGGACAAACTGAAGGCATCTATCATCCTGGCTATCCAATAAATGATGTATTGCCTAATAGTATATGTTCCAATTATGGCATGTCCAATACATTTTTAGTAATCAATCAGTTTGATCCAAAAGGAGGTATAGAACGTGGATTTTCTGTTACCGAAAAAAACAATGATGATTTTAGTTTTCCAAGACCTATAAAAATAAAAGATTTCAATAAAATTTCATCAGAGATCAATATTGCTGCAAGTTTAGATTCTATGGTATTGATATTGGCTATGGCTGATGCTGGTAATATGGATTTGTTCATAAGTTTTAGGCTTGAGCATAATACTTATAGCGCACCTGTCAATATGGGAGGTGATGTCAATACTGAATTTCGCGAATCTACACCTATGCTCTCCCCCGATACCAAAAGATTATTTTTCACATCAGATAGACCAGGTGGATATGGTGGTAAAGATATATTTTATATAGACAGAGTTGGACAGACTTTTTATAGTTGGACAAATCCCATTCGTTTGTCTCCACCTGTCAATAGTAAATATGACGACTCTCACCCTCACGTCATGAAAGACAATAACAACATATTTTTTAGTTCAAATAGAGAAGGAACTAGTGATATTTATCAAGCAAAACTATTGAGACAAAAGATAGACAAAGATCTGACCGTAATAGTTCATATCATCAATGGTGAAACTGGGGAAAAGTCACCAGGCGAACTCATTTGGGGTAATGCTTATCAAGAAGAAAGACCTGGATATTTTAGATCTAAAGATGGACTTTGTGCGTATAAATTTTTCGAAAATAAACCAGTTTGTTTTAAAGCAATCAATAGAAATATGCAAAGTATAGAAATCATAATTGATCCACAAGAACTTATTGATGAAGAGATTCATATAAAAACTCTGGAACTAGTGATGTATAGTGATGGTAGAATTTTTTTAGAAAATAAACCGACCAATCCTTTTCAGAATTTGCCTGAAAAATTAAGTGAAGAAGAAATCAAAAAAACAATACTAATCAACAATATATATTTTGAAAGAACAAAAGCTACAGTCTTGCCAGAGTCATATCCTGCGCTGAAAAAACTGTCAAATGTGCTACTTTCCAGGCCTAAACTTTATATCAGCATCATAGGACACACTGACAATGTAGGAGATCCTGATGCTCTAAAAAAACTTTCTGAAGATCGGGCTGCAGCCATAAAAACCATCCTGATAGCAGAAGGCGTTCCAGAATGCAGAGTTACAACCTACGGCTTTGGTGGATCCAAACCTTTGGCACCAAATGATACGGAAGAAAATAAAAGTAAAAACCGAAGAGTAGAAATTAAAATTGTTTCGCAATAGGAGAATAATAATCAATATGGATCTACATCTATAATCACTTTGACAGATTTGCATGCTGGGATTAGTCTTAATTTTTCTCTTTCCACCATAACGATTTCTTTTATTTTGTGTACCACTTTCGGATCTTTTTCCATTTTTATCGTGATGGTATTGATATAATTTCCACGTATTCTAGCTATGGGTGGTATTGCTGGACCTATCAAACGATTGCCTAAAAGTTTGCTTATATTTTGGGCAAAAACTGCTGACGCATGGGCCACAGTTCCAGCGTTTTTGTGTAGCAATTCTATCTGAATCATTCTGAAATATGGCGGATACCTAAACATTTTCCTTTCTCCCGACTCTCTGATGAAAAATCTATCATATAAATGATGCATAGTTTCTATGATGACTGGATGGTCTGGATTATAAGTCTGAATGATGACTTTACCTTTCTTTGCTCTTCGTCCTGCTCTCCCAGAAACCTGAGTAAGTAATTGGAAAGCTCTTTCATTGGCTCTCATGTCAGGATATCGTAACAGACTATCTGCATTTAGTACACCGACCAATGCAATATTGTCAAAATCCAATCCTTTTGTAATCATTTGAGTGCCCACCAGGATGTCAATTTTTCTTTCTTCGAAATCTTGAATAATATTTTCATACGCTAGTTTTGTTTTAGCAGTATCCATGTCCATCCGTCCAATCAGTGCTGTAGGAAATAGCTCTTTTAATTCTTCTTCTATTTTTTCGGTCCCAAATCCTTGTTCCTGTAAGTCATGGTTGCCACATGCAGGACATTGTTTAGGCATTTTAGCTCTCGAGCCACAGTAATGACATCGTAATTCATTGAAAGCCTTGTGGGTAGTCATGTGGACATCACAATTCACACAATCAGCATGCCAACCACAGACTTGACAACTTAATGTAGGAGAGTATCCTCGTCTATTTTGAAAAAGTAGGATTTGCTCCTTGTTTATCAAGGCATCCTCTATGGCTGAGATCAACGATTTGCTAAAAGTGCCTTTGAAACTCTTATCCTTATATTCTGGTTTTAAATCTACAATCTCTATAGTTGGCAGTACTGATTCACCATATCGGTCATTCATTTCTACCAATCCGTACTTTGCATTGATCGTATTAGCATAAGTCTCCAAGCTTGGTGTTGCACTTCCCAAAATGATTTTTCCTTGTGTCAGATGACTCATAAAGATAGCAGCGTCCCTTGCATTATATCTTGGGCTTGGTTCATTTTGTTTGAATGAAGGATCATGTTCTTCATCCACTATAATGAGCCCTAGATTAGAAAAAGGTAAAAATAAACCCGATCTAGCTGCTATGACTATTTTTGCCCCAAGCAACACTGCATTCCAAATTTCTACTCGTTCTTGGTTGTTCATTCTACTATGATAGACCAATACATCTGAACCAAACATAGATTTTAGTCTCTCTACCATGTGTGTAGTGAGCGCTATTTCTGGCAATAAATATAAGGTCTGTTTGCCTTCTTGAACAGCTTTTTGGATCAATTCTGCATATACTCTAGTTTTTCCACTACCTGTGATACCGTGTAGCAAAACAGGTTTATTGCTATTGAAATATGCATAAATTTCTTCTAAGGCTAATAATTGTTGACCACTGAGTGATTGTAAAGGTTCATGTGGCTTTTCGTCCATTGCTTTGGTAGTGATTCTGCTTAGTTTTTTCTTTTCAATGGAAAAGATAGATTTTTTGGCCAATGCTTGCATCACACTACTATCTATACCTGCCAATTGACAAATATCTGATACAGGAATGGTGAAATTTTTATTTCTACATATTTGCACAAAAGCCAATAAAGCTTTGGTTTGATTTTCACTTTTTGTAACCAAATCGAAAGCTTCTGTCAATCTATCAGGCTGAGATTTGTATGGTTCGAGCAAGGTTGCATAATTGACCATCCTAGGCTTGAATTTTTCAATCAACTCTTCCTTTATGGAAATGATTCTTTTGTCCAATAAACTACGTAATATAGGGAAAATCGTTTTTTTATTTAGAATATCTTGAATTTGTAAAATTGTCAGTTCATTTTGTATAGAAACTGCTTCAGCTACGAGATATTCATCATCACTGAGTTCTTCAGTAATATCATCCATCTCACCATTAAAAACTACTCTTGTTTCACTTTCGAGTTTCAAACCAGCCGGCATGGCTACATTCATCACTTCGCCTATGGTACAACAATAATATTCTGCCATCCATATCCACAATTTTAGTTGCAAATCAGTAACCAAAGGCGTTTTGTCCAAAATTGCGATAATGGGCTTTGTTTTGTATTCTAATTTCAATTCATCGTGCAGTTCGGATATAATGGCTGAGTATAATTTATTTTTAAGTGGAACTTCCACCCTCAAACCTACCTGTACCTCGTCCGCAAATTCTTCAGGGACGCTGTAGGTATAAAGTTTTGGCAATGCCAACGGAAAGATGACGGTTACAAATTTTATTGGCAACTTTGTTGAAATATTTAGGATGCAAAGATAAGAAAGAAAATGTAGAAAAATTGTTCGATCAATGATACCTTTTTGCCAATTCCCACAAAACTATACCTGCGCACACAGATACATTGAGTGAGTGTTTAGTCCCATGTTGAGGTATTTCGATACAATAGTCCAAATCATTTAGTATTTCATCACTGACTCCATCCACTTCATTGCCAAAAATTACAGCAATCTTCTCGTCTGTAGGTCTAAGTTGATTCAACATCAATGATTGGTCCGTTTGCTCTACACCTATGATTGAATATCCTTCCATTTTTAGCTTCATCACAGCATCTTTAATATCTTCTACATATTCCCAAGTTACAGATTCTGTTGCTCCTATAGCTGTTTTTGTGATTTCTCTATTCGGTGGTGTAGCGCTAATGCCACAAATCACTATTTTCTCTATAGCAAAAGCATCAGCTGTTCGGAATACAGAACCAACATTAAGTGCAGACCTTATACTATCTAAAACTGCAACTATTGGGACTTTGGCTATTACTTGGTATTCTTCCATAGAAATCCTCCCTAATTCCTCCAATTTTAGTTTTCGCATATTTATTTATTTTGTAAAGCTGCCTTTATAAAACTAACAAACAATGGATGTGGATTCTCTACTGTACTTTTTAGTTCTGGATGATATTGCACACCTACAAAGTATGGATGATCTTTGAGTTCTACTACTTCAACCAAACCTGATTCTGGGTTTTTGCCTGTGGCCACCAATCCTGCACTTTCCATTCTATCTAGATAAACATTATTAAACTCATATCTATGTCTATGTCTTTCACTGATATCGGCTTTGCCATAAGATTTATAACTTATAGAGTTTTTAGCTAATTTACAAGCGTAAGCACCTAGACGCATGGTTCCACCTTTGTTAATAACCGTTTTCTGGTCATCCATTAGATCTATTACAGGATTCGGAGTGTTTGGTTCTACCTCTGTTGAGTTAGCATCTTTGATATTCAACACATTTTTTGAAAACTCAACTACAGCACATTGCATACCTAAACATATTCCAAAAAATGGAATTTTATTTTCTCTTACAAATCTGATGGCTTCCAACTTTCCAGCAATTCCGCGTTCTCCAAAACCAGGTGCTACCAAGATTCCATCCAAATTTTTTAGCTTTGAAGGTACTTCACCAGATTCAAGTTTTTCAGAATGAATTGGTACGACATTTACTTTACATTCATTGACGGCACCAGCATGGATGAATGCTTCATAAATGGATTTGTAAGCATCCTGCAATTCATTATACTTACCTACCAATCCAATATTTACTTCATGTGTTGGGTTTTTGAGCTTTCCCAAAAATTCTTTCCATGAAGTAAGATCTGGTTCAGTATTATTCTTTATACCCAATTTCTTAAGAACTGTTTTGTCCAATTTTTCTTTGAGCATAAGTAATGGCACATCATAAATGGTTTCTGCGTCGAGTGCTTCTATGACAGAATTTTCATCAACATTACAAAACAATGCCAATTTTTCTTTAAGCTCTTTAGGTAAATGATACTCCGTACGACAAACCAATATATCAGGTTGAATACCCGCTTGAAGCAATTCTTTGACTGAATGCTGAGTTGGTTTTGTTTTGAGTTCTTTGGCGGCTTTGAGATATGGTATCAAAGTAAGATGGACCACTAAACAATTTTCCTTACCTATTTCTCTTCTGAGCTGTCTCAATGCCTCCAAATATGGCAATGATTCGATGTCACCTACTGTACCACCTATTTCAGTGATTACGATATCCCAATGATTGTTTTTTTCTTGAAGAGTTATACGATTTTTAATTTCATCTGTAATATGTGGGATCACTTGAACTGTTTTCCCCAAAAAAGCACCTGCACGTTCTTTTTCGATGACAGTCTGATAAATTCTACCTGTAGTTACATTGTTTGCTTGAGATGTTGGTGTATTTAGAAAACGCTCATAGTGTCCTAAGTCAAGATCCGTTTCCGCCCCATCTTCCGTTACATAACATTCTCCATGTTCGTATGGATTGAGTGTTCCGGGATCTACGTTGATATAAGGATCTAATTTCTGAATAGTCACTGATAATCCTCTCGCTTGCAAAAGTTTGGCAAGCGATGCGGCAATAATGCCTTTTCCTAATGAAGATGTTACTCCACCCGTAACAAATATGTGTTTAGCCATGATAATGTGAAGACAGAAACTTTGTTTTCTATGCTACGGGATGCAAAGGTAAAACTTTTCTCAATTTTTGATTTACATTTGGCTATTAATTCTTTGGGTCAACCATATTTCCGAACTTTTCATTTAAAGACGACGTTGTAATATTCAAATTCATATTATGTCAATCATTAAAACTCCCTTATTATTTGTAGGTTCACTAGGCGAAAAACATATTTATACATTGTATGATTCGGGTGCAAATTTATCTTGTATTCATCCAGATATCCTCGATAATCTAGAAATACCAGTAAGTCTAGGTAGGACTAGAAAAGTAGGTACCGCTTCTGAAGGTCATTTTATTGAAGTCAATCAAAGGGTAAGTTTAGATTTTTATATGGATGATGTTTTACTATCTGATGAATTTTTAGTCATACCAGGGTTAAGTGAAGAAGCGATCATCGGTGCTGCCACTATGCAAAAATGGCGTATAAAATTAGACTTTGAGCATGATAAAGCCATTGTTGATCCCAAAGTAGCTAAGATGCAGTTGGTGTAGAAATTTCCAACCCTTATTATTTTTGATCTTTTGAGATTATAAGTTTACAATATCTTAACTTTCAGTTTATTATTAAGTAATATTGAAGTCATTAATTTGCATAAAATTATTTGACATGACATCTAAACATTTTTACAGCATTCTTATTGTTTTGATATTAGGTTTGCCATTCACTTTTATTGCATATTTATGGCATTTAATAGGCCAGTGTTTTGCCTTCATTAATAATTCTTTTACTGATTCCATCTCCGATCCTAGTTTTCAGTAATAAATTTTTCATTATTTTCCGATACTTATAAGTCTTTTGGATATATTTACACCATAAAGTCTGCTATTTATGAATTTTGTTGAGCCTAAATCAGAAAATTTAATCATCGAAGGTCATCAAGGAAGGCCATCATATTACCCATTTATCGAAGATTATGACAGTCTCTTGTTTTATATACAAAGAAACCAAAATCTGAATTCTGTCATATATGAAGTCAACTTATTAGCAGGAAATTTATTAAATCTGGATAGCCCTCTGAAAATTCATTGGTTGAAATATGAAAAAAATGGTGACACTGAGCATCAAGAGCTCAATTATTTACAAAAAAAATTGGCTTATGGCTATCAACATAGTGTAATAAGTGATGAGCTGGTTGAGTTCAGATTCGTATCTTATGACCAAATGAAATTATATCTTGGGAAAAATAAAAAAGGAAGGTACAGAGTTTTTACAAAATTGAATACCTACAATATCGAGCTAACATCTATTTACATATATTCAGAAGATTTTGGTGTCTTTCCCCAAGTAAAATTTGCAGAATTTTTTGGTAAAAATATAGACACAGGCGACATTTTCTATAAGAAACTAAATTTGGAATAGTATTTAATCACCAAAGTGGTCAACAAACTTTATTTTTGTGTCGTTAGTTATTAGGATACAAACTTTAGAATATTCAATTCCATAAAATGCGTTCATTATTTTCTTATATAATTCTATTAATTCTACCAATATCGCTCATTTCACAAGATGAGCCAATTAAACCCAATGATGGTCACATTTTAGGATTCGGTATCGGAATGGGTGTCAATATGCCTTTGTCTGATTTACGTGACAGATATGGGACAAATCTAAATTTTTCTCTTGGTGGAGATTATGTCAATAAAAAAAATTGGACCGTAAATGGAGAGTTTCTCTATCTTTTTGGTAATAATATTAAAGAAGATGTTTTAGCGCCATTTCGCACCAGTTCAGGAGTCATTTTGGGCGATGACCAGCAGATTGCAGATATTTTTCTAAGACAACGAGGTTTATTTTTGGGTTTAGGTATTGGGAAATTATTTCCATTTCAAAAATCATCAAGATCTGGTTTGAAAGTTATAGTGAGTGGTGGAATCCTCCAACATAGTATAAAATTTGTCGATGAACGTAATTCTGTAGCGCAGGTGCGTGCAGGTAGATATGTGGGATATGACAGGTTGACAAGAGGTTTTTCGCTCAAAGAAACAATCGCCTACAAACATCTTAGTGTTGATAAAAGATTAAACTTTGAATTTGCCTTAGATTTTATCCAAGGATTTACTTCCGAAGTCAGAGCTTACAATTTTGATACCAGATTGCCCACTTTAGCTTCAAGATTTGATATGTTGATTGGTGCCAGAATTGTTTGGAACCTTCCATTTTATATAGGTGGTGAAGAATCCACAAGATACTATTGATATAATGATCTATTGGTTTTTATTTAAGATTTATACTCTTGGTATTTACTTAGGCAATCTCTTTGTCTTTTTTGGAAGTTTTTTTTCACCCAAACTGAAGAAACTTTACATAGGAAGAAAAGAAACCTTACTTGCATTTAATGAAAGTGGTCGTAAATTTAAAAATGTGATTTGGGTACATTGTGCATCTTTGGGAGAGTTTGAGCAAGGAAGACCCATTATAGAATCCTTAAAAGTCAATTATCCAAATCGGCAAGTGGTGTTAAGTTTCTTTTCGCCATCAGGGTATGAAATAAGAAAAAACTATGAATATGTTGACCATATATTTTACTTACCATCCGACTTACCTGACACAGCCATCTCGCTTATAAGATATTTTGACCCTGAAATTTTTATTTTGGTAAAATATGAGTTTTGGTGGAATCTCTTGGAAGCTTTAAGTAAGGCAAAATGTAAAATATATCTCGTATCTGGTGTTTTCAGAGAAGGTGATTATTTTCTATCGCCTCTTTTTACACCATTTAAAAATATTTTGAAAAACTTCAATGGTATATTTGTACAAGATGAACTATCTGAAAGAGTGCTAAAAACCAACATGATAAATCAGACTCAAGCAGTAGGCGACACTAGAATAGACAGAGTCATATCGAATACTCAAAATGTAAAAGTATCCAATAAAATATTGCAATATACCGATGGCTTTACAACAATAGTATATGGTAGTGTATGGATGTCAGATATAATCATCTTAAAAGGAATGATTGAAAAATTTCCGCATTTCAGACACATTATCGCCCCACATGATATTAGCAAATCCAATATAAAAACAATCATCAATCAATTACCAATCAAACCTAGTTTGTATTCAGAAAATGAAATAATTAGTCAAGTTCTGATCATTGATAATATAGGTATGTTAAGCAGTCTTTACAAAGTTGCTAAATATACTTACATTGGTGGTGGCTTTCAATCAGGCATTCACAATATATTGGAGCCAGCAGTTTTTAATATTCCAGTATTTTTTGGTCCTAATTATAAAAAATTTAATGAAGCAGTAGTTTTACACAATCAAGGTGCTGCATTTGCAATTGACACCTTGGATATGATTAAAACAAAAATAGAATTTTTTGAAGAAAATGGAGGTCAGCTAGAAACGATTGCAGAAAAAATTAAAAAATATTTTCAACAAAACAAAGGTGCAACAGCCAAAATTATCGCACATTTGTCCCGATTATTATAGATTTTATGGCATCGAAAAATCAAAAAAATACGTTTCAGTTACCAGATTTCAGTGATCTACATATCTTGGTCATAGGAGATGTGATGATCGATAGATACATTTCAGGCTCGGTGAAGCGTATATCGCCTGAAGCACCCGTCCCTGTAGTAGAAATGCACGATAGTGACAATCGGTTAGGTGGTGCAGCCAATGTAGCCTTAAATCTTCATGCTCTTGGTGCTGAAGTGACTTTACTTTCTATCATTGGCCAAGATGTGGATGGAGATGTCTTAAGCGAGATGGTAGGAAAGATAACCAACTTCCACAACCAGTTATTTCGTATATCTTCGCGCAAGACTACTGTCAAAACAAGAATTATGTCAGGTAACCAACATTTACTAAGAATTGACAACGAAGATACACACGAAATAGATGAAATAACACAAACTAATATAGTAAAACAGCTAGAAAAAATTATATCAAACAATAAAGTTGATGGCATTATTTTACAGGATTATAACAAAGGCATGCTTACAGAAAACTTAATTCACCGCACAATTGCCCTTGCTAAACAATACAAAATTGATACTTTTGTAGATCCAAAAGAAAAAAATTTCTTTTCATATCGAGACTGCACGCTATTTAAACCCAATCAAAAAGAAGTATATAAAGCATTGGGTGTTAAACCTTTACCAGAGATTGACGCCCTTTTAAAGCAAAAATTAAATAATAAAATTACACTTATCACATTAGGCAGTAAGGGATTATATGTTGGGGACGAAAAAATCGGCCAGCATTTTGATACAGAAGCACGCATCATCTCGGATGTATGTGGTGCAGGAGATTCCGTCATCAGTATTGTAAGTTTATGCTATCTCAAAGGTATGCCAATAGTTGACATAGCGAAAGTTGCCAATACAGCGGGAGGTCAGGTATGCGAACAACCAGGTGTTGTAGCCATAGATCTAAAAAATTTGGAATTGGAATTGGGTTTTAAAAGCACAAAATGATATTTGGTTTATTGACTTATTTAAGTCATTGATTCTAAATACAAATTAATTCTATAAAATTTACAAATTTAATTTTGCACACATCTTCATTGGTATTAAATATAATTGATATTTTGAAGAATTATATATGTCTATAAATAAAAAAATGTACCCTGCAAGACATTTTATTTCATTTATTAGTATTACTTTTACGGTCTGCAAATTTAATTTAATTAACAATAAACCAAATTTAAATTTTTAAGTTATGCGAAGATTTTTTACAAAACATTTATTTTTAATGGTATTGAGCTTTGTTGCTGTCGATATGATGGGACAAGCGATTAATTCTGTTATTATTACGGAACCAAGCTCGATAGCAGGAGCATATGGTGCAGTTAGACAAGCTTGGGGATCCCAAAGTAATACACCAATTATTGGTGATGCTGCTTTTGTCAATGATGGAAGTACAGAAGGTAGTGGAACTATCTATGATGGATGTCAGACTAACAATGATCTTTCGGGTAAAATTGCTTTCGTTGATAGGGGCGTTTGTGCTTTTACAATTAAAGTTAAGAATGCACAATTAAAGGGAGCGATAGCTGTTGTCATTTGTAACAATAACCCAACGGAAGACCCTTTTGCAGGTGCTGGAACAGATGCAACAATAACAATACCTTCAGTTATGATATCTTACAATGATTGTCAAAAGATAAGAGTAGCTGTTATAGCAGGAGATGCAAAAGCTACTTTAGGATATTCATGTATTTCTGGAACAGTAGATTTTCCTGAGTCTGTTGTTTGGGGCGATAAACCAAAAGAAGGTAATTTTGATGGTGGCCTTAATGACTGGATTTATACATCAGACAATACCTGGGCTTGGGCTGAGGGTGGTTTAATTAGTGGTGGTGCTTATGGTGGCAGTCAACAGAGCGCTTCAACTACGGCATGCAATGGTATTGCAGCATTTAATAGTGATTATTTAGATAATGGAGGTGTTTCAGGTGGCGACGGAACTGGCCCTTGTCCTGCCGATTGTGTTGGTGGTTTAATCTCACCAAATGTTGACTTAACTGGTAAAGGAGCTATTAAAGGAATAGTAGTTCAGTTTACACAGAATCTTTTAGAGTTTAGTAGTAGTTACGCTATCGTAGCAAGTAAGGATGGAGGTATAAGTTGGCCAGACACATTTCAAATCAATTTAGAGTATAGTACTTTCAATAGGACCACTGCAGAACAAGTAAGAGTTGGATTATGTGGGTATGAAGGCGTTTCTCAAGTTAGAATCCAATTTTTATACCGAGGGAATTATTATTATTGGGGAATTGATGATGTGATGATTTTAAATGAATATGTAGCTGATACTAGAGTCAATAGAAACTTTTATGCAGCAGCTCCTTCTCTAAAAACTCCAGTATCTCAAATATCTGAAATGCCTTTTGTGGCCGACATATCCAATTTTGGCAATGCTGATGCAAAAAACACAAAATTGGAAGTAATATTAACCGATAATGCTGGTACAACTGAAATCGGCCGTGTCACGAATAATTATGGAAATGTAGCTTCATGTTCAGACAGAGAAAATAAAGTTTTCCCTGAAACATTTACACCTCCAGCTACAGTTGGATTGTTTAGAGGTAGCTATAATGTTTCTTCCGATGATGAAGTAATCAATGCTGACAATTCTACTCCATTTTATTTTTTAAATACAGAAAGTACTTTTGGAACTATACTTAGTGAAGCAGAATGGGGAGCAGCATACATGCGTGATGTGTTTAATGGATTTGTTGAAGGAATCTCTGGTAATAAATTTTACTCTGTTGGTAATGCTTATTATGTACCTAAAGGTTCAAAATTTAAGGCAACAAAAGTTAGATTTGGCCTAGCAAATACATTAGCTGATGTCGATAATTCTTTTCTTTATATTAGACTTTATGAATGGAATGATATTAATAATGATAATAGATGTCAACCAGAAGAACGAAAAACTGTTGGTGGGCAAACTGTTGTAATTGAAAATGGATTGAACCTTAGAAATATAGAAGTTGAGTTGTATGGTGTTGACATTGATGGAAGTCCTGAAGAAGGTACTGTCGTAAAATTAAAAGACAATACACAATATTTGCTTATGGCTCATACAGATAATGATGGGAGAACCAAACAACAATTGTTAGGATGGACACCTAGATTTTTTAACCGTGATCAGCAAAGTGCACAATATAGTGCAGTTAACTTGGCCTATGATAGCTTAAATTTAAACAGATCTAGTGGTACATTTTTTAACTGGAATTCAGGTTTAGAAGGTGGAGACTTTGAAACAAGGGATTTTTATAAACAAGTTGCAGTTGGAAGCTTTAATTTATCTGGAACAAGTGTTTATTTAGAAATGGATATAGAAGATGCTTCCAGCACTTACGACATAGCTAAATCTGGTACTGCGAACGTATTCCCTAACCCAGCTTCAAGAGAATTGTACATAGACGTAACTTTGGACAATGTATCTGCTAATGTAAGAGTGGACTTAGTGACTATCGAAGGTAAAGTAGCTACTTCTAAATCATTCAGCAACGTACAAGATTCAAGACTTAAATTGGATCTTAGCGGTTTGAATTCAGGTACTTATACAGCAATGATACACACAGATAGTGGTGTAATAGCTAGAAAAGTAGTTGTTCAGAAATAAAGGTACAAAGGAGTAATTTCCTTTAAAATTGAAATATAAAGAGGAAGGTAGAAATATCTTCCTCTTTTTTTTTGGAAAAAAATACAAATCGAAGGAGCGTTTTTTACATATTTACATTCTTATAGATAGATTGATGCATCAGTTCAAAATATTGAATTACTTTTATATCATTATTTATTCAAAAAGATCATGTCAAAATTAAAATACTTCCTATTTTTTATATTCACTACTACCTTACTCGTATCGTGTCACAAAGATCCTACTGATACATACCAAGATGAAATAATCACCAAATTTACAGCACAGGTATATCAAGAAATAGAAACATCCATCGTCGGCTATGTCTATGATGAAAATAATCAACCTGTAGAGAATGCAACTGTGGCTACCTACAGTACCATGACAAAAACCAACAAACATGGTGTCTTTGTTATGAAAAATACGAAAGCTGACCAACAAGGGACTTATATCAAAGTAGTCAAAGATGGATATATGTTAGGTTCGGATTTTGTGTATCCACTACCGAACAAAGTGGCTTATGGGTATATCAAACTTTTGAAATTGGATAATACCAAGAGCTTTGAAGGTAAAAGCGGAGGAATTGTAAATGTTGAGAATGGAGGTAAAATAATATTTCCGGCAGATGCAATCATAAACAAAGATGGTGAGCCCTATTCTGGCAAAGTGAGTGTTACAGCAAAATATCTCCATCCCAATAATAATGAACTAGCAAATATGATGCCTGGTGGCTTAATAGCAGATGCTGCCAATGGCAATACCGTTGTTCTGGGTACATTAGGAATGATGGCAGTAGAACTCAGAGGTACATCCGGACAAAAGCTAAACTTAAAACAAGGAAGTCTGGCCACCATTGAATTTCCAGCCGTAACAAGTTATAAGCCATCACAAATAAATCTTTGGTATTTTGATGAAGATAAAGGTAGATGGAAGGAAGAAGGAATAGCTACTTTAGAAGGTGATAAGTATATTGCCAAAGTCAGTCATTTTAGTTTTTGGAATTGTGATGCGCCATTTCCACTTATAGAAGTATGTGGAAGAGTACTATATGAAGATGGTACCCCGGTAAAAAACACAACGATTATTGTACAGGCTGAGGGACTTAATACAGGATACGGTATGACCAATGAAGATGGGAAATTTTGTGGTAAAATGCCAAAAGGGAAAAAACTTAACATTATTGCTCAAAACTTCAATTGTAACCAAATGTTGAGCAGTAAAGAAGTTGGCCCATTTGAAAATAATACTTTGCTTGATGACATAATTATAAAAAAAGTGCCAACATTTAAAATTTCAGGTAAATTACATTGTAATACCAATATTGTCAAAGAAGGTATTTTGATGATCAAGGTTAAAGATTATATATTTGTCAACTTTTTGAAAGAAGATGGTAGATTTGATTTGGACTTAACTTCTTACATCTGTGGAGAGTCTGTACCTGTGAGTATTTTTGGTTTTGATAATGTGTCTTCCGAAACAAGTGAAACAAAGACCTTTACTACTCAACCTACTGAAGAAGTATTGCTAAATGTCTGTGCTTCCAATTGTGATTTTGCAGCAGATATAAAATTTGACTGTATAGATAAGATTAGTGTTGATGTCAGTAATGGTAGTGGAAATTATAGATATAAATGGCAGGACAACCCTTCAGAATTGAATTTCATTATAGAGCAAGATTCTTTTATGAATAAAACCTTTTGTGTTACGGTAACTGATATAAATACATCTTGTGAAAAGGTCTTTTGTAAAAAAGTGGAAGGTAGAAATTGGGCTGGTATTGAGCTAGATTGTGAAACAGGTCAGATGTTTGCTTTTTCAAATGGAAATCCAGTTAGTTATATTTGGATTCCAAATTCAACTACGAATTCAATTTTTGCCCAGACACCCGGAAATTATTGTGTGACAATCACTAATAGCTCAGGGTGCACAGCTTCAGCTTGTAAGCTTTGGACGGGGATTAAATATATTGCATCACAACCAACTTCATGTTCAAAAGGCATTTATAATATTGAAAGTTCACCATTTAGTGGAGCTTATTATCAAGCCAATGGTACTAATATGCAAGGCCAGCTTACTTATCCTATATCTTTAGATGTGTTTTTGACAGGCTTTTTTATTACAGTTACAGCGTATGATGATAATTGCAGATTTATGCAAGAAATTAAACTTCCTCAGTTAATTCAAGGATTGACGACAAGTGTCGTTAACACTACTTGCGGCACTTGCAATGATGGTAAAATAAATATTGTAGTAAATAATAATGCCACATGTTTTGAATGTAAAATAGGAAACACAAAAATATTCAGCATCAATGATCTGAATAATGACCTTACTGCATTAAATAACAATAGTCAACTAGCTAAAGGTGAGTATTATGTAGTGGTCACAGATACTGACACAGGATGTTATATAGCTTACAATAAGGTGAAAATACAATGATTTAAACAGATATGCAAAGTATCGAAGATATCATACTAGGATGTAAAGAGGGAAACCGAAAATGTCAGGATGCTCTGGTGCAAAAGTTCGCACCGGGGCTCCTTTCGTTATGTATCAGATATACTTCAGATAAGGAATTAGCAAGAGACGCATTGCAAGAATGTTTTATAAATACTTTCAAATACATTAATAAATACGAAGGTAAAGGTTCATTTGAAGGTTGGCTAAGGCGCATAGCAGTGACACAATCTATAGCCATCAATAAAAAATTTAGACAAGTGCATTTCGAAGAAGTGGCTGAAAATAGCGATTGGCAATATGCAGAAGTTCCGGATGTATATGGTAGTATAGAACGCGACGAAATCATGTCACTGATGAACCAATTGCCAGAAAGTTTATACCTTGTTTTCAATATGTCAGTAGTAGAAGGATACCCACATCATGAGATAGCTTCTATACTTGGCATTACTGAAAGTACTTCGAGATCAGCACTTTGTAAAGCGCGAAACAGAATGATAGAGTTAATCAATAAAAATGAAATCACATCATTGGCGAAAGTCGGATGATCAAAATATAGATTATGGAATATAGAAAATTTGAACAACAAATATCCGAAACGCTTTACCACGACAAGGTAGATCTAGATATAAATGCGCTTATACAAGATATACATGGCGATAATAAAAAAAACCGGAAAGCAGTATGGTTTTGGTTTGCAGGTATTGGCATTTTCGTTTTTGCAAGTACTTTTTTTCTATTGTCGCATACTTTTTTCATCCCCAAAATCAAAAATTGTCGCTTCCCGCTTAACACCAAGTAGCGATATCCAAAACAGAACTGAAAATACTACTAAGGCATCGAATGATAAAAATAACGTCATCAATACAGTTGGTGAATCAAAAATAACAAATCAAGCAAAAGAAAAAACAAGAAAGCAGTTGACTAAAAAAGACCATTTTAGTGTAATGGCTAATGAATCAGTTGAGTATAATACTGAAAAAAACAATGAAAATATTACACAAAATACAGTTGAAGCATCTAGGGCAAATGAATTAATAGGACAACTTTCAACCTTAGACTTTGCGGCTATTGATTTTAAAAGCAATAAAATAATTAAAACGGATAAAATAGTTTGCCCTTCATTTTCAAACCGAAAAAAATTATTGGTAGAAATCATACCTGAAGTGGGTCTTTTCTTGCCTATGAAAAAATTGGAAAATGGTACAAATGAAGAAAACAATATATTTACACTTCGGAATAATCAAGAAAAGACTTTGGAAGGCATCAATGCGGGACTTTATTTCCAATTAAAACGTGAAAAATTTCCAATATCTCTCAAAGCTGGGTTGTCTTGGTCAAAGTTTACAGAAAAAATGCCCTTAAATTATAATTATACACGCAGCGATACTACCCAAGGAATTATCTCTATCACCTATTCACAGACTGGAGATACCATCACGACCATCATTGGAGACATCATTACAGAAAAAAGATTATCGGGCAGTAAAACAAGACACCATAGTATCAGCCTTTGGGATCTTCCTATCTCTGTCGGTGTAGAAAAAAGATTTGGAAAGTGGTTTGCTGGTCTAGAAGCTGGTGCCATCATTAACCTTTCTATGAAGTCTGAAGGCAATATTTTGGCTACGGATACTTCCTTTGTTGCTGTCAATGTGCCGCAATCGCATTTTAGATCATCTTTGGGATTGAGTTATTTTGGTGGTGTACAAGTAGGAAAATATTTTATGAAAGTTGGTAGAATATACATCGCTGCAAGAGCTAGATTCATACCTACAACATTTAACATCGAAAGTAATCCTATCAAACAAAGTTATCATTTTGCAGGAATAAATCTAGGCTACGTTTGGTCATTTTAGGGGTATTTTTGGTTTTTGTAACTAAAATGTACCTTTGTGTCTCAAAAATAGACTTGTGTCCAGATATTTTATCAAACTCTCTTACTGTGGGACTGCTTACAATGGATGGCAGTCACAGCCTCATAAAGGTACTAAAACTGTACAAGATGCAATAGAAAAAGCTTTAGGTACTTATTTGAGACAAACAATAGATATTACAGGTTGTGGTCGTACAGATACAGGAGTCCATGCAAAAGATTATTATGCACATTTTGATAGTGAAACAGTGGGAGATATTGATACACTTATATATCGAGTCAATAAAATCTTACCAAATGATATTGCTATACATGATATTATAAAAGTCCATGACGCAGCTCATGCTAGATTTGATGCTAGTTCCCGATCTTATCAATACCATTTACATACATCAAAGTCACCTTTTGCTGATAGGTCATATTATTACTTTTATGATCAACCAAATGTCGAAATACTCAATGATGCCGCTTCCATTCTTTTAGAATACACAGATTTTACTACTTTTTGTAAGGTAAATAGCGATGTACATACAATGAACTGCGACATTAAAGAGTGCTATTGGGAACAACATGGGGAGCATTTTGCATTTCACATCACTGCGGATAGGTTTTTACGTGGTATGATTCGCCTTATTGTCGGAATGTGTCTTCAAGTATCTCGTGGTAAACTCACTATAGATGAAGTTAGGAAAGCACTGGAAGAAAAACGCAGGATTGGTCAAGACTGGAGTGTTCCAGCTATAGGATTGGTGCTTTGCGATATTAAATATCCTTATTTAAACGATTTGGAACTGATTGTTATGTGAAGGATATGATTCTGATTATATCAGTAAATTATGAATTGAAATCACAGATTGAAAAACAAAACTACATCTCCTACAAATAGCAAGTGTTTAATGCAATGACATTTATAGCTATTGTCTATTTTTGCGCATAAATCCATATTTTGATGAATATACTAATCATTGGCGCTGGTGGTAGAGAACATGCCATAGCTCAAAAAGTATCCGAAAGTCCACATTGCGTCAAGTTATATATCGCTCCTGGCAATCCAGGCACTGCCAAATGTGGTCAAAACATAGACTTTAAAGTGTCAGATATATCAAGGATTAAAAATTTCTGTCTAACGAATGATATTTCTATGGTCATCGTTGGGCCAGAAGGACCTTTGGTAGATGGAATTACGGATGCATTTAGATCTGAAGAAACTAGACACATTGGTATCATAGGTCCAGATGCTTATGCTGCTCAGCTGGAAGGTAGCAAGGCTTTTGCCAAAAAATTTATGCAGAAGTACCGCATTCCAACAGCCGCTTACTTGGAAGTAAATCAACAAAACATGGCAGAAGGATTGTCATTTTTAGAAACACTTACTCCACCCTTTGTATTGAAGGCAGATGGATTGGCAGCAGGTAAAGGCGTACTTATCATAGCAGATATCAATGAAGCAAAAGCAGAACTTCAAGCTATGTTGTCTGGCAAATTTGGACAAGCATCGACTACTGTGGTCATCGAAGAATTTTTGAGTGGAATCGAGTTTTCTGTCTTTGCACTTACTGATGGAAAAGATTATGTATTATTGCCTGAAGCCAAAGACTATAAACGCATAGGTGAAGGTGATACTGGACTAAACACAGGTGGAATGGGAGCTATATCGCCAGTTCCTTTTGTGGATGAAGCATTATGGCAAAAGGTCAAAGATAAAATTGTCAAACCAACCATCGATGGCCTTCATCATGAAAAAATGGATTATACAGGTTTTGTGTTTTTTGGTCTTATCAAAGTCAATAATGAACCGTATGTAATAGAATACAATTGCAGATTGGGAGATCCTGAAACAGAAGTCGTTATACCTCGTATTGAAGATGATTTAGTGGTATTATTTCAAGCAGCCATCAATAAAAAATTGAGCAGCCAAAAACTGAATATTACCCAACAATTTGCTGCTACTGTCATGATGGTTTCTGGAGGTTATCCTGAAGATTTTGAAAAAAATAAAGTCATTTTGGGATTGAATGAAGTAAATGGTAGCATGGTATATCACGCAGGTACGATAGAAAAGGATGGTCAGATAGTAACTGCTGGAGGACGCGTTTTGGCCATCACTACTATTCATGAAGACTTTAGGAAAGCGATAGCGATCTCATTGTCCAATGCTGATAAAATTAATTTTGATGGTAAATATTACAGAAAAGACATAGGTTTTGACCTTTAAACATTACTTGAAATGTACACAGCGGAGTCAATAGCTCAAATACTTGGAACTGATTTATCTTTATTATCTGATAAATCAGCTGAGATTCGTTTTCTATCCATGGATACGCGCAAAATCGACCAAGCAGGAGCCACTTTATTTTTGCATTGTCAGGAAGTATGCACGATGGTCATGATTTCATCCATGAAGCTTTAGATAAAGGAATAAAAAACATTGTAGTTGAAAAAAATCCTGGATTGCTTTCTGCCAATGTGAATGTGTTTTTGGTAGAAAATAGCCTAAGAGCTATGCAGAAACTGGCTGCATATCATAGAAAATCATTCGAACACCTTCAGGTAGTAGGGATCACAGGTAGCAATGGAAAAACCACAATCAAAGAGTGGTTGTACCAAATGATTCATGATCGACAAGTGGTCAAAAGTCCTAAGAGTTACAATTCACAAACGGGTGTAGCTCTTTCCGTATGGCAGATCAAAGTTAGTGACCAAATAGGTATTTTCGAAGCGGGTATTTCTCAGCCCGGAGAGATGGAAGCCTTAGAAAAGATCATACGACCACAGATCGGATTGTTTACTTTGCTTGGTGATGCACATTCAGAAGGGTTCAATAGTCTGGCCCAAAAGCTAGAAGAAAAATTACTACTATTTGCTCATTCTGATACCATCATTTATGAAGAAGACGATTTGATAGTCAGTATGGCCATTAGAGAAAGGTATAAAGACCGAAATCTCTTAAGTTGGGGCTGGAGTCAAAATTCGAGCCTTTTTCAGGTGGTAGAAATAGAAAAATCCAACTACCAAACAAGAGTAACCATAAATTTTAAAGGAAAAATAGAAACAGTCATAGTTCCCTTTTCTGATACGGCTTCGTTGGAAAATGCTTTACACTGTATAGCCATTTTGCTGGTATTACAATATGATTTTTTTACAATTAAAGAAACCTTATTCAAACTGCAGAATATACCTATGCGGTTAGAAATGAAAAATGGAATCCAAAACAGCATTTTAATAAACGACACCTATAATGCTGATATCCAATCATTTAAAATTGCATTGGAATTTCTTAGTCAGCAAGCGGGAGGCAAAGAAAAAGTTGTTATTCTTTCAGATTTTATGCAGACTGGGCTCAAAATGGAAGATTTGAATCACCAGTTGGCCGATTTTATCCAAACACATAATGTTGCACATGTCATCGGTGTAGGGAAATCTTCGAAAAATCTAGAGAAGTATCTAGATCCTTTCATTCTTTTCTCCACTTTTGACACAACGGACCAATTGATAAACGCCTTATCGGACTTTAATTTCCAACAAAAAGCGATACTCGTCAAAGGAGCCCGTGCTTTCCAATTGGAAAAAGTCATCAATGCACTTTCTGACAAAGCACATACTGCAACATTGGAAACGGACTTGCAAGCTATAGAACATAATCTGAAAATATTTTCGCAACATCTGCAGCCTGCCACACAAATCATAGCTGTCATCAAAGCATCGGCTTATGGCAGTGGAAGTGAAGAATTGGCTAGATTTCTTGAGTTCAAAAAAGTAGCTTACTTAGCCGTTGCGTTTATAGATGAAGGAGTGCAGCTAAGAAAATCGGGCGTACTCTTACCCATCATCATACTCAATCCTGATCGCAATGGTGTCATAGATATGATAAAGTATGATTTGGAGCCTGAAGTATATAGTCTAGAGCAATTGGAAGAGATAGTCTCATTGTTGATAAATAAAAAAAATGGAAAATTTAACATCCATATCAAATTAGATACCGGAATGCACCGATTAGGATTTATGTCTGAAGATTGGGACCATTTATGCGACATCTTAGTAGAACATGAAAAGCAGATATGTGTAAAGTCCATTTTCAGCCATCTCAGTAGTAGTGAAGATCCAGAAGATGATGACTACACCCATCAGCAAGCCCAAAAATTGATCATTGGCTATGATTTTATTTCCAAAAGAATTAAATATCAACCTGCTCGACACATATTAAATTCATCCGGAATTATCCGTTTTCCTGAATACCATTTTGACCTGGTAAGGCTTGGATTGGGACTTTATGGCATAGACGGTACGGGACAATTTAGCAATAAACTCGAAAAAGTACATACTTTGAAAGCCACAGTAGTCCAAATAAAAAACATCAAACAATCAGACAGTGTAGGTTACAACAGGAAAGGCAAACCCGCTATGGATGGAAGGATAGCCATCATCAATATAGGCTATGCTGACGGTCTGATGCGCCTTGCCGGCAATGAAAAATACACTGTCAAGATCAATGGAAAAGACTATCCTATCATTGGCAATGTATGTATGGATCTGACAATAATAGATATTCATCAAGATAGTGCAATACGAATAGGTGATGAAGCCATCATATTTGGCAAAGATAAACCTGTAGAAAAACTAGCAGAAGTATGTCAAACCATACCTTATGAAGTACTCAGTCGTATATCAGGTAGGGTAAGGCGGCTGTATGTGCAAGGGTAGGATGTGTGGTTTATTATTATTTTTGGCACAATAAATGCCGAGATATTATTGAATACCATATCTTTGTATTATGAAGATCAAAAAAATAAAGTTTGAAAATTTCCGATTGTTTGAAAATCTGGAAGTCAATTTTCCTGATTCTAATTTCATTGTTCTCATAGGTAACAATGGAGCGGGAAAGACTAGTATTTTGGATGGGATTGCTTTGAGCTTTCTTCACTTTACACAAGAAGTAATTTCTGTTTCAGAAAAATATAATTTACCTAGGGATTCTTGGTTTGAAAAGGATTATATCAGGATTGGAAAAGATGAAAGTCATGTAGAAATCAACTTTGACTTTAATATACCTTCGCAACTTGATCGTTTTAGCCCAAATGATGCATCAAAAAAAATATCTATCTTAAAAAATAGACATGAAAATGGGTTCAAATTTGAAAAACATCCAAGTGGATTCGTAAATGAATTGAAGAATTTGGTGAAATCAAAGAAACTCCAAAATCTTCCAGTAATTGCATACTACAATGTAAATAGAACTGTAACAACAGAAAGTGATAAAAAGGAAAATCAGCAAGAATCCATTTATGATGAAAAATTACAAGCTTTCATAAAAACTTTAAATCTTAGTTCACCAATTTTTAAAGATTTTGAGCAATGGTTTATAAAACAAGAAGTCAAAGAAAACGCACTCAAAGTTAATAAGGGTAACTTAGACCTTTTTTTACCAGCTTTAAAAAATATTCGCACTGCGTTAGAAACATATTTATCTGTCATTGAATCTAATAAGTATGGTAAAATAAATATCTTGCGAGAAAGTGAAATGAACGCCAATTTTACAGAGAATACATATGAATACTTATCTCTTGAAAAAGAAGGAAGTATTTTAAAATATACCCAATTATCTTCTGGTGAAAAAATGGTCATCTTATTAGTAGTGGACATAGCACGCAGACTGACTATAGCCAATGAAAACAGTGAAGTTGCTTTAGATGGTGAGGGTATTGTACTAATCGACGAGCTAGAATTACATCTTCATCCTAACTGGCAGCTGAAGATAGTAAAAGCACTAAAGGCAACTTTCCCTAAGGTACAGTTTATTGCTACTACGCATTCGCCGAAAGTGATTACAAGTTTAGAGCAACAAGATGTATTAGTACTCGAAAATGGGAAAGTGTATAATATTAATCAAAACCCATTAGGAAGAGATGATAACAGTGCTCTAGAAGAATTTATGGATTCATCAAAGAGGCCAAAGAAATAGAAAGCAAAATTTCAGAAATATTTGATAAACTATCTAACAAAAATATTGATTATGAAATTATTGAGTCTGACATCGAAAAGCTTAAAACTATTTTGAGTGCTGATGATCCTATTTTTGTTCGCTTTAATGCCATTATAGAGAGAAAGAAGCTACTGCAAGTATGAAGTTTATTGTAAAAGGTGAATCACCCAATGAATTTGAAGCTTGGAAGGAATATCGGAAACCAACAAGGTGGAATCATTTACATAGTAATCTGCCAGAATATCCAGAAAAAGATGTAGTAAATTATTCTCGAGCTCAACTTAGAGCCGTTTTACATAACGAACAAAACGGACTGTGTTGCTATTGTAATGCAAAAATTGAAGATGATCACACTTCTCCAATCGAACATCTTGAGCCAAGAGAAGGTGATACTCAATCTGAAAGAATTTTTGACTACAACAATTTATTGCTTTCCTGCAATGGTGGCCAAAAAGTAAATACAAATCCAAAAGTATTACATTGTGATGCAAATAAAAAAACAAAATCCATTGCTTTAACACCGCTTATGCCCGAATGTGAAACTGAAATTTATTTTACAGAGGATGGGGAGATTAATGCTAACACTGACAGAGCCACCAAAACAGTAAATGCTTTAAACCTCCATCATATTTCTTTAGACAATAAAAGAAGAGCTGCAATAATACCTTATCTCTACTCAGATTTCGAAAATGATAACCCAAAGGAAATTTTACCTACAGACGAAATAAGGCAAAGTTTTACACTGTTACAACAAAATCATGGTATTGCATATTGGTCGGCCATTGTATCGGTATTGAGAAGATATTTGTAGGTAAGTTTGAATTTAATCACTCTTCATCCAAACTTGATTTCTTATTTTCACGATACCGATCAAAATAATCTATACCAAATACTTTTGTAAAATCAAGTAATCCGCAATTTTTAGAATTTAAGTTTTCCAACCAATTCCTAATATCAAAATAAGGTGTTTCTTTATGTTTATCCATAGGAATAAAACTAAGCCAATCTTGTGGCGAAAACAATCCTACAAGATAATAGTAATCAGGATCAGAACGATTGACAGATGTTCTGCTTCCTCCTTCTGGAGTGTAAGAAACAGAATTTTTTATTACATTTAAGAAATTTTCTGAAATTGTATCTCTAATGATTTCGATAAATTTGTCTTTAAATTCAGTTCGATTTTCTGCTTTGCTGTTTTTTGTAGAATGGTAAACCTTCCAAAAATAATCATCTATTTCTTTCTTAAAATATTCAGAATATAAATCTATCAAGTATTGATTAACAGCAGCATTTTTGTTTTTTAAATCTGCTAAAAAATTAATTTTATCTTTAATTTCAAAAGTTTCGATTTTTGTTTTTAGATCTTCAAATGATGGATAAGTATCGTAGTCGTAGATTTTATACTTATTATTATATAACCATAAATTGTTTTGATCTTTATATAAGAGCTCAATAAAAGTTGTTTTTAGCCAGTCATTTTGATTTTTGCTGAGCATTTCGTCAATTTTTTTAATTAAACTATTTTTGTTGTTTTCTGTAATATGGTTGTCCAATGTTACTCTATTTTCATTAGTGACTGCATCATCCAAAATGGCTGTAGAAAACTCTTTTTCATGTAAAGAATATTTAAAATATTTTTGGAATTCTTCCGCATTTATTTTGTATTCTGTTTTGTATCTAAATTCTTAAAAAAATTATTCAATAATGATTTAGAGTTAATTTTAGTCGCGAAAGTGTCCACGTAATTATCAAAAGTTTCTATATTTATGTTGTTTTTACCTCTCATTACCGTAGTATAACCGATAGAGTTATATTTATTAAGTATAGAATCTGGGCTTTTGATAATAAAATCATAAAAAACAGGATCAACAATTTTCAAATACTCAATTTGCATAAGAGCCTTAATATTGTAATCTTGGATATTTTCTTTGTTAAAGAATACTTTTAATGAGTTAATTAATTGGAATAGTATTCTTTTTGAATCTATTGGGAAAGTCCAGTCTATATAAGCCTTTATTTTAATATCAAAGTGAGATTTTACGAGAGCTTTATATTACTTGTAATAGGAGTAATCTGAATTACTAGGCATAAACAATCGCATCTGGAATATCTTATCCAAATATTCTACAGCTCTATCCGTTGCAATTTTACCTTTGACTTTTCCTTCAATTTGATCAGCAACGTAATCAATATCAAATCCCAATATAAAAAAGGTATTGGCAATATCAAAGGAATTACGAATAGTTTTGAAGACTTCAAGTATCTCATCACCGTCCAAACGATCTAGGTCGTCTAGAAAAATGACAAGTTTTTTATTTTGATCTTTTAGTGCTTTGCCTATTTCTTCTCTATATTCATTTATAGATTTTTCTGTTGAAAATCCAATTAGTAAATTTGGTATTACTTTATACCATGGGTTTTCATCTACACCTTGTAGGGACACCATAAGACCTTTAAATTTTTCTTGCAATTCTTTTTCATTCGCGAGCTCATGACTAATTGTTTTCAACAAATCAAGTCCTATGATCTTATCTTCTTTAAAGTCCCATGGATTGTAGTTGACAGTGATAAATTTTACTTTTTTATCATCAACTTCTCTGTCCATTTCTCCTTTTATCAGATTCAAAAAGGAAGTCTTTCCGCTTCCCCATGCTCCTGTGACTGCAATATTAAATGCACGTTTATTGACTGTTTTTCTGATTTCCGATACAATACTCTTAGCATAATCTTTTCTAGCAAACCTATCGTTTTCTTCATCTGATTCTATTGGGTCATCTGATATTAGGCCTTGGTTGATATATTCACCTTCACAATTTTTAATAATTTCTTTGATTACATTAAACAAAATAATAATTAAATAAAACAGAGAAAGAATAATCAAATATACATTATAATTATTAATATCATGAAAATAGCAACCTAACCAAATTATTATCGGAAATATCCACTTTAATGTGTTTTGTTGAAGTTGTTCATTTGATATTGATATGCTGCCCAATATAAATATTATGATCAGAACTATAAGAGCATTCGGATTAAATATATCAAAAGGAAACCACTCAATAGTTTTTCTAAAATAAGTCTCTTGCAATAAAAGGGGCAAAAAGACCAAAAAGCACCAAAAGAAATTTATTAAATCCAACTTCGGCTTTAAGGCATCTAATAAAGTCTTATGGGTTTTCATCTTCATTAATCATATTAAATTATCTGTAAAGATATGGTTTTTTGAATCTATTTAATCTACATAAAGTATTTAAAATTAGTTCCCAACGATTCCGTTGTCAATTATTTTGCCAACGGATTTGGTGTCAAATTGCCATAAGCTAATAGAAAAATATTTTTACCAATTATAAATATATCGTTACCTTTGACTCATAAAACCATATTATGAGACAAATATTTTTAACCTTAATACTTTTTATTTCATTAAGTTCGGTACCTGCTCAAGATAGGGAAATATTCAAAGTAGTGGAAAAAATGCCACTTTTCCCTGGTTGTGATATTGGGGATAATCAAGAAAATCAAAAATGTACTAAACAAAAATTGAATCAATATATCTTTGATAACTTAATTTATCCTGACTCAGCTTTGATGATGGGCATAGAAGGAAAAGTTGTAGTTCAGTTTGTAATAACTAATGAAGGTGCTATTGTTGAGATAAAAGTCTTAAGGGACATTGGTTATGGATGTGGAGAAGAAGTAAAAAAATTGATATCTGCAATGAATGATTGGCATGAGAAATGGACTCCAGGGAAGCAAAGGGAAAGACCTGTAAATGCATTATACACACTTCCTGTAGAGTTCAAACTAGATGATATGATTTTTGAAGATGCTCAAAACAAACCTTTTATTGCCGAATGTGCGCTCTTATTAGATACTAAAGAGAAGGAAGATTGTACGATGAAAAATATTTGGTCAATTATTGGTAGAGAAATAAGGTATCCTTTTGAAGCTAGAGAAAAAGGAATAGAAGGAACAGTAATTATTGAATTTGTCATTGATAAAGAAGGAAAATTAGATGAGTTTGCTGTAGTTAATGGCATAGGATATGGATGTGATGAGGCAGCTTTGTATGCAGTTAAAAAGTTAAGTAAAAGTAATCTAACATGGATACCTGCCAAACAGAACAACCAAAATGTCAATTATTTGTACAAAATTCCCGTCAAGTTTCATTTGGAAGATTCAATTAAAAAGAAAAAAAAGAAGTAGCATTAATGCAAAGAAAGCTATTTTTGGGCTGTTTTTAATAAATAGATGGCAACCAATGAGAAAAATATATTTGGAATCCAAACTCCTATACCCGGTGGTAAGGATAAGTTGGTAGAAAACGTAGTACTAAACTTTGATAATATTACAAATATTGCTCCTATCACAACACCTGCGGCTAAATGAAAGCCCATTCCTCCACGTACTTTTCTTGATGCTACTGATACACCTATCAAAGTAAGTATAAATATTGTAAACGGATCAGCCGTGCGTCGATACAACTCAATACTGTACTTTTTACCTGAGTCCAAACCTTTATCTTGTTCGTACTTTAAAAATTCACGCAAGTCTGAAGTGTTCATCATCTCCATCTGCTTGGTATATCGGGTGAAATCTTGTGGCACAAAACTAAAAGTAGTATCCTTGTGATCATTGGGTTTAGGTATGATATTTTCTTCCAAATCACCAAAAGTTCTGATCTCATATCCTTCCAGTTTCCAGTTGTTTGGTGGAGATATAAATTTTATCTTATTGGCTTTGAGTGTATAGACAAGCTGGTTATCTCTGAATCTCTCCAATCTAAAAGTCCTTCCTGAACTGTCACTGCTTGAATAACTTCGTATATACACCTTTTCGGTAGGTGAGAGCCAAAAGTGGATATTGTGATTTAAAGTTGTTTTGGAGCTTTTGCGAATATACTGACTTTCAAATTCATTTTTCAATCTATTACTTTTGGGTATTATGTAATTATTACCTAACCAAAGTAACGTTGCCAAGATTGCAGCACCTATCATATAAGGTCGTATAAAACGAGAATAACTGACTTTGGCACTTAGTATGCTTATGATTTCTGAATTTTTGGCCAATCGAGAAGTAAAAAATATGACTGCAAGTAAGGCAAAAAGTGGCCATAGTAATCCATTTATCCAAGGTATAAAATGTAAATAATAATCAAACACGATTTGTTTAGCATTGAGATCGGCATCCATAAACTTATCGACCCGCTCAAAATAGTCTATCGTGATGGCAATCATCGTGATGAGCAACATTGTAAAAAAGAATGTGCTCAAGTATTTTTTAATGATGTACCAGTCCAGTATTTTCATTACAATCGTTGACTTACAGATTTTACCATTTCATTCTTCCACTCATAAAACGTACCTTCTGCTATTTTTCGTCTGCTCTCCCCTACTAACCATAGGAAAAAACTTAAATTATGTAAGGTAGCTATCTGTGCCGCCAATAATTCTTCTACTTTGAAAAGGTGTCTTAAATAGGCTTTGGTATGTACCCTACTTGTAGGCGCATTGCTTTCTGCATCTACGGGACTAAAATCATCCCTCCATTTTACATTTTTTATATTGATTAGACCATTTTTGGTGTATAG
Organism: Saprospiraceae bacterium; assembly: GCA_016714785.1. Lineage (GTDB taxonomy): Bacteria > Bacteroidota > Bacteroidia > Chitinophagales > Saprospiraceae > OLB9. Next base: position 757,051 of record JADKCC010000002.1, read on the forward strand.
AATTCCATGTCTTGCATTGCGAGAAGGCAGCACACAGTCGAACATATCAATACCCAATGCTATACTTTCGAGTATATTTTCTGGAAGGCCTACACCCATGAGATATCTAGGTTTGTCTTGAGGTAAGATACCGCATACCAATTCTGTCATAGCATACATATCTTCATGAGGCTCGCCTACAGATAGACCACCTATGGCATTCATGTCTTGGCCTTGATCTGCGATAAATTCAGCTGACTCCTTTCTCAAATCGGGGAAAGTACTACCTTGGACGATAGGCGAAAATGTCTGTTGATAACCATAGACAGGATCAGTATTATTCATCCTGTTGATACACCTTACTAACCATCTATGCGTCATGTGCATAGAGTTGCGTGCATACTTAAATTCACATGGATACGGCGTACATTCATCAAATGCCATCACGATGTCTGCACCGATAATACGTTGTACATCCATCACAGATTCAGGACTAAAAAAATGTCGTGACCCATCGATATGAGATTGAAACTTTACCCCTTCTTCTGTAATCTTACGCATTCCTTTGAGCGAATACACCTGATAGCCGCCACTGTCAGTCAATATAGGTTTATCCCAATTGATAAATTTGTGCAATCCACCTGCTTTTTGAAGAATATCAGTTCCAGGTCGTAGATATAAATGATAAGTATTACCTAATATAATCTGAGCATTGACCACATCATGTAGTTCTTGTTGATGGACACCTTTTACAGTTCCCTGTGTACCTACTGGCATGAATATAGGTGTTTTTATATCCCCATGTGCAGTAGTTATGATGCCTGCTCTAGCCGATGAACCTTTGTCTTTATGTTCTATTTTGAAAGTCATATATTAATTTGATCTAAATCGAGCCATATCCATCTTAATAAGTACGGCCACCATGATAGTAAATGCGATAAGAGAAGATCCTCCCTTACTAAGGAAAGGTAGCGGAATGCCAACTACGGGAAGCAATCCCATAGTCATGCCTACATTAAAAACGAAGTGTACTAACAAGATACCTGCAACAGCATACCCGTAATTGCGTATAAATTCTAGATTGGCTCTCTCTGCTATGATAACACATCTGATAAGTAATACTGTAAACAAGATAATTACACCTAAACTTCCAATGAAGCCTTGTTCTTCGCCTATGGATGTAAAGATAAAATCAGTCGATTGTTCAGGTACATAGTTCAGTTTTGTCATCTCGCCTTGTAAAAATCCTTTTCCAGCAAATCCACCTGAGCCTATTGCCATTTTGGACTGAATGATATTATACAAAGAGCCACGGGGATCACATTTTTCTGGTCGAAGCCACACATTGATTCTTTCTTGTTGGTGTGGTTTCAAAAAATTATCAAAAACATAGCTTGAGCCAAATGAGAAAGATGATGCTAATATTAATACAGGTAGTACAAAACTTAATATTTTGAAATTTCTTTTTTTGAATTGGATAAACAAATAAACCAAAAATAGCAACATTGCTGGTATAGCTACTGCTAAGGTTTCATTTTGTAACAAAAGAAATATCAAAACTAGCAAAGTCCCAACGCCAAACAAAATAGCTCTCTGTGGCTTTTCGTAATCAAACATAAAAAAAACTCCAGCAAGATAGGTTAGAAATACACTCACTAAAAATGGGCTATACAACAAGGATAAAATAAAGATAGCAGCAAAGCTGAATCCTACTAAAAGTACAGCAGGTGACATACCTCTGCGGTATAACAGTATAAGAAAAGATAAATATACTAGTGAAGATCCAAAATCAGGTTGCAATAATATCAGGAGCGCTGGCCCTAAAAAAAGAGCTAGGGATATAGCCATGACATTGGTATTGGTAATGGATGTTTTAAAAAAACTAAGGTAACTTGATAGAGCCAATGCTGTACCAAACTTGGCCCACTCAGATGGTTGAAAGGAAAAGAAACCAAAAGAAAACCATGCCCTTGCTCCATTTCTAACATCCCCAAATATAAGAACTAAAATAAGAAAAAATACCGTAATGCCATAGATGGGGAAAGCCAAAGTATTCCAAAATTTCCAATCTAGAGTCAAGGCTGAAACAAACACCAATATGGATAATACTACCCATAGAGATTGCGCACCTACCTGTGTCGTTACATCCAAAAAAGCGTACGGATTTTTTTCATCATACAAAGTAGAAAATACCATAAACCAACCAATCACCAGCAAACTGAAATAAACAGACATAGTGATCCAGTCGAAGGTTTTGTCTTTGGATAGTGATTTTTGTGCCATCTATTTGGTTTAATTACTTACGAGTGCTCTTTTACTCACACTATCATACACTGGTGTTGCTGAAGGAAAAGTCTTCTTAAGCTCCAAAAGAAAAGGCATTAGTTTGTTCTTATTTTCAAAATAACCTACTCGCACCTGATAGTAAGGGATCACGTGTTTCCAATCTATGTTCATGCCTGGGTACATGTTGCTGAAAGTGCTTTTGGCTGTTTCCATCTCTCTTCTATCATCAGTGGTGATGATTTGTATGCGCCAAGCCTTTATCATTTCATTAGATTTGCCAGTACTGATAAAACGTTCCATCATTTTTTCTATGGATGGAGACGCCTCTATTTTAACATTGTTTTGACTATTGCCTACTATGGTCAAGTCAATAAGTATCGAAACTATTAAAAATAATTTTCTTATAAAATTGGATGGTTTCATTTACATTTGTTCGTGAAAGACTAAAATTAGAAACGAATATTTTAAACACAAAATTATAAATAAATAGTGACATTTATATTTTAAATCAACAACTTGTGTTTCTCTTGCGGTTTGTGATGTTACTTTGGGTTCTTTTTTTCAAAATTCTTGCGCTTTAAGCCTCTAAACCAAAAAGGTATTACTATTGTACCAGCCATAAGGTAACTATAATATCCTATCAATCTCCAAATCAATGCTATCATTACTGCAATACCTACAGGGATGTAATCACTAAAAAATCCACCAAATAGATATTCTGCCACGCCTGCAGCGCCAGGAGTAGGACTAAAAGCTTCTATAGTATGCATAGCTATTGCTCGTGCAAATATAATAAAATGATCATAAACTGATGACTCAAAACCTGCCACAAATGCTAAAATCAAACAGTTGATTGCCAAAAATCTTACTGTCCATGCTCCCATGGTACATCCAAATGATTTGATAAAAAATATTTTTGGTTTTTGTTGGATTTCCTTTGCTGACGTCACTACATCATAGGCCGTATGACGTAAATCTTCTCGAAATCGCTTCAAGAATGGAATTTTGCTGAGTAATAACAATAGCCTCTTGATAGCCCTTGGATTAATAAAAAGGCCATAAAAAAATACAGAACCATAAACTGCCATAAAACCCAATACAGTCAAGAATGTGATGCCGTAACCATCTATATCGCTAAAGATGACCATGCCAGGTCTGATCATTATGGGACCTATGGACAGATATAGTATAATGAGAGCAGATACAAAAAAGAGCGTATCTATCACCATACTATACAATACTACTGAAATAGTTTTTGCAGCAGATAGTTTTTCTTTTGATAATAAATAAAGAGCTACTCCTGCTCCACCGACACTTGTGGGAGATACTGCCGTAGAAAATTCCCAAATCACAATCAATTGAAGTGCTTTCGGCCAAGAAAAAGCGTAGTCTGTCATGATCCGCAGGCGCCATGCATAAAATATGTGTCTTAAAACATACATGATGATAGCCATTATAATCCAAAATATGGTATGCCAATTATTGTCCAATTTTGCCAATTCACTGATATCCAGCTGCCTGCTCATCAAGTAGATCACGACACCCAACCCAATAAGAATAGGAAGAAAAATCTTAGAAATTTTTAGATTTTCTAAAGCTGATTTCTCATCAGGTTGATGTTTTTCGTGCAAATGATTGATTGGCTGCTTTGGTATCACTAAGTTAATTATTTGGAGAATGGGATGAAGCAATAGACTTTATGTCTTTGTACTTGTCAAAATAAAATAATAAAATTGCAGCATTCAAAAAGAAAAATGGACCAACTTTGTCAGTTTCAATGAGATCATTGATAAGACACATGGCAAATATAATGATAAATCCCAACGTGGCGGCCATGATGATGTATTTATCTTTGTCGTTGGTACTTTTGTGATAAACATCCTCGCCTATTATCAACAGGGAGAAACATAAACCAATGAATATCAAAAATCCAATAAAACCCTGTTCTACCCAAGTCATCAAAAAGTAATTATGAATGCCTGATTTTTCTGGATTGTCACTTACATAAGTCTGAAATCTTGATATGGAATAAGCCTGATAATTGGAATAAAAACCTCCTGGCCCAAATCCCATCCAAAATTTGTCTCTAATCATTTCTATTCCAGCCATCCACCTATAGACACGTTCCATGGATGAAATATCTTCTAGTTTATAGGTTGCTTCCAGCAAATTGTCAAACTCAGTATGCGTGATTGTTTTTTCAAAATTAGGTGCAAAATCCATATATTTATTGTCCCAAGAAAGATAAATAATACCGATAATAGCCACGATACTACTTATGAAGAGCGATTGTTTTACCCATCCAAGTTTGATGATATACCATGCTCCTACAGCTATGGCCATAGAAAGGATGGCTGCTCTAGTATAGCTAAAATAAATCCCAATGATGAATATGGAAAAAACAAAAATCATCCACTTATTTGACTCATTTCGCAACTTGTTTATACGAAGGAATGCCCATACAAATGGTAAACAAATCACTGAAATAGCCGCATAATTGACATGATTTCTGAAAAATGGACGAACTACATCATAACTTGAAGCAAAGCTGAATCCCTCAAATGCATGCCTCACTAAGACAATACTTATTGCGCAAAATAGGAATAAATATAAAATTCTATAAGCTTTTTCGTATTGTGCTGATGTTTGGAACACAACAAGTGGAAATATAAAAAAAGGTAAAACATACCAAATCTTAGCTGCTAAAAATTTAAATGAAATCAACACTGTTTCTGAATTTAAGGCTGTGATAAAAATCCAGAAAATATGCAAAAATAAAAATAATGAAATAGGATTCCAAAGAAAATTAAATTTTATATTGAAATTGTTTTTCAGCAATAATAATACAGTAATCCCAGATAAAAATATCATCAATGGCTCTGAAGGCAAATCTGTGCCCAAGCCTATTCCATCAAAGTACATCTCTACGGAAAAAGGAAGTACCATAAAAATAATGTAAAATAACCTTCTATAATCTTCCCAAATTAACCCAACACCTAAACCCAATATTGGCAATATCAAAGGTATGTAATTATCAAAAAATATTGATAATAGTATAGACACAATGACCATACTTAAAAATCCTTTAAATAAGGTTTTATCTATATTATTGCTATTAGAAAAAACAGACAATGTCATAAAAGTTGTTTTGACCTTATTCGTGTTTTTCCAAATTTTGAATCACCAATACTGCCAATATGCTGAGCATAATACCACAAAGACTCATTAATACTACAATCATCGCTCTTTTAGGTCTAGATTTTTGAACAGGAATCTCAGCGGACTCTATTAAATGTAAAGCAGTAAATGGCACTGAGTATGTTGCATTGAGTTGTTTAAGTCTTTCTTTATCTAAACTTATTTGGTCATGCAACCGAGACTGTTCTTGCTCCAATTGTTTCAATTCAGAGATAACTGGAGCTATCTTCTCTAATTCAGCCAAAGCTTTCTTCTTTTTATTTTCAGCACCCATCTCCATCGCCATAAATCTTATGACTGAATCTTTGTATGCAGGATATTTTTTATAAAACGCAACTTTACCTTTCGCATCTTCCAAATCAGATTCAGATTCGGCAAGTATTTTATTGTATATAGATGTCTGTCCCCATGTTTCGAACACATCGGCATTGTCCTTAAGAATTTTTAGTCGTTTTGCCAGAGAGTCACTTTGTATTTGCTTTATTTGAATATTGGAATTATAATTCTGAATCAATTTTAGTTGACTAGATTTTACGATATGCTGTGCCAATTCATCTATTTTTTGGCGAGCAGCGTTAGCTATTTTTGCAGACATAGCAGGATCTTTATCTTCTACAATAAGCAGTAGTGCCCCAAATTTTGTTTTTATGGTTTTGTAATTGCTTAATAGTTTTTCTCTCACCTTAAAGATTGCTTTTGCACCTCCTTTATCTATTTTGTAATGCGTATAAAGATCAAAACTATCTATCAAATGAAAAAGCACTTCATGCGAAGAGGCTATAGTAAATAGTCTATCTAAATCATTATCGTCTCCATAGATTCTCACATCTTTTTCGTCTCCACCTATTGGAATAGGCTTTGCAAGGTCTGGACTGGCAGCATAAAAAGTAGTATCCGCCTGATAATAATTTGGCAATAAAAGACTTCCTATCACACTGATAGTCACTATAATGATACTGGCTCTGATAAGTTCCTTTTTCCAAAGCAAAATTTGGCTAAAAAAATCAGAAAGACTATATTTATTATTCATACACTTTGGTTGATTAGCTCATGAAGAGATTCAAATATTTAATTTTTATCTCTTTTTAATAAGCTGATTATTTCCTGCTTGTCAAAAATTTTCAAAATAAACGACAAAAGTAAGCAAAATATAGTACTAACAACTAAGTTATAAATCCATGAGTACAAAAATATTTTACTCACAAGGTAAAATATTAGTACCGCTAGCAGCGCAAATATCAATGGCTTTATATATTCTTCCATTTTATTCAAAATATTCATTTCTATTTTTACCAAATATATTTGACCAAACATGACCATGATTTGTGTGATTAATGTTGCCAAAGCCGCACCTACGGCCATATACTTAGGTATCAAGAAAAAATTTAATATAATATTCATCAACAATCCAATCCCAAAGACAATATTAAGATTCCTAATTTTTCCTGCGGCTACCAATAACGTACCAAAAATATAAGCAACTGCAACAGCAAGATAACTGCACATCATAATTTTTAAGGTGACAAAGTAGGATATTTGATAATCGTCATACAATAGAGAAAGTACTTCTACACCATAGAAAAATATAGCTGTAATGATAAGTATTCCACTTATAAATACATATCTCAAACCTAATTTTTAAGATCTTCTAGTATGGGTTTATTATATAAATTTGCACTAAACATGGGTAATAATAAAGCCGCAAATAAATAGCCTACCATGTTGGCAGCATCATAAAATCTATATGCTGAAGCATAAACACCAGCTTCATAATTATTGTCATTTAGCATTTTGCTCAACATCACACCATCAAGTCTATTGTAAGTGGTCATAAATAGAATAGCTAATACATACGGTGCACTAGATCTTAAAATAGTTAAAATATAAAACTTTGATACATGATTGAATTGAATTTGTGTTTTACCTAATAAATAAGTACCCGATATAATAACTGACAATATATAAGCTAGCATTTGTCCATACACAAGGAGCATAATATCAAAATCATTTTTATAACTAGATACCCAAGCTAAATAACCAATTATAAGTCTCATTAAGGTTTTGTCCAATGCACTAAACCAGCTATCAACCCTATAATAACCTAATCCTGATATTGTAGTACGTATCAGCATAAATAAAGTACTTAGTATGAGGTTAATTGCAATTGTTGCCAACAATAGCACGTTATGGTATCCTGCCAAAAATCCAGCAATCAATGCAAATATTATAAAACTAAATGACAAAACCAATTTGGTAGTCAATAAATTTGTAATATGAACATTTATATTTCCCCTATTCTTAGGCACAAATTGAGCATTCCATGTCTGTAAACCAGGGTCATTCAAAAACTGGAAAAGAAATACAAAATTGAAATATGCAAAGTAGGTACCGTAATCTTCCGTGCCTACTAGATTCTGCACTCTAGCATCTACGCCAAAGATATAAGCTGGTTTTATCAAAAAATTGATCAGTAAAAGTAAAATGATATTTATGGTAAATTCTCGCTTCATCTACGGACAAAGGTAAAGATAATTTTACTTTTGAGTGGCTTCTGTATCCTATCAGACAAAATTTAAACAATATATAAAATAAAGAAAGCTTTGTTTTTTTGTAATATAATGGATTAAATGTACTTTTGCACCCTTAATTAACAACAATTTAATAATTATTAACGAATAATCGACAACTTATGGGACAAAGTTTAATCTTTTTAATTCCTGTATTCGGAGTGCTTGCGTTGCTTTTCACATTTTGGAAAAGTGCTTGGGTAACAAAGCAGGAAGTAGGAACAGAAAAAATGGCACGTATTGCTAAGAGTATTTCTGATGGTGCGATGGCTTTCTTAAAAGCAGAATACAAGGTATTGGCAGTATTTGTAGTTGTTGTTGCAATACTTATGGGCATAGGCGGTATGAGTGAAGCTTCATCACCATTGGTAGGGGTTTCATTTATGATAGGCGCATTTTGTTCGGCTTTGGCTGGGTTTATAGGCATGAAAGTAGCAACAAAGGCAAATGTACGTACTACCAACGCAGCAAGGACTAGCTTGGGTAAAGCACTTGAAGTAGCATTTGCAGGTGGTTCAGTTATGGGAATGGGTGTGGTAGGACTAGGTTTACTTGGCCTAGGTCTTCTTTTTGCCTTGTTTAACAATATGTGGGCAGGAGATATCAATAAAGTTATTACAGTGCTTACAGGATTTTCATTTGGAGCATCATCAATAGCTCTATTCGCACGTGTAGGTGGAGGTATCTATACCAAAGCGGCCGATGTAGGCGCAGACTTAGTAGGTAAAGTTGAAGCTGGAATACCTGAAGATCACCCACTGAATCCAGCAACCATCGCAGATAACGTAGGGGACAATGTAGGCGACGTAGCAGGTATGGGTGCTGACCTTTTTGAATCTTATGTAGGTGCAATCATTGGTACAATGGTACTTGGTGCAGTTTTCGTAGGTATGGGTGGTTTTGAAAATACAAATGATTTTAATGGCTTAAATGCAATATTACTGCCTTTGGTACTTTCGGGTGTTGGCATTCTTACATCTATTTTAGGTACATTTTTTGTAAAAGTAGCTGAAGGTGGTGATCCGCAAAAAGCATTAAATAGAGGTGAGTTAATTGCTGCTGCATTAATGCTTGCTGCTACCTTTTTTATAGTACAGTGGATGTTACCCGAAACTTGGACAGATGCATCAGGATTTGAATACTCTGCTATGGGAGTATTTTATGCAGTGATTATTGGACTCGTAGCTGGATTAGCGATTGGTATCATTACAGAATTTTATACTGGTACAGGTACAAAACCTGTAAAATCTATTGTAAATCAATCATTAACCGGAGCAGCAACAAATATTATTGCAGGTCTAGGTGTGGGTATGCAATCTACAGCTCTTCCTATTTTAGTATTGGCTGCAGCTATCATTGGTGCTCACCAGTTTGCAGGTTTATATGGTATCGCTATCGCAGCTGTTGGTATGTTGTCAAACTTGGGTATTCAATTAGCAGTTGATGCTTACGGACCTATTGCAGATAACGCAGGCGGTATTGCTGAGATGGCTGATTTACCTAAAGATGTAAGACAAAAAACAGATAAATTGGATGCGGTAGGAAATACTACAGCAGCTATTGGTAAAGGTTTTGCCATTGGTTCTGCAGCTTTAACAGCATTAGCTTTATTTGCGGCTTATATGTCTATCACAAAGTTAGATGCTATCAATGTGGCAGATCCTCAGGTTATGGGTGGTTTATTAATTGGGGCAATGCTTCCATTTTTATTTTCTGCACTTTCTATGAATGCAGTAGGTAGAGCAGCAATGGATATGATCCAAGAAGTGAGAAGACAATTTGCAGATATTCCTGAACTGAAAGCAGCACTTGCAGTCATGAAGAAAAATGATGGATCTGACCACAAAACTTGGTCAGCAGCAGATCAAGCAATTTTTGATGCAGCAGACGGTAAGGCAGAGTATGGCAAATGTGTAGAAATTTCAACCAAAGCTTCTATCAGAGAGATGGTTGTGCCAGGTTTATTAGCAGTGATCTCACCAGTAGTTATCGGATTTGGACCTAAATTATTTGGAAGTGATGCAGGACCAGAAATGCTTGGTGGATTGTTAGCAGGCGTTACTTCATGTGGCGTACTAATGGCCATCTTCCAGTCAAACGCAGGTGGAGCATGGGATAATGCCAAAAAAATGTTTGAAGAAGGTGTAGAGATCAATGGTAAAATGTATTACAAAGGATCTGAACCACATAAAGCAACTGTAGTAGGTGATACAGTGGGTGATCCATTTAAGGATACTTCTGGACCATCACTTAATATATTATTGAAATTGATGTCAGTAGTTGCATTAGTTATTGCACCTTTCTTATAGTACAATCATTCAATAAAATTATAGACCCTTTCTGTGTAATAACAGGAAGGGTTTTTTATTTTAAATTGGATCTTAAAAATACTGGTTATTATTAGTCATCATTCCAGAGTTTTGAAGTTGAGTCTACTCCTAAAAGTAAAATTTTGCCACAAAGGCACGAAAACACAAAGAATCGAAAATATCAAATACTTAATTCTCATCTAAAACGAATTATTAAAATTACGTACAAATATATCAATAGAAAATAAGACCATACTATTAAAGTATAGTTGGATCCGAGTTTTAGATGAGAACTAGTAATGAAATTTTTTTTTTAAATGTCCAAAAATTAACCAAATGCAAATTATTTTGTTAGGTAAATATCTGTTTTGAATATTTAATTTGTCAATTTTATAATAATTATTCCAAAAAGCTATATTTTGCAACATATATGTACAGAATATTATCCTTATTAATACCATTACTTATTGCTTTTGAAATTTCTTCTCAAAGTATCAATACCGAATTTGGAAAAAACAGAGTACAATATCATGACGATTTTAATAATTGGTGGCAATACGAAACGACCAATTTCATCACTTATTGGTATGGGAAAGGCAAACTTATTGCTCAGCCTACTATCCAAATAGCTGAAATGGATCATGACGTTATTCAAAAAGTACTAGAACATCGGATAAATGACAAAATTGAGATCATTGTTTACACTGATATTTCTGATTTAAAACAAAGTAATATTGGAACGGAAGAAACTTTTACTAATAAAACTGGTGAGACCAAAATTGTAGGCAATAAAATGTTTGTCTATTTTGATGGCGATCATCATCAATTGCGCAAAAAGATTAGAGAAGGTATAGCAACCGTTTACTTTAACAACATGCTCTTTGGATCCAATATTCAAGAAATTATTCAAAATGCAGTTTTACTCAATATACCTGATTGGTACAAAGAAGGAGTTATAGCTTACGCAGCATCTGATTGGAATAATCTCATTGAGGATGAGTTGCGAGATATTTGGAATAGAGACAAAAAATACCAAAACTTCACAAAGTTATCCACTGATTTCCCAAAAGTAGCTGGTCATTCATTTTGGTTTTTTATTGATCAATATTATGGTAAATCAGCGATTTCTAATTTACTCTATCTCACTAAAATAAGCCGTGGTACAGAAAATAGTTTTGAATATATACTCAATACAGATTTACCATCGCTTAAAAATGATTGGTTGGAGTTTTACAAACAATATTTTGAATCCGAAAAAGGTATATTTAATCCGAAAAATAGAAGCACCGAAGTCAGGTTAGCTAATAAAAAGTACTCACCAATCAGTAATATTAAATTGAATGCCACCGCAGAGCAAATGTTGTATGCGTATAATGATCAAGGGAAATTTAGGATTATACTTAGAGATATCAAAAGTGGTGAAGAAAAGAGAATTTTTAAATACGGCTATAAAAATGTATTTCAAGAGACAGACTTCAATTATCCATTATTGGCATGGCACCCTACAAAACCTGAAATTAGCATAATTTATGAACATCAAGATGTTATAAAACTTATAAATTACAATATACTGACAGATGAAAAAATGGAACAAATCTTGCCAACTGATTTTCAGCGAATATACAGTTTAAGCTATATTAATGACTTAGATTATGTTTTTTCGGCTTCATTAGATGGGTATTCTGATTTATTTTACTATAAATCCAAAAATAGAAATTACGAACGTATCACCAATGACTTTTACGATGACCTAGATGCTGAGTATGTTACTTTTGACGGAATGAATGGTATTCTATTTAGTTCTAATAGAACATCAGATTCGATTTGGACTATGAAATTCGATACTATCTTACCACTAGACAAATTTGATATTTACTTCTTACCTGATGGGGCTAAGAAAGCCTTGCAACTAACAAAAACTTCAACCATCAATGAACGTTCTCCTTATCTTCTTGGTGATGACAAAATCATTTGCATAGGAGATGGCACTGGTATTTTAAACACCTATTTGATTGACAAAAAAAATAAAAATATCAAACCCCTTTCTAATTTAGATAGAAATCTAATAAGACATCATGCTGTCAAAAATAGTAATAAATATATTTCTACTTACTATAAAGATGGAATGTATAAGTTTTACGAAGAAACTATTGATACAACCATGACTGTAAAGCCTACAATAACACAAGCTGGTAAAGCACAAGGGTACATATCAGAAATGATTGTAATTAAAAAAGAAGGACCATCCGTTGAAATAAAAGATATAAAGATAGATGAGCGCTTTATGTTTCAGTCACCATTTAAAGATCCACCTTATAACACTCCTATTCAAACCAAAACTCCTGAAACAGAATATCTTTCAGATTTTAGTATCAATATCAATAAATTATCAGGTACAAATAAGCCAGTAGTACTTTATGATAATACAAGAGCGATCGCTGCAAACAACAAATTTGCATTGACCAATATCACTACCAAACTAGACAACGATCTCCTGTTTGAAGGATTGGAGAGTTACACAGGTGATCGTCAACAATTATTAACAACGCCGATGGGCTTTCTATTTAAAGCCGACGTGCAAGATCTTTTTGAGGATTATGAAATTGAAGCTGGAGTCAGAATTCCCATTACTTTTAATGGTTCAGAATATTTTTTGGTTTTTGACAATAAAAAGTCAAGAATAGATAAAAAAATAGCACTCTATAGAAAGTCAAATGAATACAATAATGACTTAAATCCACAAAGTAATCTTCTAAGTAGATCTAGGAAAACATCTGTGTTAGGCTTGTATCAATTAAAGTATCCATTTGATATTTACAGATCAATTAGAGCAACAAGTACTCTTAGGTTTGATAAATATACTCAATTAAGCACTGAAAATCAATCATTTCAATCACCATCTATTTATGAAAAACGAATAAGCTTAAAATTGGAATATATTTATGACAATACACATGATGCTTCCCTAAACATAAAACATGGTTCAAGATATAAGATATATACTGAAGCGATCAATAACTTTGATATTCAATTGGTAGATGGTTTTTCTTTTGACTTATCTAAAGGCTTTACTGGTATTATCGGTTATGATGCAAGACATTACATTCCTATTCTTAACAAAGCAGTTTTAGCTCTTAGGAGTGCAGGAGCTGCGTCTTTTGGATCAGAAAAGATGCTATATTATTTAGGGGGAGTAGAAAATTGGTTATTTCCTAAGTTTAGTGATGCTATTCCTGTGCCAAATGAGACAGATTTCGCTTACAAAGCCAATGTATTTCAACTGCGTGGATTTAATAACAATATACGCAATGGAGCAACATTTATAGTTTCAAATGCTGAGCTACGCATACCTTTTATGCAGTATATTCTTGGTAAAAATAAAGGATCTTCATTTTTTAGGAATATGCAAGTTACAGGATTTTTTGATGCAGGTCTAGCTTGGCATGGATCTGGACCTTTTAGCTCTGAAAATCCATTAAACAAAACAACTATTACAAGTCCACCTTTAATAGAACTTGAGATCGAATACTTTAGAGATCCGCTGATTATGGGTGTAGGCACTGGTTTGCGTACGCAGCTTTTAGGACATTTTGTAAAATTAGATTATGCATGGGGTATAGAGACAAGGAAAATTCAGGATCCAAAGCTTTATTTAAGTTTAGGTATGGATTTTTAATTGCATTTTATTCTATAAATCATACTAGTATTAAAAGGCGATTTAGCTAGCTATTCATTCATTTATGAATATTTTCGACCAATGATTATTGCATTTTTAATGTTATAATTACCTTCACTCCATATTATCAAAAATCACATTAATATGGTCATTACAAAACAAATAGTTTTTACACTTTTATTAGCTTGTTTTTTAGTACATCCTAGTATTGGTCAAAAGAAAAATACTAAATCTGCAGACAAAACAACAGCCAAAGCGGTTGAAAAAAAAGATGATTTATATAGTTCAGGAACGTTTTCAGCTCTAGCATTCCGATCTATCGGTCCCGCAGTCACTTCAGGACGTATCTCCGATTTTGCTGTCAATCCCAATAATCATAGCGAATATTACGTAGCATCTGCATCAGGTGGTGTATGGAAAACCACCAATCGTGGCGTTACTTATCAACCGATTTTTGATGGTGAAGGTTCGTATTCCATAGGTTGTGTAGTCTTGGATCCGAATAATAGCAGTACTGTTTGGGTAGGATCAGGTGAAAATAACAACCAAAGATCTGTGGCTTACGGTGATGGTGTGTACAAATCTACAGATGGTGGACAATCTTGGAAAAATATGGGACTTAAAAACTCCGAACATATTGCCCAAATTATCGTCGATCCCAAAGACGCCAATATCATCTATGTAGCTGCTTATGGACCTGTATGGAGCGAAGGTGGTGATCGAGGTGTGTATAAGTCCATAGACGGAGGTGCGACTTGGACATGTGCGAAAAGTGTAAGCGCCCATACAGGTTGCAATGATCTTGTGATGGACCCTAGAGACAACCGAGTATTGTATGCGGCGTTTCATCAGCGTATGCGTAAGGTACATACGTATATAGGTGGCGGACCTGAGTCTGCGATTTACAAATCTACCGATGCAGGTGCGACGTGGACGAAAGTAGAAGGTGGTCTTCCAAGTGGAGATGTAGGTAGAATAGCCTTGGATATCAGCCCTGTCAATCCTGATATTCTATTTGCTGTAGTAGAAGCCAAAGATAGTAAAGGTGGTATCTATCGCACAACCAATAAAGGTGCAAGTTGGGAAAAACGTAGTGGAGTATTTACATCAGGCAATTATTACCAAGAAGTCACTTGTGATCCACATAATGCAGATAAGATATTTCTTACAGATACTTATTATAAAGTAAGTAATGATGGTGGAAAAACAGTCAACAACCTCGGTGAAATCAACAAACACATAGACAATCACGCTATTTGGATAGATCCTAATGATGCCAATCACTTGCTCGTAGGTTGTGATGGTGGTATTTACGAGACTTACGATCATGCTGCTACTTACCATTTTAAAGATAATCTTCCAGTGACACAATTTTATAAAGTAAGTACTGACAATGAATATCCTTTTTATACCGTACATGGTGGCACACAAGATAATTTGAGTCTAGCGATCCCAAGTCGTACCACATCTATCAATGGTATCGTCAATTCAGATTGTTATGTGACATCATTAGGTGATGGATTCGAAACACAAGTCGATCAGTCCAATCCTAATATCATTTACGCACAAAGTCAGTATGGTGGTTTAGTGAGATTTGATCGTAAAAATGGTGAATATCTCTCTATCAAACCCATAGAAGGCGAGAATGATGAAGCCTACAGATGGAATTGGGATGCACCTTTGCTCATCAGTCAATTCAATAATAAAAGATTGTATTTTGGAGCCAACAAAGTTTTCATGACAGATGATCAAGGTAATAGTTGGAAAGTCATTAGTCCTGATCTTAGTCGACAAATAGACAGGAATAAGATAGAAGTTATGGGCAAAGTTTGGTCTGTCGATGCCATTGCAAAAAATGGAAGTACAGATATTTTTGGCCAAACCACAAGCATCGCAGAATCAAAGTTTGATGAAAATATGATTTGGGTAGGTACAGATGATGGATTGATCCACCTTACCACAGATGGCGGCAAAAACTGGACAAAAATGGACAATCTACCTGGCGTACCTGCCATGAGTTATGTTCACCAAATCATTGCATCCCTTCACGACAAAAACACCGCTTATGTTTGTTTTAATCATCATAGATACGGAGATTTCAAACCTTATGTACTCAAAACCACAGATGCAGGCAAAACGTGGAAAAGCATAGCTTCCGACCTTCCAGAAAGAGGCAGTGTCTATACCATTGCCGAAGATCATGTAGCCAAGGATTTATTATTTGTGGGCACGGAGTTTGGTTGCTTTTTTACATCAAATGGTGGAAGTAATTGGATTCAACTCAAATCAGGATTGCCTACCATAGCAGTGAGAGATATCGAGATACAAAGACGTGAAAATGACTTAGCACTAGGTACGTTCGGTCGTGGATTTTATATTTTGGACGATTATACACCATTGAGACTCATCAAAAAAGAAGATTTGGAGAAAGAAGCCATCATCGCTCCTGTCAAAGATGCATTGATGTACAACCCAAGATATCCGATCGGTCTCAGAGACAAAGGACATTTAGGAAGTAGTTATTTTACTTCGCCAAATCCTGAAGTTGGAGCAGTATTTACTTATTATCTAAAAGACGATGTCAAAAAAATCAAAGATATCAGAAAAGAAAAAGAAAAAGCCGCTTATGAAAAGAAGGAAGCAGTTTATTATCCTTCCATTGATAGTTTGCGTTTAGAAGATAATCAAGTAGATCCGTATGTATTATTGACGATCACAGATGCGCAAGGCAATGTGGTAAGACATATCAAAACAGGGGCAAAAAAAGGACTCCATAGACTCACTTGGGACCTTAGATATGCTCCAGCTGATCCAGTAGAAGGTCGATATACGCCAGGACCTGATGTGCTTTTTGGTTCAGCGCCACAAGGACATTTGGTGACATCAGGTGTGTATAATGTTTCAATGACCAAGTATCAAGATGGGATGTTGATACCATTGGCAGGACCTGTATCCTTTACAACTAAATTGCTAAATCAAGCTAGTTTGCCAGCTAAAGACTTAGCAGCTAATGCTGTCTTTTACCAAAAAGTGAGTGACATGAGTCGTCATCTGAGTGCTACCAATGATCTATTAGGTCAAATAGAATCTAGGGTCAAAAATGCAGAACTCGCCATCATGGATATGCCGGCTGCTGCTTCAGATTTATTGGCTAAAACCTATAAAATCAAACAAGCAGTCATTCCTATCAAACTCAAAATGAATGGCGATGATACAAGAGCCAAAAGAGAATTTGAATCCAAACCATCTATCAATGATCGTGTTTATGGCATCATTTACAGTATATGGAATACCACTTCTGATATACCGAAAACATTGACAGATGCCTTCGCTGTAGCTGAAAAACAGTACAATGAAATATTCCCATTGATCAAAGATCTCGATACACAAGTATCTTCCATAGAGGCGGAACTCAACAAAAATAAAGCACCTTACACACCAGGAAGATGGCCTGATAAGAAGTAGGAAATTATAAATCTATATGCTTAAAAAAATAAACCCAATCAAAGTGAAAATTGATTGGGTTTGTTTTTTGTTTAACTTTACTTACTTAATATAACCTATTTTATTTCGCCATCTATCACAATGCGTTCAGCTCTATTGGCAAGTTCCCATAAGGTGTGAAATATCAATTTGCCCACATTAGCCATCTTTTCAAATTCAATTTTTTCAATATCATCGGTTGTTCGGTGATAATCTTCGTGTGTACCGTTAAAATAAAAAATAGCTGGCACTCCTTTTTTAGCAAAATTATAATGATCAGACCTAAAGTAATATTGATTAGGGTCTTTTTCATCATTGTATGTGTAGTCTAAAGTAAGTTGTGAATACTTTTGATTGACATTCTCATTAATCTGGTGAAGATCTGAACTTAATCTATCAGAACCAATCACATAGATATAATCAGGATTATCTTTATATTTTTCATCAATACGGCCTACCATATCCACATTTATGTTTGCCACAGTGTTTTCAAGTGGAAATAATGGGTTTTCTGCATAATATTGAGATCCCAAAAGTCCCTTCTCTTCTCCGCAAAACCATATAAAAACAATACTTCTCTCAGGTCTATTTCCTTCTAAAACGGCTTGTTGACAGGCTTGAGCCAACTCTAAAAGGGTACTAGTACCTGAAGCATTATCGTCAGCGCCATTGAATACTTCATCACCTCTTTTGCCTAAGTGATCATAATGAGCAGAAACAACAATATACTCATCTTTTTTTGACTTGCCTTCTATATAACCTACTACATTATTTCCTTCAAGCACTTTGACATCTTTTGCCATATTAATTACAAAATCTGTAGGTAATTTGACTGCAATAGGTTTGCCTTTTGCCAATTTTTTCCTTGCATCAATTATTTTTTTATCACTTTTTCCAATTATATCCTTTGCTATAGTTGAAGAAATATAAACATGATTTGCAGTAGGTAAAACAATACTTTTTAAATTTCCTAATTGAAGGTTTGGAGATAAAAGATTTTTTCTATTGTTTTCAACCAATTTTTTTATGTCATCTTCTATTATTAATACTAAGGCAACGCCTTTTTCTTTTGCAATCTTAAGTTTTTTGTCTAAGTTTTTACTCCATTCTGATGTATCTGTAGTACCAGTAACATAAGATAAACCTTTTTTCTCATTCCACGGTTCGCCTTTATTTATCATAATGATTTTACCTTTAACATCTATTTTTTTATAGTCACTATACTTTACGTCGTCAATACCATATCCCAAAAATATGACTTCTTTGTCCGTAATTATTTCCTTATTTTCATTAAGTTCAGGCAATGCAATGTAGTCCCACAATAATCGGTATCTATTACCAGATATATATAGATCGGTATCTAACCATTTTGAAAAGGTAAAAGCCACTGGCTGTAAATACCCTTTTTGAGCATTTTGTGCGAATAATCCTAAGTTTCTGATATTCTTTGCCAAGTATTCCGCTGCCATTTGAATGCCTTTTTGGCCAGTTTCTCTTCCTTCTAAGGAGTCAGAAGCCAAAATTTTTAAATGATCTCTAAGGGTTGAAGCAGAAATACTAGACGCATATCTATATGACAAATCAGAACTTTCGGCTACTTTGGGTTTAGACTTGTCTGGATTAGTCACATTACTAGTGTATTGACTTAAACCGGCAACTACTGATATTAAAATAAAAAAAGCTGTTTTAGAAAATTTATGGAACATAAGTATTTATATATTTATGAAATAACTGAAATTGAGTATTAACAGTTTAAAAAAAATTACCCTACTTTTAAAATTATAAAAACTTTAACAAGAAATTTTATCTACTCTGGATTGATGTCTGCCTCCTTCAAAAGTGCTCTCCAAAAAAGCATTTACTATTTTGGTAGTCATTTGTTTACTAACAAATCTTGCGGGAATACAAAGAATATTGGCATCATTGTGCTGCCTAGCTAAAGCTGCCAATTCAGGTGTCCAACATAAAGCAGCTCTTATATCTTTATGTTTATTGGCAGTGATACAAACACCATTACCGCTTCCACAAATTAATATTCCTAAGTCCGCATTTTTGTTTTCCAATGCTGAAGCTACGGGATGCGCATAATCAGGATAATCAACAGAGACACTAGACACAGGACCAAAATCCTGTATCTGATGACCATTTTTTATTAACAATCTGATGATAAATGTTTTGTAATCAAAACCCGCATGATCTGAACCAATGGCTATATTCATACTTGCCTTTTTTTAATTTAAACCTTCTAATTTGGCAAAAGCTCCAAGCATATCTGACATCTCCTTTTCGAATGCAGGATCTTCTACTTTTTTGGCAGTTTCTATTACATCTTGTGCTGCACTCATACGATATTGATAATCTTGAGAGAAGCTGTCAAAAACTTTTTTATCTGTTTGAGATTCATAAAATTCCAAATACTGTTTAGTTTCTTGTGCAAGAATTTTGATATGCTTCTTGGCTGAATCAAAATCCTTTGAATTAACTAAAACATTTATAAAAGGCATAATCCCTGAATCATAAGGGAAATTCATATTAGGGAATGCTTCAAAATATTTATTTGCCATTTCCGATGCTCTTTTCGGATCTTCTTTTCTATCAAACTCAATAGCTGCTCTTAGCATAACAAGTTTCATTGCTTGTACTTCTGCCATATAACTCTTATCAACAAAAAGTTTCATTTTGTCAAAATTACCCCATTTCCATTTGGTCATGACATTAGTATAAACTTTCTCTTCATCTATATCACCAAAGCCATATATACTTGGTAATTGTGATTTAGCCCTTACTTTTGTAGGAGATATTCTCAAACCAAGGCCTTCCATTTCTACATAATCGTTTAAACCTAGTAGTTTGGATGGTTGGCAAGTGATGGCAAAATAAATTGGTCTTTCATAAAAATTTGAAGCAATGACATCCATGATTGCTAGATCATCTTTAAGTATATAAGAACTGTTTTCTGGAAACTTAATTTCCAATCTATCTACCCATTCAGATGTATCAATATTTGGTTGTAATCCTAATTTATTGTATTTTTCTCTATCTACAGGTATATACAGATTTCTGCTCGTCACAAATGTTTGCCCTTGCACAGTGTTTTTAGGGTCGCCTATGTTTCTTAAGCCTTCATAAACATTTAAAGGCTGGGTCATATCTTCTGATCTTGGGTTGAAGAAAAAGACTTGATTTCTATTTTTCCCTCGATAAGCTTCTTCAGATATTGTCAATTTTAATGGTGCTGAGTCATTGACTTTATTTCTTAACTTATTGATATACCAATCTACAGCAATAAGGCTTAAATTGACCACTCGTACATCACGACGAATATTTTCAACTTCTTGCGCATACCAAAGTGGGTAAGTATCATTATCTCCATAAGTAAAGATAATGGCATTGGGGGCTACACTATTAAGGAAATTGGCAGCATAATCTCTAGATGCTTGATGGTGTTTACGGCTATGATCATCGAAGTTTTGAAATCCCATTATCACTGGTGCAGATAATACTAATAAGCCTGCAATGGCTGCTGGCGCAATCCCTGATATTTTGGAAGCTAAAAATTGGTAAATGGCCAATACACCCATACCTATCCATATACAGAAAGTCATAAATGATCCAACCAAAACATAATCCCTTTCTCTAGGCTCATTTGGTGGTTGATTGGAATAAATTATGATACCTATACCTGTGATGATAAATAGAACGAAAAGTGTAGTAAAATCTTTTCTCCTTCGTGAAAAATGAAATACTACGCCTAATAGTCCAAATATTAGTGGTAAGAAATAATACCTATTGGCTGATTCATCATTTTTCATACTATCTGGCAATTTGTCCATTTTGTAAAGCTTAGCTTCATCAAAAGGAGTGACACCCGACATCCAGTTACCTTTACTAATATCCCAAGGAAAATATCCTTGCTCAGCAGTCTGACGGCCAACAAAATTCCACATAAAATAACGGACATACATCCAGTTAATCTGGTAGTACAATAAGAACTGAAGATTATAACCCATAGTTGGCTTTCCTTTACTGTCTCCATTTAAAGCTTCTCGCCACATCCTGTGCAAATCTGGTCTTCCTTGGTCAGTATGTCCAATACGTGGAAATAGTATTTTGTCTTTTTTGTCATATTCATACTCATATTTTTCATCAACTATCTCATATTTATCTCCTACTCTTCCATATCTGTCTGTACGATTTACTTTTGATGGTTCAGCATCATAATGTGGACCAGAAATCAATGGCCTTTCACCATACTGCTCTCTATTTAGATATGGCAATAATCTCATTGCATCGCCAGGCACATTCATATTAATAGGTGTATCCGTATTTGCTCTGATCACTACTACACCTATTGTAGAAAAAGCAACAGTAATAAGAATGGCAGATACAGCTGCTATTTGCAATAGTTGGTTTCCTTTGGAATGTGCATATTTAAGCATAAAATAAGCTAACCCTGCTATGATAATAAAAGTAGGTATGATGCCTGAATGCACGGGTAAACCAAATGAATTTACAAATAGTAATTCCATATTCTTCCACAAAGTAGGAATACCGACTATAACAAACTTCATAATGAAGATTATAGCCCCTACACCTAAAGCCATTGCAATAGCCGCACCCTTTAGTGTGTGTTCTTTATATTTTTTATAATAGACAAGTAAAGCAATAGCTGGCAGTGATAGGATACTAAGTAAGTGTACACCTACAGACATACCACTAACAAAAAGACTCAATACTAACCATCTATTAGCTTCTGATTCGTCTTCTATATAATAATATTTGGTAGCCGCCCAAAGAGTCATAACTGTAAACATAGTGGACATAGCATATACTTCGCCTTCGACAGCCGAAAACCAAATTGAAGTACTAAAAGCAGTTGCCAATCCTGCAACCAATCCCGCAAATGATAATGCAATATTTTGAGGCATATCGGTTTCAATATTTCTGCCCACTAATGCCAATTTACCAAACATAATAGTTGTCCAAGCTATCATCATTGCTGCTACAGACGTACTAATGGCAGACATCATATTGACAGCAAAAGCAATGTCTGCAGGATCATCAGAAAAAACGGTAGCTATCCATGCAAACATCCTTCCAATCAATACAAATAACCCAGCTCCAGGTGGGTGAACAACTTGTAATTTGTAAGCCCCTAATATGAACTCACCACAATCCCAAAGACTGCCTGTTCGCTCTACTGAATGATAAAATACAAATAAACTGATAGCAAAGACCAGTAATCCCGTAATGTTTGAAAATTTCTTTAATGACTGCATATAGTGTTATTACTATTAATTCTGAAATTGCTTAATAATCTTTTAAAGTTGATCTATTAACATGAATAAAATAAAGTGACAAAAGTAATAAAAATTACTTTAAAACAAGCAATAATGTGAGGCTGCTGACAATATATCACAATTTTACTTAAATTATTTTGTTAAAAAAAAACTTCAAAACGCAAACTTTTATTGTGAAAACAGGGATAATAAGCTATTTTATCATCAGCTTTCTAAGATAAAATGTATCTTTGCATTGTAAATTTTAATGATAATTCAAAATCATGATCAAATACTTGTTGCTTTCTCTGATTGGATATTATATTTTCGTTAATTATCTTTCACCCATGATTGAAGGAAAAAGAAATGAGACAACTTCAGACAATCAACAACAAAAACAAAACAATCATGAAGATGAATATGTTGATTATGAAGAAGTTGATTAATAAATAGAAGAAATAATAATCGTGGATATATCACTACTTAATAATTTTGTGGGTAAGACATCTTTTGAATCAAATTATGAAATAATTGATGAAACAGAAGATTTTATAGTCATTCTTAAGAAAAATGGGATTGCCGTTCAGGTCACAGACAAAGATGTGGATGATTTGGAAACAGTTCTTAGTTCTAGGTATAAAGAAAAGGTGCATGTTCTTAATCGTATAGATCAACCAGTAACAGGATTGGTCATCTTTGGCAAAAATAAAAATTTTGCAGCTCATTTTACTGAAATGCTCAAAGAGAGGACAGTCAAAAAAACCTATTTGGCACTCGTCGCAGGACAACCAAATTCTGAACCAACTGAATTAAGGCATTATCTCAAAAAACTCCACAACAGAGCAATGACTGCTGATGAAAAAGTGGACGATTTTTTCAAGGAAGCTGTGTTAGTTTACGCGCTTTTGCAATCATTTGACAATTACCATTTACTTAAAATTGATCTTAAGACAGGTAGGTTTCATCAGATTAGAGCACAATTGGCCACTATGGAAATGCCCATCAAAGGCGACTTAAAATATGGCTCCAGAAGGCCAAATCTTGACAGAAGTATAGGTCTATTGTCTTATAAATTGGAATTTACACATCCATTTACAGGGAAAATTCATATATATAAGGCTCCCTTGCCTACCAATGATGTATTATGGTCTTTAGTAGATACCAACCTTATAGACTAGTCCCAATTTTTACATACCTTTGCATAAAATACATATTATGAGTAATAATACCTTTACATCATTCACAGATGTAAGTACTCTTGGCGAGTTCGGCCTTATCGAAGCATTGACCAAAGACAATCCATCCAAACATTTATCTACCATCAAAGGTATTGGTGATGATGCGGCTGTTATAAAGAATGAAGAGGAAGTAACTGTCATTTCTACTGATATGTTGGTAGAAGGCATCCATTTTGATCTTATGTACACACCACTGAAGCATTTAGGATATAAAGCTGTGGTTGTCAATCTCTCGGATATATTTGCGATGAACGCAGTACCAACACAGATTACAGTATCCATTGCGATATCAAATAAATATTCATTAGAAGCACTAAAAGAGTTCTATGATGGAATATATACCGCCTGTAAATTTTACAATGTTGACTTGATTGGTGGTGACACAACGTCTTCTCCTAAAGGGATGGTCATCAGCATCACTGCTATTGGGCAGGCGAAAAAAGACAAAATAGTTTACAGGAATGGGGCAAAAAAAGGTGATATCCTATGTGTTACGGGTGATCTTGGTGCATCGTACCTAGGGTTACAGATTTTGGAGCGTGAAAAACAAGTGTATTTGGCCCATCCAGGTGTTCAACCTGAGCTAGAAAATAGCCAATATCTTATAGAGAGACAACTCAAACCTGAAGCACAGATGGGTGCGATTGCTTATTTTGCAAAAGAGGGAGTCGTGCCAACTGCGATGATAGACGTGTCTGATGGATTAGCTAGTGAATTGATTCATATTTGCACGCAATCAGGTACAGGGGCATTTATAGAAGAGGGAAAAGTACCTATTCATCCCGACTCCGAAAGGACTGCTTTGGAATTCAAATTAGATCCCATTACTTGTGCCCTTCATGGAGGAGAAGATTATGAGTTGCTCTTCACCATAGACGAAAAAGATTTAGAAAAAATAAGATTTATGCCTGAAGTATTTATCATTGGTGAAATAACTGACGCTGCTGATGGTATAAAACTGCACACTACTGGTGGTAATATGCATGATATCACTGCACAAGGCTGGAATCATTTTAGGGAATAAAAGAGACAAATTAAATATATGCGAGGTAAAATTTTTCAAGATTTCAATGATTATCTACAGGATTTCCCTGGTGAAGTAGGAGAGATACTAAAAAAAATTCATCATACAATAGCAGAAACAGCAACGGAAGCAGTGCCTTGTATTGCATATAATATGCCAGCATTCAAATTGCACAAAAAACCATTGGTATATTTTGCCGCTTTTAAAAATCACATAGGATTTTATGCCCTGCCGTCTGGAAATGTAGCCTTTCAAAAGGAACTCCTAAAATATAAAACTGGAAAAGGATCAATACAATTTCCTTTAGACAGTGAAATTCCCTATGATCTTATTAAACAAATTACTGAGTTTAGAATCTATGAAGTAAACGATGCCGTCAAAAAATAAAACTTAGATTCATTCATCATTACCCTTCATCTTTTCTGCATTTTCTTCCCTTTGCAAAGATGTTATGACTTCTTCCAAATCGCCTTCTACGATGCGATCTAAATTATAAAGAGTCAAATTTATACGGTGATCTGTCACTCGATTTTGTGGATAATTATAAGTGCGTATTTTATCAGAGCGATCACCAGACCCAACCAACGATTTTCTTTTATCTTTTTGTTCGATATAAGATTTTTCTCTAGCGGCTTCCTGTATTTTGACAAATAAACGTTGTAAGGCTATTTCTCTGTTTTTATGTTGAGATCTAGAGTCAGTACTTTCGGCTACAATACCTGTCGGGATATGCGTAAATCTAACTCCAGATTCTGTTTTATTGACATGCTGACCTCCTGCGCCTTGTGCTCTAAATGTATCAGTCTTGAGATCATCTTTGCGAATGTCTATTTCTTCTTCTTCAAATTTTGGCATCACCACAACTGTAGCCGCTGACGTATGTACTCTACCTTGGGATTCAGTTTTGGGTACTCTTTGGACACGATGTGCGCCAGACTCGAATTTGAGTTTTCCATAGACATCTGCACCATATATTTCCATCACTATCTTATTGTAACCACCAACCGATCCAGGATTTTCATCCAATACTTCCATTTTCCACCCTTGGGTTTCGAAATACTTTGTGTACATTCGGAATAGATCGCCTGCAAAAATACTAGCTTCGTCACCACCTGTGCCAGATCGAATTTCAAATATCACATCTTTACTATCCTCAGGGTCTTTGGGGATGAGCAGATATTTTATTTTTTCATCAAGTTCATTAAGCTTGGGTTGAAGTATTTCGAGCTCCATTTCTGCCATTTCCTTCATTTCGGGATCAATATCTTGAAGCATTTGCTTTGCACTATCTATATTAGCAGCTGTAATTTTGTAATCTTTGAATGTCTCCACAATTTCGCTAAGGTCTTTATACTCCTTATTGATTTTGGCAAACTGCTTCATATCTGCCAAAACATCAGGGTCCGACAGTTTTTCTTCTAGATAATAATATCTATCCTGTATTGCTTCGAGTTTGTCTAGCATACTTTATTTTAAAATTTGACGCAAAAGTAAGGAAAATAAACGGACATTTGTTATAATGCTTCCAGCCAAAAGTTATTCACTCCATTACCTTGGATAAGTGCTACTGTTTGTAAATTGAGTAATTCCAATAGTGCTATAAAAGTAACAATAGCATGGATTCTATTTTCTAATTGCAAAAATATCTCTTCGAATTTTACTTTTTTACCTTTGGGAAGCGTACTGAAAATATAATTTTGTTGATCTTCTATGGTATATTCGAATTTGACGATTTGATGTTTGGGTCTGTTTTGTTCATCTTCATACCGTCTCATCAATTGTTGGAAAGTTTGCAGTATTTTGTAAAGATTTAGAGATTCTAACTCTATATCTACCAGTGCTTTTTCTGCAATTTGCTTCAATTCGGATGATACATTTCCACGAGTATGTCTAAAATGTCTATTGTCCTCCAATGCGCTCATCTCGTCAATAATAGACTTATATTTTCTATATTCTATTAGTTTTTGTGCCAATTCTTCCCTTGGATCTATTTCATTACCTTCTTCATCTATTTCTTTGCGAGGAATAAGCATTTTTGCTTTGATTCGCATGAGCGTAGCTGCTACCAAAATAAACTCACTTGCTACATCAATATCGAGTGCTTCTAACTGGCGTATATAATCCAAAAAATCATTAGTAATCTGAGCAATTGGAATATCATTAATGTCCAACTCATCCCTTTCTATAAAAAAAAGAAGTAGATCAAACGGACCTTCAAAATGTTGTGTCTTAATAGTATATGACTCCATGCGGCAAAGATAAGAACTTAATCATGTATTTGTGTTGACTTTTAGAATGTAATAATCTTGATTTGCAAAAATATTGTGAGTTCTTTTAATTTTTATATTTCTGATAAATTTTCAAATCTAGAGATTAAATTATACTACTTTTTTGTGATCAAATAAAGTCAGGAAATTATATTTTTGTCTATTCCTTTTTTTAGTTGAAATTTTTCATAATAATATGACATAATACTAATGATGACCAAAGATGGCAATAAGTTTTCTAGACTTATTTCGCCCAATTTGAGCAAAAGTATGGATATCCCAATGATCAGCATACCACCAATGGCACTGAGGCTGTCTTGGACTTTGTGACTGAATATATTTTTTAGTCGAGAGGCAAGCATGGTCAATCCTCCTTGGAAAATTAGCATTGGAATGATAGAGAATAACACACCAACTCCATAAGTAGAAGCTAAAGCAATAGAGGAGAATCCATCCAAGAGAGATTTGACATAAAGTAATTCTTTTTTATTTTGGATGCCTTCCTCCAATGCTCCTACTATGGTCATAGAACCTACACAGAAAAGTAAAAATGCGGTAATCAATCCTTCTGAAAATTGAGTGTCGTTATTGCCTATCATAATTTTAATACTATCTGAAAAGTCATTGAATATCAAATCCACTCTTAACCACTGCCCTAAGATAGCACCAATAATCAAACTAAACATAAAAACTAGTAAGTATCCTTCTGGTAGTTTCAAGGCCATTTTAATACCTATCAAAAGTGTACCCAATCCTACTGCCTGAAAAACAATAGATTGAATATCGGATGAAAAAAATTGCTTCAACCATAACCCTATGAGGCTTCCGATTGTTACTGTAAGCATATTGATGAATGTTGCTTTGGGCCAGATCATATTTCGAAAGATTAGTTGGGTACAATAATAAGTGATTTCAGCCAATTGACCAATAAAAAATCATTTATGTTCAGAAGATTAGTTATAAGAGTATTATTATCACCTTTTGCTTTGTTGTATGGAATTATTATTTCTTTTGTCAATTTTTCCTATGATGTAGGTTTGCTGAAAGCTTCTAAATTTAGCATACCTGTCATCGGTGTTGGCAATCTCAGTATTGGTGGTGCAGGAAAAACTCCACATATAGAGTATATGATCGAAATGCTCAAGGACTACATCAATGTTGCAACACTCAGCCGTGGTTACAAACGAGAAACAAAAGGATTTAGGCTGGTACAGCCCAATGATACAGCACTAACAGCTGGTGATGAGCCGCTACAGTATAGGCGCAAGTATCCAGACATTGTGGTAGCTGTATCAGAAAGTAGAGCGTATGCCATTCCACAGATTATACAGCAATACCCACAGACACAGACCATACTACTAGATGACTCATTTCAGCATCGTAGTGTGCAGCCAGGATTAAATATTTTATTGTCTGCCTATGATACTTTGTTTACAGAAGACTATCTATTGCCAGCTGGAAGGCTGCGTGAGTGGCGGTCAGGATACCAAAGAGCAGATATCATTATAGTGACCAAATGTCCCGAAAATGTATCAATTGCTGAGAAAGAAAAGTTAATACAAGACATCCAACCAAAAACCCATCAAAAAGTCTTTTTTTCTTATTATCAATATGGATATCCTTACTATTTTTATGATAATACCCAAAGAATATCTTTGGATAAGGAGCTCAATGTCATCTTGTTGAGTGCAATAGCCAATACAGAGTATCTCCTTCAATTTTTAGATAAAACAGTAGCAACAATCCATGAAATAGAGTATGCTGATCATCATGTTTTTGATAGGCATGATTTAGAAAAAATTATCAGAGTTTATCAAAATATGGGTGAAGGCCGCAAGATCATCTTGACTACAGAAAAAGATGCAATGCGCTTAGAAATGCACAAAGATTTGTTGAAGAACCACAATATACCTGTTTTTGTCCTTCCTGCACAAGTTAAATTTCATTTTGATGAAGCCAAAGAATTTGATACCATAGTTAAAGATTTTTTGTTGAAGTTTGAAGTGTAAAAAGTAGTTAATGCCTGAATAACGTTGACCGTTTTAAACTAATTCGTTTTCATAAATTTCTAAGTCTTTTTAGAGAATACATCTTGGATTAAAGATTGGGCTTACTTAAATCTAGGGACTAATGCGTTCTCTAAAAAATAATGGACTTTAGATTGAGAATGGAGCTAACCACTGAAGATTGCATAGATGTGCTGGATATGGAAATAATAAAATAGAATGTACACCGATGCAATCATTCAGCATTTCAATAGCGGGTCACAATATTGTTCTCAAGCTTATGTTAAAATACTCTTAAAAAATAAAATTGCAATTAGCATGACTCAAATTGGAGATCCTTACAAAAATGCAATATCTTCTAAATCTTGAAAATGAATAATGAACCTTTATTTTGTCTTTGAAAAATCTATCTCCGAACCTTTAAAAATCTATCTAATTTTTATTCTCAATCACAGTCTGAAATATAAGATTTGCTACCAATTCATTCCCTATATCGTTGAGGTGCACACCATCGTAAGTAAGTATGCCTTTACTTTTATTTTGGTGATTATGAGTAAGGTTATAGGCTAAAAAAACTTTTCTAAAATCTATAAGTCCTACCTTTTGATTTTCTGCTACTTTCCTTATTATTTTGGAGTACTCATTTAAGTCACCATCTTGGGAGTTGGAATAATCAGTTTTTTCTCCAATACAAGCAGGTGTACAACAAAATACTTTAATACCTTTTGAACTTAAGCGCTCGATAATTCCTTCATACATCGATTCAAATTTATCTATGTCAGTGCCTGTACCAAAAGTACTCTTATGCCAAACATCATTGACTCCTATCCATAAGACGACAATATCAGGATGATGGGTCAATACATCTTTTTCTAATCTAAAAAATAGATCATAAACCTTGTTGCCGCCAATACCTGAACCAATGAGCTCGAAATTTTGATTCATATTTTTGGTCTTTAGGTATTGAGAAAAGAGCGTAATGTAAACCGTTATCCTTGACACCCAATTCTGTAATAGAGTCTCCAAAAAAAATCACTTTTTTTAGGCTTCTCTTCAATCGATGCAATAGGAAGATTGAAAATTGAAATTGCTAAAAGTATAATCATTCTTATCATAAGAATATTTATTGCTTAAAAAAAATAAAAATTAATTCAGTTTAATGATTATTCATGTTATTACTTTGTTGATAACTTGCCACTGCGTTTCTTACTGACTTTTGGGTGAGAAGCAACTCTTTAGCAACGTCATACTCAAGACCTGTTTTTTCAATCACCATCTTGACGCCTCTATCTACTAGTTTCTTATTGCTAAGCTGCATGTCCACCATCCTGTTGTCAAGGACACGACCTAGTTTGATCATTACAGAAGAACTTATCATGTTCAAAACCAACTTTTGTGCAGTACCTGACTTCATCCTTGTGCTACCTGTTACATATTCTGGACCAACAATCACTTCGATTGGGAATTTAGCAACATCAGAGAGTGGTGATGACGGATTGCAAGAAATACTTCCTGTGATTATATCTTTATCATTGGCCATCTTTAGCCCATTGATGACATAGGGTGTCGTACCTGAAGCTGCAATCCCAACCAACACATCATGAGAGTCAATATCATATTCACAAAGATCTTTCCAAGCTTGTTCGACACTATCTTCTGCATTTTCTACAGGATTGCGCAAAGCTGTATCACCACCTGCTATGATGCCGATCACCCAATCTTTAGGCACACCATACGTGGGAGGACATTCAGACGCATCCAATACACCCAATCTACCACTCGTACCAGCACCGATATAAAATAGTCTGCCACCTTGGCTCATTTTCTCAGCAATGGCATCTATTAGAGGGACTATCATTGGTATTGCTTTTTGTACTGCCAATGCTACTTTTTGATCTTCTGTATTGATGTCAGTGAGCAACTCAATAGTGGACTTTTGCTCTAAATTTCTATAGATTGATGGTGATTCAGTGATGCGCTCCATGCTTTATTTTTTTTTAATGGATATCAACCAAAGGCCTGCAAAAGTCAGCAAACCATTAAATATTAATATTTCGATACCAATCTTAAAGCCTGAAAATATAGTATCTGAAAGCTGTATTAATGATGTTGCTGATGCTTCACTAAGAGCTAATTTTTTAGCAAACCATTCAGCATTATTGATAAAATCAATACTAAATATGATGATTGGTGAAAGTAAACATATCCACAAGACCCATTTATCTTTGGGTATTCTATTTGTAAATATGCCAAAAGCAAACATTCCCAACAATGGCCCATAAGTATATCCAGCAAGTTTAAGGATTACGTCTATGATCGATTTGTCATCTATCCATTTAAATACCAAAACACAGATGAAGAATAATATTGCAAAGCTAAGATGCACAGTTAGCCTTGTCTTTTTCTTTACCTTGTCTGTGGATAGTGTATTCTTCTGCATGCCCAATATATCGATACAAAATGAAGAGGTCATCGCTGTCAAAGCACCATCAGCACTAGGAAATAATGCAGAAATCAAACCAATGATAAATATGACTCCTATGGCCGTGGATAGTGTCCCACCTAAAGCTATGGTTGGAAATAAATCATCTCCTTTTACAGAAAGACCATTTTGTTTTGCAAACAAAAATAACAAGCCACCTAAAAGTAGAAACAAAACATTGACTATCAATAATACAGTTGCTAATGTCAACACATTTTTTTGTGATCCACCCAAAGTCTTAACGCTGATATTTTTTTGCATCATTTCTTGGTCCAATCCTGTCATAGCAATAGTAATGAATGCGCCACCTAAAATTTGCTTTAGGAAAAATCCAGATGCCTTGATATCTGTATTGAATATGCGCGTCAAGCCTTCTGATTTTAACACACTGAATGCTTCTAAAAATCCGTAATCCATTTTATTCAATAATGCTATTATACAGATAATCAAGCCTCCCAACATAAACGTAGTTTGTAATGTGTCGGTATAAACAATGGTCTTGACACCACCTTCAAAGGTATAGAGTAATATAAGCAAAGCATCAAAAAAGCAGTCACGATGAATGGTACTCCCATCGCATCCAATATAAATATTTGTAAGATATTAATCACCAAATACATTCTAGCAGTAGCACCGAGAGTCCTCGAAATGATAAAAAATATAGCTCCCGTTTTGTATGAAACAGGGCCAAATCTTTCTTCTAGAAATCTGTATATTGATGTGAGATTCATCTTATAATACAGCGGTAATAATATATAGGCTATTGCAAAATATCCAATAAAATACCCAATGACTACTTGATAATACCCAAATGCGCCTGCGCCAACAGTACCTGGCACGCTTACAAAAGTGACACCACTCAATGATGTACCCACCATACCAAATGCAACGAGCATCCAATTACTATTTCTATTTCCAATAAAAAAGGACTCGTTATCCGAATTTTTTGAGGTGTACCATGCTACTGCTAATAATAGCAAAAAGTATCCAAATACAAATCCAAAAAGTAGGTAAGGTGACATAACGTGATCTTAATAATTATTAGAATTAATTAAGCCTTTCCAACTTTAGGAGTGAGAAGCGACTTGTGGCGACAATATTAGTGTAAATACTTAGATTATTCAAAAGAGATGGAAGAATTTGATACTTCCTAGTTATAAATATTAAAATTGTTAAAATTCTATAAATATATTTTTACCTTCGCCGATGAAATCATAGATAAATCAATGGATAGGAAAGGCTTGTTTATCGCCTTCGAAGGCATAGATGGTAGTGGCAAAAGTACTCAGGTAAAGTTATTAGAACAATACTTAAAAGAACTTGGACATAAAGTTTATGCTACTTTTGAACCTACGGACAGCCTTATAGGAAAAATCATTAGAGATATTAGGAAATTCTCCATACCTTACCCAAAAATTATTATAAGTAATTAAAATATAAATTTCATCTTTAATCCTTTATAAATAGACCAGAAATGATAGATAAGCAAGGAAAAATTATAGCTGCATTTGGAATACCTGGAAGTGGAAAATCTACAACTACCACTGAGATTGGAAAAATTTTGAGAATTGAGACATTTCACGAACCAGAAGAATCAGATTGGGCAGAAGCTGTTTCTCTAAGAGAATTGGTAGGCAACTTTACAGCATTAATGTGGTTTAGGTCAATTAGGGTTCCTCAATATTTTAAGGCAAACGAAATTAAAAAAAAAGGAAATTTGGCAATGTTAGATTCATGTTATGACAAGTTATTTTATTTATATTGTAACAAAAAAGGGTTGGAGTGGCTTTTTACAAAAGATGATTTGTATTATGATGAAATGCTTAGTATTGCAAAAAAAGACTATGAAAATTTGCCAGACATTGATATTTTAATTTTTTTTGAACAATCAAAAGAAAATTGGGAAAAGTTCTTAACTAAGAGAAATCGAAATTTGGATAATGACAATGCATTTAGAGATTCATTTATTCTGCAAAAAGCGTTTATAGAAACTATTAAAGAATATTGTAAAGAAAAAAATTGCCATTTGATCGTTCATCAACAGTCATTTAGTACCCCTCAAATAGAAGCTCGAAAAATTATTGAGCAATTAAAAAAATATTTATAAGCTATGAATTTTGCGAATATATTTCAAGATATAGAAAACTCGAATTCTCCAAATATTTTATTAGAGAAATTGCTTTCGCATTCTTTTTACAATGATTCAAAAAACGAGCAAATTTTATCAGCATTTTGCCAAATTGTACTAAAAAGTGTAAACACAGCAGATATTATTAATGATAATCTGTCAAAAATTAAAAATTCTAAAGTAAGACAAAATTTATTAATTCTTTTAAGTATTATTAAACATGAATATTCATGTGATTCAGACATTTATTACAAGTTATTTCATAATATTGAATTAGATGAAAGGGAGATTCAATTTATTGTTGAAATGTCTTTGGAAAGCAGTTTGCATTCTTTAAGTCTTACTCTTATTTTGAATTTAATAAAATTCAAAGGGCTATCACTAAAGAACGTATCTCTTTTAAGTCTCAAAATGGCTGAATCAGGATGTATTTATGATTATAGAAAGAATTCAGAATTAAATTATAAGCATGTATTAAGAAGGTATCCTACAGGCGCGGTTTCTGAAAAAATCGCACTAATCATGCCGAGTTTATTGAAATGCCTCTCAAATTCTTACAAATTCGTATCCCCTTTTCTTGTTGCTAAGGCTCTTGGATTTACAGGAGGTACATGGGATAAATTATCAAGTATTCCTAACTTTAAATTTCCTAAGTCCGGAAATCAATCTATATCAATTTTAAAAAAAGAGCATGTTTGTATGACAGTGGCACAAGGTGATTATGCTCCTTCAGATACTTTCCTATATCAACTTAGAAGCATAACAAATACAGTAGATTCTCTACCATTAATTATATCAAGTATCGCTAGTAAACAAATTGCAAATCCGGTAGATACGTTATTGCTTGATATAAGATATGGGAAAAATGCTTTTTGAAAAATTTGGTTGTAGCAAATGATTTTTTATAAAGATCAAGTCAGTACTTGAGCCCTTTAATATTAAATCTCTTGCAGAGTTTACAAATACGGAAAATCTTTTAGGCGTTTCTATTGGCAACTATTTAGAAGTTATTGAAAGTATATGTATAATTAAAAATCAATCTGTTTATAATCAATTCTCTTTTGATTCTGAATTATTGCAGCAACAAAAGGAGCTTGTTATTAATATGACTTCGAAAGTAATTTCTGAGCAATTTAATATAAATCCTAATGAAGTAAAAAAACTTTGCTTTGAATCTTTTTTAAATTTGGAGGTTTTTGATTCTTTTAAAAAAATACTTTCATCACATGGAGTTTTACAGGAAACAATAAATAAAATAGAAAATAATCAGGCATTTGGAAATTCAGAACAATTAAATGAATTTCCAATATATGCGCACAAAACTGGTGTAATTAAAAGTATTAATCAAAAAAATATAGGTAATTTTGTGAATATGGAATTAGAAGCTGGCATAAATCTATTTTATAAGGAAAATAGATTGTACGATGGAGTTCTTATTAAAAAGAATGTTTTATCAAGGGTTAATAAGAATGAAGTAATAGCTTTTGTATATAGTTCTAAGGATATTGACACTAAGACTCTTTCAAATAACTTTTTTAATATTAATTAAATGAATGGAAAAATAATAACAATAGAAGGCCTAGACGGTGCTGGTAAATCAACACAAATTGATTTGTTAGTAAAAAGGCTAAGTTCTTCTAATATAAAACACAAATTCATTCACTTTCCAAGGTTAAACATGGGAGTATTTGGAAGACTTATTGCTGAATATTTAAGAGGTGAGTATGGTTCGCTAGAGATAGTACATCCCAAGCTTGTCGCCTTATTATTTGCCGAAGATAGGAAGGAACATAAAGATCAATTATTAAAATGGCTGAATGAAGGTTATTTGATAATTATGGATAGATATGTAAATTCAAACATTGCTTTTCAATGCGCAAAAACAAATGGTGATAACGAAAAGTTAAATTTGAAAAATTGGATTTTAGATTTTGAATTTGGTACAAACCAATTACCCTTACCTACTTCATCTTTTTTTCTTCATGTTCCTTTTGATATAATATCAAACTCTTTGATTTCCCCAAGGAATGGTAGCGATAGAGAGTATTTAAATGGGAAAATAGATATTCATGAAGATTCCTTGGGTCTTCAAAAGAAAGTCTATATAGAATATCTTAAATTAATAAAAGAACAAACTAATTTTTATGAAATTAAATGTTTTTCAGATAACACACATTGGTTAAGTCCAGAAGAGATCCACCAAACAATTATTTCAAAAATTAAAATACTTAGCCCTGAAATTTTATGGAAATAATTAAATATTTATCAAGTAAAAAAGTATATCTACTAATTAACATCATTATCCTTTTATTTGGTTATGGTTTTATAAACAAAGGTATTAACTTAATAGATACAAACTTAACGGGTTCGAATATTTATGTTTCTATAGGAACATCTTTAATTGCTGCCGGCATAATTATTTTTTTAGATTTGTGGAAAATGTTAACTATTAATAAAATTACTGAAAAGGTAAAAAATATTATAAATGAATCTGGTGTTGAAAGGATTTTTAAAAAACGAGATTTAGATAGATATGATGACTTAATTAAAAACCTAAATGAGAGTTTAGATATTTGTGGGTACTCTTTAGGTGGATTTTTTGAAAGTTTTGGTGAAGCTATTATAAATAAATCGCAAAATAATATAAAAGTGAGAGTCTTATTTGTAGACCCTGAGTCTGAAGCCGCAAGACAAAGAGCAGAAATTGAAGGGAAATCGGTACAATTATTCAAGGAAAGAATTCAAACGTTTAATAATTATTTTAATGGATATAGTTTTGTTGAAATCAGAAAAATAGGTGTTCCTTTGTCTTCAATGATTTATAGAATTGATGACGTAATGTTCATTGGTCCACATTTCTATAAAAAGCAAAGTAAGTCAACATTAACAATTGAGTTAGCTAAGCAGAAATGGCTTTTTATAGAATTTCAGAAGGAGTTTGACAGAATGTGGAATGATGCAAAACATTTATAGTTTTTTGCTACCTTTTTGATTTAAGGATATAGTCTTTAATTTTTTTTTGAAATTATTATCTTCAGTTGTAGTATAATACGATAAAATCAGCACCCAATAATGTAATAAGATCATTAGCTTATATTACGATAGCAAATTTACATTAAAAGACAAGCATATTTAATCAGGATGCCATCATCCTCGCCCAAAGCCATCTGATCAGCACTAAAAATCCTATAAAAAATAATACAAACTGATAGAATGGCATGTAGGTAAATACAAAAATATGGGTCTTTTCCAGTATCCACATCATGATCATTAGTACTGTAAGAATAAAAACTAAACTACCGATCTTATCAAAACCAGGTACATCATTGAGACTGACATTTCTTTTGATCATCCAAAGTGTGATCAACATACAAAGGACAGGGAGTAATTGAGTCAGCATGTTCATTTGCATGATGGGTTGACGCTCAAACAAGAAAGTATAAGCATTAAATGTTATCGCAAAAATACCTGGAATACAAGCCAAATAAACCAAAACAGTATAGAGATATTTCCAAGGACTGAGATGACCTTCGTCTTTTCCAAATATCGATGCGAGAAAAGCCGTAAATGGCAATGCAAAAAATAAAAAGCACGATTGAAGGCTCTTTGGAAACGGTTTCAAAAAATTGTCCTAAAGTCATGTTTTAATTTTTAATGGGTAATGATTGTGTAATAAACTGGTTTACAATTCTTTCCAAAGTATTGAGTCTGACTGATCCATTGGCCAAAAGCATATCATGAAAAGTTTTGATGTCAAATTTGTCACCAAGCTTTGCTTCTGCCATTTGGCGCAGCTGTCTGATTTTTATTTCACCTATTTTATAGGAGACCGCCTGTCCTGGCCAACCTATGTATCTATCTATTTCGGTGTTGACTTCATGCATCGACAGAGCGGTATTTGAAGCCATAAAATCAACTGCTTGCTCTCTAGTCCATCCTTTGTAGTGCAATCCTACATCCACTACCAGCCGACATGCTCGCCACATCTCATATGTAAGCCTTCCGAAATCTTCATAAGGTGTTTCGTACATACCCGCTTCTTTTCCTAAGTATTCTGAATACAAACCCCAACCTTCTCCAAATGCACTGATGTAAAGATTTTGACGGAACTCTGGAACATTTTCCATCTCTCGGGAAAGCATGATTTGTAAATGATGTCCGGGCACAGCTTCATGCAGTGTCAATGCTGGTAAGGCGTACAAAGGTCTGCTTTCAAGCTTATAAGTATTGACCCAATATGCTCCAGGTTTTCCAGTTTCGTAATTGCCTTCGGAATATCTGCCTGATGTGTAGTTGGGTGCAATCGAAGGTGATACTTCTTCTACAGTAAAAGGCATCCGAGGCAGCTTGTTAAAGTACTTGGGAAGTTTGCCTTCGATCTTTTTGGAAAGCCAGGTAGCGCGATACAGTAATTCTCTAGGTGTCTTGGCATAAAACTGTGGGTCTTGCCTAAGATATGTTATAAAATCTGTAAAACTACCTTTAAAATCTAATGACTTGATGATGGTTTCCATCTCTGCTTTAATCCTTGCTACTTCCTTTTCGCCAGTTTCATACACTTGATTAGGAGTCATTGCTAAGGTAGTGAAGTATTTTACTTTATCTTCATAATATTTTTTACCACTTTTTAGATGGCTGATACCAGGAATAGCTGGTGATGCTGGCAAATATGTGTCTTTCAAAAATATAGCAAATGAAAGGTAGGCAGGTTCAATTTCTTTTTTGACAAGTGTTTTTGCTAATTGAAACAGGCTGTCATTCGCTGCTAAAGGAGCTATAAAAATATTATCATTGATATCAATATTCGGAAAGGAGCCGTCAGATCTATACACCTTTGTGTGATTATGGCTGGAGATGTTTTACCTTCTTTGATTCCTTCTTCCATTAGTTTTTGGTTATATTGTATCAATCTTGGAAGGTCCTGTAGTTTTTGAAGGTATTGGATAGAGTCTTCCTTCGATTTTGGTGATGCATACTGTATGTAATATACGATATTGGTCAGGAATCCACCTTCAGAATTGAGCGGTAGTTGATGTGATTTAAATGAGATGTCATTGAGTTCGTTTTCCATCTCAAGCAATAACAAATCCTTATTGATAAAGTCATCCATTGTCATGGTTAAAGTATCGAGAGCCATTATTTGGGCTATTAGTCCAAGATATCCCGTTAATTTTAGATTGCGGATAGTATCTGTTTCTATCTCCCAAGGTCCAGATCTGAGTGAGTCTAACTGGTCTTTTAATTCTTCATATTGAGTTATTACTGCAAATAATTTTGGATTTGTTGCACTATTTTTACAAGATGTCATACTTAATATAGTTATCCCAATAGCAACTGAAACACCTGAAAGCCATCTTCTTCTATTCAAAAATACTATTCCTGATGCTAACATGACCAATCCTGCTATCGTCGTCAATTCTTTTATCCAAGCTTGTCTGGCCGAAAGATGAAATACATGTTCAGGCATCTTTATAGATTCAATATATTCTATATGATTTTGAATATAAAGGCCTCATACCACCATAAAAAAAGCATTGATTATCATAAGGTAGCCAATATTCTTAGTATGCCAAACTTGGTTAAAATTTTTGAAGAAATAAAAGGTTCCAATTGCAATAGCGAAACTAAAAAGATAATAAACACGGTAAATTGGAAGGTATAAAAATAGCCAATACATAAAGTTAATAATGTTGAAATAAAAAATAACCACCCGATATTCAATAACTTTACCATTTTGCCTAAAAATAGAAGTCTAATAACAAATATTAAAACCAATGTTAAGGGCAAGGTAATTTGTAATAACCAACCTTGACTTTGATCTTTTAGTACTAATGACCAAAAGAAGAACGAAATCTCTATAACGACCAATAGAGCAGTAATAAAATACCCTAATAAAAGAAAAGTCTTTGGTTGTTCACTCGCCGCTGTTTGATCTATCGTAAAGTCATTTGAGTTG
Organism: Saprospiraceae bacterium; assembly: GCA_016714785.1. Taxonomy (GTDB): domain Bacteria; phylum Bacteroidota; class Bacteroidia; order Chitinophagales; family Saprospiraceae; genus OLB9. Next base: position 796,929 of record JADKCC010000002.1, read on the forward strand.
TTCTTTAAAGTCAAACCAATCAAGATAATAAAAACTAGAATTAGGATTATTAACAATCCATAATTTAAGACTACTTCAGAAGATATCGGCTTGTAAGTATATTCAGAAGGTAACAAGAATGAAATATGACATTAGTAACCCTAAAGACCAATAAGATAAGGTATTTTAATATTTTTTAGAATGGCATATTTAATTATGGTTCCTATCAATAACCCTTGTAGGACTGCCAAAATCAGCAAAGTCCAAACAGATGGATCAAAATAATATAAATCCAGAGTACCATTGTCCAATTATAATAACAATCATCTGAATAATTTTCGAGAGATTTAAATTTGATATTAAGAGTATTGCCACAAAAAACATCGTTACAGCTGCAAAGACTCCAACTGTGGTATAATCAAATGCCTTTACCTTAAGTAATGGTGGAATAAAACCATTAAACCAAATTGATAAATAAAAAGCGAGGAAAGCGTGAATTAAATTTTGAGATATTAATTGTTTATTCATTTCAATATTATTCCTGGTATTCAATTTTTTCGTCTTTGAACGCCGCTAAAAATATTATTAGAATGACTACGGCAAATCCAGCTGGATACAACCATATAGTTTGCCAATCATTTGTATTAGTTTCTACTATTTTGCCAGCTACCCAAAATCCTATCAACATACCGACACCATACGTAGCTAAAGTGATCAAACCTTGAGCAGCACTTTTAATGTGACTTCCCGCTTTTGCATTGGTATAAATCTGTCCACTTACAAAAAAGAAATCATAGCATATTCCGTGCAATGCTATACCTAATATTAGCATAAAAGAAAAACTGCCAGCATCTCCAAAAGCAAATAAAATATATCTAATAGCCCAAGCCAACATGCCAACTAGGATAGTCATTTTAAATCCATATTTTTTGAAAAACAATGGCAATAAAAGCATAAAGCCCACTTCTGACATCTGCCCAATTGTCATTTTTCCTGTCGGATTTTCCATACCAATATTGACTAAAAACGGATTGGCATTGGCATAATAGAAAGCTAAAGGGATGCAGATCAGAATAGATGAAACAAAAAATATTAAAAAGTTTTTATCCGCGAGCAATTTTATAGCATCCAATCCCACAATTTCTGAAAATGTGACTTCCTTGATTTTATCTACTTTTGGTGGTGTAGCAGGTAGTATAAAACTGAATAAACCCAAAATGGCTGATGCACCTCCTGCCAATAAAAACGTATTTTTTAGCATACCAGAACTAATCATATCTGGTGCGTCCCATTTGAACAAATAACTGATAGAAAGGCCTGCAATGATCCACCCTATTACAGTCCATACTCTAATGTATGAAAATTCCTTTGCAGGGTCTTTCATTTGATTAAAAGCTACTGAATTTACCAAAGCTAAAGTAGGCATATAGGCTACCATATAGCCCAAAACATAAGGGTAAAATGCACTAAAATCATTAGTCTGCGACATCATGTACATTAATCCTGCCCCTATTAAATGTAATACACCATTGTTATTCTTAATTTTTAAAATAATAGTCTGCAAAAATTTAATTTTTAAAATATAAAATTGCATTATAGTTAAATTGTTACATTGGTTATTTCTGTGTAACTTATGTTACAAACTGTTTTTAAAATTCTTGATATGTTTGCGGGACAAATCATTAAAATCATTTAGCAAATGGACAACAAAAAAACAAAAATCGTCATTATCGGCGGAGGTACTGGTGGCATTATGGTCGCTTCTAGGCTTTTAAGTATTAAAGCCAAAGTGGATATCACTTTGTTAGAGCCTGCTGATACACATTATTATCAACCTGCATGGACTTTGGTAGGAGCAGGAGCCTACAATATGCAAAAAACAGCCAAACCAATGTCTGAAGTAATGCCAAAAGGTGTTAATTGGCTTAAAGATTATGCTACTGGGTTCAAACCTTCACAAAACATGATTACCACTGCTCAAAATGGTGATATTGCTTATGACTTTCTAGTCGTTTCTCCTGGCCTCGTGATGGATACTTCATTAATAGAAGGTTTGACTGAGGCTTTGGGTCATGGTAATGTTTGTAGTAATTATACCAATCCAGAACATACTTGGGATGTAATTCTGTAATTTCAAAGGTGGTCATGCTGTTTTTACCCAACCAACCACACCCATCAAATGGTGGAGCCCTCAGAAGATTGCTTATCTTGCCGCAGATTATTTCCGAATGCACAATATGAGTGATCGTACGAAGGTGACATTTGCAACTCCAGGTAGTGTTATTTTTGGTGTTAAACCTATTGCAGATAGCCTGATGAAAGTAGTGCAACGCTACAATATTGATTTTAAACCATTTTACGCTCCTATCAAAATAGATGGTGCAAACAAAAGAGTAACCTTTAAACATATCGGACCGAAAGAAAACCTATGTGTGGTGAATGACGATGGTACACCAGATATTTCTGGAGCACCTGATGAAATCACAATGAATTATGATATGTTACACCTTGCTCCACCTCAAGCTGCTCCAAAATTCATTAGAGAATCTGAATTGGTCAATGCTGCTGGTTGGCTTGATGTAAATATCAACACATTGCAACATGTGAAGTATCCGAATATATTTGGATTAGGCGATGTAGCAGCACTTCCTACGGCCAAGACAGGAGCTGCTATACGTAAACAAGTACCTGTGTTGATTGCAAATATTTTGCATTTGATCAAAAATAATACTTTGGACAAAAAGATTTATGAAGGTTACTCTTCTTGTCCATTAGTAACTGGTTATGGCAAGATGATTTTGGCCGAATTTAATTATAAAAATGAGTTCACGCTGATCCAAAACTCAAACAAATGCTGGTTTTGATAGTACTAAAGAAGATTGGAGACTATGGATGCTTAAGAAGTATGGTTTGCCATACTTGTATTGGAACAAAATGATGAAAGGCGTAGAAGTATAGTGTTTTTTGTTGTTTGTAAATCCTGATATCTATTATGATCATTAGGATTTACTTTTACCTAAAAATCTAAAAAAAAACTATAAAAAAGTGCATCTATTAGTGATAATATGTTTAATTTTAGGCTACTAAACATAAAAATTAGTAACATATAAATACACTTAATAGATGCGAGTCAAAAATACAAAACATATCCGATTTGAAGGTATAAAACTAAAAGTTCTTTCTCTGCTGAACGACTTACTCAGTATGGTGGTCTTAGTGTTTTGTTCAAATACATTGATAAAATTAATATACCTTACATATTTGACGACTTGTTTCCAACTGTTAAACATAATGCGACAAAGTTCAGTACTACACAAGTTCTGTTGAGCTTTTTATGCTCAGCTTTATGGCGTAAAGCACATATCAAGTATAGAAATTTTCACCAAAGACGTATTGGTAAAGACCATTTTAGGCTTAAAAAACATATTGACGAAGACACCATAGGCAAACGCATTAGTTCCTTGGGACAAAAGGGAGCAATAGCATTACATGAAAGATTATTGGTTTTTAACAAGAGTTATTTAGATAGCTTATCATTACAGCGTATTACTTTTAGACCTCGACAGTACCGAACAAACTGTATATGGCAATCAGGATGGAGCTGCTAAGGGATATAATCCACACAAGAAAGGAGCCAACAGTTACCACCCGATTTTGTGTTATGTCTCAGAAGTTAAATATTTAGTAAACAGTTGGTTTAGAACAGGTTCTGCCTATACTGGCAATGGTGTAGTGGAGTTTATCCGCCAAACACTTAAAACTTTACCTAATAAAATCACATCAGTATTCCTTCGAGCAGATAGTGGATTTTTAACGGTGCATTATTTGATTTATTAGAACAAAATGGTCATACTTATTTGGTAAAGGTAAAATTAAAAAAACTTAAAAGCGTTATTGAAAGTTCAAAGTTGGCGCACATTAGCTTGCAATACAAACATGGCGGTGAGCAGGTTTAATTACAAAGCAAAAGGCTGGAGTACTACAAGAACATTACACGCCGTCAGAGTGATCGTTGGATATGTGGAAGTGGGAGAATTTTGGTAAAACAGAGCGTGTTGCCGAGTACAAATACTTTTGTTATTGTTCTAATCTGCCTTATCCAAGTGGTGATATACTACATGAAATCTATGGTCAAAGAGCCGAGAGTGAGAACTGGATAGAACAAACGAAAAATCATCTACTCGCTGGTCAAACGAGAATGCGAAACTTTCATGGCAATGATATATTGTGGCAATTATCTGTGCTGGCATACAACATCTCTATTATAATGCGCTTCACAGCGTAAAAAACATGGCGAGAAGAATATAAAACTTTTCGGGACTGGTTCGTAAAGATACCTGCAAAAGTAGTCAGTAGTGCCGTAAATATTTACGTCAAGATGGCTAAATATTACCATGCAGCCCACAGATGGTCGCAACTAGAACAACTAATCCTTCAGATATAAGTTTGGACAAACAAATCAAGAGTGTTCAAACTAACCTTACCATTGGTAGGGATAAAGAAGTATGCCCTAATCCGTCTAAAAGTATCCTTTTATGAGGAGTGTAGAATACTTTTGTGTAAACTCCCTGGGGGAGTTAGTTTAGACAAAGGGGGATTGCCCATTGGGGGCAATCCCCCTTTGTCCCAAAATTTTTATATGTTTGCGGTGCTTACCCTGAACACATTTTTAACCTAACAACTTTTTGCAATGCAAAGTAACAACATTAATTTTGATTTTACAGACATTTTTAAGAATGTAAAGGACATCAACGACTTCAAGTCGCCATGAATGGTATTTACAAAATTGGTATTCAACACCTCCTCAACTCTGAGATGAGTCATTTGCTGGGGTATGACAAACATTCCATAAAAGGTAATAATTCCGGCAACTCCCGAAATGGTTCTTATGGGAAAAAGGTCAAGACAACTCAAGGCGAGATCGAAGTCCAGGTCCCTAGAGATCGTAATAGTGAATTTGACCCCTTGGTACTCCCTAAAGGGCAAACCACAACGGCTAAAGTAGAATCTGTCATCACTTCCCTTTACGCTAAAGGTATGAGTACTCAAGATGTAGCAGATCAAATCGAACAGATATACGGTTTTAACGTCTCTAAATCATTTGTTTCTGATATCACCAATAAGATGCTCCCTTCCATCCTAGAGTGGCAAAACAGGCCCTTAGAGCCCATTTATTACATCACCTGGATGGATTGTATTTGTTTCAAAATACGCCAAGATAACAAGGTGATCAATAAAAGTATCTATTTAGTTATTGGTCTGAAACCTGATGGATTTAAAGAGATCTTAGGCATTTGGATAGCTGAGACGGAGTCCGCATCTTTTGGCTCTCCGTACTCTCTGAATTAAAGGATCGTGGCGTAAAATCCATCTTAATTGCTTGTACGGACAACCTTACCGGCTTTACTTAGTGCCATTCAAGCATCCTTCCCAGATACGGTAACTCAGCTCTGTATTGTCCACCAAATACGTAACTCAGTAAAGTTTGTACCATGGAAAGATAGAAAAATATTCATCGCCGATCTGAAGGAAGTTTATGGAGCTTTTTTATGGCAATTGACCAAATTCAATCAAAATGGACAATGCCAATTCGTGATTTTGGTATCATTCATAATCAAATTTCTATTATCTTTGATAATTTTTTAGAAAATGCCTAATTTTTCTTCTCTTGAGTTTACACATTATTTTCTACACTCTCCTTTTATGGAAATAATTATGGCTTTTATTCTGAAAATGTCCTTCCCAAAGGTATCAATTAGATTGCTCATGTGAAGACAACAAACAAAATCATTCCTATCATTCCTATCATCCCTAATCGATCAAAATTTAACAAATTTTGAACCATAACTTTTTCATTTTAGATTTTAGGTTTTAATATAAAAAGCCTGCTAACTTTAAAATTGGCAGGCTTTTTTAGTATTCAATGATATACATTTAGAATTTTACATCAAAGGTGTAAGAGTCTTCGTTATCACCTACACCAGGTGTTACTTTTATTGCCTTAACAGTTAATAAATAGTATTTTGTATCTCTTTTTACAATAAAGATGTCTCCAACTACCACCTTATTAGAAACAAATCTTTTATCGTCAGTACTTTTATCAGAAAATGCTTTACCATTTGACCACAGCGGGTCTATTTGTTCTTTGAATTTAATATTTGAAAAGTCAAAAGTCTCAGAAACACCATTTTGCCCTTTTTTGATATATTTTATCTCTGAATTATTCATTGCAGAAATCTGTTGTTTCCATGTACCATCAGTTTGTTCATTTAATACTCCTTCGTCTCTGATTTCTGCATTAATTGATGAAGGATTAGAAGTTACTGTACCTGTACTAGCACCAGTATCTAAATCCAAACCACCTTGTCCAGTAGGACCTGATTGATTCAACAATATACCTTCAAGCATATTTACTTTGGTACCTACACTAGCAATAAGATTTATACTAGCGGACATACCTATAGCATCAATAAATTTCACAGTGTAAGTATATGTACCAGTACTACTTGGTGCTCTGAAAAGAATATCTTTATTTAGTGCTGCTTGATCTGCTGCTGGTATCAATTGAGGATTTGCAGAAAACGGTGTTTGTAGATTACCATAAAATATTCTACTCAAATCAGTGGCTTTAACGCCATTAATTGATACTTCAACAGATGTTAGATTAGCACTCCCTTTGATAACGTTAAACTCAGTAGTAAATAATGCATCAGTTTGGATATCAAAATTTAAAGCAGTAGTAGGTTTGGTAATTGTAGGAGGATTGCCTACAGTAGTAATATTTAAGCTTTTAGTGACGCTATTTCCTTTTTCATCAGCTACGATAAATGAATAAGCTTTGGTCGAAATGTCTGTGTGTGCAGTAACTGTGACTTTGATGTCAAAGGATGATTTATTACCATCAAACAGTGATAAAGGGTTGCCACTACCAGTTGTGTGTGAATATTTCAGTCTCTCGTCAAATCAGAAATTTTCTCACCTGCTTCTTGTATTGTAATTGTACTCATATTATTGTCTCCCTTAGTGGCAACTAGATTCACTGTAAATGTTTCTCCTGCATTTACTGTAGCATCTGAAGTAATTACACCTGTTCCTGCACTAAAGTCTAATTTAGGATTTATTAAATTTGTCCCACCACTTCCATCGTCGGTACATGAAGTAAAGAACATACTAGTTGCCAGAACAACAAATAAAAATTTAAAAAAAGCAAATGGTTTCATATTTTTATGAATTTTGTTAATGAAATAATTTAATAGAATCTAATTTATTGATGACGATTAAAATTTAATATGTCACTTTATCTTTATCTTAAAAGAAGCAATAAATGTAAAAATCTATGCAAAATAACAAAATAAATACCAACTAACACGCTTAATATGGCAGTGTTAACATAGATTTATGATTGTGAATTTAGGTTTTGGAATTTCTACAAAAGGTAATATAATGCAAGACTATGTAAGGGCACAAAATATAATTTCATATATGATATGCCTTAATCCTGAATCACAAATAAAGTAGTGATAGTTAAATGATACCACGTAGTATAGTCATCATTTGACTTTATTATTACATTTTTCCACTTTTACTTCGCAAAGTTCTTTTAACTGGGTATCATGGATAGCTGATGGTGCATCTATCATCATATCTCTTCCTTGATTATTTTTAGGGAAGGCGATGAAGTCTCTGATGGACGACTGACCATTCATCACTGCACAAAGTCCTGTCAAAACCAAATGCCAATCCACCATGTGGCGGCGCGCCATATTCAAAAGCACCTAGTAAAAATCCAAATTGTGCTTCCGCTTCTTCCTTAGAAAAACCAAGGAGATCAAAGTTTTTGGACTGTAATGCCCTATCGTGGATTCTTATAGATCCTCCACCTATTTCCGCGCCATTGATGACCAAATCATAGGCATCAGCCTTGAGACTTTTCATGGTTTCCGTGGTCACCATCTAGCATACGTGCTATGTCTTCTTTTTAGGTGATGTAAATGGATGATGCATAGCGTGGAATCTGCCAGCTTCTTCGTCCCATTCCAACAGTGGGAAATCTAATACCCATAAAGGCTTAAAGTCTCCAGCCTTGATAAGTCCTAATTTTTTGCCCAACTCCAGCCTTAACTCATTGAGTTGTTTTCTTGTTTTTTCAGCTTCGCCGCTCAAAACGAAAATGACATCCCCTTTTTCTGCACCAAATTTTGCTGCCCATTGATGCAATTCTTCATCAGTATAAAACTTACTTACGGTAGATTTGATGCTTCCATCTTCTTGATACTTGACATATACCAGACCTTTAGCGCCTATTTGTGGTCTTTGGAGCCACTCTGTAAGGTCTTTCATGTCTTTATTGCTGTAGGTCTCGGCGATGCCCTTAGCACAGATACCTACTACCAATTCGGCGTCATCGAACACAGAGAAGCCTTTGCCTTTCGCAAAATCATTCATCTCTACAAACTGCATGTCGAATCTAAGATCTGGCTTGTCTGAGCCATATAATCGCATCGCATCATCATAAGACATGCGCGGGAAATCGCCCAAATCAATATGTAATGTCTGTAAAAACAAATGTCTAGCCAATCCTTCGAAAGTATTGAGGATATCTTCTATATGTACAAAAGACATCTCGCAGTCTATCTGAGTAAACTCTGGCTGTCGGTCAGCTCGTAAGTCTTCATCTCTAAAACACTTAACTATCTGGAAATATTTATCTATACCAGCCACCATCAAAATTTGTTTGAAGGTCTGTGGTGACTGTGGAAGCGCATAAAACTGTCCTTGATTCAGTCGGCTTGGCCTACAAAATCTCTAGCTCCTTCTGGGGTACTTTTGATCAAAAATGGTGTCTCTACCTCTATAAATCCTTTAGAATCCAAGTATTTTCTTGTTTCTATTGCCAATTTTGATCTGAAAATAATATTATTTTGAACAGGTGTACGTCTGATATCCAAGTACCGATACTTCATACGAAGATCATCTCCTCCATCCGTTTCATCTTCTATCGTAAATGGTGGTGTTTTGGACTCATTGAGTACATTAAATTCTGTCACTTCTAACTCGATATCGCCTGTCGCTCTATTGGCATTTTTGCTAGAACGCTCACGTACGATTCCAGTAGCTTGGATTCACATACTCTCTACCTAGCTTTCTTGCGCTGGCAACAGGTCTGCATTTTCATCCATATTAAATACCAACTGTGTAACGCCATATCTATCCCTGATATCTACAAAGGTAAGGCCACCTAAATCACGACCTTTTTGCACCCAACCCGAGATGGTGACTTTTCACCTACATTTGATATTCTTAACGCACCGCAATCATGACTTGCACATACCTACATGTTTTATTTTAAAAATAGGCTGCAAAGGTACGATTATGCATCGGATTTCTAAAATATCATGATTTTTCTTTGGATAATTTCTTTGCTAAAGATCAGAATGACATGCTATCTTTAATGTTTTATCAATTTTTGAAAGATGTGTTTATTATTATGATCTAAAATATCTACGATGTAGGCGCCTGAAGACAAATGACTGATGTCTATTGTATTGCCTTTTTTCAAGACACCTTGGTTTACGGTTTGACCTGACATATTGATGATGCAATATGAAATAGCTTTGTCTGATGTAATGTGGATCATGTCACTAGCCGGATTTGGATGGATTGATACATCTGACAGCTCTAAGTCAATGCTGCTACTTATCATAGAGTTATTGATCCAAGCTATTTGTTTTTTGTCAAAAGTTGACGTCATGACGATGTCCTTTTTGCCATCTGCATTGATATCAATAGTATGTAACATCCGTGTGATGGCACGACCTTGTGGGGCAAAACCATCACTGGTGCCACCAAGTACTGTACCCACGTTTTGTAATGCATCAAACTCAAATGGTCCAGTCCCTTTGCTTACTTGTATAGAGAGTGTGGTGGCTGTGAGTGTGCCCACGATCATTTCCGGCCATCCGTCGCCATTTAGATCATCACAGTGGACCATTAGTCCATTGGTGACGGTATCAAAACTGGTACCTTTGCGCCGTACTGTGGTGGTAAAGTTGTTTTGATTCTCGAAAAACCAAAGTCCTTTTTCGTAATCCATCACTGCGAGATCTAAGTCTCCGTCCTTGTCCACAACTGTAAGACTGAGCGTGTGCTGGAGGAAGTATTTATCATTGCCTTTGATCTCTCTGGTGGTGAAGGTACCGTCTGCATTGGATACAAAGATGGCAAAAGGTGTAAAATCACTACTCGTGACCGTGATGATATCGTCTCGTTTGTCTCCATTGATATCGACGGTGATTACGGTGAATATATTGCGTTTGTTTTGCTCCACTGTGATCTTTTCGAAGGTGAAGTTGCCTTTATTTCTGAGTACGTATAAAGAAGTCATGCCTGAGCTAAAAATCATCTTCTGTAACGAGCAATATCTTTTCGGCCATCCCCATCATAGTCGAGACTACCTTCTACTTCGTAGCTGATATTGCCCAAAGGCATGCGCTCATAGACATTATTGCCTTTGCTCTTATATATATCGGCATCTGTAAGAATATCATCTTTGCCATCACCATCAAAATCATGGACATCGGTGATATAATTGAAATCACCAAAAAGCATAAACGATGTAGCGGGATAGCTACCTGCAGTATAGGTATGCTTTTTGTACGTGCTCCCTGTCAGTCCATAAAAATCCACATGCTTACCATCGCTGCTCGCTGCGGTATCATGGCTGTGACAATGACCAGTGTGCTCCATCCAGATTGAACAATGTGGTGGTAGGACCAAAGGTGATGGATTGGGAATGGAGGGAGAGGGTGATTAATATTAATAAAAGAGTTTGGTGGATTTGCATTTATTTAAAGTTATTTATTTTTAAAAAACATAGATTCATGTAAATAGGGAAAATCATCACCATTCTGAATTTTTATATATATACTTTGAAAGTAACTTTCTAAATCTATGTTATCGGGGATTTGCTGGCCTTGTATGTTGTTACAATTTTTATTCAAAAGAATTTTAAGAGCTTTATATGATACAACTAAAAAAGGATAATTATTTGGTAGTGAATAAATACCAAAATCATCTTTTTTAGCAATGCCAGTTACTACCATTTCCCGAAAGGAAGGTAGCACAACATCATTAGGATATACTTCAAAATTGCCTGAACTAGTTATTAAGTTAATTTTTTTAAATTTGATACTAAGAATCTGCATCTAGATAAAATTGAATATAAAATTTCATCAACAAAATAAACTCTAACACCCTGAGTAAAATTATCCAAGGGCCAACTATCTAAATCAATAACATATTCTGACCAAATATTCGTCAAGATCTTTAAAAGTTTCATCTGTATAAACACGATTAATTACACAAGGATCAATAAAGAAATAATTGTTCATATTTTACAATTTTAATTGATGGTATTGTATCTATTATCTTGTTGGGTAAAAATATTTTCCTAATTCATCTTCAATTTCTTTAACATAATCTAAAGCTTTTGTTTTGACATATTAGGACCATCTCGGGTTTGCTTCCTTTGCTGGCGCAAGTTTGTAACTTGTGCCTTTACTACTACAGTCATTAATAACTAAACACATAACCTTCGAGACTCATAGGTCTTTCTAATATTTCAATATCCAAAACACGTTTCATACTCTATGTGGGTGTATGTGATCCATTTTTAATCCAACCCATTTTTATCAATTCCAGCCTGTTTAAGTATAGCAAGGAAAGTGCCTTTTTTCATATCTTTGCCACCGTGGAAAGGTACTATTACTGTTTTATTTGTGATTGGGTTGTAATAAAGTTGATGTGAACCTTGCCCCGCTTAAAGATAAATCCTGTGTTCTAAAATTTGTGCATTTCAAAATTTCGCTAAGCTGCATTTTTTACTAGATCTGTTATTTTATCCTAATAACCACTCATATTTAAAACTCTCAGACTCATAATATTTCCCTTCAATCCTTTTATTGACCATCTTTGTCCTGATTGTTTCATTCGTTTTTGTAATACCGTTCGATGCGCCGACTCTATTGCCCCTGACCCTATTAATAGTCCTTTTGTATGTATTTAGGGTAATCCATTCTCCCCTTATTGTGGCTGATGTACGTTAAGAGCGTTTGGTATTTTTCTTCTTTTGTTTTGATTTTCTAGGTATTTTTTTCCAACATCTTTACCACTTCGTCTTACACCCATTCTCTTTCAAAGTCTTTCCTATTACTTCCATATATGCCGTCCGTTTACTTTTTGTAACACTGAAACTTACATATTTTCCTATGTTTTCCATCGCATGATAAAAATCAAGAATTTGAGTAGCTTGCGGATATGACACATCTATCCAACTCCACTGCCACCCCGCTCCGTCATTTATAAATACTAGCCTATCTTTCCATTTTTCGTAGGCATCACCTATTATGGCTGACATTTTAATCGCAAACTCTTTATGATTGCCTAATGTTGCTACATATTCGCTACAATCTTATACTATTTCTTGTTTTCGCTCTCATTAGAAATAGCACTTGATTTAAATATTCTTCCTAATTTAGCTTCTTTCCACCCAGCTTCTCTTGTTCGTAACATACTGCCATCTGCCTCTATATATAAAATTTCTCCTTCTTCTAACTGCACAGGATCTCTAAAATTTTCACTTTCAGAAATCGCTAGACTTTGTTCCCCAATTTTATCCGTAATCCGATAGATGGCTGTATCATTTGTTTTGATATTCAATAACATCTGAGCAATTTCCCCCTTTCGTAACAATCCATTTGACCTATATACAATAATTTCTCTTGTAAATAGTGTGAAATCTTCTGACCGGTGAATCCATTAATTAAGTCACTTGTGGTACTAACTTCTATCTCCCCAAATTTGGCTTGAAGTTTTTTTAAACGATGATTGGTAGGAACATTTCCGATGGTAGATTCTAAAATTTTACCCTCCTAAATCTGTCCATATCTCATCCAATTGTTTTTCAATCTCGTATAAACTATTAAGGTTGCTTAGGGTTCTGTATATCCTCCCAACGTTGGCTGCATACTGCTAAGTATTCTGCCTTGTCATGATGATATTTTTTATTGGTTCTAGCGCAAAGTTAATACTTCTTTTTTATTTATATACGAAAAAATGAAATGCACCCTAAAATTTTGATAAGATACAGTGGGCTTAAGTTCATACACTTTCAAGGTTTAAAGAATATTCTAAAGTATTACTGTCATCGGGAATGGTATCTCCTCTCTCCTTCAATTCTTCAATATAAAGTTCTACCGCTTCTTTTGCCATTGCCATAGCTTCGTCAACATCTTCGCCATAAGTAATACAACCAGGTAAAGCCGGAACAGTAACTGTGTACCCGCCTTCGATTTCTTTATGTAAATGTATTTTGTATGTGTACATATTTCGTGTTATTAAAGTATGTGTAATTAAGATGGCGTTTTCTAGTATCAAATTATAAAAATGTCAAATTCAGCACATGATTCGACTTATAAATGAACAATTTCATAATCTGCAAAGTTCAACACCCTCCTAAATTAAAACATTAAAAACTCTGCTATTTTTCTATGGTGTGCTTGCTGCAACGGGATTATTACGTACATAATCAGGATAATATAAGTACAGGGGTTGATCTTGACTTTGCTTACTTAATGATGGTAATATCTCCTGTTACAATCTCTGATGTATTATCTTTATATAAAACATCTGCTACCCAAATAAATACGCCTGGTTGTATATCCCTACCATCAAAAGTGCCATTCCAACCATAATCTGGATCTCCAGCAGGTATGTCTTTTACATCAAAAAGTTTATTGCCCCATCGATCGTAAATACTTAGCGACTTTATGGACTCTATCGATGCAAAAAGTGGATATATGGTAAATTTGTTGTTGCCTGTGGTACTTTTTGGGTTCATGATATTAGGGGCGATATAACCTCTATTAAATTTGAGTCGGACCCAAACTTTATCAGTTCTCTCACATCCATTTTCATCTATAATCGTAATCGTATACTCTGTATCATTTTCTGGACTGGCTACAGGATTAGGACAATCCTTACAACTCAATGTATTAGACGGAGTCCATGTTATCTCCGACAAAGATGTCCACGGTACATCAGTTATCGCAGTGATCTGATGGCTTGTCCCTAGATTTATAATGGTATCTTTTCCAGCATTGACGGTAAAGTCTTCGAGAATGTCTATCGATAGATTACTTGCTAAAGTGCAACCGTTGCTATCTGAAACCTGTATTTCATAAGTACCACCTTGAAGTGCAAGGTTTGTATTTTGACTTAAAAGCACTTTGTTAACATAGGTAGTATATGGAGCAGTACCACCTACGATTTCATTCCATTCTACAGATCCATTGTCACCAAAACATAAAGGCTGCGATACTTCGAAATCGATACTCTCTACTTTCGGTTCCTTAGTAACAATGATTGCTTGGGTTTCGCTACAACCGTTGAGTGGATTAGTAATATTAACTACATAAGTTCCTGGTTCAGTAATGTTTATATTTAGTTGAGCGCCTACATTTTGATTATTGAGCGCCCATTTGACTATTGGATTGTTCGCATTAGATGTTGCGGTTATGGTTGTGCCAATGTCATTACATTTTATCACTGGTTCACCAGAAATATTGATGGTTGGTTTGGCAAAATCTGTTTCTATATTTAAAGGCGCTCTTGATTCGCAGCCAAATTCATTGATTGCTATCAATACAACGTTTTCTTTATCACTGATCAAAATCGAATCAGCGTTAATCAAACCTTTTGGTGTTTCCCATGTGTATGATAATTTAGGGTCAACGATGATATCAGAAGCCCACAAAGCAGGAATCTTACAATTTAACAAAATGGGCTTTGGTTGGATGTTGGGTTTGTCAAAATTTCCTTTGATAACTATTGATACGCTACTATCACAACCCAATGAATTTACAGCACGAATGGTGTATGTTCCTGGATTCGTAATTTTGTATCCGTTTTGAATCGTTTGATTATTATTTGTCAATGTGTATGTTTGACCAATATTGCCCGCAAGAGTTAATGATGTTTCTGGCATTTTACACGACAAATCTTGAGCAGTGACACTAAAGATTGGTTTACTTTTATCTTCTGTCACTCGGTAAGTCTGTGAAGTTTCACATTCGTTGTCATTGAAAAGAGTAAGTACATAGTTGCCGGGAAATGTAAATACAGGTCTTAGGTTTGTACTATCTGAAAAATTAGGTCCCGACCATTTAAATTTATCGAATACGCTGGTTTGGACACTAGGTGTCGCAGACAACTGATTGCATGTGAGTATAGCGGGAGCAATAGGTGTCAGTGTAGGTCTCAATGTATCCATAGATATGGAAAAAGTAGCTGTAGCTTCACACCCATTATTGGCAATTGCCTTTACTTCGTAAGTGTTTGATATATTGGAAAATATGGTATTTCCTATACCTGTATTTCCGTTAAGGTCCGTCCATTGGATACCTGACGGAATGGTCGTCGTAATATTTAAAACTCCGGTGGGATTTGTACAAGTAATTGGTACTACATTAGACAATAAGGATGGGAAATTTTGGGAAGATGGTAAGTAATGGGTAGATGTTTGTACAACCGTTCTTACCTGTGACTGTCAAAGTATAATTTCCTTCAAGTATAAACGGATTTTGGTCTGTTGAACTTAGCCCATTTCCTTCCCATAAATAAGTTCCAGATGCCGCATTGGACGTAAAAATTGACCTTTTTTGTCTGAACAGTCTATAGAATCAACCTTAACACTAAATATCGGTAATGCAAAATCTCCATAAACGATAACTGAGTCCGTTTTTTCACAGCCATTATTATCGGTTAATAAAGCGTAATAAGTACCAACAGTATTAATATTTATGGTATCAAGATTTGCTATTAATTGGTTTCCAAAGTACCATTTTGTATCTGCAATCCCACTAGCATTTTGGATGGAAATATCTGTATTAGAAGTTGTACAATTTAATGTGTCAGGATTTGATAGTTCGTATGTGAAAGAAGGCGGCAATTCAGCTATGTATATACTATCCTTGACACTACAATCAATACCTAAAAATAATTCATAAACATAATAACCTATTGACCCAACCGTTATAGTGTCCTTTGTTTGATTTTGGCTTATGATATTTGGACCTTTCCAAACAATACTATCGATGGCGGTTTGAATATCTAAAAGGATATCCACATTGTTAACTGAGCAAGATAATATACCTGTACTGTCCGCTTGGTAGTTGATAAGTGAATTTTCTAGGGAGACTGCTACTGTGTCTGTGCCAATACATCCATTTGATCCATGTACGAAAACCGTATAAGTACCAGGAGTGGAAGCTGTAATGATATTTCCAAAAGCTTGAGTATAATTAGGAAGCAACCACTCAAAGCTACTAATATTTGACAATGAGCTTGCAGTTAATTGAGTACTTTTTTGTGTACAATCCAAACTTAGATCACCATTTATTTCGACATTTGGTTCAGTAAGATCTGCTGACACTTCATAATCTTGGGAGATGGTGCAACCATGCTCATTGGTAACAGTTACAGTATATTCACCACCTGTTATAACGGAGATTTCCTGCAAATTTGGGTTGGTAGAGATCGTGCCATTATTGGTGGACCATGAGTATTGATAACCTGGCACAACTGGTAGTGGGTAAACAATTAGATCTGTTGTTGGATTGTTGCAATCTATTGTAGGTGCTGTGGGAGGAAGTAAGTCGAGAATAGAAAATGTAACAGTAAATTCTTTTTCATCTTCACACAACTCTCCAAAAAATATATTATCAATTGCGAAATCATTGCCACTTGCTGCTGTATTTTGGTTAGTGATACATATCTCTACACTCGTATTAGCACCTGAAAACCATGTAGCGAAAAAATGTTGTACCACACAAGTGGCTCCTGAAAGTCCAAAAGGAGTACCTAATAGTACGCCATCTATAGCAAACTGTAAGATAGCCGGAGATGCTGGGTTTACAGACATTGCATCTGCCTCAAATATATAATTAGTATTTGGCATTACAGTGATTGTTTGACACCAAACTTGTTGAAGCGATGCAGCTCCATTTACAACCATCATATCTCCATCTCCGACACAAGGACTAAAATTTGAATGTACTGCATTTGGATTACTGACAATAGTGTAAGTTCCTTCATTCCATAATTCTGTTTGACTGGTAGGAATGTCTGCCACATAAGTATAATCTGTGGTAAAACCTGAAGCACCACTCGAAAAATCGCCATTTACAATAAGATTCGTAGAGGGAGGACTCAACGCTGTGAGTGTAAATGTCGTCGTCTGTGTTACGAATACAGTAGGAGTTAGATTTGAAGTATTGGAATATCCATTTGTACTCGTCCATTCAAAATCAGTGTAGGTACCATTTATATATCCATCCAGCAAAATAGATGTTGGCTCACATATAGTACTGTCTTGTGGTACTGTTATTGTGAATCCACAAGATTGACTGTATATACTTGTGCCCAAAAATAAAATTAGTAAATTTATATAGTGCTTCACTATTAAGGAGATTTGTACGGCAAATATAGTATAAAAAAGATACAAATGGCCATTGTATAAAATAAAGTTTTTACGTGATATAAAATAAAGTTTTGTCTAGACGCAATTTAAAAGGATATTATACATTGATAGTCTTTTGAAATACTTTTATACCTTTGTGATTTAAACTCTAATACGTATTGAAAACTCTTTGTATATTATTAATAAATCTGATATCGTTTACACTCTTTGCATCTGTAAACCCTGATAAAAATTTGAAAGCTTTTAGAATAAATCAGGAAATAAAAATAGATGGAGTTCTTTCAGAAAGTGAGTGGAGCAATGCTGAAAAAGCTTCTGGATTTGTGCAAACAGAACCAACGCCAGGGCTTCCTGCAACATTTGAAACTGAGACTTACTTTCTGTATGACAATAATGCAATCTATATAGGAGCAAGAATGAAAGATCCCGAACCAGAAAAAATTCTTAAAGAGCTTTCTTTACGTGATCAAACTGGCAATGCAGACAATTTTAGTGTCTTTTTTGATCCTTACAAGAGTGGTTTGAATGGTTTTATATTTTTAGTAACAGCTTCAGGAGTACAGTATGAAGCTATTGTTACGAACAATGAGGATGATAGCAATTGGAATGCCGTCTGGGAAAGTGCTGTTAGTCAAGATGATGAAGGTTGGTATGTGGAGATGAAGATACCATATTCTTCTTTAAGATTTCCATCCAATAGTAATCAAGATTGGCATGTTCAGTTTGGGAGAGAAGTACGTAGGTTTAGAGAGACATCTTATTGGTCGCCTATAGATCCTACTATTTCAGGATGGGTACAACAGTCAGGAAAGGTAACCAACATTGAAAATATAAAATCGCCAGTGAGATTGTCCTTAACTCCATATTTGTCAGCATATCTTAATACGACTTACGATCCTAACAATACAAGTAATAAGGTTAGTGCTGGCAATGCTTATAGTGCAGGTCTTGATTTGAAATATGGGCTTAATGATGCATTTACGTTGGATATGACATTGATCCCAGATTTTGGGCAGGTTATTTCAGATAAACAAGTATTAAACCTGTCTCCTTTTGAAGTTTTTTTTGAAGAAAATAGACAATTTTTTACAGAAGGTACGGAGCTTTTTAATCGTGGGAGATTGTTTTACTCTAGACGCGTTGGTGGCCGACCTTTGCACTATTTTGATGTATTTGACCAAGTAAATGAAGGTGAAACCATAATATCCAATCCAGAAACTAGCCAACTTTTTAATGCCACAAAGATATCTGGACGTACGACGTCAGGAACGGGTATTGGAGCTTTCAATGCATTTGTAGGCGAAGAGCATGCCATCTTAAGAGCTATAGATGGAACAGTAAGGAAGATAAAAACTAATCCACTTACTAATTATAACGCATTGGTAATAGATCAAAATCTTAAAAACAATTCTTATGTTTCATTGATGAATACCAATGTTTATAGGTTAGGTGAAGATTACGATGCTAATATGACAGGAGGGTTTTTTGAATTCAAAACTAAAGATCAGAAATATTTTGTCAGCGGTTCAGGTGTACTTTCCCAAAAGTATTTTAATGATAACACAGAACGAGGACATACTTACAATATTGCTTTAGGAAAAATCAGTGGCAACTGGACCTATGGTGGAGGTCATGGCGTAGAGTCTGACAAATATGACCCTAACGATATGGGATTTTTGATGAGCCCTAATGAACAGTATTATTATGTAGAAGGCGGCTATACTCAATATAAACCCAAAAATGAAAAGTTACAACAGATTCGGATAAATGCAAGTTCCATTTATTCTAGACTGTATGCCCCTAATGTATTTACTGATTTCAATATTGAGTTAGAGAGTTTTTTCTTATGGAAAAGTCGATTTGCTTTAGGACTTAACACAAGATTAGAGCCTGTAGAAACTTATGATTATTTTGAGCCAAGAACTGAGGATTTTAGCAGGTTTATGACTTGGCCAACTAATTACACTTTAGGTGGATTCGTATCTTCTGATTATCGAAAACCATTTGCGTATGATGTCAGATTATCATACAGATATTTTGATGCAAACAATCGTCAAAATACAACCTTATTATTTGCTCCAAGATTTAGATTGAGCGATAAATGGTCTATATTTACTAATACTAGTGTGTCGATCATTGATTTTGAACCTGGTTATGTCAATAAAGGATTATTGGAAAAACTATCTTAGGACTTGGAGATTCTGATATACTTTTTGGTAATAGAAATAGATTGATTGTCGAAAACTCTTTAACAACGCGCTATATATTTAATGCCATCATGGGTATCAATATGAGGATAAGGCACTATTGGGATAAGGTAAGATATCAGCAATTCGGCAAGTTGGATGAAAATGGGATAGTAGATGTCTTTGCTTATGATGGGCTTGATGTAAAAGGTGACCCGATATTTGACAGAAATGTCAATATTTTCAACATAGATCTGCAATATAATTGGAGATTTGCCCCAGGTAGTGATGTAATCTTTGTTTGGAAAAATCAAATATACAATTCAGATAAGCAATACGAACGTGACTACCTCGCAAATTTAGGAGGACTTTTTAAGTCCGTACAAACCAATAGTTTTTCAATAAGAGTACTTTACTTCTTGGATTATTTATACCTTTTTCCAAGGAAAGTCTCTTAGGAAAGAGTTTTTGCTTAAATTTTATATATTTTTTTAAAAAAATGGGAAATAATTTTGCCATTCAAAAATATATTTCGACATTTGTCGAAATATAGAATCATTTAAAATTGAATATACTTTTTAAAGCATTGAATGACCCAATCAGAAGGGATATTTTGGACTTACTTAAAAATAAAGACATGAGTGCTGGAGACATTGCAGAACATTTTAATATAGGTAAGCCAACAGTCTCACATCATTTGGATTTATTGAGGCAAGCAGGTTTAGTTACTTCATCAAAGCAAGGTCAGTTTATAATCTATAGTATAAGTACCACGGTACTGGATGAAGTAGTCCAATGGATATATCAAATCAAATCAAAATAGTTTTCACCATCAAAATCAAAACAACATGAAGCTCTTTTCACTTAAAAATTTATTTTTATTGATGTGTCTTTCTGCACCTTTTATCTATTTAAATTTAGTTTACGCTGATTTGCCTGCACAAGCAGCTACACATTTTGGCTCTGATATGAAACCGGACAAATATGGAGATAAAAATGAAATGTGGACTACTTTAGGCATCATTATGGGTGTTTCTCTTATTACCTACTTGATTATGACCAATATTGGTAAGATTGACCCAAAAAATCAAACGCTTCAATCTAAAGCTATAATGGAAAAGCTGGGCTTGACCATTGTAGTTTTTATGTCTGTTTTGACGATATATATTGTTTACTCTGCAGTACAAAACGAAAGTGGAAATTTGCTTTTCATTTTGTTAGGTGGACTTTTTGCAGTACTTGGAAATTTATTGCATAGTGTCAAACCCAACTATTTTGTAGGATTTCGATTACCTTGGACACTTGAAAGTGAAGACAATTGGCGTAAAACCCATCAATTAGGAGGCAAAGTTTGGGTAATTGGCGGTTTATTGATTGCAATATTGAGCTTAATAGTGCCTGTATCTCAAATGTTTAAAGTATTTATTACTCTTATTATATTGATGGTGATAATTCCAAGTATTTATTCTTACAAACAATATCAGAAAAGTGTTTAGAAAAAAGTTTTAGGATGCTTTTTCAAAAATGCCGTTTCTTAATGAACTTATTTTCTAGAGAATACTTTAGTTATAACATCTTGTTTCTGATTTTTCCTAGGAATTTCTAAATTGGATAATAAAATTTATTTTATTTTTTTATTTAAAGACTTGACAAATTGAAAAACATCCTTATCTTTGCCACTGTATCTGATTTTTTTTAATTAACATCATTCTAAAATTAAGCGAATATAGAGTATATATCTACACTTTAAAATAAGAAAATTTATTTAATCCATAAATACTTGTGTAGGTATGAAGCTTAAGATGTTAAACGATCAGGAACTTATTTCCCTTTATCTTAATGGTAATCACTCAGCTTTCGAGATTTTGTTAAATAGACATAAGGACAAAATATATACGTCCATATATTTATTTGTAAAAGATACAGAGCTGGCTGAAGATATTTTTCAAGAAGTATTTATAAAAATAGTAGATACACTTCGTAAGGAAAAATATAATAATGAAGGTAAATTCCTTCAGTGGGCAATGCGAATTGCATACAATATGTGCGTAGATCATTTCAGAAGATCAAAGCGCATGACTAAAATTTCCAATACAGAGACTTTTGATATTTTCAGCATTTTAGAATGCAAAGATGATCATATGGAAAATACCATTATCAAAAGCCAAATCCATACAAACTACGTACTCTTGTTGATCAGTTACCCGACGAACAAAGAGAAGTGGTCATCTTAAGACATTATGCTGACATGAGTTTTAAAGAAATATCTCAGATGACAAGAGTCAGTATCAATACGTCTTTGGGCCGAATGAGATATGCATTGATCAATCTACGCAAATTGGTAACAGAAGCAGAAATGGTTATGTAAAAAATAGTCTTTTTTAGGTTTTTGAATAGCAGCCTATTTTGAAAGACTTATTTTTTGTCAGGTGTACAGAATACTTTAAAGGTAAGTTCATGAGATTTTGTCTATGAATCAGTAGTAATATATACATACACTAGGCCATTTATTGATTGTAATATTGTCGAAAATTTCTTTACCATATAAATTTAAAAAGTTTAAACATCAATAAGCTCTTCATTTTTTTGAAGGTTTTATTTATCTTTAAGGTATAAATTAATGCGGTATATTTTTTTCGGAATAAAAATAGCAAGCTTTTACAATACATTTAATATATTGACCTAATCAAATAAAATTTTATATAAATATGAGCCATAACATTAAAAAATCATCTAAAACAGATCTCTACGAATACCATGATTATTATAATATAGATGAATTGTTAAGTGAAGATCATTTATTAGCTCGAGATGCAGTACGTGAATGGGTAAAACAAGAAGTTAGTCCGATTATAGAAGATTATGCTAATAGAGCAGCCTGTCCTGTTCATTTATTCAAAGGTTTGGCTGAAGTAGGTGCTTTTGGTCCAAGTCTTCCTGCAGAATCTGGCGGTGGAGTGTATGGACGAAATAGCTTATGGCATCATCATGCAAGAATTGGAGCGTGGCGACTTTGGTATTAGATCAATGGCTTCTGTTCAAGGATCATTGGTGATGTATCCAATCTATAAGTATGGTAATGAAGAGCAAAGGAGAAAATACCTTCCGAAACTTGGTAGTGGAGAGTTTATCGGCTGCTTTGGGCTAACAGAGCCTGACCATGGTTCCAATCCCAATGGTATGATTACTAATATCAAAGATGACGGTGATGCTTACATACTCAATGGCGCTAAAATGTGGATCACCAACTCACCAGTTGCCGATATTGCTGTAGTATGGGCCAAAGACGAAGAAGGAATCATCCGTGGTATGATCGTAGAGAAAGACATGAAAGGTTTTTCGGCACCAGAAATTCATGGTAAATGGTCACCTGAGCTTCTGTAACAGGAGAGCTTGTTTTGAAGATGAGAGTACCAAAAGCCAATATGTTGCCTAATATACAAGGTCTAAAAGGACCACTTGGATGTCTATCAAAAGCTAGGTATGGGATCGCTTGGGGAGCTGTTGGTGCAGCCTTGGATTGTTACGATTCGGCACTCAGATATAGTAAAGAAAGAGAACAGTTTGGTAAAAAATTGGGACAGTTTCAATTAACTCAAAAAAAATTGGCTGAGATGATCACAGAAATTACCAAAGCTCAGTTGTTAAGCTGGAGATTAGGAACCTTGGCCAATTCGCAAAGCTACTCCAGCGCAAATATCTATGGCAAAGAGAAATAATGTGGCGATGGCTCTTGAAGTAGCTCGAGAAGCTCGTCAGATGCACGGTGGTATGGGTATCACAGGAGAATATCCTATCATGAGACACATGGCCAATTTGGAATCTGTTGTAACTTATGAAGGAACACACGATATACATTTATTGATCACAGGTATGGATGTGACTGGATTCAATGCGTTTGGATAAAATACTGAGGGTTGAGTAATTGGATTCCATAGTAATGCAATTGCTCAACCCCTAAAAATTATAATAGCTGAAAATCTTATTCCCCTGTCATCACTCTTTCCTGCTGCTCTATACTTTCATCATGAATCGACTTAATGACTTTGGTAATAAATTCTTCTCCCAATCCATTCTGACTACCACGTTCTACAAATTTTTGTAACACTTCTTTCCACCTTTCGCTTTGGAGGATGGTCATATTGTTGTCTTTTTTGTATGCGCCTATTTCTCTAGCTATTTTCATGCGTGATGCTAAAATATTCATAATTTCGTCATCAATCATATCAATCTCTTTACGCAATCTATCTAGCTTTGTTTTTTCTTTGATATCTTTTGGATCATATTCTCTGATCACGATATCATTAATCATTTGACCATATACTTCCGCGTAACTGCTGCGCTGCATCACTCCATGCAGTATCAGGCGAGATATGTGATTCTATCATCAAGCCATCAAAATTTAAATCCATTGCTTTTTTGAGCTACTTTTGTAGCAAATCTCTTTCCACAAATATGGCTTGGGTCATTGATCATCATGATCTCAGGCATTGCAGTCTTAAAGTCAATTGCGATCTGCCATTGTGGTCGATTACGATATATTTTTTCACCAGAAAAGGAAAAACCTCTGTGGATGGCACCCAGTTTTGTCAATCCCGCATTTTGCAATCTTTCCATGCCACCAAGCCAAAGTGCAAGATCAGGGTTAATGGGATTTTTAAGTAAAACGGGTATATCTACACCTTTTAGTGCGTCTGCTATTTCTTGTACTGCAAAAGGATTGACAGTAGTTCGAGCACCTATCCAAAGTATATCTATACCAAACTCAAGGCATAATTCGACATGTGAAGCTTTAGCCACTTCCACTGCAATAGGTAGCCCTGTCAGTTCTTTGGCTTTTTGCAGCCATGGCAGTCCTTTAGTGCCTATGCCTTCGAAAGCACCAGGACGAGTTCTAGGTTTCCAGATGCCTGCTCGTAATACATCGACTTTACCTGTACGAAAGAGACGTGTAGCAGTTTGCAATACTTGCTCTTCTGTTTCAGCACTACAAGGTCCTGCTATGAGTACAGGTTTTTTACCGTCATTGATCCAGTTCATAATGATTTGTTTTAGATTCTTATTAATGTGTTATTTTAAAATTCTTTTGATTTCATTGCTTGTTTCCATGAGTTGTTCTATAGCTTGGATGTCATTATTTTGAATTTTGACCCTAAAATTTTCTAGATGGTTGATGTAACTATCCATTGCTTCTAATAAGTATTTTTTTATTTTACCAAAAATAGCTGCCCAAGTTTTAGGGTTGCTTTTGGCTAGTCTTACGGTACTAGCAAAACCAGTCCCAGCTAGATCAAATATCTGTTTTTCATCCTTCTCAATATCCAATACTGTCAACCCTAGCATAAAGGAACTTACATGTGATAAATGAGATACATAAGCTAAATGTTTGTCATGCTCATCTGCAGACATCAGTGTAGTGACCATTCCTAAACTTTCAAATAGTTTTAAAGCTGTAGCTAAAGCATCTTTATCTGATAGGTTACCTTCGCAAATAATATTTTTTCGGCCTTGAAATAGACCTTTCAAAGCAGCTTCAGGTCCTGAAAATTCGGTTCCGGCCAAGGGATGAGCTGCAATAAATCTATTTCTTTTAGGGTGACTATTGATAGACTTACAAATGGCTTCTTTGGTTGACCCTACATCGATGGCTACACTGGTAATCTTCATTTTGTCCAAAATATATGGTAACAAAGACTCTATTTTATCCACAGGTACAGCTATTAGAATAATATCAGCATCTTGAATACCATCATCTAGTGTGCTAATTTGATGTACCAAACCCAACTTCTGAGCCATAGTACAATGTGCTTGAGATGCATCTACACCTACCACTTTGACATTGAGTTGAGATTTAAGATCTTTAGCTATTGATCCTCCAATAAGGCCCAATCCAATCACCGTTATATTTATCATTACTCAATATTTGATGAGTTAAAACCTGTTTGAATCCTATAGAGTGCGGCTTCCATTTCGCTCACTGGGCTACAAAGAGAAATTCTGAGATACTGATTTCCTTGGTTGCCAAAAATATGTCCAGGAGTGATAAATACCCGATTTTCGTACAATAACTTGTCTGCCAATTTATCAGCATCAAAAGATGAATCTAATATTTTGCCCCAAACAAAAAGACCTGCACTATTGTAATCGTAGGTAAGTCCTAACACATCCATGATCCGAAAAGCAGCTTGTTTGCGTTCTTGATAGACTTGGTTTAATCCATCTATCCAAGATTGTTTTATGGCCAAAGCGATGGATGCAGCTTCTTGGATTGGTTTAAACATGCCAGAATCCATATTACTTTTGAAGGTCATGATGGTGTCAATGTATGGTTTGGCGCCTATGACAGCTCCAACTCGCCATCCAGCCATATTATAACATTTGCTGAGTGAGATTAACTCTATAGCGCAATCATTCGCACCTTCGGCATTAAAAATACTCAGTGGATAATCGTTAAGTATAAAAGCGTAAGGATTGTCGTGGCAAATTAGTATTTTATGTTTTTTGGAAAAAGCTACCAAATCATTAAAAAATGAAAGGCCAGCTTTAGCTCCAGTTGGCATATTAGGATAGTTTACCCACATTAGTTTTACTTTGCTTAGATCCATTTTGTCCAAAGTATCTAAGTCTGGTTTCCAACCGAGATGTTCGCATAATGGCATATCGATAGGAATGCCACCTGCCAATAGCGTGCACATACTGTAGGATGGATATCCAGGATTGGGTATTAATACTTCATCTCCAGGATTGAGGAATGACATACTGATGTGCATAACTCCTTCTTTTGAGCCTAACAAAGGCAAAACTTGTTCATCAGCATGTACAGTAACATCAAAATGACTATGATACCACTGACTTATTGCATTTCTCAATGTTGGGATGCCTTTGTAAGATTGATATTTGTGGGCGTCAGACTCATGCGTTGTGGCGATGAGTTTTTCTACAACTTCTGAAGGTGGCATAAGATCAGGGCTTCCAATACCCAAATTTATAACGTATGCTTTTCCATCTTTATTCATGTCATCAATCTCAGCCAACTTCTTTGCAAAATAATATGTTGTCACGCCATCTAATCTTTTTGCTGGTGATATGATCATGATATATTGATTTTAGGTTGATTATCTAATATTGTAGTAATCTCTGCTCTTTTATAAATGCCAGTTTCTTCATATTCAAAGGTTAGGCCAATTAAATCATCCTTTAG
The DNA here is from genome assembly GCA_016714785.1 of Saprospiraceae bacterium. Taxonomy (GTDB): domain Bacteria; phylum Bacteroidota; class Bacteroidia; order Chitinophagales; family Saprospiraceae; genus OLB9. The sequence continues at coordinate 823,831 of JADKCC010000002.1, forward strand.
GCCTTGATATTGGGCGATATGATCAAACTCAATGTCCAAATGAAAAAAATATTCTCTCAGGCTTCCGATCACAGGAAAAGATTGAAGTTTGCTCATATTCAGATCATGATCATGAATTACTTGCAAAACTTTTAACAATTGTCCTTTTTGATCAGGAATTCTGATATAAACGGAAGCTTTATCAGCTTGTGGTGATATAGATTGTTGGCATTTATTGACAATGAAGAAGCGGGTATAATTCGTTTTATTTGTTTCAATATCTGGTGCTATTATATCTAAACTATACAATTCTGCGGCAATACTACTGGCAATACATGCTTTAGATTTTTTTCCAGATACTGAGATATTTAATGCACTTAGGGCTGTATCTTCTGATTCAATAAGCTTCCAGTGAGGATAAAGACTTAGAAATTTTCTACATTGATTGATTGCCATAGGATGTGATGCCACTTGTTTTATGTCAGTGATATTTGTTCCTTTATTCGCCAAAAGTTGATGTTTGATACGTAAATATAATTCACCGCTTACCCAAAACCCATTTTCACGAAGGATTCTATAGTTTTGAAGGATTGTACCAGCGATAGAATTTTCTATAGCCATGACAGCAATATCAACAATATTTTCGTTGAGCAGTTGGGCCAACATATCAAATGAATCAGCAGGAACTAATTCTAAATTTGCATCAGGCCAAAATGTTTTTGCGGCCATATCATGAAATGATCCAGGATATCCTTGTATAGCGACTCTTAATTTTTTTAGCTCCATTATGAACCATATTTTCAATTTTTTACAAAACAAAAAAGGAGCCTGTTTCAGTAACAGAACTCCTTTTATATATAATTGACACATTTACGTATAAAGCCCTGCTACCTCATCTCATCGAAATAAAAGTACCAAAAATAAAAGGCGGTAAATGTGGAATAAAAACTTCTCATGGCACAAACTTATAGCTTGTTGTTAAACTGACAAAATTTTTTATAAAAAAACTGCTAAATTCATAAAAAAACAAATAAAAGTACAAGCAATCACCTCGAAAAACAAAATATTTCTTATTTTTTAAAATTCTTAAAAGTACTTTTTCTAATGCCTTTAAGTGTCATTTGTGCAAAATATGGATGTTCGGGATTGACCAATAATTCTTGTTTTAATGGATGTATGATCAAGTCCATATCTTCCATAGGTATGGCACCGAAAAGAGGCTCACTATCACCTGGCAATACAAAAGCTCGACAAGTGGTTGAACGATTTTTAAAACGCACTTCAACATTGGAGACAACATCATACTCTTCAATAGAGCCATTGGCCAATTGTGCTTTTCTTTTTTCCACAATAGGAAATTGCAACTGTTCTTGAATGACTTCATTGATACAGAGATTATAGGCCCCTGAACCTACTAAAAAACTTATGTTTATCCGGTTCACTTCATCTTGATCCATCATACTTCGACGCACCAAACTTAAGTCATCGCCATTGATAAATTCTATATCAGCATATACTCGGCCCATAAATGAGTATTTTGTTTATTTTGAAAACGCAAATTAAGTAAAAATAGTTTCTTATTAGGTAGTTGTAGGATGGTTTTAAATGAAGTAAGCATTCCAATCTAAAATATTGCTTTTCTTTTCACTATTTAAATATGTACTTTTGCACCATGAAACTTATTTTTTCTATTGCGGCAAGATATTTATTTGGTAAAAAATCTACCAATGCTATCAACATCATCACATGGATATCCATTATTGGTATGTCTATTGGTACTGCTGCACTGATCTTGATACTTTCTGTTTTTAATGGCTTTGAAAGCCTCCTCACGGGTATGTTAAGTAATTTTAATCCAGATGTAAAAGTAACTCTAGCTGAAGGGAAATACCTGTCCAAAGATAGTATCGATGTCAAAACCATTAATCAAATTGAAGGAATTGAACACTTGGCATTTACTCTAGAAGAAACATCTTTTTTTGTATATAAAGGTTCGCAAGAGGTTGGTACTATCAAAGGAGTGGATGATGATTTCATGAAAGTGACTGGTCTGGATACTTCTTTGATAACAGGTGGGGCACAATTTGGTATAGAAACGGAATACGGTATATTTGGTTCGGGAATGAGTATGAAATTATCTATAAATCCATCGGATGGTTTCACACCCGTCACAGCATACATGCCATCAAGAGAGTCGAAAGGTCCATTGGCCAAGGATTTTAATGGGCTTTCATTTTATCCTTCTGGTACTTTTTCAGTTGGAAGTGATGTGGATCAGCAATTCGTTTTAGTAAATTACGATGCTGTAAATACATTGTTGAATCTGGAAGATCATTTTTCAGCCATAGAAATCAAATTAAAAAATGGGGCATCTGAAAAAAAAGTCCAACAGGCATTAACCACTTTTTTGGGTCCAAGATTTAAAGTGAGTAATAGATACCAACAAGATGAAGGTTTCTTAAAGATAATGAATATAGAAAAGTGGATAAGCTATATGATTGCTTGTTTAACACTACTTATCATTGCCTTTAATTTGGTGGGTTCATTGTGGATGATTGTATTGGAAAAGAAAAAAGATATTGCAATATTGAAGTCTATGGGTTTGACAAAAAATGGCATTCAAAAGATATTTTTAACTTTGGGATTATTGATTTCTTCCATTGGGCTGATAGTAGGCTTTATTTTAGGTATATTACTATATTGGTTACAAAAAGACTATGGTATCGTAAGCATTCCTGATGGTTTTATGATAGATGCCTATCCAATTGAGATGCGGGCAATGGATTTTATCATCGTTTTTATTACAGTTGCTATAATTGGATACATAGCTTCTTTGTTGCCATCATATCGCGCAGGTAAGGTGAGTGCATTTGTGAGACAGGAGTAAATAGTTAAAAAGGGTAATATCCGAATAGTCTTAAGGAATACACTTCATCGTTAAAAATTATATTTATGTCCGATATTTAGAACCTATCAACGATATTTGGAACTAACGGGCACGTCATGTTGTTTTGTATTCGAATCAAAATAAAATTGTAAATCATGTTAATAGCTTTAATTGTTTTAGTAGTACTGGGTTTGGTAGTAATGTCCATGTACAATAAGTTGGTCTCTCTAAAAAATCGTGTGCTCGAAGCTTGGAGTGGGATAGATGTTCAGCTCAAACGTAGGTATGATCTTATACCTAATCTGGTAAACACTGTAAAAGGATATGCAGCGCACGAAAGTGGAACTTTAGAAAAAGTAATCCAAGCTCGTAATCAAGCAATGAGTGCCAGTGGAAGTAAAGATATCAACGGTCAAGTACAAGCAGAAAACGCATTGGCTGGTACATTGAAATCACTTTTCGCATTGTCTGAAAACTACCCAGATCTTAAGGCGAATACCAGTTTTATCCAACTCCAGAGTTCATTGGGCGAAATTGAAGAACATCTTCAAAATGCACGTAGGTATTACAATGCTTTGGTGAGAGATAATAACACGGCAGTAGAGTCATTTCCCTCCAATTTGATCGCCAATAACTTTGGTTTCGGTAAATTTGACTTCTTTGAGATAGAAAATGATGCAGAAAGGGATAATCCAGTAGTACAGTTTTAATTTTTTTCAGCAAGAAAAACAAAAGTAGCCGATGATTCATCTTTGACATCGGCACTTTTTTACAAAACCTTATTCTCCCCATTGATTAAATCAAAGTATATGCATCTACTCAAAAATGCGCTTGTATTTATATTACTAGTATTTGCTCTTTCTGTCAAAGCCGAGTATTTTGTCATTACTGATTATAAGGTTGATATGAAGGTATGGGGAAGTCAAGGTGTCATAGAAGTGCATGAAACTATCACTGTCGATTTTAATCAACCTCGTAGGGGTATATTTAGGGCGATACCTTATAAATACATCATTGACGGTAAAGAAGTAGAAATAAAAATCTATGATGCAGAAGTTGATGGGCGCAAGTACACTACTTATCATGAAGGAATTAATTATTTCATAAAGATAGGAAGTAAGAATGTCTATGTTGATGGCGTACAAACTTACAAAATATCTTATAAAGTCAAAAAAGCGTTTATATTTGGAGAAGATCACACTGAGTTTTATTGGAACATATTGGGCAATGATTGGCCTGTAGAGATTAATAAAGTTGATTTCTCGGTGCAATTGGACAAAGCTATGCCCATGGCTAAAGACGACTATTATATTTATACAGGTGTGAGAGGCGATACAAGCAAAGATGCAACGATCAGTTATTATATAGACAAATTTCAAGGCTCATCCACTCGTTCTTTTGCACCTCATGAGGGTTTGACAATGGCTATAAACCTCCCAGTAGATTATATAAAAAAGCCAGGAAAATGGGAAATATTATGGGAGAAGTATGGTTTAGCAAGTATTGGTGGAATACTCTTTTTATTTATTTCAGCCTTTTTTTATAGGACTTGGTCCAAATATGGTAAAGATTACCCTATAGTACGCATGGTACAATATGCGCCACCCAAAGAGCTTAACCCTGCAGAAGCGGGTGTACTTATAGATGAGAAAGCTGACAATGTGGACATTCTTGCTTTATTACCTTATTGGGCGCATAATGGACACATCACAATCAAACGAATCCCCAAAAACTTCGGAAAAGATGATCATGAGTTAACAATGGTTAAAGCATTGCCGCTTGATGCGGGACCTTATGAAACTATAGTATTTGATGGTTTATTTTCAGATGGAAATAAAGTAATGATTTCTGATTTAGAAAATTCATTTTATGAATATTTGCAATCCGCCAAGACTTCTTTAAAAACACATCTCAACAATATGGGTGTATATTATCCTGTATCTATCAAGATGCAAATATATTCTATGATAGCATCTGTAGTACTTGCTTTCTTAGCTGTACTATTGGGCATAGTTTTTGAGTCAATTGCATTGGGTGCAGCAATTGGTTTGAGTAGTTTGATCGGTTTTGTTTTTGCCAATTACATGTTAAAGAAAAACGAACGTGGTGTACATCTATACCAGCAAGTATTAGGTTTTAAAATGTTTGTCAAAGCAGCTGAAAAAGATAAAATCGAATGGTTGCTCAAAGAAGATCCCGACTATTTTGAAAAAACATTACCTTATGCTATGATATTTGGATATGCGAAGCAATGGAGCAAAAAGTTTGACGGTTTATTGTTAGAGCCACCTAAATGGTATGTTGGTCCTACAGGTATGTATTATCATGGAAATAGTTTTTCGCCTTCTGAATTTGGGGCAAGTTTTGACAATAGTATTCACGAGATCCAAAATGTATTTACTAGTGTTCCTGCATCTTCTGGCGGCGGCGGCGGCGGATTCAGCGGTGGTGGCGGAAGTTCAGGTGGCGGATTTGGTGGCGGTGGTGGCGGCAGTTGGTAGTTGAATCTAATTTATATAAAATAAACTTATAGCTTTAACGTTTTAACATTAAAACAACATGTTAAAGCAAATTATTTTTGTTAGTATTATTGTAAATATGATATCTTGTCACTTTTCAAACATAGATTGTGAAACTGGGCCACCATCATTAAGTGTTCGGTTATTGACAAGTGATGGTTCTGATCCTATAGCATTGCAAAGTGTGGTTCTTGAAGATATTCAATTCAAAAATTTATCTAATTCCACACCTGCTTTTTCAACCTATTTTAGTGGCATTGTAGGATTTTCATTAAGTAGTATTTCTGCTTCTTATGAGCTTTCGATAAAAAATATACCAATAGATACCTTTGATATCAAAATTGCTGAGTCAAAAGGCGAATGTTGCACCACATTTACGATAAATAGACTTAATAACGATGGTAGTCCAATTACTTTTATACCTTTTATTACAGTAAATATATAATATCGTGGTTGATAAAGATAATCTCAAATACCCAAATCTTTCAACATATTCATAAGTTTGGTATCTAAGGCTCGCTCTACTTCCTTAAATTCTGATTTGTTTGCTAAAGGCGATTTAACACTACAATAAAATTTAATTTTTGGCTCTGTACCAGATGGTCTTGCTGAGATGATGCTGCCATCCTCGGTAAAAAATTGAAGTACATTGGAAGATGGTAGGTCAATTGCTTCTGTCTTGCCCGTTATCATATCTTTAGAAATCCTATTTTTATAATCCTTGAGCATCACTACTTTAGTGCCACCTAATACAATAGGCGTATTATTCCGATAATTGTCCATCATTAATTTGATTTCATCGGCTCCAGCTTTCCCTTTTTTGGTGATAGAAACGAGTTTTTCTTTATAGAAACCAAATTCTACATACAAATCAATAAGTACATCATATAAACTACGACCTTGGTCTTTGTAAAATGCGGCTAATTCAGCAAACATACAACAAGCCACAACAGCATCTTTATCTCTCGCATGTTCGCCGACAAGATATCCATAGCTTTCCTCTCCACCAACTATAAAAGTTTTTTTGCCCTCACGTTGCGTCATGATCTCACCGATGTATTTGAAACCCGTAAGTACATTGAGACATTCTACATTTTTTGATGCAGCCATCTTATCTATCATGTATGAAGTCACTATGGTTTTTACGACATATTCTCGACCTGTAAGTTTTCCAGCTTTTTCCCATGCAGTAAGCATATAATTTACTAGGAGACACAATGCTTGATTTCCGTTTAAGAGCATAAACTCGTTATTATCATTTTTGATCGCTAATCCTACTCTATCAGCATCAGGGTCAGTGGCCATGACTATATCGGCATCTACTTCTTTGGCTTTGGCAAGGGCAAGAGTAAGTGCTTCTGCTTCTTCCGGATTAGGGTAAATCACAGTTGGGAAATTACCATCAACGATCATTTGCTCTTCTACTAAGATTACATTTTCAAAACCAAATTTTTTTAAAGCTGGCGGTACTGAAACACCACCAGTACCGTGGATTGGTGAAAATACGATCTTCAAGTCACTTTGTCGTTTTATAGCATCTTTAGAAATGGACAATTTTGCAAGATCATTGAGGTAATCTTCGTCCATTTCTGTACCAATATATTCTATATTGGAAGTGATTCCTTCAAATTTTATTTCCGAAATATTGGTAATTTTGGCTACTTCATTCATGACCGCTTCATCATGTGGTGCCACGAATTGTCCGCCATCTGAACCATAAGCTTTGTATCCATTGTATTCTTTAGGATTGTGAGATGCGGTGAGCATGACACCACTTTTACAATCAAGTGTTCTTATGGCATAAGACAATTCAGGTGTAGGTCTCAACCCATCAAAAAAATATACATAGATACCATTGGCTGAAAACACATCCGCTACAATTTTAGCAAAGGTGGATGAATTATTTCTGTTATCATGTGCTATGACCACCTTTATGTGCTGATTAGGATAAAGATTTTTTAGATAATTGCTCAGCCCTTGGGTTGCGGCACCGAGTGTATATTTATTAACTCTATTGGAACCTGCACCCATGATGCCTCTAAGGCCACCTGTACCAAACTCCAAGTCTCGATAAAATGCGTCAGTGAGTTCAGTCGCATTGGCATCCGTAATTAACTGAAGAATTTCAGCTTTCGTTTTTTCATCATAATTTCCGGTCAGCCAGCTATTTATGATATTTGAGATGTTATTGTCAAGATTTAGATTTTGCATAAGATATGATTAAAATTTTCTAAATTTACACTTAAAGGTAATTCAATTATTGGTTGGATGGCAAATTTAATTATTTTAAAAAAGAATGGCTATAGTTTTTGGTTTTTATTTGATAATAAATGTTTTTGTGGCCATATTCTTATATTTTATTACTTTTGTTATATCGCATTGAATTTTGCAATCTTATTGATTTTAGGATTTATAGAATATTGATGGAAGTGAGAGGATTTTAAAGTATTAGCTTCATTTGCTTTTTAACATTTTTACTTTAGTGATTGCGGATTTTTGATTTAAGAATATTAATTTTAATAAAAATGCAAATAACAATCAGAAAAGCCCAATTAGGTGATTTGAGGGATATATACAATTTGGTGTATGAATTAGCCGTATTCGAAAAAGAACCGAACGCCATGACTACTTCTGTGGCAGAATATGAGCAGGCTTTCTCCGAAAAACTTATCGATTCATTTGTAGCTGAATTGGATGGGAAAATTATTGGGATTGCTTTATACTATATGACCTTTTCTACCTGGAAAGGAAAGTGTCTATATCTCGAAGATTTTTACGTACAGCCAACCTTTAGAAAAGATGGAGTAGGGCAGTGTCTTTTTGATGCATTCTTAGCTGAAGCAAAAGCTTTAGGTGCAGCCCAAACCAAGTGGCAGGTGTTAGATTGGAATGAAATTGGACTTAATTTTTATAAAAAGAATAATGCCACCATCGAAAAGAACTGGTGGAATGGCAAGATTGTTTTGGATCAAGATAATCAATAAATATCAATCTTCAATTGGCTTTTGATGGCTAGACATATAGGTGTATAATGCAGGAATGACGAATAATGTCAGTAGCAATGAAAACATCAAACCACCTATAATAGCTATACCCATGCTGACTCTAGATACAGAAGCGGCACCTAGTGCCAATGCTATAGGTAAAGCACCTAATGCAGTTGCTAAACTTGTCATAAGAATAGGTCTTAAACGAGAAACAGCTGCATCTTTGACGGCATCTATGGTTTTAAGGCCTTCTTCTTTTCGCTGATTGGCAAATTCTACTATGAGGATTCCATTTTTAGTGACAATACCTACCAAAACAATGATGCCAATCTGGCTGAATATATTGAGCGTAGAGTCAGTGTACCACAAAGCCAAAATTGCACCTGCCAAAGCCAATGGTACAGTCAACATGATAATCAAAGGATCAGTAAAACTTTCAAATTGAGCAGCAAGAATAAGATACACCAGTAAAAGAGCTAAAATAAATGCAAATAATAGCGTAGAAGAACTCTCAGCAAACTCTTTGGAAGGGCCTGATAAGTCCGTAGAATAATTATCGTCCAGTACTTCAGTTGCAATGGAGCGCATAGCATCTATACCTTGACCTAATGATATACCGGGCGAAGTTCCTGCTGAAATGGTCGCTGATACATACCTGTTGAAGCGAAAGAGTTGAGGAGGGTTGCTTTGTTCATCCATGGTGATAAGATTATCCAGCTGAATCATTTCGCCTTTATTGCTACGTACATAAATGCCTTTTAGATCGGAAGGTTCGTTACGATTTTCAAGATTGGCCATACCTATGACCTGATATTGTTTTCCATTTTTAATAAAAAATCCTAATCGTTGTTCAGCAAAATAAAGTTGGAGTGTTTGAGCTATATCCATTACTGACACGCCCAAAGTTTGGGCCCTATTCCTATCAATATCTATTTTTAATTCAGGTTTATTAAATTTTAGGTTTATGTCCACTGCTTGAAACTGTTCACTCGCACGTGCTTTTTCCAAAAATGGAGGGATGACTTTTTTTAGCATGTCAAAATTAGGTGCCATTATTACAAACTGAACGGGTAGTCCACCTCGTCTATCTCCGATAGTTTGTTCTTGATTGACAAAAACACGGGCTTCAGTATATTTTTTTATTGTTTGGGTTAATTCGTCAGCAATTTGCATTTGGGACTTAGTTCTTTCGCTTGCATCTGACAATGATATTCTGACGAATCCAGTATTGGATGCTTGTGATGCTCCAAATCCCGGAGCTGTAACTGAAAGTATCGACTCTTTTTCTGGAATTTGCTCTACATCCTCTATCACTTTTGTAAGAAAATTATTCATAAATTCAAAAGATGTACCCTCTGGTGCTGTAGCATTGACGCTCAATCTTCCTTTATCTTCCATAGGAGCAAGTTCTGATGGTAATTTACTACCCAACTGATAGATCATCCAAGATGAGATCAACATAATGAGGACTGCAATCCATCTTACTTTAAAAAAGTAAGTAAGACCAGTGCTATACCAATTTGCCATACCAACAAAAAAGCCTTCAGTCCATTTGTAAAAACCTCTCTCGTGGTCGCCAGTTCTTAGTAAACGAGAACTCATCATAGGCGTAAGTGTCAACGATACAAAAGCGGAGACTAATACAGCTCCAGCCACTACCACGCCAAACTCTCTGAATAATCTACCCGTCAATCCTTGTAAAAACATGATGGGTAAAAAGACCGCTACTAGGGTGACAGTAGTAGAGACGATGGCAAAAAATATTTCTTCAGATCCTTTGAAGGCTGCTTCCCTTGGAGACATACCTTGTTCTATCTTCTGATAGATGTTTTCAAGTACTACTATGGCATCATCTACCACTAATCCTGTTGCTAATACGATACCTAATAATGTAAGGATATTGATAGAGAAACCAGCTAAGTACATGATAAAAAAGGCACTTATCAATGAGATAGGGATAGCCACAACAGGAATAAGAGTAGATCGCCAATTGCGTAAGAAGAGAAAAATAACTAAGACAACCAAGCCAAAAGCTATCAAAATTGTTTCTTCAACTTCTAAAATAGCAGTTTTAATACCTTTTGTAGTGTCTAATGCCAATCCAAGTTTCAAGTCAGAAGGCAACTCTTTCTTGATCGTTTCTAATCTTTTAAAAAATTCATCTGCAATGGCTACATAATTAGCTCCTGGTTGAGGCGTTACTGCAATGCCTATCATTGGAATAGCGCCATTTCCTCGGAGCAAGGACCTTTCATTCTCAGGTCTCATCTCAGCTGTACCGACATCCTTAAATCTTATAATAGATCCATTACTCTCTTTGATTATCAGATTATTAAACTCTTCAACAGTTTCTATCCTTCCAACTGTTCTAATCGTAAGTTCTGTGTTTGTCCCTTCTATACGACCAGAAGGTAGCTCTACATTTGCATTTGTTAGCGCATTTCGTACATCAATTGGCGTTATACCTTGGGCTGACATTCGAGCTGGGTCCATAATAAGCTTCATGCTATACCTTTTTTCTCCCCAAATATTTACACCACTAACACCAGGTATGGTTTGAAATCTTTCTTTAAATACATTATTTCCTATTTCGGACAATTCCAGTAAAGTTCTTTGTTCGCTTTGAACAGTAAGAGATAAAATAGGCTGTGCATTGGCATCTGACTTACTTACAATTGGTGGGTTTGCGTCGGGTGGGAGATTGCGTTGTGCTCTTGAAACACGATCTCTGACATCATTGGCTGCTGTTTCCAGATCTACTTCTAAGTCAAATTCGACAGTAATAGTACTTCGTCCATCACTTGATGTAGATGTAATCGCTTTTATACCATCGATTCCATTAACTGATTCTTCAAGGGGCTCTGTAATCTGTGAGATAATAACATCAGAATTGGCACCTGTATAAGTTGTACTTACTGTAATCACAGGAGGATCGACACTTGGATAATCGCGAACACCAAGGTAGAAAAATCCAATAATACCAAAAAGTACTATTACCACAGACATGACAGTCGCTAATACTGGCCTTTTTATACTTATTTCTGATAAACTCATAGTATTATATATTATTCAGCTCCTTGAACTATTTTTACATTGACGGGCGATTTAGGTTTAAGTTGTAATATACCCGTAGTCAATACCGTATCTCCTTCATTGATTCCATCTATTATCTGAATAGCTCCCTCTGTTCGTAATCCAGCTTTGACAGATACACTTATTGCCTGTCCACCTTTGGACACAAAAACTTTTGCCCCATTGATATCTGGTATATATGCCATAGTAGGTATCATAATCGCTTTTGATTGGTCTCCTATCGGAATAGTAATGTCAGCAAATGATCCAGGGGCGACTTTTCCTAGTGGATTAGAAAAAGTTGCTCTAATTTTTGCAGTTCTAGTTGTAGGATCTATTTTAGGTTCTTTTGCATAAACGGTTGCCTTAAATTTTTCTTTAAAACCTGAAATTATAAATTGTACTTCAGATCCGTTTTTAATTTGTTGATTATATTTTTCGGGAATGGAAAATTCAAGTTTTAATGGTTGTGTACTTTGGATAGTAGTAATTGTGGTACTTGAGTTGACAAAAGCTCCAGGACTAACATATTTTAGGCCAGCAATACCTGAAAAGGGAGATAAAATTTTTGTTTTGTCAATATTTGTTTTAATGATATCCACATTTGCTCTCAAAAGATATAAATTAGTCAATGCCATATCGTAGTCCTCCTTACTTATTGCTGATGAAGCTAGCAATTGTTTTTGCCTTTTTTCTTTTTCTTCTGCTAATTTAATTTCTATTTCTGTTCTTTTGATCTGTGCCTGAAGGTCATCATCATTAAGTTTTATTAATAATTGACCTTTACGCACAGCTTGTCCTTCTTTAAAAAAAATGCCAGTAATTTTTCCAGCAATTTCACTTTTTATTTCCACTTCTTCGTTGGCTATCACTGTCCCTGAAGTATTGATAGAGCCTGAAGTTAGTTCTGCTCGTGCTATAATGCCATCAACTGTGAGTGCTTTTGATGGGCTAGCAGTGACTCCTGTCTGCATGTTTTGTTCATTCTTTGCAGCATCTTTACACGAATAATGTACTGTCACTATTAGAATCAGAAATATATATATGAATCTCATTTTAAAATTTTGATTTAACTAAATATAAAGGCCTTTTTATTGTAAATTGTTTTTAATTCTGCTATATATATTTGTACCATATAAATGTACCAGCAAATTTATGAAATAATTATTTGGTTTTAATAAATAAAATCCTGTTATCTTGCGCTGTAAATTATTTAAGCCTTAATAAAAATTGTAATATCATGAAAAGTGAAGACATAATTCCAAGTGAGCCGAGTCAAGAACAAATAATAGAGAATAAAGAATTAAATATATGGGAGTCACTATTTCCAATATTTATCTTGGTAGGTTTATTGGCATACAATATTTTTATTTATGGTGATAGTGCATTGAGTGGCAGTAACCAATTTATTTTGCTAATGGGAGCAGCCGTAGCAGCAATAGTAGGATTTAAAAACAAAGTTACCTATGCACAGATGATGGAGGAAGTAGCCCATAATGTCAAATCTACTTCTGGCGCTCTTCTCATACTTTTGATGGTAGGTGCACTTTCAGGTACTTGGCTGCTTAGTGGGATAATACCTACAATGATATACTATGGCCTGCAGATATTAACGCCATCTATATTTTTGGCCGCTTCACTTGTGATTTGTTCTGTGATTTCTGTTGCGACTGGTAGTTCATGGTCCACGAGTGCTACAGTTGGTATCGCTTTGATAGGAATAGGCAATACGATGGGTATTCATCCCGGTATGACAGCTGGGGCTGTATTGTCGGGTGCATATTTTGGGGACAAAATATCTCCTTTGTCAGATACAACAAATTTGGCAGCGGCTATGGCAGGGGCAGATTTATTCGATCATATCAAATACATGCTTTATACAACAGTACCTTCTATATTAGTGGCTTTTTTGATATTTTTGGTTTTAGGTTTTAATATTTCTGCTGAAGTCACACCTGATATAACAGATAAGTTGGCAGCAATAGATGGTGCTTTTCATATTAGTCCATGGTTGTTTTTAGTACCCGTCATCGTGATAGTGCTAATTATGCGCAAAACTCAACCTTTGATAGCGCTTATGGCTGGGGCCCTTTTAGGAGGAATAGCAGCTATTATAGCTCAACCAGAATTGGTAATCAAAGTAGCAGGCGGTACCACATTGGATGTAAATACTGCTTATAAGGGTGTAATGAATGCATTGACTACCAAAACATCAATTGAAACTTCCAATGCTGAGCTTAATGAACTTTTTTCAGGCAAAGGTATGGCTGGTATGTTGGGAACAATTTGGCTAATACTATGTGCTATGGTATTTGGTGGTGTGATGGATGCCATTGGAGCATTAGCTAGAATTACATCAGCTTTATTGAATATGTTTAAGACCGTCTTTGGCTTGTTTACTAGTACTGTCATGTCTTGTTTAGCGATCAATTTGACTGCATCAGATCAATATTTAGCTTTGGTCATACCAGGAAAAATGTTTAAAAAAGCTTACGAGGATAAAGGTCTTCATCCAGTAAATTTGAGTAGGACGCTCGAAGACACTGGTACCGTAACTTCTGTTCTTATTCCATGGAATACCTGTGGAGCATACAATGCAGGGGTTTTAGGAGTAGCTACTGGCGAGTATTTTATGTATGCCATATTCAATTGGATAAGTCCTTTCATGACCCTAATTGTTGCTGGATTAGGGTATAAGATCAAAAAAATGATAAAGTAATAAGACTTTGGAAATCGTATAGTTATTATTATTGACTGTCACATTATTTTTCATTCATCAATAATGGTTTATGATTAGAGACTAGGTGAATTTTTTTATCATTTTATTACTTTTTTGTTCAAATAGATTGTATTTGTTTAAGAAAACTACATACATGATGATATATACTGAAATATATATATAATACAAATAACATTTATTTATGATATCTTCATATCTATTTTTATGAGATATTAATTAATAAATGTAAAATATTTTACATTAAAACATTTTTTTAAAATAGCATAGTGGGAAAGCATTAATTTTGTGTCTTTATTTATGTAGTGAAGATAGATTTCAATTGATTTCCTATCCTTCTTTGAACTAAATTGGATCTACATCCCCAAACAACCTTCTTGTATTTTAGTAAATGTAAAATTTATTACATTTATCATTTTTTGTTTAGATTTTGTTGTGACTTTAATTTTTTTAAAGGTCTTTAATTAAGAATAAATATTTTTTGCACGATAAAGTAGTATCCTAAACTGCTTTGTCTTTTTGTGAACCTAAAAATTTTGAGAATGAATAATTTCTTTAGTCGAAGAAGTTTTGTAAGTAATTTTATGAAACTTTCGATGGTCTTTTATGTATTGTTTTTTGTAAATAGCAGAGAAGTCTTAGCACAAAGTCTTGATGCTAAAAGCTACAAAATCACTCACGAAAGTAAACAAGCTGCAAGTGATGGTAAACTAATTATTTCTTTACAAGTGCCTTATTCAGGTGAAATTTCAGTAAAGTATGAGTATAATGGGTTAGGTAATTTTCAAAAAATATCTAATTTGAATGCCATTAACGGTAGCTTAATCATTGAGAACTTAAATCCTGGAAAATATTACAATGTACGAATTTTAAGCGAAAATTCAAGCTTATTAAACAACATCGATAGTTTAATTATAAATTATGGACGACCATTGCCTGATAATCGTGGAGAAAGAGCTACTTGTGGTACTATTAATTTTACTGATTGTAATGGGAATGCCATTTCAAAAAGTGGATTAGAAACAGGTAAAGCATATAATATTGATAACAGTGTGTCAACACCATGTGGTTTTGAAGTATCTTCAAGTTGTACAATAATAAGTAAAAAGAAGTGGCAATGTATAGCTGGTAACTCAAGTTCCCCAGGGGCTTACACTGACCATACTATTACAAATTATTCTGGGGTTGGGCTTTCTGCTTTAACCGCAGCTAGACTTGCCTGGATTATTTGCCATTATAATGTACCATCAAGTGATAGCGATCCCGTGGCCTTAGCGGTTTGGTATTTGACAGGTACTGGGGGAAGTGCCAATAGTATTTATAATGCTGCTGTAGCGGCTGTTACATCTCCAAATGGAACGCAAAATAAACTTGTATTTTATAAAAGAAAATATTCTACTAATCAAGATTTTGTTAAATGGGAATGTTCAAATATTCAAAAAACTTGCCAATTACAAAATGTTTCTCTTTGCGATGGATCAGTTTCTAATCAAGGCCCATGGATGGACTTGAGATTTAATGGAGTTTATCAACCTGGTTACACTGTTTTATCGGCAAGTATAATAGAATATGATAACGGAACAGCTTCCATAGTAGCACAAATTCAAAATTTAAATAATAATAATATCAAATTTAATTTAAATGTTTTATTATCAGGAAAGAATTTAAATGGGCCTTCTCATTTTAATACAACTGGAGGTGAATGTACCACTTCACCTAAACCAGATTGGTATTATTATAACAACATGGGTGGAACATTGACTGGAGTATCTGGATCTTTGATGAATGGTGCTATTCTTATTATTAACCAAACATCTATGGGTACACCTGTGCAAATAGGAACTGGAGCTGCGTTTTATAGTACAACTGCTTTTCAACTTTCTAGTTGGATGGATATGACAATTGTGACACAACCTACTACAGGCCAAACAATTACTAATGGTGGTAACGGCACTGATTTATATTTTGATATTGTAGGGTGTAGTTGTTCTAATGTAAGTGTTAATGCCGGCTTAGATATAATTAAATGTTATGGTCAATCCACCAACTTAACAGCAGTTGGTGCGGGTGGTATCACACCTTACACATATAGTTGGAGTAATAGTCTAGGAACAGGCCCGAATAAAACTGTAAACCCAACAACCACTACTACATACACTGTTACTTTAACTGATCTAAACAGCTGTACAGCAACCGATCAAGTTACGGTCGTTGTTAATCCCCAATTAAATTTAGTGATCCCCAACGACGAAGTATGTTCTGGAGCTAATTACACCAAAACAGTGCAAGCCACAGGTGGTACCCCGGGTTACACATACAATTGGAGTGGAGGATTAGGAGTAGGCAATCAAAAGTCAATTCCAGCTACCAATGGTAGTCACACAGTTACAGTCACAGACAGTAAAGGATGTACCGCAATAGGAAGTTTTACAGTAACGATAAATACCCTAACCGCAACAGCATCGAATGATGGCAATAAGGTAAACAAACGGTAACCATAGCGGTAGCCATCCTTCAGGTATGACCTACTCATGGAGTGGCGGCGGAACGGCACGAACAAAAAATGTAACTACTCCTGATACCTATACAGTAACAGTCACAGATAGCAATGGTTGTGTTGCCACAGCGACGACAGCGGTAGCCCAAAACATAACGACACCCAGTCCGACAGTAGATAATGATGGTCCAATGACGGAGTATAAACGAGTGTAACCTTCTCAACAGGTGGCGGCACCTACTCATGGAGTGGAGGTGGCAATTAATGCACCAAGACAGTAACAGCACTCAGGTACTTACACAGTCACTGTAACCAATAATGGTTGTACAGCGGTAGGAACAAGGACCCTGACCGTTTCATCCAAACCGACGGCCAACATAACAGCCACGGGCAACAACTGTTTGACAGCCAATGCGCAGTTATTTGGCAGTGCGACAGGTGGAGCGCCGGGCTATAGTTATGTCTATACAGGTCCCAACGGTTTTAGTAGTACGCAGCAAAACCCGATGATCACGCAAAATGGCACTTATACGTTAGTAGTAACAGATCAAAACGGCTGTACGGATGATGTAAACATCATCATTTTTAATGAGTTTTTACCAACAGCAATCTCGGCATCATCGGCATTATGTGCAGGGGAATCAACAATATTGACAGCGAGTGGTGGTGGTACGTATGCATGGAGCAGCAATGCAGGGAGTGTCACGACCAATCAAGTTACGGTAACGCCAGCCACGACGACGACCTACACAGTGACGGTCACCTCAGTCAATGGATGTGTAGCCACAGCCACAGTGCAAGTGAACGTTTATACCAAACCAGTAGTAACCAACGTAGCAACAGTAGCCAATACATCGTGTAACAATACATCCAATACAGGAAGTATAACCGTAACAGCGACGGGTCAGACAGGGTTGACCAAGCAGTATAGGATCAATGGAGGTACTTGGCAATTGAGTAATATATTTAGCAATCTAGGGAATGGGACGTATAATGTAGAGGTGAGCTATGTGGAGCGAGCGTGTTATTCCAACCCAGCATCCGCCACCATCAGCTCACAAAGTGGCTTGACGGTGAATGCAGAAAACAACAAAACAGTATGCCCATCAACCAACTTTACGTTAAGCGCAACGGCAGCAGGAGGGACGACCCCTTATACGTATGGCTGGACAGGTGGCTTGGTAGGAACCCCTGTGAATGTCAGTGGAATCACGGCAGCACAGACATATATAGTGACAGTGACCGATAATAAGGGATGTACCGCTACGGACAATGTAGTTGTATCGGTACATGCATTGCCTGCAGCGAGTATTGCAAAGATGGAGACTTGACCTGTACGAAGACCACAACCGTATTGACAGCATCACCAAGCACAGGGGTAACCTATTTATGGAGTGTGAGCAATCAGACGAGTAGAAGTATCAACGTAACATCAGCAGCAACCTATACCGTTACAGTGACGAGTACCACAACAGGATGTGCTTCTTCCGCTAGTATAGTAGTAACACAAAACATAACGAAACCAAATGCGAATGCGGGAGCAGATAAAACATTAACATGTACGACAACGAGTGCCACATTGAATGGAAGTAGTACAACATCCGGTGTGACTTATGGATGGATAGCGAGCAATGGAGGCAATATAGTAAGCGGTGGCAACACAGCAACACCAACAATCAATAACGCAGGAACCTATACATTGACAGTTACCAATAATAGTAATGGTTGTACGGCGACTGATTTTGCCCAAGTCACATTAAACAATACACCACCAGCAAATGTGAGCGCCGACAACATCGGCGGTCCACTCACCTGTATCGACAATAGTGTGACGATCAGAGCCTTTCCTGATGTAGTTACTTATACTTATGCTTGGAGTGGTCCATCGGGTTACACAGCCACGAGCCGTTCCAATAATGTATCAGTGGCAGGAAACTATACGGTCACAGTAACTGATAGTCAAAATGGCTGTACGGCATCATCTAGTACTGCAGTGTTACAAAATGTTGATATTCCCACAGCGAATGCGGGAGGAGATAAGAGCATCTGTAATAGCACCAATACGACATTGACGGCAAGCGGCGCAGGAACAAATGGCACCTACAAATGGAGCACCAATGCCACCACGGCAGCCATCACTGTCTCCCCAAGCACCACGACGACGTACACCGTAACTGTAACAGGTGCCAACGGTTGTACTAATAGTGCACAAGCAGTAGTGACAGTGACACCACTGCCCGCATCAGGACTTACTGGCCCGAATGAAATCTGTATGGATGAATACGCTGTATTTAATGCGAGCCCATTAGTAGTAGGAGCGACCTACGCATGGAGCTTTGACGGGGGCACAAGCTTGGATGGCGATGCCAATGATCCATCAGAGAGCGTCAAGTGGTCAAGTGCGTATCAAAATATGTCAAGAACCGTAACGCTGACAGTGTCCAAAGACAATTGTAGCAATACCTATACGAAAGCAATCTTAGTAAAAACAGGTGTAATCTTAAATACGCAAGACAACTATCCAGTCTGTCAAGGCGGCAGTGTACAAATAGGCCCCAACCCGAATGATGGCAGTCAAGTAGCGCCGGGAACGACGTTCCAGTGGACGCCCAATTTATTTTTGAATAACAATACGGCAGCACAGCCACTGAGTACCCCACCATTTGACATCACGTACACCCTTACAGCGACATTAAACGGTTGTGCAGTGAGCAGACAAATAATGGTAGATGTGAATGTCAATTTGAATCCAGTAGCCGATGCGGGACAAGACAAGACGGTATGTATGGGCAATAGTGTACAAATCGGAGGCACGCCCACGGCGACACCACCAGCGGGCGCGAGCATCTCAGGGGTGATATGGAGTCCATTGACAGGAGCGGCGCAATACCAACCGAATCCCATGGTAAGCCCATCAAGCAATACCCAATACAGAGTAGTGGTAGTAGCCTCGACAGGGTGTACGGATACCGACTTTGTGAACGTAACAGTTCAAGCCAAAGCAAAAATAGGAAACTATGTATGGCGCGATGACAATGCGAATGGCATCCAAGACACTAATGAGCCAGGTATAGGAGGCGTGACAGTAAAATTATACAATACGTCGAATGTAGAAGTAGGTTCAAGTACGACGAATAGTCAAGGTTTGTATGAGTTTGAAGTATGTGCAGGGCCATATTATGTAGAATTTGGTACAGTACCAGGCTATAGCAGAACGATAGCCAATACGTCAGATGACACCAAAGACAGTGACGCCAATGTAACGAATGGCCGTACCCAGAATTATACACTCAATCCAGGAGACAATAATCCAACGGTTGACGCAGGGTATATACCGAATGGCAAGATAGGAGACTTCGTGTGGGAGGATAAAAATGGTAATGGACAGCAAGACAGCGGAGAGCCAGGCATACCAGGCGTAACCGTACAATTGCTCGATCAGAACAACAACGTCATACGAACCACGACGACGAGTGGTACAGGCGCTTATGAGTTTGATAACCTGCCGCCAGGAACGTATTATGTACGAGTGACACCACCGACAGGATACAACGTCACCACACCCAATAGTGGAAACGATAGTACAGACAGTGATATCAACAGCACCACGAATACGACAGGAGCGATCAATTTGGGAGCCGGGGAGACCAATCTGACCATAGATGCAGGATTACTGAGACCAGCAAGTTTAGGAGACTTTGTATGGGATGACCGAAATGGTAATGGCGTACAAGATACAGGAGAGCCAGGGATATCAGGAGTAATTGTAAGTCTTGAGGATGCAAGTGGCAACCCAGCGAGAGATATCAATAACAATATCATAGCATCTACGACAACAGGTAGCAATGGTTCATATCAATTTACGAATCTGAGACCAGGCGTGGTGTATGTAGTTAAATTTACAGCACCAAGCGGTTACCAACCGAGCAGTGCAGATAGAGGTGGAGACGATACCAAAGACAGTGATGCCAATACCACCACAGGCAAAACGCCAGGAGTGACGTTAGAAAGTGGACAAAACAATCCGACGATCGATGCGGGATACTACAGACCAGCAAGTCTTGGAGATTTTGTGTGGGATGATACCAATGGCAATGGCCGACAGGATGTGGGAGAGCCAGGAATCAGTGGATTGACCGTAACCCTGACAGGCACCACAGGAGATGGAACACCGGTCAATCAAACCACCACGACGGGAAGCGACGGAAGTTATAGCTTTACGAATCTGAAACCAGGGACCTACACCGTAACCTTCACCAAACCAACGGGCACAGCCTTCACGGGCCAAGACAGTGGTACTGATGACAAAGATAGTGATGCTAGCCCAACGACAGGAAGTACGGCAGGAATCCCGTTGCTAAGTGGCCAAAACATAACGACCGTGGATGCAGGTGTACTTAGAGCAGCGAGCTTAGGCGATTATGTATGGGAGGACAAAATGGTAATGGCGTACAAGATGCAGGTGAGCCAGGCATAGTAGGAGTGACAGTAAGCTTGGAAGATGCAGCAGGCAACCCAGCGAGAGATATCAATGGCAACATCATAGCAGCCACCACCACAGGCACGAATGGACAATATCAGTTTACGAACTTGAAGCCAGGCGTAGTCTATGTAGTTAAATTTACAGCACCAAGCGGTTATCAACCGAGTAGTGCAGACAAAGGGAGTAATGATACCAAAGACAGTGATGCCAGTATTACCACAGGAAAATCACAGCAAGTCACCCTCACAGGAGGCGAAAACAACCCAACGATCGATGCCGGATATTATAGACCAGCGACGATAGGCGACTATGTGTGGGAAGACAAAAACGGCAATGGTGTACAGGAAGCCGGCGAACCAGGAATAGGAGGCGTGACAGTAACGCTGACCGGTACCAAAGGAGACGGAACACCGATCACACCGATTACCGTGACAACGGGCACCAATGGCAACTATCAGTTTACCAATTTGGCACCAGGCACTTATACAGTGACGTTTACCAAGCCAGCCAACACCGTGACGACGACACCAGACCAAGGTGGAGACGATAGCAAAGACAGTGATGCGAGTATCACCACTGGGGCATCAGTACCAGTGACCGTACAAAGCAATGAGACTAATAATACGATCGACGCAGGATATCTGAGATCGGCAAGTTTGGGTGATTATGTATGGGAAGATACCAATGCGAACGGCGTACAAGACACAGGAGAACCAGGCATAGGAGGCGTGACGGTAAGATTAGAAGATGCAGCAGGCAACCAAGCCAGAGACATCAACAATAATTTAGTAGCCAATGCGACCACCGGCACCAATGGACAATACCAATTTACCAACCTGAGACCAGGAGTGGTTTATGTAGTGAACTTCATAGCGCCGAATGGATTTACCACCACGAGCAAAGACAGTGGAGTGCAGATGACAAAGACAGTGATGCGAGCCCGAGTACCGGCAAATCACAGCAAGTGACCCTTAGTAGCGGCGAAAACAACCCAACGATCGACGCAGGTTATTATAGTAGAGCGAGTTTAGGAGATTTTGTATGGCATGATCTAAATGCGAATGGCGTACAAGATGCCGGCGAGCCAGGCATTGGTGGTGTGACGGTAAGATTATTCAACAGTAGTGGCGTACAGGAAGCCTTTACGCTAACAGGCCCGAATGGGATGTATAGTTTTACGAATCTGACACCGGGCAGCTATACGGTAAAATTTGACACGCCGAATAATTATATACCGACACCAAAAGACAGAAATGGCGATGATACCAAAGATAGTGATGCCAATACAGCGAATGGATTGACACCTACCGTCGTACTAAACGGTGGCGACAATAATCCAACGATCGACGCAGGATTTTACAAATTGGCACAGATCGGAGATTTTGTGTGGGAGGATAGAAATGCCAATGGCGTACAAGATGCCTTCGAGCCAGGGATAGGAGGAGTAACGGTGACCTTGACAGGCGTAGATGCCTTCGGTGCACCAGTCAATAAGACCACGACGACGAGCATTACGGGGCTGTATGAATTTACCAATTTAGTACCGGGCAATTATACCGTAACATTTACGAGTCCAGGGGGCTTGTACAAATCATCACCAGCCAATGTAGGGACAGATGATGGCCGAGATAGTGATGCGAGTGTATTGACAGGAGTGGCATCAGAAATCACCTTGAAGTCAGGGGACAACAATCAGACGATCGATGCTGGCTACTACCGATGTGCGTATGTAGGCGATTATGTATGGTTGGATAGAGACCAAAACAATCTACAAGATGTAGGAGACGAAGGTCTAAATGGCATATTGGTAGAATTGTATAAATCAAGCAATCCGACAACACCAGTGCAAACGATGTTGACCATCAATGATCCTCGGGTGGGAAGAAATGGTAAAAAAGGATATTACAACTTTGAAGTATGCGAATTGGGCAACTACTTCATCAAAGTGAAAGCAGACATGACCTTGTACAATTGGGTACAACCGAATCAAGGGACCAATGATGGTATAGACAGTGATGTGATAGATTTTGAGAATCAGAGTACACTAATATTTACCGTAGGGTATGCAGCAGAGATCACGGATATAGACGCTGGAGTAAGTCTCAAACCATTGCCAGTGACGCTCAAAACATTCACAGGAAGATGGAATCAAAGCAGGGATATCAATGAGTTGACATGGGTAACAGCCACAGAGACCAATAATGATTATTTCGAAGTAGAAAGAAGCATCAGAGGAGGCGAATATAAAGTGGTAGGCAAGGTATCAGGAAGTGGCAATAGCCAAAAAGAAATTGTCTATACCTTAGATGACAGCGACATCAAAACCAACGGCATCTATACCTATAGACTTAGACAAGTTGACTTTGATGGGAAGGAGAGTTACTCAGATCCGATAACCATCAGCGTGGAGAGAAGAGGGGAGACCCATACGAATATTTACCCGAATCCGAGCAATGGTCAGGTGAATGTAGAGATCCAAGCGAGTGAAGGTCAGCGAGTAAGCGCAGATGTATATGATGCCAATGGAAGATTGGTATTAGCCACCTTGATAGATACCATATCAGAGGGTAAAGAGCTGAATGCGAAGATAGATCAAGGCGCACTAAGTAAAGGTGTATATTACATCCTGTTAAACATAGATGGGGAAGTGACAAGCCATAAATTGATCATCATCGAATAAGAGTAAATAAAGAACATTCTCAATTTTTAGGTTCACTTAAAGTAGTGCTACACTAAAAATCATTATTCAAGCCAGGGAAGCATAGGAACTTCTCTGGCTTTTTTATTCCCGATCGTCGCAGTTTGCAACTGCGATGTACTATTTTATGAATCTTTGATTCTATACGCACCATACTTAAAAATAATGCATAAAATCATTTGATGCTAAGTTTTGTGCTTAAATGTATCAATATTGGTGGTGTCGAATTGCAAATTCTTAAAAAATAGGATCGAAGTTGCAAACTTCGACCATCGTCTCCGAGTTTGGCGGTGGTAGTGTATTTTGGGACGGCAGACTTCGGCCATCGGGGTTTATTCCTTTGTGCTTTTTATGGCAATAGTCGCACTTGCCTTATCCACCCGTTTCACGGTTCACTCCGTCAAAGGCTTGCCGCCTTTGGTGCTTTGCACTTCACCCAC
Source organism: Saprospiraceae bacterium (assembly GCA_016714785.1). Classification (GTDB taxonomy): domain Bacteria; phylum Bacteroidota; class Bacteroidia; order Chitinophagales; family Saprospiraceae; genus OLB9. The sequence continues at coordinate 848,130 of JADKCC010000002.1, forward strand.
CCACCCGTTTCACGGTTCACTCCGTCAAAGGCTTGCGGCCTTTGGTGCTTTGCACTTCACCTGCCCACTCGTTTCACGGTTCACTTCGTCAAAGGCTTGCCGCCTTTGGTACTTTGCACTACACTTTATTGACTTATGGGCATCGCATAAATGTAAAAATTGTAGTATCTTATTCCATATAAGCGTGCATTCTGCTAAGCTTTATGGACGATAAATATTACTTCATTTATTTTTATCATTCATTTTTTTTATCTATTAACACTATATTTAATATATTTGTCTTACTTTTGTATTAGATTACAATGCAATCCATGCAAAATTGCCTGTAACAAAACCTGAACGTGATCTCAATAATATCAAAACTCGCCATTGCTGTAACAGTCTCAGCAAAATAATAATATTTTTGATTTAGAACTTATATCGTCCATCATCAAGTGATAACTTGAATGGTATGTGGCATTATATTTGGAGTACACTTAAAGTAAAGTTTATGCTTTAAGCGAACATAAAAAAAAGGCCCCTCGAAAAATCGAGAGGCCCTGCTTTCAGACGAAAAATGTAGTCAATCGGTCAAAATTAACCTTCATTTTCGTTAGAGATAGGAGGAGACATGTTCTTACGAATGGGTCTTTTCCTGTCTTTCTTTCGGGTACCGCCTACACTTACGTACTCAGCACTATTCATACCAAACTTAACAGAAACGCCACGCATGATGTGATCACTAAAATCACTCAGTTCTTTTTCTGCATCGATCAACATGGCCCGCGCTGCATCGGCTTTCGCCACCGCATTCACGTAAGCATTAAGCTTCGCTTCGGTCATCTCGATTTTGGCCTGGTACGACTGAGCACTCAGCCCGTTACCCAAATCAATAAGTGGATCGATATTCATCAATCCTGAAAGTCTGTCTTGTGCTGCGATAATGGCTGCACTCCTTCTTCTGGTTTTCATTGCTTGAAAATTTAAAGAAATTAAAAAAATAACGTTCCGATACTCATGAGTCACAAACCGCCGGAACATCTACGATTAGTGATATATCTTTATATATCGCCTTCGCACAGACAAATCTTAAAACAAAGATACTAAATAATAATTACATATATATAGTTGTAATATAAATTTTTCCACAATAAGTAATGTGGATTTCTTTTTTGGGTATTAATATAAATTTGTTAGAATAAAAAAGTCGAACTATTCATGATTTTATAAGTGATCTTACGAAATATAATTTATTATGATCTATATTATCTTTAGGATCATTTTGTTTTGGCTTTTTTGTTTTTTATGTAAATGTCTCATTTTTAACAAATTATTGTGAGAATTTATACCTTAATTTATTCCGCTTTTTGAATATTTTCTTCTTTTATTTCCCTTCCACAATCATAATCTCCTCTTCCGTCAATCTATAATTTTCAAATACCAAGTTTTCAATTTGGTTACAGAATTTTAATTAGTTTTAATCTTAAATGTCATTCTCGATCCATCTAGTTCAATTTGCACGTCTTTATAAGTTTGAATCTGAACTTTGGGCAAGTTTAATATCAATTCCTTTTCAACTTCATCAATCTTATTTTGGTTAAATATATTGTTTAAATTTTTAATCGAATTATGATCATCAAATTCTAAGGTATCAAATGTGTTTAAATAATTTAAAATATCTTCAGCATCTTGATTGATATTCAGATTTGACTTATAACTAGGAAAATCAAAATAGAAATACATTTTCTTAGATTTATCTTGATATTTTACTTTAATGCTTTTTGAATTGGCTCTATATAGTTCACCATTCCAAAAGAAAGTAACATTAACATTGGTTTTGCTTAGTATCATAATATTGGTAATATTTTAGGTTTAATATTTTAATCTTTACCTACAATGCTAGCGCAAGTTTGCAACTTGTGCTATAAACTACTATGCTAGCCCAAGTTTTCAACTTGTGTCCGAGCTAGATTTTATTCCTATGCTAACGCAAGTTTGCAACTTGTGCAATAAATATCTAATCATTGTTTTATCAAATTTATATTTTTGGTAAGAATTTTGATAATATCTATAAACGAATTAAATACAAAAGTGAGTGAGTACTAAGTACAAGTTTATAGATTATGACGGTATATACTTTGTAAGTTTTGCAACTGTATCATGGGTAGATGTTTTTACCAGACCTATTTACAGCGAAATATTTATTGAGAGTGTAAAATATTGTCAACAAAACAAAGGATTAAACTTACACGCATGGTGCTTGATGAGTAATCATGTACATTTAGTGTTTTCTAGATCAGGTCGATATAGTTGTTCAGATATTTTGCGTGATCTTAAAAAATTTACTTCTAAAAAACTCATCCATGCTATAGAAAACAATCCTTCCGAAAGCAGAAAAGAATGGATGATGAATATTTTTAGATGTGCTGGACAAAATAATAGTAATAATAAAGATTTTCAATTTTGGCAACAAGATAACCACCCTATTGAACTTTTTAGTCCTTTAGTTACTTTCCAAAAAATAGATTATGTACATCGAAACCCTGTAATGGCAGGTATAGTGAATGAAGCCGAACATTATTTACACAGTAGTGCTAGAGATTATTTAGGTACAAAAGGGATTTTGGATATTGATATATTAGAAAGACCTATGAGTCTCGAAGGTTTTGTGTTTAATTATTAGTGGTTAGAGATTACTTAAGGCACAAGTTGCAAACTTGATTAAAGAGCACAAGTTACAAACTTGCGCTAGCAAGGGAGTGATACGAAATCACTCAAAAATGAAGGCACTGATTTAAACTTAAATCAGCTTGGGTTTAATTATTAGTGGTTAGAGATTACTTAAGGCACAAGTTGCAAACTTGATTAAAGAGCACAAGTTACAAACTTGCGCTAGCAAGGGAACGTTCAAAAAGAGATTATCAACGTCCAAAAAGAGATAATGAACGTCCAAAGAGAGATTATGGACGTTCAAAGAGAGCTTTTGAACATCCAAAAAGAGATTATGAACGTCCAAAAAGAGATTATTAACGTTCGAAAAGAGATTATTAACGTTCGAAAAGAGATTATTAACGTTCAAAAAGAGATTATGGACGTTCAAAAAGAGATAATGAACGTTCGAAAAGAGATTATGGACGTTCAAAGAGAGATTATGAACGTTCAAAGAGAGATAATGAACGTTCAAAAAGAGCTTTTGGACATTCAAAAAGAGATAATGAACGTTCGAAAAGAGATAATGGACGTTCAAAAAGAGCTTTTGGACATTCAAAAAGAGATTATGGACGTTCAAAAAGAGATTATGAACGTTCAAAAAGAGATAATGGACGTTCAAAAAGAGCTTTTGGACATTCAAAAAGAGCTTTTGGACATTCAAAAAGAGCTTTTGGACATTCAAAAAGAGCTTTCGGACATTCGAAAAGAGCTTTTGGACATCGAAAAAGAGCTTTTGGACACGGGAGCGTGGGAGTGTAAAATAGAGAGTGTAGAAAATAATGTGTAAACTCAAGAGAAGAAAAATTAGGCATTTTCTAAAAAATTATCAAAGATAATAGAAATTTGATTATGAATTATGCCAAAGTCACGAATCGGTTTTGTCCATTTTGATTGAATTTGGTCAATTGCCATAAAAACCGATTTTAAAGCAACTTGTTCATTTGAGAAAATGGTTTTGATTTTGGTGAATTTCCTAGTTGCTCGGTTTACACCTTGGATTGTATTGGTGGTGTACATTATTTTTCTTAATTCAGGCGGTAATTGAATAAAGGGATGAGATTATCCCAATTTTTTTCCCAGCTTTTAATGGCATAACTGTATTTACTGTTCCATTTTGTTTTGAATTTTTCAAAAGCGACTAAGGCACTTTGGAGATTAATAGCTCCATAAACTTCCTTCAGATCGGCGATGAATATTTTTCTATCTTTCCATGGTACAAACTTTACTGAGTTACGTATTTGGTGGACAATACAGAGCTGAGTTACCGTATCTGGGAAGGATGCTTGAATGGCACTAGTAAAGCCGGTAAGGTTGTCCGTACAAGCAATTAAGATGGATTTTACGCCACGATCCTTTAATTCAGAGAGTACGGAGAGCCAAAAAGATGCGGACTCCGTCTCAGCTATCCAAATGCCTAAGATCTCTTTAAATCCATCAGGTTTCAGACCAATAACTAAATAGATACTTTTATTGATCACCTTGTTATCTTGGCGTATTTTGAAACAAATACAATCCATCCAGGTGATGTAATAAATGGGCTCTAAGGGCCTGTTTTGCCACTCTAGGATGGAAGGGAGCATCTTATTGGTGATATCAGAAACAAATGATTTAGAGACGTTAAAACCGTATATCTGTTCGATTTGATCTGCTACATCTTGAGTACTCATACCTTTAGCGTAAAGGGAAGTGATGACAGATTCTACTTTAGCCGTTGTGGTTTGCCCTTTAGGGAGTACCAAGGGGTCAAATTCACTATTACGATCTCTAGGGACCTGGACTTCGATCTCGCCTTGAGTTGTCTTGACCTTTTTCCCATAAGAACCATTTCGGGAGTTGCCGGAATTATTACCTTTTATGGAATGTTTGTCATACCCCAGCAAATGACTCATCTCAGAGTTGAGGAGGTGTTGAATACCAATTTTGTAAATACCATTCATGGCGACTTCGAAGTCGTTGATGTCCTTTACATTCTTAAAATGTCTGTAAAATCAAAATTAATGTTGTTACTTTGCATTGCAAAAAGTTGTTAGGTTAAAAATGTGTTCAGGGTAAGCACCGCAAACATATAAAAATTTTGGGACAAAGGGGGATTGCCCCTAGGGCAATCCCCTTTGTCCCAAAGCCTAACTCCCCCTGGGAGTTTACACAAAGTATTCTACACTCCCGTAAAATACCCTCCCAAGGGGAATTAAGCTTTTCGAGATTCAATCTAAGCCTTTGATTATACATTGTCCGTTTATCAATTCACTCCGTCAAAGGCTTGCCGCCTTTGGTGCTTTGCACTACACTGCATTCACCCATACAGGTTCGCTTAGTCATGCATTTTTCTATTGACTTATGTATTTCATGTTTAATTTTTTGTCATATTTGAATAAAATAAGTTTTCTCACCACTCTGTGGTTCGAAATGACCAAGGCTGATAAGGAAAGAGGGAGATGAAGGGAGTTCGGCGAGGCCGAACTCCCTTCATCTCCCTACCTTAAACTCTAATACTAGGTCATTTCTAAGGAGTTTTAGCGACTGAGAAACCCCTATTTTAGTCTTAAATTTTTTAAAATACTAATTTGACAAAGTGGATTTAATCCTTTGTGCTTTCTATGGCAATAGACGCACTTCACCCACCCATCCGTTTCACGGTTCACTTCGTCAAAGGCTTGCCGCCTTTGGTGCTTTGCACTACACCTGCCCATCCGTTTCACGGTTCACTCCGTCAAAGGCTTGCGGCCTTTGGTGCTTTGCACTTCACTACGTTCATTTTCTCTATTGCTTGTTTTTTGAACGATAATCTCCGTTAAACTAACAACCAATAATAACAGCTGACTTTTTCAGCAGCCCCTAGGTAGTCCTGTCATCTTTTTTAGAAAAACAAAAATGGACAAAATAAGAGGGACGTAGCCCTGACATCTAGTATGGTGCAGACAATGATGCTGACAAGATTACAGGACTACCTCTCTCCACAAATCAAGATTGTTTTTGTGCCTTTGTGGCAAAATTATACTTTTCGGAGCTTACTCAAAGTTTGAAAAAAAAATTGTACTCCAAGACAAATATCAATGATTTATCTAAACTTATTGATCCTGTTTTTCGCAGGATTAAAATACAATTTCATAAAGTATCTATTGATTATGTACGTTAATATTTGACTTTTGTCAAGTAGTTTCCATTTATATTATTTTTATTATAATATTTGCACCATCTAAAAATTTGTAAAATATGAATAATCAAATGTGCAATATTGCCATATTGGATAATGTTTTAATGCTGGATAAAAATCTAGAATTATCTGAAAAATTGAAAAAAGAACATTTTAATATTGTGTACATTGGAAGTGAGTTAAATGAAATATTAGCGATAGAAAATCAAAAAATAGATATATTTATTATTGGTAATTTAGGTTCTAAGGACTACATGAACATGATTTATGAGTATGTGTCAAATCAGAATTTAGCTTCGAAAATTATTTTTATTTTGGCAAAGTGTGATATCAATTGTGTATTGTCTTATATTAATTCAAATGTTTATGCCATGTTAACATATAAGGAATATAATGATTTGGAAAAAATCATAGATGCAGTAAAAATTGGATCAAAATACATTTCTTCTGAACTCCATGCCCCAATCATGCAGTATTTTATAAAAAAACAGTATTCACATTCAGAAATTTTGTTGTCAGGTCATGCACATGAAGTATTACAATATCTAAGTAAAGGTTGTCAATATGCAGAAATTGCTGAAAAAATGGGTTTTTCATTGGATTCTGTCAGATATTACATTAAGGAAATTTACAAAACGTTAGGCGTAAATAATAAAGGGGCTGCTGTGGGTATGTTTCTTAGAAAAGAAATTAAGATTAATACAATATTAAGAGATAGGAAGAAATTCATGAAGCCAAACTCACAGCACCATTTTACAGAAAATTATTAATTCTAAATCTTTATTTGATTATGTTAAATCTTTATCTCTTTTTAGTTAATAAAGTAGATAGAAAAAAATTAAAACTTATTTGGTTTAATTTGGTTTTATAGTACCAATACTTTATAAATGTTCAAATTTTTTATAAGATTTAGCTGGTATTTTTATTTAATCTTTCTCATCTTACTTTCCTGGGCAGGAATTAGAATGTATTTGAATCATTTTAGTTATGGCAATGAGGATAAGGAACTGCGCAAAAAATATATAGATGTTTTACAAAATCAGGACAGATTATCCATAATGAGTGATTTGAAACAAATATATGAATCAGCAAAATTAAATAATGATAAAAAGCTATATATTGAAAGTTATATCCAATATTATTTAAATCGTTCTAACTTGGGATTTAAGCAAGATGCCAGTAGTGCATTATTTTACCTTTTAGATACAGAAGCAAATTATTTGCAGCCTGACCAATTATTTAATATTTACAATCTAATACTTAGTGCCAGTCTGGACCCTTATTACTTTAGAGAAAATATAGAGCTGAAACTTAAAGAGAGTATTGTAGCAGAAATGCAAAAAATTATTGATAACGAAAATAGTCATAAAAAGAAACTTGCTTATTTAATTAGTTTTTATGGAATGAACATTGACAGAAGCGAAGGTGAACTTTTAAGTTTGGAAAAAGAAATTCTACAAATTGCCCCAGATCCAATCGCAGCACAAAAGACGATTCATTATAGAAAAGCATTAAAGTGTCGAGCCAAAAAACAATACAAGAATGAGCTTTATTACATGAAATTAGCATCTATTGGTGGAGAACCTGGAGTCGGAGAGTTGGGCGTAACTTATAGAAACAATAACATGTTGGATAATGCAGAGCACCAACTATTAGCTTCATTTAAGCCAAATCATATCAGTAAAATGGAGAATTATTTTTTTCCTTGTGTCAATTTGGCAATTCTCTACATTAAAAAGCAGAATTATGAAAGAGCGGGTTTATATCTCAAAAAAGCAGAAGAATTTTGTAGAATGTATTTAGGTGAATTTTACCATAGTGAAATCTTAGAAATCAAAAGTAACTTTTATAAGGCACAAAATTTAAATGAAATGGCACTAAAAGCAATGATTGCTGAAAAAAGTCATATTATACATCAGTATAGTACATTTTATTTGAATAACAAGTCCAATGCCTTTGTTATCAATGAAGTCCGGGAAATACGAAGGAGTAGAAACTATATTGTTTTCACTTTTTTTAGTGTTATGGCGGGTATTATATCATTTTTTTTCCTGTATTTGCATGGGGTGCTTAAGAAATATAGATCATCTCTTCAGGATAGAGAAAGTGAAATCAATAAATCAACCGAACTTAAACAAGAGTTGAATAATGCATTTAATAAATTTTCAGAGTTGAGTCATATTTCTGAGAAAAAGGACAAAGTCATCAATGCCATAATGTCCAATAAAGATGCCAAAAAAGCACTCAATCATAAAGATATCATGTTACTCAACGAACTCAAAAGTTTTACTAATACAGGCAATGAATGGAGTTTGGTGAAAAATAATTTCCACATACATTTTCCAGAGTTTTATTCAAAGCTTATGAAGATAAATCCGAGCTTGACTGAATTGGAACTTCGATATGCCACTTACATTAAAATGGGATTGACTAATGCTGAAATCGCTACCTTATTAAATATCAATGTGCAGAGTGTCGCTACTTTTAAATATCGGCTGAAGTCTCGTTTAAATGTGGACAAAGTCCAATCTTTATTAGAGTTTATTATCAATTTTTAGTACTGATACATCTTTATTGGTGCAAAATAAATATAGATCTTCAGAAAGTTCCCTATTTGTAAATTAGTAATGTTGCTAATTTTGGTTTATAAAACAGCATGCCCCATGTATTTACCAGTTAACCCATGTCTATAAGTAATAGATAAAGGTAAAACGGTTTCATTGATTAAAATTACTTCTTTTTTATCGAATGATTTAATGAATCTGTTATTTATAATGAAAGACTTGTGTATTCTCATAAACTGTTCCGTCGGTAATCTATGCTCAATAAATGAAATTTTCTCTAAAGATGTAATACATTTATTATTTACAAGATATATTCTAATATAATTACCCATGGCTTGGATGTAAATAATCTCACTAAGATTTAATTTTATTAGATCTCGACTGTTTTTGACAAAAATAGTATCATTGTCTGCTTTTGGGGATTTTATCAGTTCAGTAGGTTTAATTTTTTGAATCGTAGTGGATACTCTGTGTGTATTTACGGGATCCAACATGAAATCTATAGCACCATATTCAAATGCCCAAACGGCATGACTGCTTTGACCTGATATAATCACCACATGATTAAATTTATTGAAAACAAATTGATAGATCTCTAAAGGTAATTCAGAACCATGGAGGTCCAAAAAGATGATTTGCTGATTATCTTGCGTTTTGTAGTTACACAATGAAATTAGATCGTGGAGCAAGATGATTTCATCGGAAGAAATGATCGGATTAAATTGTTGCAATAAAAAATTGCATCTAGTACTATCTGTACAATAAAGAATGTAGTTCATGTTTAAATTGCTTGGTGTTTCATTAAGTAAATGCTTCATAAGTAAAAAGGTTAAAATGAAATGATATAATTTAATGTTTATTTAGTTCGTTGAACTTATAAGTTGGTGTAAAATTAAAATTACATACAATAACGTACAATAAAAAATGTAAAATACATTAAGATGTATATTAAATGTATATTGGTTTATGAATGTATTTTGTAAAGTATATAATAAGTATATCAAATGATGTAATGTATGAAATCGTTTTTAGCATCATTTTATGATGTATCAAATCTATGTATCCTAAAAAATCTAGACATTCTTCAGGTATAAAGCCAAAAGTTAAAGATTAAGCTATTTTAGAATTAATATATATGCAATTATATAAAAAATTGTTTACAAATGATTTTGGAAGGCTTCAAAATTCACTCCATCTCCGCCAAGCTGACTCCATTTGTAGTATGATCACTCCTATGTTAAGTGGTTAACCAATAGCTATTGGAGGTGTATTTGTTTAGTTGAAACTTTTAAACGATTGGGATGAAAATGGTATGCATCCATAATTGGTCTGAGACCGATGAGATATATCATCGAAAGTGACCTTGTCTGCCCAATATCGAGCAGAAACTTCGTTCAAGGTCAAGCACATACTACCAAATCAAACATTAAAGGAGTAAAAAGTGAACCTCATAGATATTGAGTGTGGAAATGCTATGCACCAATTTTACCAAACGAAGCGAAGCGAATTCCTGCATTAGGTGGGATAACCAAAGTATCAAATCATTTATATACTATAACACCCGTCTGTCCATTATCTGGCAGAAACATCTTTGAATAGGTACCTGAGTGTTGAGTTGTAAATTAGTGTATTTATTTAGGTGAAAAGTGGGCATCACCCATCTGCTCAACATTGAGCAGCAACTTGGATGGTTTGGTATCCATCTAAGAACAGAAACTACGATAAACAGGTGGTAGGAAATGCACAATATTAAAAATCTTTTCTTAACCCAATATCTACACCTGTGGCACGCCATTGGGTTTTTATAAGGGCATTTTGCGTGCTTATGGGATTCATTTGCCAAAGATAATAAGGTTTAACAATTATATGTGTGGTGTGGCTAATTTGATAAGCAGCACTGGCATTTATTTTGCCAGACCATCCTAATTTTTCTTTGTACATATCTTTTTCAGATTCTATTCTCGAAACAATCAAATGTTGGTTGAATGTTTTACCTGTGGCTTCTAAGACGATATTGAGACCATCAGTACACTCTAATCCAAGATTCCATTTATGAATACTCTTTTGGAATCCCAGTACCAGAGGTATATCAATAGATTTATAATTGATCTCCCCTTTCTGAATCAAGGTGCCGTTTACAAATGTTGTGTCTATAGCTTTACCAGTATTTGGATCAAAGTTTATAATCATTTTTGTCAGTGATTCGCTTTTAGATATAAAAAGTTCTTTTGAATGACTGTAATCGATCCCCAAACCAGCATAAAGGCCTTTGTATAAGTAGGTCCCTACATGACTGTAAAATCCCCAGCTGTACCAAGGTTGGTGGAATTCATTGTAGAAATTGAGCCAACCATCTGTGATTTTGCTGCCGTCACAGACTGAAAAGCTGCCTTTTACTCTGAATTTTTTTAAGGCTGGACTGTCGAAAACGATATCACCAACATCTGTTTTGAAGGACAATGTTCCTATTGGTATTACTTTAGGGTTGTCCGGTTTGGCAAAACAGTGGATACCCCAAGTATGGATAGTCATTTCTAAAGGAACATTTTTAGGCACAGCGCCACTGAAAGTTCCATCTAAGTTTACAATGCCATAGCCACCTATATATTCCCCCACAGGATGAACATGAACATGGATATTGGTAAGTGGGTCTCCATCTTTATCTACAATGCGGCCACTAAGTGTGACACTTGGATACGAAGCACCATAGGTCCACCAACTAAAATGTGGCACTTTAGCTTTGTATTGATTGTTTTCTTTTACAGCCGTGCCTGCTTCTGACCAAAGTCCGGTCGTATAATCAAAGTGCCAAAGTGCTACTTCTGATCGAGCTGCAGATGCGTGAGTATCTTTTAAAGCCATACTTACGTCAACATATTTTCCTTCTTTTATCTGAAGTTTTCTGCCATCAGAAGCCTGGAGTTCCACATGCACCATACCAAAAGACGTTAATGAGCCCAGTTCTTTGGAAGTATTGATGCTGCTCATGTCACCAGGCATGGTTTCCAAAGTTTGAAGTTCTAATGGATCCAGGTAGTTTAACGCAATACTGACATCTCCATTGTACACACTTTTGTCTTGGTCAAAGACAAAACTATGGGGCTCAAACGATAAGGTTACTTGATTATTTTTAACGATACCACCAGCAGAGGATGAAATACGATGTGCAAATACCATAGGTGTAAGCACGGATTTAAATCTCAAACGGGACTCTTTCTGTACTCTGAAAGTTTTGCAGGCGGCAATATATCCATCTTTTGAAATGGTCATGTGATTGTGAATGTTTTTTGCCTTTACATTTTTAAATACATAGAGCCCGTTTTTATCGCTATAAGTCACGTTACCTGCGAAAAATATTTTTGCTCCTTCTACGGGATTTTGGTCTAAGGCTACCACCGTGCCGAATATTTCTGAATTAAAAGAAGTTGCTGATTCGTCATTTTGAAAATGAATAATGTCGTTTTGGCAACCTATGACCACCAAACACAAGAGACTCATTAAAATTATATAATATTTAGTATTCATTTTTATGTTTTTAGTGAAAATTAGAAAAAAAAAGTGAAACATCTGAATTCGAATTCAACAATAAGATGGAAAATTTAGAGAATACGTTGCCTGAATTTTGAAAAAAAGTTTTAAAAAATGGATTAAGTAATAATAGAAATTAAGACACGTAATTTCATACTGTACAAAATAATTACATCACCTTAAAAACTATTTACGACATTTATTTTAATATATATAATTTTTTTGTTATACGTTTGTGATGCATTTTGCTACTTTGAACCTGTAATAGTGAAATGTGCCAACCGCTTTTAGAGAATAATATAAGAACCAAAAACCGAAAATTAATTCGGTTTCTTAAATGATGTTAAAATTTTTAATCTTTAAATATTATTCTTTATGAAAGCAAGAATTTTTTATTTACTTCTTACCTTTTGGTTAGTTTCATTTGCAAGTTATGGTCAAATCAGTGGAAAGGTTTTTCTTGATGGGAACAATGATGGAACCCAGCAGTCTGTTGAAGTAGGCTTTGCTGGGGTTACTGTAACCGCAACACCACCGAGTGGGCCAGCTTTAACAGCGACCACTGGCACCAGTGGAACTTACACCATAACAGGCACCAGTTCTGGCACAACTTACAGGATAGAATTTACTTATCCAACGGGCTATGCCGATGGTGCTATTGGTACACAAAGTGAGACTTCAGTAACCTTTGCTACAGGAAATGCGACTAATGTCGATTTGGGTCTAAACGTACCAGCAAGTTGCGATCCAGATATGGCAATAAGGGTTCTTTTTGGTAGTGGATTGGATGATGATGGTACTCCTCATTCAGTTCGTTCTTGGGATTACATAGCAGATAGACGGGATGCCATAACTGGTATGGGCAGTGCAGGTGATGAAACACCACATACCAATGATATTTTGGCTACACAATCTGGGGTTCCTTATGGTTTTGCGGTACAAAAAGGTACAAATCTTTCCTTTTATACTACAATATCATCAGACTTAACAAATGTTTTCCCAAACGATCCAAGTGGTGAGGGAATAATAAGAGTGGCAAGTTATGATGGACCTTTGGCAACGTATCAAAGTATGAAGCAATTGCTAAATTTCAGTTCCTATGGAATAAGTACAAGTGCTATAGCCCCAACTATAGACGGAACTTTTGGTACACATGGTTTGGGCGGAATAGCAATTTCTGATGATGGTAGGTATTTATATGTAATTAACATGGGGAAAAGGAATATAGTGCGGTTTGACATTTCATCTGTCAATTATGCTTCTATCCCCGCAGGAGGTGTTACAGGACTACCCTTTGTAGAAATACCTTTACCCAATCCTTCCTGTCCCAATGGAGTATATAGACCAGGAGCCTTAAAGTATTATGCGGGTAATTTATATCTGGGAGGTATATGTGATGCAAATGCTGGTGCAGCTTCGGATTTAAGAGCTGTTTTTTATAGGATGGCACCTGCCACAAATACTTTCACACAAGTATTAAGTTATACACCAAATTTTTTAGCGGGTGGAATAAGATCTTTTGATTGGGCACACGCAAGGTGGAGTAGTAGCTATCCCAGTGGAGATTCTGATAATGATCCCGGTGCTATACAACCTCACATTCATTCTATAGCCTTTGATGATACAGGATCCATGATCATAGGTACTGTAAACAGGGAGGTTTATGTTGATGCAGGAAGTGACCGTGAAACAGGATATCTGATGCGAACCTGGAGAGAATCTGATGGAACATTTACTTTAGAAAATGGTGGTGTATCTGGTCCTTATACGTCTACAGGTCGTATGAGAAATGTTGATCCTGGATCCTTACCTGGTAATTATACTCCAAATCCTCCCAGTGTAACTGATAACGGGCCTGGGGGTGACTGGTTTTTTGAAAATGGACGTACATCTTCACATCCATATTTATATGCAGGAGGAGCCATGGTGATCCCAGGAACAGGATATGTGGTAGCTGGCTTTGCAGATCCTGGTGCTCCTGCAACCCAAACCGGAGCAAGATATATAGATATTAGAACTGGAAGAACAGAATGGGGTACATCAGTTATAGGAGCCAAAGCTACTGTAATGTCAGGCACAGATGCAGCTTGTGAAGATCCGACTACAGAGGTAGGTAACAGAGTATGGATGGATACTGATGGTGATGGTATCCAAGACCCTGATGAAGCGCCTTTAGCAGGTGTGACTGTACAGCTCATAAAAGACGGAAATGTCATCGCCACTGCCAATACTGATGCTAATGGTAATTACTACTTCAGTAGTGCAACTGGTACAAATACAGCTTCTGCAATATATGACATCATGGAGCTAGATCCCAATATGATCTACATTGTAAGAATACCGAATGTACAAGGTGGAAGCAAGCAAACGGCATTGGGCACCAACAGTCTTACCACTGCTAATGCAGATGGCACAGCCAACGGAGACCTGAGAGACAGTGATGGTACGCTTGTAGGCAATAATGCAGAAGTTACAGTCTTGACTACAGATATTGCAGTAGCGGGAGCTAATAATCATACTTTTGACTTTGGGTTTGGGTCAGTTGCTTGCGCCATCTCATCCCTCACAGCCACACCATCCGTCTGCAATGCTTCTACCAACACTTACAGTGTCAGCGGCAGCATCACCTTTACAGATGCACCAGCCACAGGCACACTCACAGTCGGCATTGGTGGCGTGACACAAACATTCAATGCACCATTTTCGAGCCCACAAGCCTATACGATTACGGGACTGACAGCAGATGCAGCGAGTCATACGGTGACAGCAGTATTCAGCGCAGATGCGGCGTGTACTGCTACGCAGACTTATACGGCACCGGCTAGTTGTGCTGTTACTGGTGATTGTGCTTGCAATGATATGGTATATCTGAATGATACAGGAATAGATCACATACACAAATTTAAAGTCAACTCAACCAATGGTGCTCTAACAGAGATCGGCAGTCCATGGATGAATGCCAATGGTGTGGTAGAAGGACCACATGGCATAGCGCCAGATATCAATGGTTTTATGTACATCACACAAGCAGAGGCACCACATTTCGTAGGCAAGTTTACTTGTGATGGGGTGAAAGTAGATGCGGATATCTCTACTCCAGCCACTATCGATAATTTGGTAGATGATGTATTTAGTTATGATTTGTTTTCTTTGGACAATAAGCTATATGTCAACGCTGCCAACAATGTTACTGGGCATACAGCTGAAATGCGGTTATATGATTTGTGCTCAGGTGAATATTTGGGTTGTCAGCACGGAGCGTATGTGTGGAGTACTGCTATAGGCCCAGATGAGTACTGGTATGGATCCCATGGTGATAAAATATTGAGAGGATTACTTGACCCAGCTTCATTTTCAGGTACTGCAGGTCCGAGTGGGACATGTGGCACTGTTGAAGAATTTATGAATGCGACCGAATTGGGATTGGACATTGGAGGTGGTGAACAAATACAAGGTATGGATTTTGATGCCGTGGGCAATATGTACGTCGTCTATACACATGGTGGTGGCTACGGCCCTCCATCGAAAATTGTAAAAATAGACCCAGTAACCAAAACAGTAACAGATCAATCCTTGACAGATAGTAGTGCGGAGACCAATGAGGCTGATAACCTAAACTGGGCAGGTGCAAGAGGACTCGTATATAGTAAAAGTGCCAATATGATCTATGTTTCATCTATGGATGATTGTGTAGCTGCCTTTGACACAGATTTGAATTATGTGGGAGCGGCTAGCAACCACGCTCCTGCTGTCTTTGCCAAACAAATAGGGATAGTGACGGAATGTTGCCCCATGACGACACCTCTCACCTACAACGAAACAGTATGCAGTGGTGGTAATGGAGAAAAAATATATCTACAAGATGTCTTGGACTGTGGAGATGGCGTGATCTGCGAAGGTATGTGGGATGAAACATCCAATACGAGTGGAGGTAATATCGTATTTAATGAATGCGATTTGTCCATCACGGTCAATGGTTCAGGTTGTGCTACATACACATTATCAAAAACAACACCAGCCACAGGAAATCAGCAATGCGGAGCCTTTAACATCACACTGACAGTATGTACCGTGGTACCTGTTGCGACATTAACGCCTAATACAGGAAGTTGTACAGCTATCACACCAAATAATGATGCTTCGATAGTCTTATCAGCGGTAGTCAATGCAGATCAGGCAGGCTTTAGTACAGGAGCGACCTACAGTGGACCTGCTTATGGACAACCAGGTACAGTAAATATAACAGGTGGTGGCACTATCACAGGCTTGATGCACAATACAGAATACACAGTCAGAATATTTAATGGTAGCAATGATTGTTATGTGGACTATACAGTGACTATTCCAGACATAGCATGTTGTGCACTTACTGTAGATTGTACACCACAACCACAGACCAATTGTAGTCCTGTCAATGGCTCGGCCAGTGTGACGGCATCCAATGCGGTCGGTACGGTGACTTATCTATGGAGCAGTGGAGAGACCACGAGTAGTATTAGCAATAAAGCAGCAGGTACTTATACAGTGACAGTGACGGACGGTGGAGTAGCAGGATGTACAGCAACTTGTCAAGCTATAATAGCCAATAATGCCAATCCTCCTTCATGCGCCATCACAGTCAATACACAACCGAGTTGTGCTAACCTGACGGGAGGTGACATCACTGTCGTACCGAACCCTGCGGCAACATACACTTACACTTGGAGCGATAATGGAGCAGCTACTGCCACTCGTAAAGGACTCACAGGTGGTACATACACAGTGACCGTGACAAATACCACAAGCAACTGTACAGGTATGTGCAATGTCATACTAGATACACCAACTAATTGTTGTGAAATACAAGCCATCGTACCACAAAATATAGAATGTCTAGATAATGGTACACCAGCTTTGATCACAGACAATAGAATCAGATTTAGTGCCAATGTGACCAATACCAATGCATCACTCACCGAATACAATATAACCATCAACGGAGGCACCACGATCACGCCAAACATCAATATAGCTTACGGTACAACACAATTTACCTTAGGGCCAGGTACAGCAGGCGGTGGTGCGACATTTACCATTATAGTGACCGATAGTGCAACACCAGGATGTACTCAGACTTTCCAAGTGACAGATCCAGGAGGTTGTAACAATGCCATAATATGTCCTCAGCCGAATTGTGGTACAGCAACGATCCAAGTAAATGGAAATTGATTAAAATGTTGAATTGCTAAATTGCTGATATGCAGATTTGCAAATCCACCAAATTCACCAAATAAGCAAATCAAGCAACATAAGAATAACGCTTTCATAATTGAGGGACCTTCACAAAAGAGTGTTGGTCCTTTTTTACTAAAATACCCTATAAAAGTCATTTTAACGACCGAAACTGTGGAGAATTTTCTTTAATTCTTTGATAATTAGGGCTTGCTGACTATGGTACAACCAATTGATAAATAATAAATTATGTCTATAATAAACAAATTAAATGCAAACCTTTTAATTGATTTTGTCCAAAAGTCGTGTACCATGAGTTGGCTTTTGCCTTATGCAGGCGGCAGTTACTTTTTGCATTGCCCAAAAAAAGTAACCAAAAAAGTCTAGTTCAAAAAAAGGCAATTGCGTAGCAACGTTCATTTTCGAACCAAAATGCTTTTTCTATTGCCATAAGTATTTCATATTTAATCCTTTGTGCTTTCTATGGCAATAGACGCACTTTCCTGCCCACCCGCTAGCGGTTCACTTCGTCAAAGGCTTACGGCCTTTGGTGCTTTGCACTCGCCGCCCACTTTGGTGCTTTCACTTCACTACGTTCATTTTCTCTATTGCTTGTTTTTTGAACGATAATCTCCGTTAAACTATTAACCAAAAATAATAGCTGACTTTTTCAGCAGCCCCTAATTAGTTGATAATTCTTTAGGTGAAAGAGTATAGCTAAATAAATCAAAACTATATATTTTGGTTATGTTCACTTTTATCTTACTTTTGCATACAATAAAGATAAATAGCCAGAGATGAAGCAGATCAAAATTCATAAAATTGAAATCATTCCAACGCAAATAGCACTTCATGAGCCTTTTGTAATTTCTAAAGGGGCACTGACTCATGCACGCAACACTGTAATAAAAATTTATAATACGGATGGGACTTACGGTGTGGGTGAATGTTGCCCTTATCGCTCTATTCATGGGGAGACCCAAACGGGCACAGTAGCTTTTGCTAAAGATTTGGCATCGGCGCTCATTGGCGCTGACCCTAGGGAAATACACAAACACGTTGCACTCATGGACCGTATGATTGTAGGGAATGCATCTGTGAAATGTGCTTTTGATATGGCACTCTATGATTTAGTTGCAAAAATGGATGAGTTACCATTGTACAAATTATTAAGAGGAGACAGAGATAAAAAAATATATACCGACAATACTGTTAGCCTCTTACCAAAAGAAAAGATGGTAGAAAAAGCCATCAAGTTTAAAGAAATGGGTTTCCCTGTACTCAAAGTCAAACTTGGTGAGCGAGGACATACCAATGATGTTGCACGAATGCAAGCCATTCGATCCGCTATCGGTGATGAATTGCCTTTGCGTATAGATGCCAATCAAGGGTGGAACTACTTAGATGCCAAAAGGGCACTTGATGCTATGCGAGATCTGAATATTGAACATTGCGAAGAGCCTGTTCAAGCTGGAAACACATTAGATCAGATACGATTGACAGCTGCTAGTCCAATACCCATTATGGCAGATGAATCTGTTTTTAATCATAAAGATGCTTACAAGGTACTAAGCCAACATGCTGCGCACTTGATTAATATCAAGCTTGGAAAATCTGGTGGTATCTGCAACTCCATGAAGATAGCTGCTATAGCACAAGCTGCGGATGTTTATTGTCAAACAGGATCTTTTTCGGAATCTAGATTAGGGATTACGGCTTTGGTACATTTTGATATGGCATGGGATCATATTATATATCACGACTTGGATAGTCCACTCATGCTTTCCGAAGATCCAGTCATTGGTGGTATGACTTATCATAAAGACTGGGAAGTAACGGTAGATGATGCACCAGGACATGGTGCTGACTTTGACCCTGACTTTTTGAAAAGATTTGATATTTTGGAAGTAAAGTAATTTGTAGATTTACGACATTTTTACTTGGATTTTAAAATAAAATTTTATTCCGAATGTCATCAATCTTTGAGATTAAAATGCGTATTGGCGAAAATGTCAACTAAACAGAAAAATATAATTCTGATATTTTCATTAAATACAGTTTTACTAGCTAGATATCCACTATTCGATGTCTATATTTTTATTCCACTTTTTTAGGATATTTGAAAGCATTATTCAATATTTGCAAACATTCTAATAATAACAACATTTAACAACAAATTAAATATTCAAAAAATAATGAAGAAGATAGGTATCTTATTCGGTAAAGAAAACACTTTTCCACAAGCATTTATAGAGCGTGTCAACTCAAAAAAAGTAAAAGGTATAGTGGCTGAGGCAGTACAGATTGATGTAGTGGAGCAGGCAGGTCCTTGCGAATATGCTGTCATTATAGATAGAATATCTCAAGATGTACCTTTTTATAGAGCTTATCTCAAAAATGCAGCCTTAATGGGTACTGCTGTTGTCAACAACCCATTTTGGTGGAGTGCAGACGAAAAGTTCTTTAACAATTGTCTATCAAAAACGGTAGGTGTGCCTGTGCCAAATACTGTCCTATTGCCATCTTACAATAGCCCTGATGATACTTCTGAACAATCTATCATAAACCTAAAATACCCAACTGATTGGGAAAAAATATTTGATTACATCAAGTTTCCTGCCTATATGAAGCCCCATTCAGGTGGTGGATGGAAAAGTGTATATAAAGTAACAAGTCCTGAAGATTTATGGACCAAACATGCTGAAACTGACCAATTGGTTATGTTACTTCAAGAAGAAATTGTTTTTGACCACTACTTCAGATGCTATTATCTAGCGGGTGATAGAGTACACATCATGCCTTATGAGCCACGCAACCCACATCATTTGAGATATGTTGTAGATAATCCAACCAAAGACAAAAAGCTTTTGGCCACTGTAGAGCAATATACCAAAACACTTTGTCATGGTTTAGGCTATGATTTCAATACTGTAGAGTTTGCTGTGAGAGATGGTATTCCTATTGCGATTGACTTCTGTAATCCTGCTCCTGATGCTGATATTAATTCTGTTGGTCAAGCTAATTTTGACTGGATAGTAGAGAATGCAGCCAACATGGCAATAGAAAAAGCACAAAATCATAAAGCAAATCAGATGAATTTGACATGGGGTACGTTTATAAGTAATATATTTGCACCCGCTAAGAAGCCTGTAGCTAAAAAAGCAGCAGTCAAATAAGTAAAACCAACCGTTGATATTTACAAAGTCATGGAAGACAAATTAAGAATGGCAATACTCGATATGAATGAAGGCAGACCTAACCAAGGTATGCGTTGTATCAGAGATATTGCCGCTATGTATAGTAGTGCATTTGACATTGATGAGTTTGATGTGAGAAGCAAAAATGAAGTCCCGGGCCTAGAATATGACGTGTATATATCTAGCGGTGGACCTGGCAATCCATTGGAAGGTAATGGCATTTGGGACAAGGCGTGGTATAATTTGGTTGGTGACTTGTGGGAGCACAACCTTGTCAATCCTCACGAAAAAAAGTATATGTTTTTTATATGTCACTCTTTTCAGATGGCTTGCAACTTTTTTGAGTTAGGGACCTTGGCTCCACGGAAATCCACTTCCTTCGGGATAATGCCTGTTCATTTGACCAAATTTGGTGAAAATGATCCTATATTTAAAATGCTTCCTGACCCACTTTATGCTGTAGATAGTAGAGATTTCCAATTGATACAACCAGACCTTGATGTATTTAGAATGCATGGTGCGAAGATATTGGCATTAGAAAAAATAAGAACACATGTAGAGTATGAGCGCGCTATTATGGCCGTAAGATTTTCTGACGAGTTCATAGGTACACAGTTTCATCCAGAGGCTGACCCTATTGGTATGAAAATACATTTTGAGAAATCAGAAGTTAGAGAAAATGTCATTAAGAACTTTGGTCAAGAGAAATATGATACCATGATGGACCACATAGATGATCCTGATAAAATAGAATTGACACACGATACGGTCTTACCATTGTTTATTGAAAATGCCATGAACTCTATTTACGAGAAAAATGCAGTATTGGTATGATTGCAAAAGTAAGATCACAGTTTAATGCAGCTTTCACAGAGCAAAAATATCAAGACTTTTTAGAAAAAGTTACGGACGTTTACAATAATAAACCATTATTTCGAGTAGCAGAGTCACCTTTTTTCATTCCTTCCATACTCAAAGATAGGCTTTTGGAAGCTTGTGATATGATCAAGGAAACTGTAGTAAGAGAAGATATCAAAACCATCACTCAAGGAGCTTTATATGACGAAAGTCTCATTGTACCCAATGAGGATGAACATACCACTTTCCTACAGATGGATTTTGGTGTTTGTTTGGATGAAAATGGAGATCCATTTCCGCAATTGATAGAAATACAAGGGTTTCCATCTGTATATTTCTTCCAATATATGGTAGCCGAGGTATATAAAGAGCATTATCAGTTGCCAGAAAATCTCACTTGTTTTTTTGATGGGAGAGATAGACCTTCTTACAAACAATTGATGTATGATATTATTGTGGGTACATCGGACCCTAAAAATGTCATATTATTGGAAATAGAACCGGAAAAACAAACGACATATATTGACATGTTGAGCACATCAGTAGAGCTTGGCATTCCTGTAGTCTGTGTGACAGAAGTAGTCAAGGATGGCAATAAACTTTATTACTTAGATAATCTTGGGGGAAGAGTAGAAATACAAAAAATTTATAATCGAGTCATATTTGATGAATTGTACCAAAGAACAGATCTTGAGATGCAGTTCAAATTTACAGATGATCTTGATGTTGAGTGGATAGGTCATCCCAATTGGTTTTACAGGATCAGTAAATACATCATGCCATACTTAAAAAATAAATATGTGCCTGACACTTACTTTCTCCACGAATTAACTGATATTCCTTTAGATCTCGAAAATTACGTGCTTAAGCCACTATTTTCATTTGCTGGTGCAGGAGTAATCATAGATGTAACCCGAGAAGATATAGACAAAATAGAAGATAAGTCCAATTATATCTTACAACGTAAAGTTACTTATGAACCTGTATTGAAATCTCCAAACGATCCAGTAAAAGTGGAAATTCGGATGCTTATGTTGTGGCCAAAAGATGTGGATAAACCATTTGTAGTGAACAATTTAGTTCGACTTTCTAAAGGGAAAATGATTGGTGTAAAATACAATAAAGACAAAGATTGGGTAGGAGGTAGTGTAGGCTTCTTTGAAGGTTAGCATTTACATCCTTCCTTATTTTCGGATTTATACAATGCCTTTTCTTATTTCTGGTTACCTAATTTTCATAAAATGGATCACGCAATAAAAGACCTAAGACTGGCTGTACTCATAGATGCGGATAATGTTCCTTATGCGAATGTAAAAGAAATGCTCGAAGAAATTGCCAAGTTTGGTGTACCGACATTCAAAAGAATCTATGCAGATTGGACCAAACCTACAGTGAGTGGATGGAAAAAGGTACTACTAGAAAATGCTATTACACCTGTACAGCAATACAGTTACTCTTCTGGCAAAAACTCCAGTGATAGTGCTATGATCATTGATGCCATGGATATATTGTACTCTGGCAAAGTCGATGGTTTTTGTATCGTATCAAGTGATAGTGATTTTACTAGATTGGCTATAAGATTGCGAGAAGCAGGAATGAAAGTGATAGGTATTGGCGAAAAGAAAACACTTAAACCTTTTATTACAGCTTGCGATAAATTCATTTATATAGAGATTCTGGGTGTCGAAGAAGAGGAAGTTCCTATCAAGAATGAGAGTAAACCTAGCCGTCCTAACAAGCAAAAAGCACCTAAATCAGTTGATCTTGTTAATAAAGAACTAATCAAACTTTTGACAGATAGTATTTCTGACCTGGCAGATGAAAGTGGTTGGGCATTCCTCGGTGAATTGGGTAATTTATTACTAAAGAAAAAAACAGATTTTGATCCGCGCAATTACGGCTTTCAGAAGATGCTGCCATTGATCAAAAGTACGAATCAATTTGAGATAGATGAGCGCGTGACAGGTAAAAACAATATACGTCACATTTATATTAGGATTAAACTATAGAGCATCAGGAGAATTAATTAGGTTAGCTGTACTTTCTCATTTCGAAGTATTAGTCGTTCAAATCATTCAATTCATTTTGATTTAAAATTACTTTATTTAGTTATTATATCTAAATCATTGTAGCGAATATTTTTTCAATTTTCGCACCAATATATAAAAATGTCGTATATTGCGACGTTATTATGTCGTATAATACGTCTCTTGTAACAACCGAACACTTGAACAACCGAATGACGAACAATGAACATTTGAATAATCGAATGACGAACACTTGAACAATGAACATTTGAATGACGAACACTTGAACAATGAATAATCGAATGACGAACAACCGAACATTTGAACAATCGGATGACGAACAATGAACATTCGAATGACGAAAATTTTTTAAAATGGAAATTAAAAAAAGATTTGATAATATTCCAATATTAGTGAGATTTAAAAAATGGTGCTATTCTTGTCTTGACATAGTAAAGTCTTTAGAGTATAATAATGAAAATAAGGTAATCATAAATCAAGTGGTACGTTCCGCCACAAGTTCTTACATGAATTATCGAACGGTCAATAGAGCTAAATCAAAAGCAGATATGATCAATAAACTCAAGATCGTTGAGGAAGAAACCGATGAGACCATCGGATGGTTAGAAATGATTCAAAATAGAAATAGTACAAACACTTCTTATGTGCGTAAAGAAGCAGATGAACTGCTAAGAATTGTGGTATCGTCTATCGTAACATTAAGGAAAAACGACTCGAACAATCGAACAATGAACAACCGAACAATGAACTCTTCGTTCAGATTGTTCAAATCATTCTTCGTTCAGATTATTCAAATTATTCTTCGTTCAGATTATTCAAATTATTCAAATCATTAATAACATGTACGATCGCGCCATCCTCCATCTAGATCTCGACTCCTTCTTCGTATCGGTCGAGTGTCTCAAAAACAGTAGCTTGCTTGGCAAACCGATTCTCATAGGCGGTACATCCAATCGTGGAGTCGTAGCTTCATGCAGCTATGAAGCACGTCGATTCGGTGTACACTCGGCTATGCCTATGAAAATGGCACTTCGGCTTTGTCCGCAAGCCACCATTATCAAAGGAGATATGGACAGTTATACTAAATATTCGGGCATCGTCACTGACATCATTGCCGAGGATGCGCCTGTGTATGAGAAGGCATCTATTGATGAGTTTTATCTTGATCTCACGGGTATGGATCGTCATTTCGGATGCTTCAAGTGGTCATCAGAGTTGCGTCAGAAAGTGATCAAGGAGTCAGGACTGCCCATCTCCTTCGGTCTATCTATCAATAAAACAGTCTCTAAAGTTGGCACCGGCGAGGCTAAACCTAATGGAACCAAATACGTACCCAATGGCGAAGAAAAGGGATTTCTCGCACCGCTGCCCGTAGGCAAGATACCCGGTGTAGGCGATCAAACGCACAAGAAGCTCAACTTTATGGGTGTACGTACCATAGACACACTCAGTCAGATCCCCATCCGTCTGCTCGAGCGAGAATTCGGCAAGCCAGGTCGCACGTTATGGGAAAAAGCCAATGCCATCGATACCACACCCATCGTACCTTACCATGAACAAAAGTCGATGTCTAAGGAGCGAACCTTTATGGAAGACACTCTGGATGTCATGATGATGAAGCACCTACTGCTCGACATGGCAGATAAACTATCATTTGAACTCCGTGCATCTGGCAAACTCGCATCTACCATCACCGTCAAGATCCGATACGCAGACTTCAATACCTATACCAAACAAAAAAACATCTCCTACACGGCCAATGATCGACTCCTCGGTCAGCACGTGCTCGATCTATTCGACAAGGTATATGAGCGCCGGCAACTCATCCGTCTCATCGGTGTAAAGTACAGCGGACTTGTACAAGGCAGCTATCAGATCAATCTATTCGACGATACTATGGAGCACATCCACCTCATGCAGCAGATGGATAGAATTAGAAGACGCTTTGGTGCAGATGCCATCATGCGGGCGAGTGGATTGGTGAAGGCGAAGGTGCTGCGGGATCAATTGCCAGTGGATGGAGGATGAAAGTTCAGTTGTATTGTGGAATTGACGTAAGACCAACTACCTTCTACTTCCCAAGGCTTAGAATCACTGATCAAAATCTCCAAAAAGTTATTGTAATCAAAAGATATGGTATTAGTGTCAGTTATTCTTTCGCTCAAAACAGGAATATTTTCTCCATAAGCGTACGATATTACATAAGGAATTTGGCACTTATCGATGTAATTATCAAGATGGCATACATCTAGGTGATAGATTTCTTTAAATAAACGTTCAAATCTTGTTTGATGAAAATCTCTCCAAGTCTTCTGGTCCGCATGGTTGGTACTTTTTTCGATTCGGGAGGGAAGTGGGTAGATTTTTAAATCTCGTTCATCAAATGAGTTGATTCGATACTCAAAAGACTGCTGAGCGACTTTGAGTACACCATTAAGGTTCTGTTTGTTTAACACATATACCAAAACCAGTTTGGATGGCATCAACATAGTCGAAATACCTGCTGTATCTGCTAATCCTGTTCTCGAATCTATCAAAATATATTCATATCGACTTTCTAAATGATAAGCCATAGATCTAAAAAGAGCAGGTGTGTCTTTGTAAATCTGCATCCAATCAATACTTGACATTCTATCTGAATATGAGTCATCAAATTTTCCTGCTTTGATGATGTCTAAAACCACTTTTTTATCTTTACCTAATTTTAGGTCTTTTTTAATAAATTTACTGATAATCGATGCAATATGAGGTTGAATTTCTTCTTCAAAATTAAGATTTTTCTTTTTTATGTCTTTTTGCATTTGGACGACAAAATCAACCAACCCTAGGTCCCTATCTTTAATTTGACCATTGAAAAATGAATGTAGTCCTGGCGCCTCTAAATCCCAATCGATAATCAAAACTTTTTTCCCTTTTAAAGCTAACAGACATGCTGTATTGATCAAAGCCATACTACGTCCCACTCCACCTTTATAAGAATAAAATGTGATTGTTTCACCTTTATGCTCAAATATATCTTTCATTTTACTTAAGTTTTGGAAGGGTTTGTGATTCTGCGACTTTTGCCTTCATTTTTTGTTCTTGTACCCATTCTTTTATCGCATCATCATTTGGTATTTCGAGATTTTCTATGATCATTTCAATATCAGGATTTTTTAATTCTGCTATCAACTTATAATTTTCAAATAAAGTATCATGTATTTGTTGTTGAAGTCTTGTAATCTCATTCGTCCTAATATTGTTGTTTATTTCTGTTTCATATTCATTCAGAAAAATAGCGTTTTTCGTGTTTATTTGATTTGGCAAAGCTGAAACTGGACCGCGATATATCAGTGGAAAAATAAAACACCATTCTTGATTACTTAAATGTGTACGAATAGCATTCTCAAATTGAATAGCCCTAAAGATTTCTTTTGCACACCAAAGATTTTCTGTATGCAGATAATGCGGTGTTAATATAAGGATAAATGAATATGAATTGGTAATAGCTGGATAGATAACTCTATCGAATTCTTGTCCCCAATGAATACTGTCTTCGTCAAAAAACACACTAGGAATGTTAGTAGCATTTGAACCTTCAGTTTGAATAATGTCTCTTAAGTTACGCATAAATAACCTTTGACCTTGATTACGTCGGTAACTAAAAAATGAAGAGTATTCAAATGCCATGCTAAGAAAAATATATTACTATATTATACTTCAACAAATGTACCATATTTTTAGTTTTATGAAGTACTTTAGATTTCTGTTTTTATGATTATTCGACCTTGTCATAATTGTGCTTGCTTTATTAGACCATATTTCTAAATTCGCACTTATTCACAAAAAGTGCGAATAAGAGGGTAGATTTTACTACAAAATTAGGCCGTTAAAATATGCAAAACCACTACTGAAAATGAAATAATATCAAAACCTTTCCCGATTTAATTTTTTTTGACTGCAAATATTTAATTTGGTATGATATTAGCTATAATTATAATGTGATCATTTTCTTAATCTGATTATTTTTTAGTTTTAAAGATCCTAAGATATGAATAAGTTAAAATTTCTGATATTTGCATTACTTGCAACAAATGTGTCAATGGTAAGTGGCCAAGTTTATGATTTTTGGCAAACAGAGTATTTTACATGGGAAGGAGCGAAGACGGGAAATAAGGCTGTGTGGGGACCAGATGATACTCAAAATACTTACCCATCTGGTAATATATTCGTAAAGGTAACGATGAAAGACCCATACGGTCTGAATACTACCACTACGAACCAATCAGAGTTCAATGATTATACCAAGACTAATGCTTTTTTTGGAAGGGGAAACCTTGCCTTGCAAATTAAGTCTCAATCATCTAACCAATCGGTTTGTTTGGAATTTGAGTTTTCAAACCCTGTGGTGCTGAATAAATTTAATATTTATGACATAGATATGCTCCAAACAAGCAAACAATTATTGAGTACGTTTCAAGACAGTATTCATGTAAGTGCCTACAACATGAATGGTGAAGTTCCGTTAGTATTGGATTATTTATCATCATCGCCAAAATTTGTAATCAATGGGCAGTCTGCCAAATCAAATTTTGCTGCAGGCGTTAATGGTGATTTGAGCCATTCCGATCCTGATGGAGGATTATTGGTGTACTCTAATGCGCCAATAAGTAAATTTGTAATCTGTGCCGCCAATGGCCCTGATGATGATGGTTATAGCAATAGTCATGCTATAAAAATATTGGGATTTGAGTATCGAGAAGCTATCGGTAGGATAGAAGGGTCTGTCTTTGATTTTGATACAAAACTACCAATAAAAAGCTCAAGACTTATTTTGGTAGATTATAATAGCGGATTGCCAATAGTCAATAAAGCGGGAGAACTGATGGAAACTACATCTGATTTGGATGGGCAATATGTTTTTCCTTTTCTACCTATGGGTAAATATAAAATTATACAAAATGATCCTCCAGGGTATGAAAGTCATAGTGATGTAGATGGAGGTAATGATAATATTATAGTGGCAGAAATCAATATAAATAGACCTATTTCATCAAAAAATGACTTTTTTGAAATTTTAAGCTCTCCATTGCCAGTAAAAATAAGTTCTGTTGACATCTTCAGATTACAAGGCGATGTATATAGATTGGCATGGAAGGCCGAACAAGAAGTAAATAATGATTATTACGAAGTAAGTATCTCATCTGATGGCATAGTATATGAATCTTTAGGCAAAGTTCAAGCTAAAAACGTACATCCGAGTATTTATACTTTTGATTTTACCAATCTTTTGAAAAGTGGTAAATCATATATAAAATTGGCACAGTATGATTATGGTGGTGCATACACTTTATTGGCAGTCAAAGTATTAGAAATAGATGGTAATAGCGAATCCTTTGATTTTTATCCTAATCCTTTTACAAGTGGAGGCTTTATAAATTTTACATCAGCTAATGAAAGTTATACCGCCTACCGAATTTATAATTCACTTGGGAAAATAGTTCAAACGTCTATTTTACCTACTTTGGTTACACAACATAGCTTAAATTTAGCTGAACTTTCAGAAGGCTTTTATATGCTTGAATTGCGAGGCATACAAACTTCAAAATCTATCAAAATTATCAAAAGATAGAAATTTAATTTAAAGAATAGAATATCAGGTATTTACATTTTAAATTATTGCTATTTGTGTTCGGTTGCCTGTTACTTTATCTCCCAAATTTATGTTAAGTTTTGTGTCTAGGGGAAGATATAAGTCCACTCTAGAACCAAATTTTATAAAACCCATTTCGTCACCTTGTTTTTTATTATCGCCAGCTTTTGCATAACAAACTATTCTTCTAGCCAAAGCGCCAGCCACTTGTCTTAACAATATTTTTTGGCTATTTACAGAGTAACAGACTGTTGTCCTTTCGTTTTCAGTCGATGCTTTGGGATTCCAAGCCGCAAGATATTTTCCTGGATGATATTTGGAGTATAAAATATTACTGTCTGTCGGATACCAGTTGATATGCACATTGAGTGGAGACATGAAGATAGAAACCTGTAAACACTCTTCTTTGAGATATTCTGGTTCATATACCTTCTCTATTACTACTACTTTGCCATCACAAGGAGAAAGTAATGTATGATTATCAGGTTGAGATACAGCTCTATCAGGTTTTCTAAAAAAAGAAACTAAAAATAAATATAATGCTAAGCTTATAAATAGAAACAACGGCAATACGGATGGGATAAAATATTTTACTACAAAATTGACTAAAAATAATGCTATAAAACTAAACAGCAATGTTGGATATCCTTCTTTGTGTATGGTCATGAAAGTATGGTTATTTATTGTTTTGTAAAATGAATGAGCAAAAATAATATAAATGGTAGAATATAAATAAAACTATCGAATCTATCTAAAATGCCACCGTGTCCCGGCAGTAATTTTCCAGAGTCTTTGATATTAAATGTGCGCTTTATAGAAGACTCTACCAAATCTCCTAAAGTACCAATAATCCAAGCAGCTGAAGCTATAAGTACCCAAAATAAACCAGGGCTTCCAATAGCATCGAGTGAAATGCCATACATATCTGTTGGTGTGTTAAAGTAGGTGTTTCCTATCCACCAAGCTATAGGCAATGCAATTATACCTGCTCCAATGAAACCTTCCCAGCTTTTTTTAGGTGATATACGTTCGAAAAGTTTGGTTTTTCCTACCCGAGATCCTACCAAATATGCAAAAGAATCACTCATCCATATCATCACTAATACTGACAACCAAAAATGTGGTAAATAAATAGGCGTATGTATCAAATAAGAAATAAACAGTCCAAATGGGAAGCCAAAATAAAAAATAGATACCAACCAATATATATGTTTATGGTCGATAAATGAAATAAACATATTCAATATTCCTGCTCCCATCATGATACAAGAAAGTATGGTAAGGAAGTAGAAATATTCATTTTGTGGAGAAATTAAAGCTATCAAACATATTGTTAATATGTTAAGGGTCAAGCTGTAAGATAATTTAGACTTACTTTTTGGAAATACCATTCTGATATATTCATAAGTGCTAAAACAAGCAATAAATCCTGCTAAAAGTATCGCTCCATATTCCCCTGAAGTCAGTAAAGTAATGACGATGACACCAAAAATGATTCCTGTCAAACTTCTTTGCCGTAATACTTGATTTTTATTCATGTTCGACAAGATTTGACAGTTGATAAATATGATATATGTAGTACATAGTCATAGCAAAAATTATTGTCGAGATAATGACAGAACCCAGTGGTATATTTTGATCGGGAATATTCTCTGCACTGATAGTATCACCTGCAAAATAATAACTCACAGTAGCAAATCCATTATTGATCGCATGGATGACCATGGGTAATATCAGGCTTTTTGAAAAATAATAAGCATAGCCGAGTACTACACCAATCATCATTTTAGGTAAAAACCCTACTACTTGAAAATGGAATGCAGCAAAAATAAAAGCAGTCACCCATATTGCAAGATGAGGTCTATTCCATTTTTGATATATTTCCTTTTGAATGATGCCCCTGAATAGTAATTCCTCACCGATACCTGGCAGAATGGCGATCAGCAATAGATTTATTAATAGGTCCGTAGGATGGTCCATTTTAAGCAATTTAGTCAATGACTCTGTAGCATCTGCATCCATCCTGGATAGAAAGTCTGGGAAATCTATCTTATCAATATAAAAAGCCAAATAGCCCATCAAAGGATACAACATAAATAGTGCAAGCGGAAATAACAGTAAGTAGATAGGTTGAAAATGCCTAAGTTGGAGATATTGCCTAATTTTTTTCTGATAAAATATGGACAAAAATATCAAGGGTGCAACGATAAAAGTAAGCAGATGATTGGTTCCAACTATGGTTTTGACCAATCCTAAGTTCTCTTTATTATCTAATAACTTGATCAAATCGCTTTCTGATGCGATACTAACGCCGTTCAATGAAGCTATGCCAAGTATCAACAAATTTACCAACATCAATACAGAAATAA
This sequence comes from Saprospiraceae bacterium, assembly GCA_016714785.1. Taxonomy (GTDB): domain Bacteria; phylum Bacteroidota; class Bacteroidia; order Chitinophagales; family Saprospiraceae; genus OLB9. Next base: position 879,382 of record JADKCC010000002.1, read on the forward strand.
TGATGACAGTCAAAGTGATGGCCTTGATGGTAAAGTTGGTATTCAATGGAAGATTTGGTTGCAAGGACAAAGGTAGTGATTTTTTTTAATTTTTTTCAAAACACAAAAAAAGCCATTCAAGGACTGAATGGCTTCGTGGTTGGTTTAACAATTACAGGTTAATATTAGATTCTTGTTATTTATTTGCAAATACCGTACCGAAATCTCAAACGAAAGGAAGAAAATCAAACTGAAATACTTTTTACAATACAATTTTGAAGTTATAATTTCCTTGTCTTTAATCCTGAAAACAGGTATCCTACCTCAAAATTTAGTACAAAAAATCGCTCTGATTTGAATATCTTCAGAGTAGATGATCTTGTGATATCCAATTCTGATCTCAACGAAAATGTAAATTTCTTAAAATTATAACTTGCTTCTAAAGGTAAATTGAGTACAATTTTTGATGTTGATAAATTAGGGAAAGTGAGCTCTGTTGGAATACCATTTATATCCACTTTTCCATAATCCGAATGGGAAAGTATATTGGTTCTTAAACCTAATCCTATACCAAATAACCATTTATCATTTAGCCCAAGAGAGTTGTTTATTGTTGCATTTGTGATGATGTTGTAATTGGTATTGATTCCCAAGGATCCAAACAACTGGGCACCACTATAATCACTATTCAAGTATGGCTCATCAAAATATCTTTGTCTAATGACGTTGACTTGGTATTTGATTATATATTTTTCTTTAAATTGTTGAGTAGTCGATACTCCTACTCCAAATCCACCAGCCATAAATCCATTTTCTTTTTTATGCCATAATGCTGGATATTGTCCTTTCAATTTATTGCCCAAAATAAACACTTCATTGGTATTGATATGCACTTTCCAATTCTGACCATATAAAGAGATTTGACCTATCAATATTCCTATGGTAAATATGATTGTTTTATTCATCGCCTTAGTTTGAAATTAGGACTAATTGTCTATAAGTTTTACCATCTAAGAGCACATTTACATAATATATACCTTCTGGTTGAGATTCCATATCAAATGATAATTCCCTACTATCGGTATTCAAAATTTCGATTATTTTCTTTTCTCGACCATTTGTAATGTTAATATCATAAAATGTATTTTCTGGTATGTCCTGACTCATACTAATAGAAAAAAAAGCAAAAGCTGGATTAGGATATATACTAAATACACCCACTTCAAAAGGTATTGAGTCTTTTATACAGCCACTAAGTGAAAAGAACATCAATAAAAGGATTGGAATTTTTGTCTTCATGTGTAAAGATTGTTATTGTAAGGAGAATCATTCCTTTATAATGTAAAATTGCAATTTTTTATTATGGAAAGCTTTAAATTAGATATAATAATATTAGCCAGCTTTCCATAAAAATTATTTATCTATCCTAAACTTAAACCCAACTCTCGGCACATTTTCTATTTTAATATCTGGATCTGATGCTAAAAATTTCCGCAATCTCGAGATGAATACATCCAAGCTGCGACCGAGGAAATAGTCATCCTTTCCCCAAAGAGCGATGAGAATATCTCTACGTTTTAAGAGTTTGTTTTTGTTTTTGATGAAATATATCAAGAGATCTACTTCTCTGGCAGTGAGTTTGGTGATTTCGTTTTCGGATATTAATTCCATATTATCAGGATCAAAAGTAAAATGACCAAAATGCATCTTTTCGTTATCTGCAGGTGCAATGAGCACTTGACCGTTGATTCTTTTCATAAATATTTTGACCTTGAGCAATAACTCTTCGATACTGAAGGGTTTAAAAATATAATCATCACCACCTAGTTGCAAACCTTCCAGTTTGTCTTGTATATGTACTCTCGCAGACACAAAAATGATCGGAATATGTGGGTTTTTATCTCTGATAGCCTTCGTTAGACTGAACCCATCCAAATTGGGCAACATTACATCCAAAATGCAAATATCGTAATCAAACTTATTGAATGCTTTGAGCGCGTCGTCTCCTTTGATAAAATGATGCACTTCATGTCCGTCTATCTCAAGACAATCTTTTACTACAAAACTTAGATTAGCATCATCTTCTACATAAAATATTTTCGCCATTGTACTTATAAATTGTTGTCTATGATTAGGTAAAAAGTTGTGCCTTGCCCATAGATTGATGTCGCATCTAGTTTCCAGCCATGAGCCTTAGCAATTTGTTTGACATAAAATAGACCCAAGCCAAATCCTTTAACATTGTGAGTATCTCCCTTTGGTACGCGATAGAATTTTTCAAAAATCTTTTTTAGCTCTTTTTTCTCTATACCTTCACCATTATCTTGTATAGCAATAATCATACTATTGTTTTGATCAGTAGTAGTGATTTTTATTGTTACATCATCTCCTGAATATTTTGTTGCATTTTCTATGATGTTACACACGACATTGGTAAAATGTACGCGATCTGCATTTATTGAAATTCTTTCTGCACGTAGATCCATAACAAAATTGACTTTTTTTTCTGTTTCAATATTTGATAAATTATGTATGATTTGTTCTATCACCTCGTGTATATCAATCATTTCCAATTTAAGTTCTACCTGACGTTTTTCCAGTCGAGAGATATTGAGTACTTTTTCTACTTGGTCATTGAGTCTGTTGATTTCCTCACCAATGATCTCAGTGTAGGTAGCCAATCTTCTTGGATTTTTGACTATATCAGGGTCTGAAATTGCTTGCTGAATGATCGAAATCGTAGAGATAGGCGTCTTAAACTCATGGGTCATATTGTTGATAAACTCGCGCTGTATCTGTGAGATGGATTTTTGAGCAAATACGACAAACAAGGCATAAATGAAAAATAGCACTACCAATATCAAAACTGCTGAAGTGATCATCCACATTGGAATATTATTCATAGAAATGATGGGATAGTTGGGGAAACTAACACTAAAATAATAATCTATATCCGTAAAATTGGGCAACTCTGGTGTAGTGGCATTTTTTTGAGGTTTCTTTTTCTGAATGTAATTACAATATACCAATTCATCATTTTGACAACTATAGATACTGTATTCTACATCGATGTCAATATTGAAATAATCAAAAGTAACTTTCAGATAATGATCCAATAAATTGGCATCTATCTCACTATTTACTTGTACTACATATAGTCTTGGATTGATTTTTATGACTGGATTGTGTTGCAAAAAATTGGTTTTGTTTTTTACTGCGATTTTTTCCGCCACTTGTCGGAGTGCTACAGTAGTGTTATGTTCAAACTGACTTTCAGTTATATTAAAAGCTTCTTTTATCCAGAATATCTGGATTATAAAGATACTCAGAATGGCGATGATACCAAAAGCCGTAAGATATTTAATATGATTTCCCTTCAATGCTAAATCAATTTATGCACCAAAAATACCACTACTTAATGACATATTTAGAACTTCCTTTTTGCTTAACATGAGGATAACATGTGTTGGTACGACTATTAACAACCACCAAATGAGTATGCCCATACCTTTGTCATGTAAATAATTTTTATCACTTTTTAATTTTATTATCATGAAAAATGTAATGTTTTTAGTTGTTCTTTTAATTGTTCCTTTTGTGTTTCAGGCACAGCCATCCAAACCAGAGCCAAAAAAAACAGGGCCACAATTAACTTTTGATATGGTAACCATAGATTATGGAACCATCCAAAAAAATGCCGACCCAGTCCGTAGGTTCACCTTCAAAAACACTGGAGATACACCTTTATTAATTACAGACGCTAAAGCAAGTTGTGGGTGTACGGTCCCAAAATTTCCTACTGAAGCCATCGCTTCTGGCGCTACTTCAGAGATAGAAGTAAGATACGATACCAAACGTGTAGGATTGATTAATAAATCCATCACCATTACATCCAATGCAGGCGAACCAGTAGTGTTACATATTACTGGTGAAGTCAAAGAATAATGCTTTGTCCGTAAATTTTTTCAACTGATTTAGTTCATAGAATTTGACAGCTTCATTGTCCCATTATTGAGAGGATGAAGCTGTATTTTTTATATGTTTGTTTATTGAAAATTAATAATTTCATTTGGAGACAATCAAAAATTCTATTTCTAAATTTATAGAAATCTCTCCACATTTGCCTTAATTTTTTAAAATTGTTTTTAATGTTTGAATCTAATGGATGAGAATTTTATATTTTGACATTTTGGCGTAATTATTGTGTGTAGCAAATAAGAGTATGTATAAAAATCTATTGTTTAGCTAATAGGAAAAATGAGAGAGAATTAAGTGTTTTTTCTTAGGATTCATTTTTAGTGGTACTTTAATTTATTTATTTTTTGCGAATGTCTCATAATAACCTTTTTGTTTTTGTAACAATAATAAGAAAAATTATGTATTTTCACACTTGAATTTTCGTAATTCGCTGTTTAATTATATATTAATGTTTTATTCTTACCTTATCATATATGTGACCTTGAATTTTGAATTTTTGTAGCATTTTTATATATATAAAATATACCTTAAATGAATCGTGTATTATTTATTTCTTTTATTACTTTCCTAACACATCAAGTTTTTGGTCAGTCATGTGCAAAAAGGATATTTGGATATGTTCCTACTTATACGCAAGGAGTTGGAGGTATTCCGTATTTAACTGCTAATGAATATCAAAAGCTAACACATATAGCACACTTGGGACCTTATGTCAATCAAAATGGTAGTTTAAATATGGTGAGCAATGGAGCTACAGCTCATAGATTATTGACTGGTGTACAAGCAGCACATTCTAACGGTGTTCCTATTTTGATGGCTTTCCAAGCTTGGTATGATAGTTATATTCCAGCACTGGCAAATCCAAGCAGCAGGGCTGCGTTAATTAACAATGTACTGGAATTGTTGGATACCTATGAATATGACGGAATAGACGTTGATTTAGAGCCTATTATGTCGCCGTGGGTAATGGGCATCCAAACTGGAAATCCAGACTATGTCACTTTCATAAATACACTATATGACTCTTTGCAAGTGAGAATTTGTCCTTTTACCAATAAAAAACCATTATTGACAGTAGCTGCCAATGGCTTTGCGGGTCCAGTTCTATTCCAGCTCCAAGATAAATTTGATATGATCAATATTATGACGTACGATATGGCTGGTGTATTTCCTGGTTGGGTCACTTGGCATGATGCACCTGTCTTTGATGGAGGAAATAGGATGCCTAGCACTGGACAACTTATGCCTTCAGTACATGGAGATTTGTCTCTATGCATTAATGCTGGAGTCGATCCAGCAAAGCTTGCTGTAGGCGTTATTATGGACGCATATAGATGGAAAGGCGGTGATGGTACCAGTACTGGTGGTGTTACTGCACCTATGCAGGCTTATACTGTAGATCCAAGTTGGACTAGATTCTCTTATAGAGATTTTATGCTGAATCATTTTGATATTAATAATTATGAATACGACCCTGTGGTGAAAATGTCGTATCTATCTAAAGATTTTCCAGGCAGTGTTGATGATGAATTTTGGAGTTATAATGACCAATATGCTTGTAGTGATAAAGTAGATTACGTGTGGGATAATAATCTTGGTGGTACTATGATTTGGGAGCTGAACTCAGGTTACTTGCCTAACAATCCTGTAGGTGAGAAGATCCCACAGCTAAATTTTATATATGATCAAAATTGTTTAAGATATTCAGCCCTAGGTATAGACCAATTACTGGATTTGGAATGTGCCGTTCATCCAAATAAAAATGTTTTGACTTGGTCTATGAATGATATTCGTGATATTGAAAAATTTGTTGTATTGGCTTCATTTGATGGACAAAATTGGGAATCCATAGATTCTATAGATGTAGGGTCGTCTTCCTTGGACTTTGAGTATTATGACTTTAAGAGGGTGAATAAAAATACCTATTATAAAATTATAGTCATGGAGACTAATGCCGCATACTACTATACACCCATTGTTAAAGCTGTAAGGTTATTAAATAATTATATAAATATTTATCCAAACCCTGTGACTAATATCTTGCACATAGATGGTATAGATATTCAGGAAGTAAATTTATATGACGAAAAAGGTGCATTGATTGAATCTCATGATGGGCCAAAGTCAATAGATATGGCAGCATATATCCCAGGCCTATTCATATTGAAAATAATTACATCTGATAGGGTACTTACTAAAAAAATTATAAAATACTAATCGGCCTTTTTATTAAAGATTGGGCATTATTTTGTAAGATTAGAATAAGATTTTAACAAATAAGTACTAACAAAGTACTTACGTACCCTTTTTTATGCACATTATATACTTAAAAAAAATTGTTATTTAATATATGAGTAATTTGTGCCTTGTTATTGAATAGTTATAAAATTTGATACTTTTAATGAATGCTTTGGAATGAATTTAGCTTATTCATTTTAGATAGTGTGGCATTAGAATGTAATCAAAAAGTAAATAAATGTCGATTTTATGGGGAATATCAATTTAATGATTTTACATTATTCCAAAAATGTACAGAATCAGTTAATAAATATAGTAAGGGATTTAAGTTTTATAGATTTAACTTATTGTGGATCAGATTTTTTGGAAGCTGTTGATGCCAAGTATTTGCTTCAAAGTGATGTTGTAGTAATATCTCAGAAACAATTTGGTAGTACATTGCTTGACATCATTGATCAAATAAAGCAAGTTAATCCCAATGTGGCTTTCATTTATTCTTACGAAGATGATACTGAGTGCTTAGGTGGAGTGATTTATGAAGGTGTCAAGAATTTTGTTGATGAATTAAAAATAATTGACGAGATCCCAGTCTGTTTAGAAATCATTAAAAAAGGGGAAGCTTTTATTTCCTCAACTTTGGTTAAGCCAATCTTAGACTTAATAAATACTGAATGCGATTCTTTCAGAAAATCAAAGAGTTATAAATATTTTCTCAGTGCACAACCTTATGATATACTGTCATTTTTAGCCGATGGCAAATCATATTTAGAAATCGCTGGTGAAATGAAAACATCTCTCGATGTTGTAAGATTTCATATCAAAAGCATTTATAGAACACTTGATGTGAATAATAAAGGCGCTGCAATTCGCATTTTTTTACAAAATGAAGTGGGCAAGTCTCCAAAAATAGAAAATAGAGGAAGGAAAAAAAGGATATTTGACTTGGATAAAGTAAGCTAAATTCAAGATTTCCTACACTTATTAATGGTGCTTAAATATTTAAGATGCCATCGAACCATATTTTAATACTTAACTACATATTGATAGGTAGTTGGAATTTTTTCTTTTGTATCCACATCAGATTTTACTGGTTTTTCTATTACGTTATAGTTGTAGTGCACACTTTGTACTACATTATTTGATGGAAGGTTTGAATCAATACTATATGGTGTGTTTTCAATATTGAAATGTATGCGGATGTTTTTGTGGAAGGTAACTTTAAGATTTCTTGGCGTTTTAGGTACAATATACTTCAATAATTTTACCACGCGAATGGCTTCTTCATTACAAGCAATGTCAAGTCCACCTATTATTTTTACATCAATCACATCGCCCTTGTGATTGATGTCAATTTTTAGATGAACATCACCTTCTACTTTATTGGCTTTTGATATTTCAGGATATTTTAGATTTTGGATGATAAAGACACCTAATGCCTTATCTCCACCAGGGTAGTAAGGTTGTTTTATAAAACTGTCATCTTTTCGCTCTTTCTTCATATTATTGCATGATGTTGACTATTTAAGTACTTGGTTTTATTTTTATCAAATAAAAAAGACGGCTCCAAATACATTAAATTTTAATATTTCGAAAATGTATATTTAATTTTTTTTCTAGGGTGCTAATCAATAGGTTACGCTTCTGATAATAAAATATTAAACGAAATTAGTCTGCACGACAAGTAAACTAAATGAAGGGATTAGTTCGATGTTAGGTTCATAAGTTGTTAATAATAAGGCAATAAAAACTGCAACAAACTCTTATATTCGGGACATCTATGGTTGAACTATATTACCTTTATTAAAATTTACTTACACTTGTTTTGTCCACCACCACAACATTTATTGCTACAATCCATCTCTAAACGCACAGTTACTCCAGCATAAGGACTAGCCAAATTTATTTTTTCTCTAAACGCTAATGAACCAGCCATTCTCCATTCTGTAGGATAGTTGGCTATATATCCACCATTGAATATCACATTGAGTCTTTTATTATCAAAAGTAAAATTGAATCCAAGATCCAACCCAACATCTCCTGATACTACAAAATTGTCCAAGAAATAATTTTCTACTTTACTATTTAATACGGTCGAAATCGTATTGGAAGTGATACCTTTAGCAATATTCATTCTATAGTATCCTCCTCCTACTTCAATATAAGGTGTAAGAATAAAATTTGAATTTTTGAAAATAGGCAATCTTAAATCTTCTTTTATACCGAAACCTGTAACCGAAGCATAATTTTCATTGGTCAATGTGCCAAGTTGTTGAAAATAAAATATTTTTGGTAGATTGTAAAGCCTAAATTGATACTCAAAAGCTTCTTGATCCATCAAAAATCCATTGGACGCAAGCGTTGTTCTTGTATTGCCTAAAGTATTGAAGTAATATTTCCCACCGATGGCTACAAGATTTGAATAGCAATTTGTACAACAGTTTTCAGTACTATCTTTGAGCATCATTTTGTCTTGCATCGTCGTCATTGTTGTTTCTTGAGCTACAGACAAAAGAGAATTGGTCACAATAAAAATTAAAGTAAAAATTAAATTTTTCATGATTAATACTAATTAAGTTAAAAAAAAATATCGAAAATGTTTTTAATTACTGAATGCATCCTTGTAACATTGCTAGTGTTATTAAATAAGTGGGCTTCACGCCATCAAGGCCTAGACTTCCTGATGCTAAAGTGCTTCCTGTTTCTAATGGATTGTCAGAGGCATAATAGGCGTACCTCAATTTTACATCGGGATTTATATTGTTCCTGATTTTGGACGCGGCTTGTATAGCTTTTTGGTAGTGTGCACCTTCCATTTCTAACCCAACAGCTTTCCATGATGATTTCAGAAAGTATGTAAGTATATCCTTGTTTTGAAGTGAAGTTCCCAAAACACTAATCATTGTTCCTTCATATACACCCAACCCACTATTGGCAAAATGACCAGAATTCAATTCGTTATCAAAAGGATAATTGTCTGCTGTACCTTCGAATACATGGCCTGTTGGGATCATAATATCTCCTTTGTCTCCTTCCAAGATACCAGCTTTACCCATGATATTGATTGATTTTACGTTCATGCGCAAACGCTCACCATTATTATTAAAGGGCTTTAGCAATTCATCCATCGTCTCATAAGCTTGCTCTCCGAATGCATAGTCCATAACAATGATTACGGGATACTCGTGCGGAGATTTTTTACTAAAATGTAATTCTGTTGGAAGATTTTTAATATCTAATCTTGCAGTATCAAATATTTGTACGCCTATGTTAGTACCACTAGTATCAGAAAGTTGAATCATACCATTTTGCAAAGCATGCGTCAAAACTATTTTGCGCAATTCTGCATTGCCATCCATACTAAGGATCTCTGCAAATTGCTCAAGATTTTCGTATTTAACTTTTTTAGCCAAGGCGTTTTTGGCATAAAAACAATTCATTACGCTATGCAGGTTGGCTGAAATAATATGTACTGGTCTGTCAAACAACTCGTTTTCCCACATAGTTTTTTTTATGTTATCGGCCCATTTTTCTCCATAAATATGATGACCCAGGCTATCTCTTAATGCAGGACTAAATGTTATTTCTCTATCAACTTGGGTGAGAAATTCGTCCATACTCAATCTGCCTAACCAGTAGGTAACTTCAAATAGATTGTTGACTTCAGAAGACTTTTCAAAACGTTGATAAGCGGTGTCTATTTCATCATAAGTCCTCCCTAATATAGTATTTAAATAGGTATAACCTACTTCTTTATTGATATCATTGCCAACTTCTATTTCTGCTATGAGAGATTCAAGCATCATCCATGATCTATTTTTTCTACCCTTGGAGTCCATAGAGTTTCTCCTGATCTTTTCCGCCTCTATGTACATGAAAGTGAGGTGCGTGAGTATATCATAGATATCACTGCCTCCTCTAGTCATCTCTATAAACATTTGCTCTTCATCTACTCGATAACAATCGCGCTTACGTCTAGGTGGTACATGTTTTTCGAAATGCGAACCATCATATCCTTCTCTAGAGATTAGTTTGATGTATCGGCATTGTTCTATCCCTTTGGGTAACCGTTGAAATATGTACAATAATCCGTTAAGCTCTACCTTTTCGTCATCAGCGATAGACCCGTATATTTCAGGTTTTAATGATAACATAGCTTGTATCATTGACTCTCCAGAGACACCCAATGGTTTGTAGCCACCTCTGAGAAACAAATGTCTCATAGATACATATAGTCGCTGTATAGCAGCTCTGGATATTTGTGCTTGTGTCCTTGTTACTTGAGGAATTTGACTCATAAATGATACTATTTACTTCCAAAGTGCAAAGATTGCACCAAAATCACAAACGACCATTATTTTTTTCAATATTTAAGGAAAATCTAATGAAAATGTTATTATTTGCTCTGCTCTAATAATATGATATCATAAGGTGAGTTGATGATAACTTTGCCTTTTTTGACAATGACTTTTATTTCGGAATAAGCATCATTAAGCTGCATACCGTCATCAAAATAACCACTTACATCAATGACATTTATGCCTTTCGGTTGGTCTATAGCGAATACAACCACGTCCTTTATTTTTTTAGCAGAGTGTTTGCGAGCAAAAATATTTTTCCCTAGGTCAAAATGTTTTCCAGCGCCAATAGATGGATGATTGCGTCTATATTGGCCTAATTTCTGCCAATGTAGCACAATGTCTTTTTTTGTAGTCAGTTTTCGTTCATCCCAATTCATAAATGACCTTAGTACCGCATCTCCATTGGCACTGACCGAAAGACTTCTGGCGGATTCGTCTCCATAGTATATTTGAGTGATACCTTGATTTAACAATAATCTAGTGGCTGATTCCAAGGGTTTTGTTCGCATTTTGTCATACGGTCCGCCATCATCGTGCGAACTTATGTAATTCATCACATTTTTTCCTTGCAAAGTAGTGTGTAAAAGAGTATCATATTTAGCAAACATTGCTTTATAGCTTTTGGTCGCATCATATTTGAAATCAAAATTAATGAGGGCATCAAAACCATTTGCGAAGTAATCTACTTTTTTATCCCCAAAATCAAACAGCCTACCTGAGCCAACGAAATAATTATAAACCTCACCTACCATAAAGAATGGTTGGTCATCAAGGACATCTGCAGGGTTGTGTTTTTTCCAATCTTTGAAAGCCTTATCTGATTCTACTCTTAGTGCCTGCCATACTTCTTCTTCAGTATGTTTTACTGTATCCACCCTGAATCCATCAATACCAAAATCTCTTATAAAATCCGTCAACCATTTGACGATGTAATAATATGGCCTTCTTGGGTATCCGGTTTTTTTGAAAAAGGCATCTAACTCCGCCACTTCTTTTTCATATCGACCCTCTTGTTTCCACTTTTCGATGAGATGTGAAGGTATGGATACTTCTTGTGTGCTTTCTGTTTTTATATCCGGCAGATTATCTACCAGAGTACAAGCAGTGGTTGTTTCATAATTGTTATAAGTACATTTCGGTTTGGTCCTTACCCAATTTTCAGGCCAAAGTGGGTCAGAATCCGTCACAGGACCAGTATGATTGATCACAACATCCATTAATATCCTTATACCACGTCGATGCGCAGCCATTACCATGTCTTTTATATCTTTTTCAGTTCCAAATCGTGGGTCAGGCTTAGTCCAATCTTTGGCCCAGTAACCATGAAAGCCATAAGTCAATCCCGTGCCTTCATCTACACCATCAGATATATTTTCGACCAATGGAGTCATCCAGATTGCATCTACGCCTATAGTTTCAAAATAGCCTTCATTGATTTTGGTCGTGATACCTTTGATGTCTCCTCCCATAAATCCTCTGTATGCTGCAGGCGGATTTGGATGAACATAATCATTAGACTTGTCTGCATTATAAAATCTATCCGTCAACAAAAAATATACAGTAGCATTATTCCATGTAAAGTAAGGTAATTGATTGACTTCACTTAAATTTTTGACTGAGCCACAACTTAAAATGAATATCAAGCTTAATAAAAGACTGAATATTCTCATGGATATATTTTGAAAAGAAATGAGGTCACAAGATAATATTTCAAGGTCAAAGACATCATATTTTGTTGATGATTGCCAATGAATTTTGAATATTATTTAAAATTATTGTTAATTCCTTTTGTAATATGAAAAAAGGCGTTAATTTTGCGTCGCTTTTTAAAACAGGGTACCTTAGCTCAGTTGGTAGAGCAACGGACTGAAAATCCGTGTGTCCCCAGTTCAAATCTGGGAGGTACCACAAAAAGGGATAATTTTCTTTGAAGATTGTCCCTTTTTTTATACGCACGATTCGAGTTTTATCGTTAAGTTGCGACAATACCTGATTTCATGCATATCCACTCTATTTCAAAAGTATTAGCGCTGCCAATAGTCTTAGCAGCTATAATTATATTATATCTTGGCCCAAATCGGACATCTGAAACTTCTATTTTTATATTTATACCCGTAATATTATTGGTAGTTATCTACGTTTTCCATGGTCCGTTAGATCATTGGTGGCTTAGTAAATATCCATTAAAGTTTGATCCACTTCTGAAAGTGTGGTTAGAAAAATATTTTGAACCTTATAAATACCTAGATGAAGATCACAAAAAAGTGTTTGAATACAGGCTAACATTGTATATGGCAGGTAGGCTATTCCAATCTGTAGGGGCAGAAATGCGTGAGGTACCTGAAGATATTAAATGTATGGTGGCAGCTCATGGCGTTTTATTAGGCTTGGGCAACAATGATTACCTAATTGGTGACATGGATAGGATATTTTTGTATAAACATCCGTTTCCAACGCCAGATATACCAAAATTACACTCAGTAGAAGTAAATTCAGAAGATGGTGTAATTATTTTGTCTCTAGAGCAACTGACCAATGCTGTTTTATATCCAACCGATTATTATAATGTAGGTTATCATGCTTATGCGGAAGCTTTTGTTGCAACACAAAAAGATATTATCTATCCTGATGTGACTGATTCTTGGGATATTGTTAATAAAATTAGTGGTTGGGATGAGTTTGCTATTTTGAAACAAACGGGATTAGACCAAATTAATTTATTGCACGTCCATATAGCTCTATTTTTTAGCAAACCTGATCAATACAAATTGAATGCGCCTGAGCTATTTGAAAAATTGAAATTGATATTTAAAATTAAACCTTAGATGATAAAGATGTCAGCAAAGGCGAAACAACATGATGTGGCCTTTACAACATACATACAAAAAGTAGCTTCACCCATTGGAGACTTATATCTTGGGGCATCAGAAAAGGGATTGCAATGGATTAAATTATTGGGAGAAATTGAGCTAAAATCCAATCCAAATCATATTACAGAAAATACTGCTGAACAATTAAATTTGTATTTTGCAAAGGACTTAAAGACATTTGAAGTAGCTTTAGACTTAGATGGTTTTACAGATTTTTCCCTAAGAGTTTGGAATACATTAATGACTATCCCTTATGGTGAGACCATCTCGTATATGCAACTAGCAGTGCGCCTGGGAGATCCTAAATGTATAAGAGCAGCAGCTTCTGCCAATGGTAGAAACCCAATACCTATTATTATCCCGTGTCACCGAGTGATCGGAAGCAATGGTGACCTTACGGGCTTTGCACTCGGATTAGAAATTAAAAAGACTCTTTTGGGCATTGAAAATCCAATGAAATTTAGTCTAATTCAGGGGAGTTTAATTTTATAATGTTTCAAGATTTTTTTATGGAAATGGCAGTTTTTATAAAATTATTTTTGGAATAATTAAATTTTTTAAAATAAATATTTATTAAAATTAGCATAAAATGAAATTTGTATTAAAAATTGCTTACCTTTGTATCGTATTGGAAACATACTGAGCAGATGGTCTGCTAGTGAATCCATTTTTTTATTTTATTTTTAATTTTATTTTAATGAACATTTTTGTTGCAAAGCTTAATTACAGAACTAGTTCTGAAGCTTTAGAAAACCTTTTTTCTGAGTATGGCGAAGTTACGTCAGCTAAAGTAATCATGGACAAAGACACTGGTAGATCTAAAGGATTTGCTTTTGTTGAAATGGCTACTGAAGATGCAGGAGTTGCTGCAATTGCAGGACTTAACGAAACAAATTTTGATGGTCAAACCATCGTTTGTAAAAAAGCTGAACCAAGACCTCAGTCTTCAGGTAGAGATAACAATTTTAGACCAAGAGAAAGAAGATATTAAGATATCGTGTAAGACTAAATTGAATCTTTTGAGGCTTCTCCCGACAACGGAGAAGCCTTTTTTATTTTTATGGCTTGAAAATTCCCTCTTATTAATGCCCGCTGCTAAATTAACTATCAAAATATGATCATATATCGCTATTACAAACTGCATACATTAGGATGAAACCTATTATAGGTCTGGAAAACAAAAAATTCTTTTTAAACTTTTTACATCAATCCATTTTTGGTCAATATTTCGACCACTTTATCTGATGACAACATCGTGATTTCGGCAACAAAATTTATGTCTTTCACTTTTTTGAAGGCATTGCACAAAATGGTTTCTTTTTCTTCGGCCTTTCCCTTTGCTTCGCCTTCGAGAATTCCTTCAGCCTTTCCTTCGAGAATTCCTTCAGCTTTTCCTTTTGCTTCAGCATCGACTATGAGCGTACGTTCTGTCCTGATGGTATCCCAGTATTTGTCATAGGTTTCTAACTCAGCTCTCGTATAGGAGCTTTCTTTTGTAAGTTCTAGTGCTTGCGCGATTTCAGGTACTTCCATCAGATCTTTTAATAATTGTTCATTTATCATTTCTGTGCCATTGTCTATCTCTGATAGATAACGCAGCCATAAGACATTTAGTTTCTTTCCTGTAAAGGTCAACGGTTTGAATTTGGGCAATTCGACAAATATCAACTGTAGCCCTTCCATCACCATGTTATAATCCTGAGTATGTACCAGTTTATAGTGATGGTACCATTTATCTGTCTGTGGCTCAAATATTTCGTTGACTATGCTCAAGGCGTAAACGGGTTGGAGTCCTTTGTATTCTACTCCTTTGTCCAGTTGCCGCACATAGGCCTTCGATGCATTAAAGAGTACTCTACTCTTGAAACTATCTGTCCAGAGCATTTGCATTTCTACGATAAATTGCCGCCCTTGGTTGTCCTTGCATCGGACATCTACGATGGAGTTTTTGACGATCGATGGGATTTCTGGTACCAATTCTGCAGGTAGGTACTGATTTCAGTTACGAGCCGCCCTTCTTCCAATGGCAACAAACCATTCAAAAGACTCATGGTAATCATAGGGTGCTCTCCAAACACTCTTTTGAAAATCAAGTCATTTTTGGATCTAGGTATCTCATGGTACTTTTTACATCAATCCATTTTTGGTCAATATTTCGACCACTTTATCTGATGACAACATGGTGATTTCTGCAACAAAATCTATGTCTTTCACTTTTTTGAAGGCATTGCAGACGATGGTTTCCTTTTCTTCGGCTTTTCCTTCTGCCTTTCCTTCAGCTTTACCTTCGAGTATTCCTTCAGCTTTACCCTTTGCTTCAGCATCGACTATTAATGTTCGCTCAGTCCTGATGGTATCCCAGTATTTGTCATAGGTTTCTAGCTCAGCTCTCGTATAGGAGCTTTCTTTTGTAAGTTCTAGTGCTTGTGCGATTTCAGGTACTTCCATCAGATCTTTTAATAATTGTTCGTTTATCAATTCTGTGCCATTGTCTATCTCTGATAGATAACGCAGCCATAAGACATTTAGTTTCTTTCCTGTAAAGGTCAACGGTTTGAATTTGGGCAATTCGACAAATATCAACTGTAGCCCTTCCATCACCATGTTATGATCCTGAGTATGTACCAGTTTATAGTGATGGTACCATTTATCTGTCTGTGGCTCAAATATTTCGTTGACTATGCTCAAGGCATAGACGGGTTGGAGTCCTTTGTATTCTACTCCTTTGTCCAGTTGCCGCACATAGGCCTTCGATGCATTAAAGAGTACTCTACTCTTGAAACTATCTGTCCAGAGCATTTGCATTTCTACGATAAATTGCCGCCCTTGGTTGTCCTTGCATCGGACATCTACGATGGAGTTTTTGACGATCGATGGGATTTCTGGTACCAATTCTGCAGGTAGGTACTCGATTTCAGTTACGAGCTGCCCTTCTTCCAATGGCAACAAACCATTCAAAAGACTCATGGTAATCATAGGGTGCTCTCCAAACACTCTTTTGAAAATCAAGTCATTTTTTGGATCTAGGTATCTCATGGTACTTTTTACATCAATCCATTTTTGGTCAATATTTCGACCACTTTATCTGATGACAACATGGTGATTTCTGCAACAAAATCTATGTCTTTCACTTTTTTGAAGGCATTGCAGACGATGGTTTCCTTTTCTTCGGCTTTTCCTTCTGCCTTTCCTTCAGCTTTACCTTCGAGTATTCCTTCAGCTTTACCCTTTGCTTCCAGCATCGACTATTAATGTTCGCTCAGTCCTGATGGTATCCCAGTATTTGTCATAGGTTTCTAGCTCAGCCTCGTATAGGAGCTTCTTTTGTAAGTTCTAGTGTTTGTGCGATTTCAGGTACTTCCATCAGATCTTTTAATAATTGTTCGTTTATCAATTCTGTGCCATTGTCTATCTCTGATAGATAACGCAGCCATAAGACATTTAGTTTCTTTCCTGTAAAGGTCAACGGTTTGAATTTGGGCAATTCGACAAATATCAACTGTAGCCCTTCCATCACCATGTTTTGATCCTGAGTATGTACCATTTTATAATGATGATACCATTTATCCGTCTGTGGCTCAAATATTTCGTTGACTATACTCAAGGCGTAAACGGGTTGGAGCCCTTTGTATTCTACTCCTTTGTCCAGTTGCCGCACATAGGCCTTCGATGCATTAAAGAGTACTCTACTTTTGAAACTATCTGTCCAGAGCATTTGCATTTCTACGATAAATTGCCGTCCTTGGTTGTCCTTGCATCGGACATCGACGATGGAGTTTTTGACGATCGATGGGATTTCTGGTACCAATTCTGCAGGTAGGTACTCGATTTCAGTGACGAGCTGCCCTTCTTCCAATGGCAACAAACCATTCAAAAGACTCATGGTAATCATAGGGTGCTCGCCAAACACTCTTTTGAAAATCAAGTCATTTTTTGGATCTAGGTATCTCATGGTACAAAGGTATGGAATTTTTGTATTCAGATACATCTATCACGATGTCCTTGCTTTAAAATATAGTTTTAATGCATCTAAATCTGATAAAATCTACGAATAAAAGTGCCGATTTAATTGATACTTAAGCAACATTGTTTATCTTTGATCGTAGGAAATGATCAATTAAATCTATACTTATCTGGGCTGGAGATTTCATTTGTTTTGAGTTGCAATTACAATATATGACCAACTGGGTATATTACAACATCAATTACATTTACTCAAATTTGAACACATTTCGGTTTCATTTATTGTGTATCTATGCCTAATCTAGGATTACAAAAAGTAGAAAAATGGTTTGCACAACAAAATTGGCAACCTATGGACTTTCAGCGGGAGACCTGGCATACTTATCAGCAAGGATATTCAGGTGTGGTCAATGCTCCCACAGGAAGTGGTAAGACTTACTCCATGCTGTTCGCTGTATTGATCCACCATATTGACAATCATCCTTTGGATTACCATTCGGCAAGACCCAGAAGTTTACAACTCATTTGGGTGACGCCCATAAAAGCATTGGCCAAAGAGATTTTATTATCGTGTCATAAAGCTTTTGAAGCATTGGATTTGCCGTGGCAAGCAGAAATTAGAACTGGCGATTCTTCCGCGAAAGACAAACAGTCCCAATTTAAAAATCCACCCGAAATACTCATTACTACACCTGAAAGCCTGCATGTCATCATGGCTACTAAAGGGTATTCATCTATGCTTAGTAAGGTACAATGTATCGTGGTAGATGAATGGCACGAACTCATTGGGTCCAAACGTGGTGTACAGACAGAGTTGGTCATATCAAGGTTGAATGCATTGTGCGATAAGCTAAGAGTTTGGGGCATTTCTGCTACTATAGGCAATATGGATGAAGCCATAGATGTGTTGCTATTTGCTATTCCTTTAGAAAGAAGGAAACTCATTAAGGCCACAGTCCGCAAAGAAATTACACTTCATTCTGTCATTCCTGACGAAATAGAAAGATTTCCTTGGGCAGGGCATCTAGGCATCAAGTTGGCAGATAAAGTATTACAAATCATAGCTAAAAGCAAGACAACGCTCATATTTACCAATACTCGTGCACAATGCGAAATCTGGTACCAAAAGTTGTTAGACCTCAATCCAGACTTAGCTGGTCAAATGGCCATGCACCATGGGTCCATCAGTAAAGATATACGAGACTGGGTAGAAGAAGCATTGTACGAAGGGAGAATAAAAGCTGTAGTTTGTACATCTAGCTTAGATTTGGGTGTGGACTTCAGACCCGTGGAGACCATTGTTCAGATAGGTAGTCCCAAAGGTGTTGCCCGTTTTATACAAAGAGCAGGACGAAGTGGACATCAGCCTGGTGCTGCCAGTCATATATGGTTTGTGCCTACACATGCACTTGAGCTTATAGAAGCTGCAGGATTGCGCATGGCTATAGAGCATGACGATCTAGAAGAACGTACGCCTTACATCCGTAGTTTTGATGTTTTGATACAATATTTGATGACACTGGCTGTATCAGAAGGGTTTAATGCGGACGAAATGTTTATTCAAATAAAAAATACTTATTGTTTTACATCTGTAGATCCTATAGAATGGCAAAAAGTACTCAACTTTCTGGTGTATGGTAGTGATTCATTACAAGCTTATAATGAGTATAAAAAAGTAGAATTTACCACAAGTGGATATTACTTTGTCCAAGATAAGAGAAAGATTTTGCGCCATAAAATGAGTATTGGAACGATAGTATCTGATGCGATGATCTCTATAAAATTGGTAAAAGGGACACACCTTGGAGTAGTGGAAGAGTGGTTTGTTTCACAGCTGACACCAGGAGATGTTTTTTGGTTTGCAGGTAGAGCCTTAGAGTTGGTCCGAATCAAAGATATGACTGCACAAGTAAAAATCAGTTCATCAAAATCAGGTAAAATACCTTCATATATGGGCGGAAGGATGCCTTTAAGTTCTCAAATGTCAGAAGTATTGCGGGAAAAAATCTATCAATATACCGAAGGTATTGTCAAAGATATCGAAATAGAAGTGCTTAAGCCACTATTCGAAATGCAGCAACATCGGTCTATTATTCCCAAAAGAGATGAGTTTTTGATAGAATATTTCGAGAGTAAAGAAGGATTTCATTTGCTGTTGTATCCTTTTGAAGGGAGAAGTGTACACGAAGGTATGGCCGCTTTGATTGCCAAAAGACTAGGTATGATAATGCCCATTACCTTTTCTATAGCCATGAATGATTTGGGTTTTGAGCTGTTATCAGATCAGGAGATAGATGTAGATTTGTTGCTAAATAAGGCACTTTTCACCACCAAAAATCTGGCATCAGATATACAGTCGAGTATCAATAATGTAGAGATGGCCAGAAGGAAGTTTAGAGATATGGCTCGTATTTCGGGACTCATTTTCACAGGTTTTCCTGGCAAACAAAAAAAGGAGCGCCACCTTCAAGCATCGAGTCAGCTGATTTTTGAAGTCTTCAGAGAATATGAGCCTGACAACCTACTATATCTCCAGACTTATGATGAAGTGATGACTTTTCAGCTAGAGGAGTCAAGGATGCGTAAGTCACTGCAAAAAATTATCGACGCTCATATCATCATCAGTAAACCTGAAAAGGCAACACCATTTTCATTTCCGATCATCGTAGATCGACTACGTGAGAAGATGACAACTGAAAAACTAGAAGATAGGATACGAAAAATGACTGCAGAATTGGTGAAGTGAGTAGCTACAAAACAAAAAATCCCTAATCAATTAAGATTAAGGATTCTTTTAGTTGGGTGGGCCCACCAGGACTTGAACCTGGGACCACCTGATTATGAGTCAGGTGCTCTAACCAACTGAGCTATAGGCCCTGCTTTAAAAGCGAGTGCAAAATTAACAAGAAAAATAATATCTGCAAGTTTCTGAGCCGATTTTCGTAAAAAAAACTTATATTAATTTAACGCTGTAAAAAAGTAAAGAGGTATTTCATACCACACAACATGCGATGCATAATGATTTTATTTTGACATTGAATTATTATTGGCTTCCAAGTTGAACACCAAATAGGGTAATATCGCTCCGTATTGAACTTGTATCTTAGTTATCGGTAGTTTGTGTTTTTTATTAAAAATGTGCTTGTATTTACATAATGTCCACAATATTTTACACATTATAGCTAAAAATGTTACTTTTGCCTACATTGTTTGAAAAATAATGTTAATTTTACTTCAATTTAGTTAAAGCTCAATTGAAATGAAAGATGTTAGAGTGCTTTTGGTAGAGGATGACGCGGAGTATAGCAGTCTTCTTAAGGATATTTTAGTGAATGATATAGATCTAAATGTAATTGATGTTGTAGATAATTATGAAAGTGCAATAAAAGTTTTGAAATTAATTAATCCAGATCTTTTAATTACGGATATTGATTTAAAGGGGGAAAAGACAGGTATAGATATTGCTAATGTTGCAGCTAATAATAAAATTCCAATAATTTTTATTTCATCAAATGAAGATAGAAAAGTGTATGATCGAGCTTTAAAGTCTGGCTCAAACACCTTTATTGTTAAGCCATTTCATAAGTTGACACTTGAAAGTGCGATTCGCGCTGCGTTGCCAGAGAAGTATGAATCTTGCTTAAATGACAGAATAATATTAAAAAGTGGCACAACCACCAATGTTATATATAAATCTGAAGTGAACTGGTTAGAATCAGAACGGAATTATACAACTATCATTTGTAAAGATAAAAAAATAGTCGTTAGGAATTCTTTTACCGAATTGATAAAACTATTCG
The DNA here is from genome assembly GCA_016714785.1 of Saprospiraceae bacterium. Lineage (GTDB taxonomy): Bacteria > Bacteroidota > Bacteroidia > Chitinophagales > Saprospiraceae > OLB9. The sequence continues at coordinate 900,568 of JADKCC010000002.1, forward strand.
GCGAGGACTTTATATTGCGAGTACACAAAAGTTATGCTATACCAAAGGACAGAATTAAAGTCATTAATTTTTCTAAGTCAATTATTGATATTGGTATTACTACCATACCAATAGGTAGAACTTATAAGGTACTTTTGAAAAAGATATTTAGCCTCGATGATTTTGAAACAGTGGAAGTAAAAGAGTCAAGATGGGCAAGCAATGTGCCAGAACTTGTCAAATTTTGATCAGCTACATTTATTATGAACTGCGACATCAGGGATTTTGGTTTCAGAGCTATGTTGCCAAAGTAAACTTAGCAGCGTAACTCCGATAAACTTCTTTGCCATCAGGTTCAATTCTTGTATTTGGTTTGAAAATAGCTTATATATATATTTATATGTGATGTAGTCGGTGTATGAAGGTCTGATTAGCTTAAAACATCTACTTATTACTTTATAATCAGTAAGCGTTAGTTTGCAACACGTCCGTGTTCTAAAGTTTCCTTAAGACGTTATTTAGTGATGCTTTAATGGTGTAAAGAAACGTTAACCCATTTATAAATAAGGTTTAAACATTGCAAAGTTACCTTTACTCATTTGCTTGCACCACTTAAGCGTTGCAAAGAAATCTTTACTTGTTCTTTTGTAAACTGTTAACGTTTCTTTGTAACCTTTAAGCAAAACCTCTTAATCTTGATGGATATAGAAAATATTGATGTGAATTTTTAAAATATTGATTTGGATGTTTAAAATATTCTGTTGGATATATAGTATTTTCAGCTAGATTTATAATATTTGTACTTAGATATTTAATAAATGCATTTGCATTATTTATTGACGTTAATTTCTAAAAAATTAAGATCAATATAGATTCTATTAAAGTGGAAATAAAGTCAAAGTTACTGAGTTTTTGTTGCCAAGAAAGGTCAAATAGAAACTATTACAAATGTAACTATTTATTTTGAATTTAGCACCATAAATCTTGATAATTTTTATTGAGTTGGATATGTTTTAATGGACAAATCATTTTTAAAAACTTTGGAAGTACGCACACTTCCGAATGGTAGGCTATCATTTTATGGAAGGTAAAATGATTGCACAAGTAATAAAGAGAAAGCAATAAAGATAATTAAAATTCTTCTTAAAGATGTTAAATTAATTAGTAGATTTTAATGTGTGTATGAAAGAAAAATCATACTTAACATCAAATATTTTATGTCTTCTGTAAGGCAGTTTGTTAAAAAAAATTGTTAAAAATGCGATCTTTGTTTTTATATTAAAAAATAGCGCTATCTTTCGTGGTCGAAACAAATAAAATTTTCGGTATGATGCGAACAAAATTATTATTAAGTTTGGTGATATTTATAGGATGGTCTTTGAATTTGCAGGGGCAAGATCTTCATTATTCTTACTATCACTTTACACCATTGAGTGTCAATCCTGCCAATTCTGGAGCTTTTTCGGGTTCTTACAGGGTAAGTGGTATTTATACTCGTAAAGACTTTGGATTAAGCAATCCTGGTTATCAAAATTTTAGCTTGTCGGCTGATGCTCCTATTATTAGAGGGATAAGGAAGCAAGATTGGATAGGCATAGGTGTACAAGCTGATGTCATCAAAAGTGCCAATAATTCAGGAAGTTTTTATGTTGATAATCTGAATGATCCTAATAAAACAGCTCAAAATTGGACTTTTATAAAAATATCTGCTGCCTATCATTTTGCGCTAGATAAGAAACAAACCAATATATTGACTTTAGGCGCCCAGATGTCAAATGGTAATAGGAGTTTAGCCAATTTTACTCTTAACGACACAAGAGCAGGTATTGTAACACAGGCGGACTCGGATTTGGATAAATATAATTCTTTAAAAAAAAATGATGTATTTAGTTTTAAATCTAGGGATATTTCTTTAGGTTTACTTTTACAATGCACGTGCTAAAAATTCAGACCTTAGACTGGGCATAGGTATGGAAGGTTTGTTTAGTCCTAAATATGGTATCTTCAGTAATAGTAATAAAGACATTGATAAAGATAGTGTGGAGACAAAATTTTTAGGACTCAATGTGCATGGAGATTATAGAATGGACATAAATAAAAGGGTGAGCATAACTCCTTCATTCAATTATTATAGTATCGGGGCAGCAAGTGCTTTTAATATAAACTCACATGTTTGGTATCAAATAAATCCAGATCGTGACCTAAAAGGAGGCGTCGGCTTAGGATTAAGAAATGTAAGAGATATAATCTTGTATGTTGGAGCAGAATTCAATGATATTCAAGTAGGATTTGCTTATGATGTGAATATAGATTCGAAGGCTATTGGAAGCGATGGTTTTGGAGGTTTAGAGTTAGCCGCAAGATATATTGGTAAGATATACAAAAAACCCAAAGTAAAACCGATTATCTTTTGTCCAAGACTTTGATAAGTCCAATCAACAAAATTTATCAGAACTATTAAATTAAAAATATGATTTCCAATAAGTTATATGTAGTTTTATTATTGTTATTTGCATCTTATATTGGTGAAGCACAGCCAGTCACAGCTACTACTTATCAAGTAAAAGTGGAGACAGCGGTCAATGCTGCTGAAAACCATGATTATCTCAATGCCATAGAATGGTTTGAGACAGCATATCAAGAGTCTAAAGATCCGAATTTGCAAGTAGCCATTGGTGATATGTATATGTTATTGCGCGATTATCCTAAAGCTGAAAAAGTGTATGAGCGTGTAATAAAAAGAGATAAAAGAGATGAATTTTTTGATATAAAACTAGATTATGCCAAAGCTATAAAGGCTCAGGGTAAATATAAGCAAGCATTGGACGAATTAAATGCTTTTATTTCTGCTGTAGAAAGCGACTCCTTAAAAAATGATGCGAAGATAGAACTACGAGGTATATTATTGATGGAAAAATATCCTGAGAATATCGAAGCGGCAGTATCATTTGCAAATGAAGAGATCAATTCTCCATCAGCGGAATCATCTCCTGCTTATTATACAGATGGTACTTTATATTATTCAAGTTTGAACGCAAAAGCACCTGTTACTATAGATGGTCAGGAAGGAGAGTATCATGCCAAAATTTACTCAGCCAGTCGCACGCCACAGGGAGATTTTAGCAAACCAGTAGCTCTTGAAGAAGCGATAAATCGTGTGGACTTTTTTAATACTGGTGTATCTTTCTCTCAAGATGGGGAGCGAATGTACTTTACAAGAGAAAAATATACAAATAATGGTGTAAAAAATGCACAAATATATTTGTCAAAACGTGCTGGGGACAAATGGGGCACACCATATCCGATCGAGTCTTTAAATAATGAATTCAAATCCAGGCACCCAGCAGAAGGCGAACTCTTCGGACAAAGGGTATTATATTACATATCTGATATGCCTGGCGGATATGGCGGATATGATATTTACTATTCGCCTATAAATGGAGATAATTATGGTATTCCAGTAAATCTTGGGCAAACAATAAATACATCAAAAAATGAAAATTCACCGTTTTATAAAGACGGTACCTTGTATTTTAGTAGCAATGGTCATCCAGGTATGGGTGGTATGGACAATTTTTACGCTACTTGGGATGGCAAAAAATGGAGTGAACCTGAAAATATGGGCTTCAATTATAATACATCTTATGATGATGGGTTTCTTAGATTTAATCAAGGAGGCACAGCAGGGTTTGTCGTTTCCAACCGTACCCATAAAGACAAAAAGAAATTTAAAAATTCAGAAACTTGCTGTGATGACATTTATACTATTCAGATTAGAGACCTTGTTATCGATTTGAAGACTTTGGTAAATGGCAGTAAAGGTCCACTAGAAGGTGCTACTATAGAGTTGTTTGAAGGTTCTAGAAAAGTGCCAATTGATAGTAAAACTAATTTTTTGAGCAATGATTTTAATTTTCTTTTAGATGCTGACAAGTCATATACAGCTAGAATCACTAGGGATGGTTACTACCCCGACTCCATAAGTTTTAATACGAATGGTATTTTTGATGATTATACCGTTAATAAGACCGTGACTTTAAATCCAAAGCCTGAAGCTCCCAAAAGAACTGTGTCTAGAAATGAACCAATAACATTAAAAAGTATCTTTTTTGACTTCAATGACGATAAAATATTGCCAGAAGCTGAAAAGGATTTGGCTTATTTGAAATCTTTGATGGACCAATATCCTGATATGGTTATTGAATTGTCTTCACATACTGATAGTAGGGGAGATAATGAGTTTAATAAGAAGTTATCTCAACGAAGAGCTAACTCTACCAAGACTTGGTTGATAGAAGAAGGTGTGACCTCATCCAGAATTAAAGCTGTAGGATACGGAGAAACAAGATTGCTCAATAAGTGTAAAGACAAGGTAAAATGTACAGAGGAAGAACATCAACTTAACAGAAGATCAGAATTTAAAATAATTGCTGGACCACAAACAATAGAAATTAAAGGTGAGGAGTAGCATTTTAATCTGATATACTTTGTTAATACTTATAATGGAGGAGATATTTGAAAAAGTATCTCCTTTTTTTATTACTAACGTCCGAATGCTAAGTAGAATAATTCTAAATAATACAAATATTTAAATTCAGAATGTCATTTTGTGTGGTTAGCATAAACCTTCTTATATTTGCGCAATTTTTAGATTATTTTTAAAAATAAAATCATTTAAATATCACAATGGATAAGCTGAAACTCACTTTAAGCTTGGCTTTCGTAGCACATATTTTATCTGCCCAATCCCAGTCATCTGGCAGCGGTTTACTTTTTTATAGTATAATTGGTTTATGTGCCATATTGGTAGTTTGGGCTATGTTAAGTCTAGCATCCAACTTGATGAAGATAGAAGCCAATAAATACGGTATTAAATCTGATAATAATAATATGAGTGTTTTTCCAGGGTTAAGAGACTTTTTTAAACCGCGCAAACCAACCTACATAAATGGTGGTAGTTTTCATCTACTTACAAAAGGTCATGATATCAAGTTGGCTGGATCGGCAGATATTTCTTTAATTGAGCAAACACCAGTTGCTCGATTTGGGATTAAACCTACAGACTTTCATGGTATGTCTCCCATTCCAAAGGTAGAATTGGAAGTAGGAAATGATGTAAAAGCTGGCGATGTCTTGTTTTATGATAAAAAAAGACCTGAAATCAAATATTGTTCACCGGTAAGTGGCGAGTTGGTAGATGTAAAAAGAGGAGAGAAGAGATCTATTGCAGAAGTGGTAATATTGGCAGATAAAGAAATGAAGTATAAATCAGTCAATGTACCTAATATTGATACTTCTGATAGAAATACATTAATACATTTCATGGCTGAAAATGGACTTTGGCCAATGATAAATGAACGACCATTTGATGTGGTTCCAGAGTTAGACACTATTCCAGTCAATATTTTTATTTCTACATTTGATACTGCACCACTAGCACCTGACAATAACCTTATAGTAAAAGACAATGAAGCAGCTTTCCAAACAGGGTTAAATGTACTTGGTAAATTGACATCTGGTAAAGTTCACCTTGGCTTAGATGCCAGAGGTAACTCAGCACCATCATCCGCTTTTACAGATGCCCTCGGTGTAGAAAAACATTGGTTTGCAGGAGCACATCCAGCAGGAAATGTGGGTATTCACATACATCATGTTGCTCCGATCAAAGGGCTGGACAAAGTATGGACATTGACAGTACAAGAAGTTATAACGATCGGTATGATGTTTTTGACCGGTCAATATCATGCTGAGCGAGTGGTAGCGTTAACAGGGGCCGAACTGAAGACACCAAAATATGTCAAGACTTTCCAAGGTGCAAATTTAGGAGATTTGTTGGCTGGTAACATAATGGGAGATAATGTAAGAATCGTATCAGGTGACGTTCTTTCAGGCAAACAAGATACTATGGATGGATTTTTATCATTCAGAGCCGATCAAGTGACTGTTTTGACAGAGGGAGACGATTTTGAATTGTTTGGATGGTTATTGCCTTTGGCACCAAGGCCAAGTCTTTCTGGAACGATACCTTCTTATGGAGGTAAAGATTACCATTTTGAAGCCAATACCAATACACATGGTGAGAAAAGGGCTTTTGTTGTTTCAGGACAATATGAAGAAGTATTGCCAATGGATATATACCCACAGCACTTAATGAAAGCCATCATAACGGGTAATATTGAAAAAATGGAAGGCTTAGGAATAACCGAACTTACAGAAGAAGATGTCGCATTGTGTGAATTTGCATGTACATCAAAAAATCCATTGCAAAGTCTTCTTAGACAAGGTTTGGATACTTTAAAAGAGCAATTATAATATAAAAACGAATTTATTATATACAAATGGGATTAATAGATTTTTTAAAGAGAATAGAGCCAGATAAGAAAAAAAGTCCATTGTTGCACACTGCTTACGATGCCTTTTTTACTTTTGCTTATGCACCTGATACAGTAACAAAAGCTGGTACACATATCAAAGATGGTATGGATCTCAAGAGGTTAATGGTTACAGTTGTCATTGCAATGCAGCTATGTTATGTATTTGGCACCTATAATATTGGCCATCAGCATTTTGTAGCAGCGGGTGAGTATTTAGGTTTTATTGAAGGCTTTCATCTTAAATTAGCTCATGGGCTTATAAAGTTACTTCCAATATATGTTGTTAGTATGGCTGTAGGGTTAGGTATTGAATTTTATTTTGCTGCCAAAAAAGGCCATGCAGTCGAGGAAGGATATTTAGTGACTGGGGCTTTGATACCTCTCATAATGCCACCTGATATTCCATTGTGGATATTATCATTGTCAATATTTTTTGCTGTAATCATTGGAAAAGAAGCCTTTGGAGGTACGGGTATGAATATTTGGAACGTAGCTTTGTTAGCTAGAGTTTTTGTATTTTTTGCATATCCATTGACCATTGCTGGAGATCAAGTGTGGATTTCGGGTTTTGAAAAAATAGGAGAGGGTGCCGCTGTAAATTATAGTTGGTGGCATACTGGCTTTTTCAATACTATTTTTGAATCGCTTGGTTTGGCTACTTTTGATACTACAACAACCATCGTAAATGGATTTAGTGGTGCAACTCCATTAGCTCTTGCCTATGAAGGTGGATGGGAGAAGGTGACCAATGTATTTAGTGAGAATCAAATGATTTGGGGAGCAATACCAGGATCAATAGGGGAGACAAATAAAGTATTTATTCTGATAGGTGCAGCTATATTATTATTAACTAGAGTGGCAAGTTGGAGGATTATGGCAGGTATGGTTTTAGGTCTTATAGGTACTACTTGGATATTAAATGCACTTGGATCTACACCATTTATGACTGTAACGTGGACACAACATTTGATGATGGGTTCGTTTTTGTTTGCTATGGCTTTTATGGCCACGGATCCAGTGACAGCATCTACAACTAATAGAGGTAAATGGATTTATGGTATTTTGATAGGTTTCATTGGTATGCTTATAAGAGTAATGAATCCTGCCTATCCTGAGGGTTGGATGTTAGCGATATTATTTTTAAATACATTCGCACCTACCATTGATTATTTTGTTATTGAATCAAACATTAAAAAAAGATTGAGCCGTGCATAGTACAAGTTATATAATAAAATTTACCCTTGCTATGACTATTATTGTAGCTTTGGTTTTGTCATTGATGGTTTCTGGGCTTAAGGATGTACATACTGAAAACGAATCAGTATATAATAAAAAAGGCATTTTATCGGCAGTATCTGACCAATTGGGCAAAGACATCACGGCTTTAAGTAATAAGGAAGTCCAAGAAATTTTTGAGAAACAAATCGTTCAGAAGGTCGTTAATAATAAAGGAGAAGAGCTCACTGCTGAGCAAATCAAGGCAGCGACTGGTGCATCTTCTGCGGTTGATATAGATTTAGGAAAAGAAGCCAAGAAGCCGATAGACCAAAGATTGTTGCCAATTTTCACATATACAGATGCTAACAAAAAAAGTTACAATATCTTATATGTGAGAGGTAAAGGATTATGGGATGAAATTTGGGGATACATTGCGTTTAGTGATGATTGGAATACCATTTCAGGTCAAGCTTTCGATCACAAAGGTGAAACTCCAGGTTTAGGTGCAGAGATCAAAGACAACAAATCATGGTATTCTCAGTTTACTGGCAAGAAGATTTATAATCAAGCAGGTGAATACAAATCAGTGTCTGTAGTGAAAGGTGGTGTAAAAATACCAGATCATCAAGTTGATGCGATCTCTGGTGCTACCATCACTGGTAATGGAGTAGATGAAATGTTAGAAAAGGGTTTGAAAAACTATGAGCCTTATATACAGAAAAATAAAAAATCAGAACCAGTAAAATAAACAAAATGGCTGAAGTATTAAATGTATCAAAAAAAGAGCAATCGGCGTTTTCTTTCGGTAAGGAAGAAATAAGGTTATTGACTGATCCGCTGAGCGATAATAACCCTATTACAATCCAAATCCTTGGAGTTTGTTCTGCATTGGCAGTAACCACATTAGTATCTAAGGCAATAGTAATGGGAATAGCTGTTACCTTAGTTACGGCATTTTCTAATCTCTTTACTTCTGCACTTCGTAATTATATCCCGAAATCTATCAGGATGATCGTTCAATTAGTGATCATAGCATTTTTGGTAACTGTTGTGGAGTTGGCTTTGAAAGCGGCAAACTATCCTATTTGGAAAGATTTATCGGTATTTATCGGATTGATCATTACCAATTGTATTGTGATGGGTAGGCTGGAAGCCTACGCAATGGCCAACAAACCATGGAAGTCCTTTTTAGATGGTATCGGAAATGGAGTGGGTTATTCTCTTATTTTGATAATTGTAGCGGTTTTTAGGGAGCTTTTTGGTAAAGGTTCTCTATTGGATTATAAAATCATTGGGCCTACCTCTGAGTATGTATTAAATACCACAAGTTCCGCATGGTTGTCATGGTACACTCCAAACAACTTATTTGTACTTTCGCCAGCTGCCATGTTTTTGATTGCAGTTATTATTTGGGTACAGAGAAGTAGAAATCCAAAATTAGTAGATATTTCTTAATCATTATAATAAATAGAAATGGGTGATATAATAAATATATTCATAAAATCTGCCTTTATTGAAAATCTAGCTTTGTCTTATTTTCTTGGTATGTGTTCTTTTCTGGCAGTTTCCAAAAGTGTAAAGACGGCACTTGGTCTGGGTATTGCTGTTATTTTTGTTAATGGACTTACGATTCCTTTGAACTGGTTGATAGATTACTATTTTTTAGGGGAAGGTGGTCTTTTTGGCATGGATCTTACTTTCCTAAGGTTTATCATATTTATTTCCACCATTGCTGCATTAGTTCAGTTGGTTGAAATGGTAGTAGAAAAGTATTCTCCTTCTCTATACAATTCATTAGGTATTTTCCTTCCATTAATCACTGTAAACTGTGCTATTTTAGGCGCATCTTTATTTATGATTACTAAGGAGTATAATTTTGCACAATCTGTATCATTTGGCCTAGGTGGTGGTGTCGGTTGGGCTTTGGCTATCGTAGCCATTGCAGGTATTCGGGAGAAAATGGCCTATTCTCAGATTCCACCAGCACTTCGTGGGCTTGGTATGGCATTTTTCCTAACAGGATTGATGGGTATGGCTTTTATGGGATTGATGGGTATTGATCCAGCAGCATTTAAATAAGAAATTAAATAGTAATAGAAATGTTTGTAGCATTATCAGTTATAATATTTTCAGCGATCATCTTGGGGCTTTCCTACATGCTGATCTATGCACGAAAAAAGTTAGTACCTCAAGGAGATGTGAAAATTTTCATCAATGGGGATGAAAACAATCCGATCCTTGCAAAGCCAGGTTCTTCTTTGCTTTCCACTCTAGGTGATAGCAATATATTCTTACCTTCAGCATGTGGTGGAGGTGGTACTTGTGCAATGTGTGAATGCCATGTATATGATGGTGGAGGCGATGTGCTTCCTACAGAGATGAATCACCTTACACGCAAAGAAGCTGCTGAAGGTATGCGTCTGGCATGTCAGGTTAAGGTACGCCAAGATATGAAAATTGGTATTCCAGAAGAAATCTTTGGTATCAAAAAGTGGGAATGTGAAGTGATCTCAAATTATAACGTAGCTACCTTTATCAAGGAGTTTATAGTCCGACTACCACCTGGAGAGAATTTGGATTTTCAAGCTGGTGGATATATTCAGATAGATGTACCGCCAGTGAAGGTTGATTTTAAAGATATGGATATTACTGCACACCCTAAGTATCATGATAGACCTGACAAATTTCAGAAAGATTGGGATCAAAATAAAATGTGGGACTTAAAGATGGTCAATGATGAGCCTATCTTTAGAGCTTACTCTATGTCCAATCACCCTGCTGAAGGAAATATAGTGTCGCTTACTATCAGGATTGCGACGCCACCATTTAAATTTAAGTTTTTGCCAGATGGTAAGAGACAGTGGGATGGATATGAAGCCGTGAATCCTGGTATTTGCTCATCTTACGTTTTCTCTAGAAAGCCTGGTGATAAGGTGACTATATCTGGACCTTATGGCGAATTCTTCATCAAACCTACACAAGCAGAAATGCTGTACGTAGGTGGTGGAGCTGGTATGGCTCCGATGAGATCGCACCTTTACCATTTGTTCCAAACATTGAAAACAGGTAGAAAGGTTACTTTCTTCTATGGTGGTAGGACAAAACAAGAGTTATTCTACATTGAAGAGTTTAGAGAGATTGAAAAGAATTTCCCTAATTTCAGATTTGCTGTAGCACTTGATAATCCTTTGCCAGAAGATAATTGGGTACTTAAGAAAGACTTAAATGACCCAGAAGGTGATGGTTTTAAAGGTTTTGTACACAATGTAGTGATAGCTGAATATCTTAGTAAACATCCAGCGCCGGAAGAAGTTGAATTGTATTTCTGTGGGCCACCAATGATGAACCAATCAGTAATCAAAATGGCCGACGATTGGGGAATTCCTAAGGAAAATGTATCGTTTGATGATTTTGGTGGGTAATGTACCCTTGATTAAATAGATGTAGAGAGGGAATCAGTGATGGTTCCCTTTTTTTAATTTAGTTAAAATATTTGAACATGGAATGGTCTTTGGGTGCATTTGATTGGTCTCTTGTAGTGACTATATTTTTTGGAGCTGTGAGCGGCTATGTTGCTAGTAGGATATTAGGTGGAGAAGGATTTGGCTTTTTGGGGAACATGGTAGTGGGAGTTATCGGAGGTTATGTAGGTTCTTGGCTTGTAAAAATTGCCAAAGTACCGTTGATGGATGGATTTTTTGGTAATCTTATTAGCTCTGTTGGTGGTGCAATTATTTTGATTTTTTTCCTTGAACTAATCAAGTATATGCAACGGAGTAATCAGTCGAGTAAGAAATCAAGAGCAAAGAGGTGAGAAAAAATTTAATATTGTATAAAGCTTTAATGTCTTGAAAAATGAAAAAATTGCTTTCTTTTTTTATATTCTGATCCAAATGGGTTGCGTTTTATCTTAATATTGAATATCTTAGAGTGATTTTTTTTGGATTTATAAATCGTTTAGATTACCTGCGATTCTATGGTGTTGGGAGTGATTTGGGTATTCATCTATCTTCTGCGTAAAAAATAATCAATTAGTTTGTAACTAAGAAATTGTCTATACAAAATCTAAGTAATTTTTTCGTACGCTTAATTCTACTAATATTTTTTTATCTTTGTGGTCTAAAAACAAATTATGAGCAATTTTGTAGTATCAGCGCGAAAATACAGGCCTACCACCTTCGATGAGGTAGTGGGTCAGGATCACGTAGCCAAAACACTCAAAAATGCCCTACAAACCGACCACTTAGCACATGCATTCCTTTTTACAGGTCCACGTGGTGTAGGTAAAACTACTTGTGCAAGGATACTAGCTAAGATCATCAATTGTGAAAACCCAATCAATAAGGTAGAAGCTTGCAATCAGTGTACTTCATGTACGTCTTTCAATGATAATGCTTCGTTCAATATATTAGAGCTCGATGCTGCATCCAATAATAGTGTGGACAATATGCGCACACTGATCGAGCAGGTCAGATTCCAACCACAGCATGGCAAATATAAAGTATTCATCATAGATGAGGTACACATGTTGACCACGCAAGCATTCAATGCATTTCTAAAAACGCTAGAGGAGCCACCTTCGTATGCCATTTTCATATTGGCTACTACAGAAAAACACAAGATTATACCTACTATTTTGTCTCGATGCCAGATATTTGATTTCAAAAGAATACAGATTTCGGATGCAGTGGCACAGCTTGAAAAAATATGCGAAAAAGAAGGCATTAAAGCAGATAAAGAAGCGCTCCACACTATCGCTACTAAGGCAGATGGCGCCATGAGAGATGCGCTTACCATTTTTGATAAAATATCGAGTTCGACCAATGATATTATCACCTACAAAGATGTTGTAGCCAATCTGAATTTGTTGGATTATGAATATTACTTTAAAATCACAGATTCATTTCTCAAAGAAGATATCGCAGATGTATTGATTACACTTAATGAAATCGTCAAACTTGGTTTTGATGCGGATCATTTTGTGGTAGGATTAGCTGAGCATTTTAGAGATTTGTTGATTGCTAAAGTCCCTGCAACACTTGGTATTTTGGATGTAAGTGATGAATTGAAAAAAAGATATTATAATCAAGCAATGATTGCAAAAGCGTCGTTTTTGTTGTCAGGATTGAATATCTTGAATCAATGCGATATAGACCTTGCTAGGGCCAAAAACAAACGATTGCAAGTAGAGTTAGCACTCAGTAAACTAACGTATCTAAACAGGGCATCAGATGTTGATATTTTCGGTAACAAAGCCGAATCTCAGGAAAAAAAAACTGAATTCCTGAACGATAGTACTCAAAAATCAATTGAAATAGCTGGTGAAACAGTAGCCGAAGCTCCGAAAGAGCAATCTAACCCACAGAATGCTGAAGTTATACCGCCAACTGCATTAAAAATATCTGAACCCGCTATACAAGTTGAAGCGCCAATAGTTACCAAAACCACAGCAAGTCCAGCATCCGTTTCACCCTTGAAGATGACCAATATCGATGCTATACGGGAAAGCATCAAACTAGCAGAACAAACAAAAGCTGAAGCTAGGAAAAACATAAGTCTGGATGGTGTCAAGGAAATATGGTCAGATTATACAGATAATAATCAGTCAAAAAGTGTGCAGTCAGCGCTTAAATTGGCCATCTTGGGTTTGGAAGAAAAAGTCATTTCTGCTAAAGTCCCGACACAAGTATCACGAGATATGATACTCCAAGAAACGGTATTGTTAGATCGTTTGCGCAATGAATTGGGCGTCAGTGATTTGGTTTTTGACATACAAATAGATAAATCACTTTTTCCCGATTTTGAAGAAAGTAAACCGGTGCAAAGCATGACCCAAAGGGAAAAATATATAGTAATGCTCGAAAAAAACCCAAGTCTCGGATCATTTACCAAAAAATTTGGTTTAAAATTAGATACAGAAGTTTAATCGTATTGCTAATCACTCAACATCATGTCACAAAATTCCATTTGGTACGCTGAAAATATAGACCTTGATGCTTTATTTCTGTCCAATAAAACGATCGAAATAGAGTTTAAGTCTAAGAGCAAAACCATAAAAAAGGGTGATTACATCTATTTGCCAGAAGAAATGTCTGACAAAATCTATTTTATCCTAGAAGGAAAAGTAAAACTAGGCACTTATAGAGATGGTGACAAAGAAGTGGTTACAGCCATTCTTACCAAAGGTGATGTTTTTGGTGAAGGCTCTATTTTGGGCGCACAAAAAAGAAAGGATTTTGCTATCGCTGCAGATACTACCGAATTGTCCATCTTAACGCAAGAAGAATTTAATTACTTAGTGAAAAAATACGCAGCGCTCAATATACTTATGATGCAGATTATGAGCGATAGAGTTTCCGAAATGGAGGAAAGACTCGAATCATTGGTGTTTAAAGATTCTAAAACTCGAATTTTGGATTTTTTGATCAGAAGTGTGGAGAAAAAAGGACAACGAATTGGCTATGAGTGGGTTTTGCGCAATTTTATAACTCATCAAGATATAGCCAGTTTGACATCCACATCGAGACAGTCAGTCACTATGATACTCAATGAACTAAGAAATGAAAATATCATTCAGTTTGACCGCAAAAGACTATTAGTGAGAGACTTTGACAAGCTAAAATCATTGGTAAAATAGTATAAATAAATATCATGCTCGTAATTCAAGACATACTCATCAGCGAAGAAATCATTGAAGAAAAATTCTTTTGTGATCTGAATGCATGTAAAGGTGCATGCTGTACCGAAGGTGACTATGGCGCACCTGTAGATGATGAAGAGATGGACTCAATCCACCAATACATAGATGTAATTAAAGAAAATCTACCTGTAAGATCGCAAGAATTGATAGACAGTCAAGGTGGATTTACATTCTTTAAAAAGCCCAAAGTTTGGGGCACCACTTGTCATGAAGATGGTGCTTGTGTATTTTTGACCACCAATGAGTTGGGAATATCAATATGTGGTATAGAAAAAACATGGTATGAAGGCAAAATTCCGGTCAATAAGCCAATATCTTGCCATCTATACCCGATCAGGATATCAAAAAATGACATAGTAGGTTTTGAAGCTTGGAATTATGATCGCTGGGATATCTGTTCAGCAGCATGTGCCAAAGGAGAGAAGGAAAAAATGCCCATTTATAAATTCGTTAAGGATGCCATCATCCGAAAAAAAGGCGAAGGCTTTTACGATGAGCTAGATGCAGCAGCAGAATTTATGAAAAATGAAAACCAATAGTTTTCATTTTTCATTCATCCTTAACTCTTTACATTTCTAATTGCGCTGCAAAATACGCTATAAACTCTTCTACACTCATACTTCCTACATCACCATGTCCCTGTCTTCTGACAGAAACTTCTTGATTGTCCGCTTCCTTATCTCCAATGATCAACATGATAGGTACTCTTTTTAATTCTGTATCTCTGATTTTTCGACCTATAGATTCTGCTCTGTCATCTATGAATCCGCGGATATCATGTTTTGCGAGTGTTGCCTTAATATCTTCACAATAAGGTACAAATCGGTCGGAAATAGGCAATAATGCATATTGGTCAGGCGTCAACCACAATGGGAATTTGCCTGCTGTATGCTCTATCAATATGCTGATAAATCGTTCCATAGAACCAAACGGTGCTCTATGTATCATCACAGGTCTATGTGTTTGATTATCAGATCCGATATATTCTAGTTCGAATCTTTCAGGTAAGTTATAATCTACTTGGATGGTACCCAACTGCCATGATCTACCTAATGCGTCTTTGATCATAAAGTCCAACTTCGGACCATAAAACGCAGCTTCACCATACGCAGTAGTCGTCTCCATATCTACTTCAGATGTTGCTTCTATGATGGCCGCTTCAGCAGCATTCCAGTTTTCGTCTGAGCCTATATATTTTTCTGGTTTTTCAGGGTCACGTAGAGATATTTGAGCAGTAAAGTTATCAAAACCCATTTTTTTGATCACCATCTGGGTCAATTCTAATACCTTCAGGAATTCACCCTTGACCTGATCTACGGTACAGAATATATGTGCATCATCTTGAGTAAATCCTCTTACACGTGACAAACCATGTAATTCTCCACTTTGTTCATATCTATACACTGTACCGAACTCTCCGATCCTCATAGGCAATTCTCTATAAGATCTAGGTCTATTGCCAAATATCTCACAGTGGTGCGGACAGTTCATCGGTTTTAGCAAAAATTCTTCACCTTCCTTTGGCGTATGTATAGGTTGGAAACTATCTGCACCATATTTGGCATAATGGCCAGAAGTCACATAAAGCTGTTTACTTCCAATATGCGGAGTGATGACCATTTGATATCCTTGTTTTTCTTGCTCTGCACGAAGGAAATTTTGGAGTCTTTCTCTCAGTTGAGCGCCTTTTGGCAACCACATTGGAAGTCCTTGGCCTACTTTTTCCGAAAACATAAATAACTCTAACTCAGCCCCCAAGTTTTCTATGATCTCTCTTTTTTGCTTCTTCGAGCAGCTCTAGATATTCTGTAAGTTCTTTGGCTTTGGGGAAAGTGATACCATAAATCCTAGTCATCTGCTTTCTCTTCTCATCTCCTCTCCAGTAAGCACCAGCTAGGCTCATAAGTTTGACCGCCTTGATAGATGATGTATCGGGAATATGTGGTCCGCGACAAAGATCTGTAAAATTACCTTGTGTATAAAAGGTGATGCTTCCATCTTCTAGTCCTTCTAACAATTCGAGCTTGTATTCGTCATTTTTATCTGTAAAATAGGCGATAGCATCTGCTTTGGCAACTTCTTTGCGGACATACTGACTTTTGGTTCTCGCCAATTCCAGCATTTTCTCTTCTATTTTTGGTAGATCAGCTGGTGTTAAGGTAATATTACCCATATCTACGTCATAATAATACCCATTGTCTATAGCTGGTCCAATACCGAATTTTACACCGGGATATAAAGCTTCTAGCGCTTCTGCCATCAAGTGTACCGACGAATGCCAATAAGTAGCCTTACCTTCTTTATCATTCCATGTGAATAATTTGACATGTGCATCTGTTTCGATGGTTCTGTTTGCATCCCACACTTCGCCATTTACAGACGCTGCAAGAACATTTCTAGCCAAACCTTCACTAATCGAAAGCGCGACACCCATTGCAGATACACCTTGTTCGTATTGTCTCACACTGCCATCAGGAAGTGTAATATTAATCATTTGCATAATATCTATTTTGAAGCCACAAAGGTAGGAATTTATTAAATATTAGCATCAAATTATCAATAATGAATATTTAGGATTGGAATTTGTCGAGTAGAAAGTATGATTTACTGAATGATATGATGGGAAATACAAATGTAGCAAAGAAAATTTTGATAATAAAATATATGAGTACAACATGAAAATTGATGTTTAAATGGTATTGAATGAGAATACTTTAAATAAGTCTCCTTGGTGACATTCTGGAACTTTACTATTCCAATTTATGATTAAATTGGAATAGTATTATTAGTTTTGGATTCTAAAAAAATAATTTATCATGAAAAAAATAAGTATTTTCTTACTTATTTTCGTAATCCATAATAATCTTTTGAGCAGTCAAACTACAGCTGATCTATTTTCTGTTAAAGGATTAAAGTATGGCATTCTTTATGAGGATTCGTATTCAGCTAATACAGTTTCTAATCAATCACATTACTATGATGGCGATACAGTAATCAATGATTTAAAATTATTGCGTTTTGTAAGTTATTCTAATCCATATTATAAAGACTATTTGGCAGTGGATGATAGAAAAGTATATTACTTTGATGATTTTTCGAAAACTTCTATACTATTATATGATTTTTCACTAGCCTTAAACGACACATTTTCAAGTAATTTCAACAAATATATTGTCCAAAAAAGAGAAATTAAAATTTACCTGGATGGAAAATCAAGAGTATATTTACAACTAAAGTCTATTAACTCCGATTACACTTTAGAATGGATCGAAGGTATAGGTGATATAAATTTGGGTACATTTTATAAGCGTCATATTCATCCGGGCGATTTGCGATTTGTGTGTGCAAGTAGTGATGATGGCATAATTTATATCAACGACAGAAGTGAATTTGTTTGTGATTCTTCGATGTTTTGTAAAGCTGCTTTCGGAATGTTTACAAATTCAAATAATGGGCCAGTGGTAAATTTTTATAACCACTCACTTCATTCAGTAAGCCAGCTTTGGGACTTTGGAGATGGCATTTCTTCTACTCACCCTAATCCTTCCCATCAGTATGATTCTCCAGGATGCAAGGAAGTAACACTAAGATCAATTTCAGCATGTGGAGATACTTCCTATTATAGCAAAGGTGTTAACTACTGTATGAAAGGTGATTGGCAAATTAGTAAAAAACTAGACATTAATGGCCCTATTTATGATATGAATATTATCAATGAACATAAAATGTGGGTGACAACAAGAAATACAGTATTATATTCAGTAGATGGAGGAATAACATTTGAAAATATTACGCCATCATTGCAACCAAATTCCAGAATTTTGAAGCTATTTTATAATGATACGGTGGCTGTACTTTTAGTTGAATATAGATTAGATAATAATAAGACCTTTGATGTGTATTATTCTAAAGATAGCGGTAGAAGTTGGATAATTACTGCACGTGATACAGGAAATTTTGCCTATTTGTATCATCATTATTCGTCAAATGTATTGGTTTATACTATAAATAGGTGGAATGGAAATTTATCATACATTTCTATTGATAACGGTAAGAAGTGGAATGAAATAATTATACCGAACTTTACTAATAACCATACTTTAGAAATCCTTGATAATTCCACAATAGTATTTACATATTCTACTTATATTGACAATCAAGAACAAAGCTTTTTGTCATTTTCAAGAGACTTAGGAGCAAATTGGGAAGACCATCCTATTTTGAACTATCATAATAAATATTCAATTAATGAAAACTTGAGTTTTTTATATACTACAGAAAGTAAATTATTGGTTTCTAATGATTTATTCAAAACATATAGAGAAATTTATCAGTTTCTCAAGGAGTTTGTACCCTTTCGAATAATATTTTTAGATTCTTTAAGAGGTTTTGTATCCAATCGAGAACAAACCTTTTTTACTTTGGATGGAGGCAAAACATGGTTGAAAACTAATTGTGAAAAACAATTTGATTTACAATTAGTTAAGGACCAAAGGGGTGGTATTTTTGGTTATGAAAATAATGAAATATATAGCTTTAGTCCGCCTGAAATAGATTTGGAATGTTTGGATTCAATTCTAGAAGAACCATATTTAAAGAACTTAATCATTTATCCTAACCCTATTTTAGAAGGAAATATGGTGGAAATTTCTAATTTCAATCTTAGTACTGAATTTTACATTGATGTCTTCAATGCCTATGGAAAACATATGATTTTTCAGAATTTGGATAATAATATGATTGATACTAGTCGCTTATCTAAAGGCATTTATTTTGTACAGATAAGAGACAAGTCATCAACAATTTCCATAAAAACAACTTTAATTATTATATAAAATCAAAAACGACCTTAACACTACATCAAATCCGCCAATTCCATCCATTTTTCTTCCTTCTCTTCTAGTTGGGTTTGGATATTGTCTAGCTCTTTGGAGAGTTCCATGATTTTTTCAGGACTTAGGCTTGCATCATCAAATTTTGAAGTGATTTCGGCCTTTTTCTCTTCCAATTTTTTAATTTCTTTTTCTATCCTAGCGAAATCTTTTCGTTGTTCAAAAGATGCTTTACTTTTAGTTGGTTCATCAGTTTGAGCGTTGACAATCTCCGATTTTACCTCGTGTTTTTCTCTTTCTTCTGCTTTTTTGAGCTCGCGATAATCAGAATAAGTGCCATTGTAATCTCTCAAAACAGCGTTTCCTTCTAGAATAAAAAGATGATCTACCAGCTTATCCATAAAATACCTGTCGTGTGTCACAATGATCAGACATCCAGGAAAATCCATTAAATACTCTTCCAAGACATTGAGCGTGAGGATGTCTAGGTCATTGGTAGGTTCATCCAAAATGAGAAAATTGGGGTTTTTCATCAGGATAGTAAGTAAATATAATCTTCGCTTCTCTCCACCACTGAGCTGTGACACGAGCACTCTTTGTTGTGGCCTAGGGAACAAAAAGCGTTCCAACATCGACTCAGCCGATATTTTTTGACCTTTATCTAAAGGTATATACTCGGCAATATCTCTGATGACGTCTATCACCATCTTATCTTCATTGACTACGAGCCCATCTTGCGTGTAATATCCAAAAACGATGGTATCTCCTACTACTATTTTGCCTCCATCGGGTTTGATTTCTTGGGTTAAGAGTTTTAGGAAGGTTGATTTTCCAGTTCCGTTTTGGCCTACGATACCGATTCGTTCTCCTTTTTTAAATTTGTAAGTAAATCCATCCAATATCTTTTTATCACCAAAATTCTTAACGATCGAATGTGCTTCTAATATCTTTGACCCTAGTCGAGATGCTTGGATATTGATCTTCATGTCGTCATTATTGAGCCTGACACTTGCCTTTTCTTTGATCTCGTAAAAGTCATCTATTCTGGATTTTGCCTTCGTACTTCGCGCTTGTGGTTGACGACGCATCCATTCCAGTTCCTTGGAAAAAAGCTTTTTTGTTTTTTCCAGATTGGCAGCATCATTGAGTAGTCGGGCTTCTCTTTTTTCGAGATATTGGGAGTAATTACCGCGATACATGTACGTATTACCATTTTCAAGTTCGATAATTTCGTTGCATACTCGCTCCAAAAAATATCGGTCGTGCGTCACCATAAATAGTGTCAGATTAGGTTGCTGAAGAAAGTTTTCTAACCATTCGATCATCTCCATATCCAAGTGGTTGGTAGGTTCGTCGAGAATTAGAAAATCTGGTTCTTCTATCAAAATCTTGGCCAAAGCCAGTCTTTTTTTCTGACCTCCAGACATTTCGCCTGTTTTCTGTTCCATATTGGTCAGCAACAACTTATGCAGGATTTCGTGAATCTTTGCCTCAAGATCCCATGCCTTTAGGTCTTCGAGTCTTGTTACACATTTTTGTAGTAGGGCATCATCATTGGCATTAAGTGCTTTTTCGTAATCTCTGACCGCAATGATGGCCTCATTGTCAGAATTAAAGATGGTTTCGAGCACTGTGGCTTTGGGGTCAAATGCTGGATCTTGTTTCAGGATCGCCGTCTTTATTTCTTTAGAGATGATGATTTTGGCATTTTCGCCATCTGAACCTTCTTCTCCACCTATGACCTTGAGCAATGTCGTTTTGCCACTACCATTTTTAGCTACTAGTGCTATTTTGTCTCCTTTGCTGATAGATAGATTGACATTTTTGAAAAGCACTTTGTCGCCATAAGAGCGGCTCACATTTTCTAAAGAAAGGTACTGCATAAGATGAATTGATGAAATAAAGTGCAAAATTAAGAAAAAATAAGATGAAAATGGCTTTTCCTTGGACCAAAGTAAGGACAAGTTGCCTTGTTAAGAAAATACTCAGTCTTTAGTTCGACCTTATGAAATGTCTTTTAAAATTTTGTAAAAGAGACAATGATTAAAATAATGCTCTTTTTGTTTGGTGACATCTATTTTTCTTCCTACTTTTACATAAAGTTTTTAAGATTATTTAAGTTTCCCTTATAAAGCTACATAGAAGGCAAAATTAAGCGTTGACATAACACTTATTTCTCCTCTATGGCATAAACCTATTTAATAACCTTTTAATTTTTATTTCATGAAAAACTTATTATTTATCGTTGTATTTGTCGGTCTTATAACTCAATGGGGAAGTAGTCAAGTGACTTGTCCTGGAGGTAACTTTTCTACACAAGCTGAAGTAAATCAATACGTGAGCGACAATCCTGGTTGCGAGGTGGTGACTGGATCATTAACTTTTGTTAATAATCCTTTAACTCCTATAACTGATATTAGTGGGTTGTCATCTATCATAAAGATTGAAGGTAATTGTGAGTTTTTTTCATTAAGTTCTTTGTCAAATATTTCTTTAAACTCTTTAGATTCAGTGTACGGAACATTTTCAATAAATTATTACCAAGGGTTAAATACTGTCTCTTTTAATGATTTAAGCTATGTTCAAAAACTTTTTAGAATATCACACGATGCAAATCAAACTAGTAGTCTCATTGCGTCAATACCAAATCTAAAATATGCTCAATTTATTTATATAAACTCTATCGATGAAATAAATATTCCACTTTTAGAAACGTGTACTGATATATACATGTATAATACAAACACCATTAGTGGTTTTAATGAGATCTCAAGTATTAATAATTTGACTTTAGATGGTGATATAGTAACTGGATTTAATTCATTGCAATCAGTCGACAGTATTAAATTGGCCATAGATATTAGCATTAATGGATTCAACAGTTTACCTACATTTCCTTTAAATACTAATTTGTATAATTTAGAGTCCTTTAAAGGTTTTAATGCCGTCACTCAAATCAACAGTCACTTAACCATCCAAAGTGACACTATTGATGCTTTTAATGGCTTGACACAAGTTAATGGAAATATTAATTTGACAGGGAATAGCATATCTGGTTTTAGTGCTTTACAATCTACTGAGAATATCTTTTTAACATTTTCTAGTGATATTTCAGGTTTTAATGCTTTACAAAATGTCCAAAGCATCGGCTTAACATCAAATTCTGGTAATATTTCAGGTTTTAGCGTATTAGATAATATAAATGGAAACTTAGTTGTAAATGCCCAAAATATTACAGGTTTTAATGCCGTCGAAAACTTTAATCACATAGAAATCAATGCACAATCTCTCAACGGTTTTAATAATATCAAATCAGGAAATAGTCTTACCATCAGTATGCCTACTATATCTGGCTTTGAGAGTCTCACTGATCTAGTAGATTGGTTGACGCTAATTGGACAAGATGTAAATGGTTTTAACTTCCTAACATCATGTTCTAATATTAGCTTTCAGAATTTTAATAATATTGTTGGATTCAATGGATTAACATCTACAGGAAATATTTTTATTAATGTTTCTGGCCTGGCAATAAATGGCTTCAATAGTTTACAAAATGCAGCATATATCGAACTGAAAGCGCCACAAATTAAGGGTTTTAATGCTTTACAAGGTGGGCAATTGGAGTTTCAAAACAATCAAATCATAGAAGGTTTAAATAGTTATAATCAGCCATTAAGCTTAAATTTTAACGGTCAAAAGATCAGTGGCTTTAATGCCATTCCCAATGGAGATTATTCTATTAATGCAGATTCGATTATAGGATTTAATGGTGTGACTACATCTTCAAATTTGTCATTGAACGCACCATACATTTCAGGATTTAATGCCCTAGTATCCGCAAATCAGTTGAATATCACCACCCAAAATTTGTCTGGATTTAATGCGCTCACTACCGCGGAAATTACCCTGCAAGCTGATATTATCAATGGTTTTAATGGCTTAACGCAATCCACCAACATATCTTACAGCGGATGATGTCACAGGTTTTGTTTCATTACCACAAGTCAACAGCCTTAATCTGAATGGTGGTTTAAATACTTTTGATGCTTTTGCACAATTAACTACGGTTTCCTCTTTATCCTTGCGTACACAAAGAACCGATTACAACATCTTTCCAGCATTGCAAAATGTAGAGTCATTATTCATATCCGAAAGTCCAAATTTCACAGGAAGTGCATTCTTTCCTTTAGCACAAATCAAAAATTTAGAGATAAGAGACTGTAGCTCATTGGTCAATCTTAGTGGTCTGATACCTCGTCCCAAATATGGATTTTTATTTCTACAAAACAACTCATCTTTGACTGATCTTACAGGCTTAGAAACGGTAAAAAATGTAGTAAATTTATCCATTAGCGACAATTCGAGTCTCACTGATATAGAAGCTTTAGATAGTATGCGTATCATCCAAGGCAATCTTTCATTGGTCAATAATACATCTTTGAACGAATGCTGTGTATTGGCTTTTATCATCAATCGCAATAAAGTTTTTGGAATTGTTGAGATTTCTGGAAATGCCCATGATTGCGAAGACATTGTGATGGTACTAGAGGAGACTTGTTTGGATTCAGACGGTGATGGTATCGCGGACCCACAAGACAATTGTCCTTTAGCAAGTAATGGTGACCAATCAGATATAGACGCAGATGGTGTGGGCGATATGTGTGACAACTGTATCGACATAGCCAACTCAGGACAAGAAGATGACAATGGTGATGGTATAGGTAATGTATGCCAACCGACAGCAGGCACTGGGTTTATGGATTTGAATAATTCAGATTTATATATAACCAATAACCAAAGAGGTGTGATCCTTAGAACAAGAAGTGGCAATTGTTATAGAATTAGAATAGATGAAAGTGGAAAGGTGTTAAGTATTCCACTACTTCAATGTCCATAGTATTTATTTAAAAAAAGCAAATTCTTAACTTATTTCCTCAATTCGACTACCATCACCGCTCACGACCCATTTCTATTTCTATGCCTGACTTCTTTTGAAAACTTTTAATACTGTAGGCTTCAACTACTAAAAAGTATCGACTTGGTATATTGGTGAATGAAATGGCTGTATAGTTGAGATTGGAAGATGCAAAGAATACATCGTTTTTGATACAAACCTAAGAAATGATAGCTTGAACGCAAAGATAAAATCTCTAAACTACTCACCCGCGACATTGAAGTTTCAGTTAAGTGCAAGGATGAGTTTTTAATGATTGTTGAGAAGTAAGGATTTTGACTTCCTTTTACTTTGAGTAAATGAATCCCAATTCGGTCAAATCCTGAGCTGAGTTGAATTAATATTTTGATTGTTGATGCAAGGGAAAGCTTATCCAACCTTCTCCCATCCTTTTTTGATATTCTCTTCGATGCCGTTTGCTAGCATTTCGCGAAGTGTATCTTCTGATGATGCTATCTTGATTTCGGTCTGAAGCGAATCTTTACGTCCTGTGCTGAAATCCGTGTAATACAACACAAAAGAAGGAAAAGATTGTTCCAATGTTTTATGGGTTTTCAGCCCTACAAACTTCCGAATAGCAGTACCAGTTTTGCTTTCCTTAATATAAACTTCACGGAATATGACCTCAGATTTTTGCAATTCTTCTGTGTCTGTAATCGTATCTTTGGTCCATTCCACACGGGAAGTTACTTGATTGATACCAGTGTCATCAGCATTGGCATTTTTATCTTCTCTTATGCCCAAAAAGACTGGACTAATAAGACTGACGGCATTGGTTTTGCGAATACTCTGATATTGGCTTCCATCATAGGAGAGTTTATCTTTTTTGATCAGCCCCGAGCCGTCTTCGTTGATGATTTCGATACATTTGATCTGTATGACAATAGAAGGCTGAACCCATTTATATGCCAATCGATTATTCGCTACCAACACAATATCTGCCTCACACTCTAATGGTTGCAATTTTTGAAGCCATTGAGCCCTTGTTTCATCAGTAAATCCACCTCCTACAGACGCTACCACGATCCAATTTTCACCATCATGAAGCCCAACTAAAAGCGCCCTGATGCCACTACCGTCTTCTTTCATACTATAACCTATCACAGCCACATCGAGCTCCACCATAGGTTTGAGTTTGTACGTATATCCAAGGGTATTGATGACTACTAGGCCTTCTTTTCCACTTTCAACAGCATCTGCATAAAACTGAGCCAACTCCTTTCTAGAAGCCGTTTTGTGCCATTTCATTGGATGGACAATCTCACCTTCAGGAATGGATTTTTGTACGATGACGACTCGGTCATCATTGGGTTTATCTAATTCGTGTACAGCATCAAAGACACAAAATCGAAGACTTGTTTTATCATTTGCTATTGCAGAAGATACCATAAAATTTCGTGATCTATCGAGAGGCAAATACAATTCGCCAGCCCAAATTCCTTCCTGATCCTTTGGAAATGCTGTTGTAATGTGTGGTAAATCTAATAATGCACCACTTCTATTATATATGGTCACTTGCCCATTATTAACAACGGCAATACCAAGCTGTCCGTCTATTTTTTCGGAATAAATATATTCATCAGATTCTGGTAAGTCGGTTTGCGCATTGGCACCTTCTATCGGGATAAATCTTGATGCTATTTTTTTCTTATAATTGATTACTGTTTCCATATCAAAGGATAGATTTTAGTTCGAGATTAGAAATATGCATGAGCAATAAATAAGAATCGCCTTTGATTCTCCCTTCAAGAAAAGCGCGGTAAGGCCTGCCGTTTTCCTGAAAAATCAAAGGTTCGTTGCCTTTTGGTCCACCTGCAAGCAACATCAAAACTTGTTTTTCGTGCAACTCTTTGGCCATATCATACAGGAAGTCAAAGGTCAGTCCATTAGTATGGGTAAGTTGGTATTTTTTGGCAAATATAAATCTATTATACGCTTCTGCGATAGGCAATTGTTTGCCCGTCCATGATATGGGAAAATCGCTGATGATATTTTGGTTTTTGGTAGCGAACGACTTTTCTTCCTTCACGGTTCCATCTGGTAAATAGACGATTTCTGTGGCCTTAACCTTATAGACTGGTTTTAAGTCAGGATTGACCAATACTTTTTGTCCACCAGAGATGATCATACCTGTTTTGTAAAGGTCTATCTCAGGATCTGCATGGATAAGATCTTGTGCCAATTCTTCATCTTCACCATATTTGGAAAGCAAAGCTTCATATTGATGTTGGATATCTGATTTTAATAATTTTATATTGCGGGCATTTGAGCCATCGGGCAAGGTGTAATGAACTGAAGGTTTTCGGACCAATCCACCAAATACTATTTCAGCATCTCTTTTCTGACTATTGGCTATTTTTATTTTGCGCATCTTCTTTAGTTTTTAAGGTTAAAACATATTGAAATCTAAATCGTCGCCTGCATCTTCATTATCATCTTCCAATACTGTGGGCAGCTCCAAAGTCGAGTAACTAAAAGCAGTCAATTGACCGATAACGGCAAAGATGCTTTCACCTTGAGCGACTAAAAAAGCATCATCAGCATCGTAGGAAGCACGATAATTGAAGGTAAAATATAACACTTTAAACTCTTGTAACAATGCCAGAAGAGCCGCCGATGATTCGGCAAATTTCAGCTGATAAACCGCTTTAACATCCATATCCAAATAATCTTGAATGGTCTTCGTATTGTCCAAAACGGTCACTCCATCAAACACTGAAGGAAATAATGTGGCTTCGCTGCCATCTTCATATCGTGCT
This sequence comes from Saprospiraceae bacterium, assembly GCA_016714785.1. Classification (GTDB taxonomy): domain Bacteria; phylum Bacteroidota; class Bacteroidia; order Chitinophagales; family Saprospiraceae; genus OLB9. Next base: position 927,384 of record JADKCC010000002.1, read on the forward strand.
ACAAGTGTGCTTTTGTCTATTTCATTACCATGAGCATCAATGCTTTTGAGTGCCAATCCACCTGTGCCTAGCATCGTGCGCCCATCGTCAAGCATCGTGATGAAACTACAAGGTTTTCCTTCAGCATCCGTATATTTGGTTTCGGTCCAACCATAGACTTTATTTCGTTCGAGTTTGACCAATGCGGCAGTGAATATTTGGTCTTTGAATACAAATTGTGGTTCTCTAGCCATAATTTATTTTATTTGGTAATTCTAACGCTAAAATGGTGCCAAAATAGTGCGATTGGAGCAGTAGAAAAGTAGATTTAACTCATTTTTATCTACCTCAATATACTTCAATCACTGATTTTGTCATCACTGGCAAGAAGTAACGCTTTCGAAATGATTACAGATAATCCATCATCACTATCAAAAGTAATAAATAGTTTGGCAGTAGAGGAAGAACTTCTTTCTTCTACGATCCAAAGGTATTGATATTGGGTTTCATCAATATATTTGTGTTAACTAGGGGCTGCTGAAAAAGTCAGCTATTATTTTTGGTTAATAGTTTAACGGAGACTACCGTTCAAAAACAAGCAATAGAGAAAATGAACGTAGTGAAGTGCAAAGCACCAAAGGCCGCAAGCCTTTGACGGAGTGAACCGTGAAACGGGTGGGTGGGTGTAGTGCAAAGCACCAAAGGCGGCAAGCCTTTGACGAAGTGAACCGCTAGCAGGTGGGCAGGAAAGTGCGTCTGCCAATTCAAGGTACACGACTTTTGGACAAAATCAATTAAAAGGTTACATTTAATTTGTTTATTACTGGCATAATTTATTATTTATCAATTGGTTGTACCATAGTCAGCAAGACCTACCTATTTCTAAGCGCATCATACATTCTTGATTGGAGGAGAGAGGTAGTCCTGTAATCTTGTCATCAACAATGAACACACCAAACTACAGTGGCGTAGCCTATAATCTCAAGTTGTATTTAGAAGTAGTATCATTAAGGCTTCGTGACTATTCATTAGGGCTTTGCATCGTGCTATTAAAGCTTTGTGATTGCCATATCAATAGTATTATTGTGTTTATACGCTAATAAACGATTGCTCCCTTAATAATATTATTCATAAGTATATAATAATTGTTATTAAAATGTAAAATACATATACTTATTATATCTTTTACATAAGACAACCTTAGGATAAACATATAACAACCATAGTATAATATACTTTATATAGCCTTTTACTTAGGGAACAAGGACGAACTACGAACGAATGGAATAGCGAGGAAAATCTAACGGAACAATATGAACGAACAGCCTCTATTTCTTTCAGCAGTCAGGTCTGAACGACAAATGTAATAATGTGGAATCCTCCCGATGGCCGAAGTCTGCCATCCCAAAATGCACTACCACCGCCAAACTCGGAGACGATGGTCGAAGTTTGCAACTTCGATCCTATTTTTTTTAAGAATGTGCAATTCGACACGACCAAAATTGATACATTAAAGCACAAAACTTAGCATCAAATGATTTTATGCTTTATTTTAAAGTGTGGTGCGTATAGAATCAAAGATTTATAAAATAGTACATCGCAGTTGCAAACTGCGGCGATCGAGGATCATCCCCGCCCGCTGCAACTCCCCCGCCAGCGCCGGACGATGGGCGAAGTTTGCAACTCGATCCCTTTTTAAATTTGCAATTCGACACGACAAAAGTACATTAAACGAAAACGGGCTCCAAGTGATTTTGTGCTTTATTTTTAAGTGTGGTGTTATAGAATCAAAGATTCCAAAATAGTACATCGCAGTTGATACGCGACTAGTTATGGAAGGCATTAATATTTAATGTCTAATATTTATTAATCTTCAAAGATGACCCCAAAGTATCACAAATTTATAACGAAACTAAAAAGATAGCAATTTTTTGCAAAAATGTCTCTGAACGGCTTCATATGATTGGTTTTGCAAGATTTAAGTTCAGATATGGGGAATTTTATTGGGATGGGATTTTTAATTTTTGAATTAGAAAACACAGAAACCCAATAAATAAACTCTTTTATTATACGAGTAATTAATGCAAAATTTTTCTTCCAAATTTCTTTTTTATATAAGCTTCGTACTTTTTATTAAACTCTAGCGATGATTCTTTATCAAATATTACACAATGAAAATGTTTATCTTGAATAATTTCATCAATAAGTTTTGTTACATCAATGGCTTCCTCCTTTTTGTAGAATTTTACCACAACTAAAGGATGTTCTACGAAAAAATTCCCCAATGCTTCCAAATCTTCTTTTGCTATTAGTTTTTTAATTTGTTTTCGGTTTTCCAATGACAAATTGCATTGATAGTCAACTAAAACATATTCTTCCATCGAACTGTTTTCGTGAGTGTTGGAGCTAAATGATCCTAATCCTATCCATTCTAGGCCATTTGGGAAGTAGTATTTTCTATCAAGACCTTTTTTGGCGAAAAACTCCACCTTTCCCGTTCCTTTGAGCAATTGCCCTTCTTGTATGGTATCAACTTTTTCAATTCGGATGGAATCTATATTTGGAAGCAAGTGCACTGCATTCACAAATTCACTCAGAGTAATATTTAGTGCAATATACTTGTCATAGTCGCCATTGTTACAATAATCCAAACGCATCTCAGAACTGTACATGACGTGACGAATATGGTCAATTAACTGTTGTTTGTCGCTTCTTCGCTCTACATTACTAAAGGTATTATCACATCCAATACTTGATAAAGCATTAATTAAAGGATTTTCTTTATCGGAAGTACTTAAATGTCCATTACTGTTAATGCAAGCAACCATTGAGATGCAAAAAGTAAATAATAAAATGAAAAATTTCATAATTAAGGCTTTTTATTTTTTATAATTTGTAGCATAAAATACTTTGGATGTGTCTTTTTTAATCACCATTTCCCCAAAATCTTTATCCTGCAACAGTTTATCAAGGTCAAATTCATTGCAAGGATAATTAAGGAAAAATGTAGCACCTACCGCTCGATAATCTTGATTATTCTTATTTGATAATCCTGATTCTTTTCTTTTAGCATCAAAAAAACACAATGGTACTATTCTGAAAAATGGTGCGTTCTTAATTTTGGTCAAATTGAAGTTTTCAATATTTCGTGGTCCCATTCCCTCAAAACTATAGGCATCATCACTAAAGTATAATGAATCATTTTCTAAACTCTTTTTTTCATCATAAACAAAATATACACCGTGTGGTATACCCATACATTGATATATATTTACACATTCAGACAAATATAGACTATCTAGAATGAAATCAGAATGAATGGGTTGATTATATTCATAAACCACTGTAAATCGTAGCCAAGCAAGTTGGTCATATTTTTCCTTATGTGCCCTCCCATTCGCAATTTCCAAATTTCCAAAATATTTTAGACCATCCAATGCTATCGAATCAGAAACTTCAGGATCTGCATCTGTGTAATATAATAATATACCATCAAGGGTGTTTAAATGAATAGTCTTTTTTTCTGGAGACTTACAATTAAATTGGGAAAATATAATTCCCCCCAAGATTAAAAAATAGATCATTGATTTCATAATACACAATTTTGGTGCAAAATAGAAACATAATCATTGTAATAAAATCGAAATAGTAATTTTAACAAATAATTTTTTATATTTTTCAAATGAGGACATTTGGCAATTCTATTTTTAAATATTCAGTGCTAAAGGATCCAAACATTATTTTTCAGAACTAGATCATTGATTAACCATTCCTACCCACAATTTCCCTATTTTTGCATTTCAATCAAAATTTATGAGTCGATTCATATTCATCATCTTTGTAGGTTTATTGTTTTCTTGCAATTCCAAAATAATAATGGCACAAAACGACGTACTTTTATTCATCAGATGCATTCTCTGTGCACAAGGACAAAGTCATTCAGGGCAGTAATATGGCCGTCATTCATGACAGAAATCACATGAGTTCTAACTATAGTAGTCCTGCAAGTGAGACTTTCTCGAGAGTGATAAGTTTTAAATTTTCTATCAACGAAAAAGACAATGAATTGCCATTCGGAGTCGATCATCAGGTCATTATAGGGGATCAAGACCACGAGTCACCATTGATTACATTCGGTAAAATGCCACTACGCATTACTGAAAAGCCTGCATCTTATCTTCCGCCCAATCACAAGTACACGTTCAAGGTAGATATGTCTCCTGTGCTGGAGCAGTTTGAAAAACAGGGATATTATGAAATGTATAATGGGAATAGAATATCGAAGGATGATTTTAAAGGTTTTTATATTGCAGGAGGGTCAGACCTTTGAGTTGGGATTTTGTAGGTTTGAGTGGTAAAGGTTTAAAGCTAATTCCTACAGGCGAAGGTCATATTTATGCCATCACCTTAAATATGAATCCCTATGATGATAGTCAAAAGGATACACGACATTGGCATAAAACTGTCCACACAGCTGATAATCCAAGTTATACTTCTGATCAGATCATCGTGGATGCTTTGTACAACTTATCTTGCGAAGAAGCCAAACGCAACATAGAAGCAGATAGCACCTTGCGTACAGGTGCAAAATGGAGTGGTGTATGGACACGAGATATTTCATACAGCATCTTATTGGCTTTTGCTTACCACGAACCCGAAATTGCCAAAATCAGTCTGATGAAAAAAGTGAGTCGTGATAGAATCATACAAGATACGGGTTCGGGTGGAGCATGGCCTGTGTCTTCCGATCGTACTACTTGGGCACTTGCTGCATGGGAGATATACAAAGTTACAGGTGATAAAGATTGGCTTGCACAAAGCTATCAAATCATCAAAAATACACTTGAAGATGATTACAAAACCTTAACATCTTCTACAGGAATGTACAAAGGTGAATCTTCATTTCTAGACTGGAGAGAGCAGACCTATCCCAAATGGATGAATAATGCGGATATATTTCAGTCAGAAAATTTGGGTACCAATGTGGTGCATTATCAAGCCCATATTATTCTTGCTTCAATGGCCAAAATCCTTGGAGAGCCTTCTGAGAGTTATGTAAAACAAGCTGAAAACATAAAAAGTGCCATCAATCAGAATCTGTGGATGGAAGACAAAGGTTATTATGCCCAATACTTATATGGCAGAAATAACTTGATTCGCTCTGATAGATTCGAAGCACTAGGAGAAGCTTTGGCTATATTGTTTGGTGTGGCTGATGATGAAAAAGCGAGGTCGATTTGCTCAAAGTCTCCTTTGACGGATTATGGAGCAAGTTGTATTTTTCCGCAGATTCCGGGCATTCCACCTTACCACAATAATGGTATTTGGCCTTTTGTGCAGTCTTATTGGAATCTTGCAGCTGCCAAATCAGGCAATGAAAAAGCACTCACCCATGGACTGGCATCGATCTACAGAGCAGGCGCTTTGTTTCTGACCAATTATGAAAATTTTGTAGCACAATCTGGCGATTTCAAAGGGACTGAAATCAATTCTGACCGAATGCTTTGGAGTATGGCAGGTAACCTGGCAATGGTCCATCGTGTCTTTATGGGTATGTCTTTTGAGACAGATGGCATTAGGTTTAACCCTGCTGTTCCAAAAGTTTATGGTGGTACCAAAAAACTAAACGGCTTCAAATACAGAAATGCCATCTTAAATATTACCGTCCAAGGTTATGGCAATCGGATCAAGTCTTTCGTTGTAAATGGAAAAAAAGTACAAGATTCATTCCTATCTTCTGATATATCTGGTATGGTTGATATCGTCATAGAGATGGATAATCAATCCTTTGACCAACAAAATATTAATATCGTTCCTAACCAATTTTCATTACCTAATCCTGATGTGAAATTGGATGGAAATAAGCTTAGTTGGGGCAATATTTCCGGTTCTTCTTTTTATAATGTGTATAGAAATGGGCATGTAGTAGGACAAGTAAATAGAAATGAGTTCATCATCGAAGACAATACTCTTGCTGAATATACCATTAGTGCGGTAGATCAATTTGGCGTAGCGTCATTTATAAGTGAACCTATTTTGGTTAATGTCAATCAAAGTCAACAACTCATACAAGAGAAAAATTTTGCTCCTAAATCAGTGCTTCCGTTTACCAATTTTTCAGCAGATGGTTTTGTAGAGATAAGCAATTTTGTTAACGAAGAAATCACACTTCTTATGAATGTCGATACAGAAGGGACCTATTTTTTAGATATGAGATATGCGAATGGTTCCGGACCTTGGAATACAGACAATAAATGTTGTATCAGAAGTTTGTATTGTAATGATGATTATTCGGGATCTCTTGTTTTTCCGCAACGTGGCACAGACGAGTGGTCGGATTGGGGATTTTCTAATAGCATCAAGGTAGATTTGAAAAAAGGTCAGAATAAATTGGTCCTAAAATTTGAACCATGGAACAATAACATGAATATTTATGTAAATCGTGCCATGTTGGATTATGTAAGGTTGGTAACTTGCAAATAATATATTTACCAACTGACTTCACTCTTATTTACGTCTTTATTGAAAAAATAGTTTTTTATGTGGAAATTTATTATTCTTTTTGTACTAGTGTTTTTATTCTAAATTGTAGTATGAGTGAAAATTGTGTGGAGATAATTAAAGATGATTGTGCTTGCACACTGCAATATGATCCAGTCTGTGGGTGTAATAATAAGACCTATGGCAATGCATGTGCAGCAGCTTGTGCAAGTGTAGAAGTAGCATATTGGGGTGAATGTAGAAAATAAATATTTTAATTATTCTATGCTTATTAGTACTGATACCCTATTTAAGCTGAATTAAAAATCATTTACCTTTGATTCAGTAAATATCCTGCTACTGATATGGCCAATAAGGATATTGGGATTGTCCAATATTTCTTAGGTAGCTTTAAGAAGTTCATCATTATGTAAGCTATTGCCATGACAATGGTAACAATAAATATCTGTCCTGCTTCAACGCCAACATTAAATGCAAATAATGGGTGAACAATGCTTTCATCATTGCCTAAAATTGCTTTGAAGTAATTGGAAAATCCAAGTCCATGAATAAGTCCAAACCCTAAAGCTAATAAATAATTTAGCATAACACTTTGGTTGTCAATGTTTTTTCACACTCACTATGTTAAATATACCTGTTATGATGATAGTGACGGGAATCAACCATTCTATAAGTGATGGATTTACATGGATTAGATCTAAAGCCGCTAAAGCTAATGTAAGACTATGACCTAATGTGAAAGCAGTAACAAGAATTAGTATTTTCTTCCATTGTTTTGGTTCATATAGTGCACACAATACGGTCACGAAAAGTATATGGTCGTAGCCATTTGGGTCAAGGATATGCTCTAAACCAAGCTTAAAAAAATCTGAAAACATGGAGCTAATTTTAAATATGACAGCACGAAAATAGAACTTTGCTTTGAAAAGCTATATACCTTTATTAATAAAATTATTTAAACTAATAAGTGACTTAACCAATACAATGACTTTTATTGATTAAATCTATTTTATTTTGAACAAACTAAATACAAATATTTATGTTAGAATCAGTAAATTTGCGCTCTTAATAAATATAAATTTAATCGATTATGGCTTTTGATATAGAAATGATAAAGGCATCTTATAGTGCTTTTCCAGCAAAAATAGAAGCAGCTAGAAGAGTTTTGGGCAGACCATTGACTCTTTCTGAGAAAATTTTGTACGCTCACCTGCATGCTGACTCTCCTTTGCAAGATTATAAAAGAGGAAAAGACTATGTATTTTTTGCGCCCGACCGTGTTGCCATGCAAGACGCTACAGCTCAGATGGCATTATTGCAATTTATGACTGCGGGAAGATCAAAAGTCGCTGTACCAAGTACTGTCCATTGCGACCATTTGATACAAGCTAAAATAAATGCTGATGTAGATTTAAAAGGAGCACTAGATACTAATTCTGAAGTGTTTGATTTTTTACAATCGATCTCCAATAAGTATGGTATAGGATTTTGGAAGCCAGGTGCTGGTATTATACATCAGGTAGTGTTAGAAAATTATGCATTTCCTGGAGGAATGATGATTGGCACTGATTCTCATACAGTCAATGCAGGTGGATTAGGTATGGTAGCCATAGGAGTGGGAGGTGCAGATGCTGTAGATGTCATGGCTGGTATGGCTTGGGAACTTAAAATGCCTAAACTCATAGGTATTAAACTGACTGGAAAGCTCAGCGGATGGTCATCACCCAAAGATGTGATTTTAAAAGTGGCTGGCATTCTTACAGTAAAAGGTGGTACAGGCGCAATAGTAGAGTATTTTGGTGAAGGTGCACAATCAATGTCTTGTACTGGAAAGGGTACGATTTGCAATATGGGTGCTGAAATAGGCGCAACCACATCTACTTTTGGATATGATGCCAGTATGTCGAGATATTTGGCTTCTACGGGTAGGTCAGATGTCGCTCAATATGCAGATGCCATTGCAGAGCACTTGACTGCTGATGCAGAATGTTATGCGGATCCTACTAAATATTTTGATCAGGTAATCGAAATAAATTTATCAGAGTTGGAACCACATATCAATGGTCCTTTTACACCAGATTTAGCTACACCAATATCACAGATGAAAGCAGTATTGGCTGATAAAGGGAAGGAATGGCCTGTAGAAGTAAAGGTTGGGTTGATAGGATCATGCACCAATTCTTCTTATGAGGATATTTCCAGAGCTGCATCCGTGGCTACTCAAGCATTGGATAAAAATTTAAAAACCAAAGCTGAATTTACTATCACTCCTGGTTCCGAACAAGTGCGCTTTACTATAGAAAGGGATGGCTTTATAGATACCTTTGACAAAATTGGTGCAGCTGTTTTCTCTAATGCTTGCGGACCTTGTATCGGCCAATGGGATAGATTCGGAGCAGATAAAAAAGAGAAAAATACAATTATACATTCGTTCAACAGGAATTTCTCCAAAAGAGCAGATGGAAACCCTAATACACATGCTTTTGTAGCATCTCCAGAAATAGTTACGGCTATAGCACTTGCTGGAAGATTGGATTTCAATCCGATCACTGATACATTGATTAATGAAAATGGTGAGGCTGTAATGCTAGATGAGCCAACAGGTATGGAATTACCTCCATTGGGTTTTGCTGTTGAAGATGCTGGATTTATAGCTCCTGCTGAAGACGGAAGTGGTGTAGAAGTAAAAGTTGCACCTAATTCGGATAGATTGCAATTATTAGAGCCTTTTATTCCTATCAATGCAGATCAATTAAATGATATGCGTATTTTGATCAAAGCAAAAGGTAAGTGTACAACAGATCATATTTCTATGGCAGGTCCATGGTTGACTTACAGAGGTCACCTTGAAAATATAGCTAATAATACACTAATAGGAGCGGTCAATGCATTTAATGATGAGACCAATAAAGTTTTAAATATTGCAGCAGGAGAATATATGCCTGTCCCAGACTCTGGGCGGACATATCAAAAAGCAGGAATAGGGACAATCGTCTTTGGAGAGGAAAATTATGGAGAAGGGTCATCACGTGAGCACGCTGCTATGCAACCAAGATATCTAGGTGTAAAAGCTGTAATGGTCAAATCATTTGCAAGAATCCATGAAACCAACCTCAAAAAACAAGGTATGTTGGCTTTAACATTTGCAAATCCTGGGGATTATGATAAGATTAGACAGGATGATAGCGTATCAATCATTGGCTTTGATGAAATGGCTCCTGCTAAAAACCTAATCATAAAGTTGGGACATGCGGATGGAAGTGAAGATAAAATCGAAGCTGCGCATACTTATAATCAAGCGCAAATCGACTGGATCAAATGGGGCTCCGCTTTAAATCAAATCAGAGCTGAACTTAACAAATAATTTTAACATACATCATATTTAAAAATAGTGGAGGCATGAACTACTCGTGCCTCCTTTTCTTTTAAACCACATTCTAGTTTAAATTTTTCGTAGCTATACCTAACTTATTGATTATTTGTTATGAACAACCACATTCACAAGAAAGCTAAAACATATTAATAAATGGTTTTTTATTATGAGATGATTTGATTTGAATCATCACCTTAATTACTTGAAACAGTAATCAAAAATAATTATAAAAATAATTAAGAAGATATAATCTCATATTATAAATAAATGTAATATATTTGCCAAAATTTTAATAGTGGTAGATACTCATAGACATAGAGGACTCAGGCAACAATTAGTGCAAGAGCTTAAATTCAAAGGCATCAAAGATGATAGGATTTTAAACGCCTTTATGCAGATACCTCGTCACTACTTTTTAGAAAAAACATTTGCTGAATGGGCTTACAAAGATGTAGCCTTCCCTATAGATGCTGACCAAACTATTTCGCAGCCATATACTGTAGCCATACAAACAAGTTTACTGGATATCAAACAAGGTGACAAAGTATTGGAGATAGGTACTGGGTCAGGTTTTCAAGCATGTGTTTTAAATTTTATAGGTGCCAAAGTTTATACCATCGAACGTCAAAAAACGCTTTATGATAAAACAGAAAAATTTCTACATCAAATAGGTTTTGGAACTGTCCGTACTTTATTCGGTGACGGATATGAAGGTTCCCCAAGATTTGCCCCGTTTGACAAAATATTAGTAACAGCTGGAGCTACTGAAATTCCAGTCAAACTAATAGATCAGCTCAAACCTAATGGTGTCATGGTCATTCCACTGGGCGAAGGAAATACCCAAAAGATGCTTAAAATTACTAAAAACGAAAATGGCGGTCTTGAAAGAGAAAATTTTGGTGATTTTAGTTTTGTGCCCTTCTTAAAAGGTGTAAATAATTTTGTGAATACTTCAAAGCAAATCCATCAAACGCTTTAATTTGACAGTTTCATTTTGCCATTGATATTTTTGCATAGCTTTGGCACATTCTTTTCTCTTATAATCCAAAGCTCCTGTATCATTGACTAGTTGATTTATTTGATCAGCAAGATGAGATGGCGATAGATTACTTAGCATATATCCTACATCAAACTCATTGATGATACGCTCATATTCTGGAAACTTCATATTGATCGAAGGGACACCTGCATGCATGTAATCAAAAAACTTGTTGGCCAAGGAGTAATAATAATTTTCACTATTGCCATCTAATAGATTGAGTCCCAAAAGTGCACCAGATGTCAATTTTTTAAGTGCAGCTGGAGATTGCCATCCTTTAAATATTATCTTATTGCTAAGGTGAAGACTTTCTGTCCTACGCCTTAGTTCACGGCTTAAATCTCCTTCCCCAGCTATCACTAATGTCACCACTGAAATATGTTGCATAGCATCTATCATTTCCTCCAAACCTCTACCTTTATTCAAAACACCTTGATAAAGAATATATTGATTAGCTTGAACAGTGATTTGTTCTTTCGGTTCATAAAGAGGAACATTGTAGATACTATAAAAAGGGATTTTAAATTTTTGCGAAAACAATGTTGCCAAACTCTCATTGACCGTGATGGCCAAATTTGCATGAGGAATACAGATATTTTCTATAAAATCCCATATTTTTTTTATCATTGGCTTATCTTTCAATTCGGGTACTTCTGTAAAGTATTCATGCGCATCAAAAAACATTTTTTTACTCTTTATAAGGTTTACCAAGGTACAAGGCAAAATGGTATCGGTATCCACTGAGTAGATTATATCTTGATGATGTGTCAATAAGTACCACCACAATCTTACGTTATATTCAGCATAAAAGAATGCCCCTTTCTGAAAAAAACACGAAATTCTTTTTTGACTAAATGGCAAGTTCAACAATTGTTCGGAATCCAGTTTAGCTCTTCCAATCAATAAAATCTCATAGCCAAAATCTGTCAAAGTATTGCATATACGGTGCATACGTTGATCTTGATTGAGATCATTTGTAACCGTACAGTGTATAATTTTATTACTATTTTTCAATGCCTTAAAGAGATTAAACCAGAATTTGCAATTGTAATAAGTTGCTCAGATTCGAAATCTCTCAACGCTTTTACTATCCTTTTCCTTTTGTTAAACGGGTATATATTTGTATATGATTTGACATCCATCGCTCTGATTTGCAATGTTTTGGTAAGATGTTCCCATATCTTTTGAAGCTCTTCGGGATTCAAAGTATTTTGAGCTGCGCCGAGACAAATATCACATTTACCACAAGGCTTCCCTGTTTCCCCAAAGTATTCTACAATTATTTTTTGACGGCATTCATTTTCATTTACTAGCATTTTGAGCATTGCTTTCAATCGGTCTTCTGCCATTTTTTTTCTCTGAAAATAGGATTTTTTATCTATACCAAAATACTCTTGTTTAGGTCTCTCCCGAGTAAATGTAATCTGAGGCTCACTTGCCCTTGGTATATAAGCTATGATGCCTTCTGCTTTCAATATATGAATATAATGTACCAGCATTGTTTCTTCTATATGTAATTCTTTGGCTACTCTACCTTCATCTATCTTGACAAAATCTATAAATAGTCCTTCATATTTACGCAAAAGATGTATAAGTATTTTACTTTTTTCTGAAGGGTATTGCTGCAAAAATTCAAGGTCTTGCTGATCTCCCAGAATCATTATTTTTGATGGTTCTTTAAAAGCTTCAGAAAATGTGACCCAACCTTCTTTTTCGAGGATATTCAGTATGTGGTAAACTTTTTTGACATGGATGTTTACATATTCTGCAAAGTCCAAAATATGAAATTCGTATGTTTCCATCATACCTGATCCATAAGCTACTTTACAATACCTACACAAACGATCATATACAGAACTTATTATTTCTAAGGAAGGAAATTGGTCATTAAAATTGGTCTGTGAAGCTGTAATATCACTGTCATCAATGATGGTCACTGCATAAGATTCCTTGCCATCTCGACCTGCTCTACCAGCTTCTTGATAATATTCTTCAATACTAGGAGCGATATCTAAATGTATAACTAATCTTACATCAGGTTTGTCTATTCCCATTCCAAAAGCATTGGTAGAGACTATGATTCTGACGCGATTGGTCATCCAAGCTTGTTGGTTTTTCTCTCTTATATTTTTGTCCATACCTCCATGATACGACACACTTGTTATTCCATTGTGGGTAAGCCATTGTACAATTTCCATAGTCTCTTTACGATTTCTTACATAAATGATACAACAACCTTTTACACGTGATAATATCCTAATAATTTCGTCATATTTATCTTCTGTTTGAATGATAGTTAACCCTAAATTATCGCGATAAAAACTCTTTTTGAATATTGTTGGAGTTTTTAAAATTAGTTTTTCAGCTATATCTTTGAGGACTTGAGGTGTAGCTGTAGCCGTCAGTGCAATCATCGGTGCATCAGGATGTATCTCTCTAACCAAAGGTATGTTAAAATAAGAAGGCCTAAAATCATATCCCCACTGGGAGATACAATGAGCTTCATCTATGGCAATAAGACTTAATTTTACTTTTGCAAGTCGAGTCATAAATAACTCAGAACCAATTCTTTCGGGTGAAACATATAGTATTTTTAAATCACCAAATACAAAACTATCCAAAATAGCATCTATTTCTTTAAAATGCAAATTGGAATTTAGCGATCTAGCTATAATACCTTTTGCAAATAGATTGTCCACTTGATCTTGCATCAAAGCTATCAAAGGTGAAATGACAAGCGTTTTGCCCTTTAGCATCAAAGCGGGAACTTGAAAACAGAGTGACTTTCCGCCACCTGTAGGTAAAAGTGCAATAGTATCTTTCTGCCTTAATACAGAGTCTATGATCAAATCCTGAGGTGGTCTGAATTCATCAAAGCCCCAATATTGTTTTAGTATGGCTTTACTCTCTTCCAATCCCTACGTTTATCTAATTAAACGTAGGACATATTACTTTGTTGCCTCGAGCAAATCTTCTCTTACCTTTATGGTCAGTAAACATAAAATTGAGTGTTACCATGGACATAACATAGTAATCATCTACTTTTGCTCCTCCACGCTGACTTCCTGTTGGTACACGCACGGGATCTGGCTGACCCAAATATTCATTAAATCTATTACTTAGCTGCGCAGAAAGAGTCCCTGCAGATTCTGATAATTCATCATAATTGATATAGATAGTACTAATATCGTCAATATAATCAGTAAATGATCTCCTTATCACTACTTCAAAGCCAAGATTAATAGTTTCTGTTAGGATGAATTTTGCCCCAAGACCAAAAGGAATTGATAAACTATTCAAATTATATTTTTTTGGCCTACCCAACGTACCTTGACCCTCTGTGCCTAAAGGCTGCAATCTTACTTCCCTACCTTGAAAAATGGTAGTTGGATCAAAACGAAATGCGGCAATACCCGCTGTAAGATAAGGTGCAAAAAACCTAGCTCCAGGCTCCGTATCAAAACCAAGCAAATATAGCTCACCCATCAAAGCAAGTTCTTTTATTGATGATTTAAAACTGAGATTTCTTTGCAACTGCCATTCCAAATCTGAATACTTGTCATTGCCCTTAAAAGTACCATAAGTAAAAGTTCCTCTCAATCCTAGCCTGTGACCCAACATATATCTGCCATGTATTTGGACACCTAAACCACTATTTCTATAAAGATTTGTAGTAAAAGAAGGCGCATTCAAGTCGCCCCAATAAGTAGTGGCACCAATTCCAATCCCTATATCAGAATATTGGGCACTATTTTTGTTTAATACAAATATACTAAATATTGTGATCCATACGAGCAAAGTGATGCTTTTCATCTTCTGAATTTTTAAATGGATACTCATTTAGCTAACTAAAGCAAATGTTCCAATTGTTTCTTAATTTTGATAACCTAAAAAAATGAATCAAAAATGCGCAGACCGAATACGCTTAAATGATTTAAAAATAATAGTGTTATGGTGAAATATATTAACTATTTAAACCTTTTGACTATTATTTAACTTTACTATTATGTATTGTATTATATAGATATTGATTTATTTTTTAACAAATCCAAACGATATATACTAAAACATTGTGCAAAAGTATGTATGTTTATTTAAATTTCATAACACATGAATAGATTTTTTAATGTATTAGTTGTTTTTTTTGTAGGGTTTACAATTTTATCGGCTCAAACCCCAACTCCTAATGACTGGTATTATGGCAATCCTGGGGAAGGATACAATGGTATTTCGATGCAAAAAGCATATCAAGAGTTCTTGAAAGATAAAAAAACAAAAACCGTAATTGTTGCAATCATTGATTCGGGAATTGATATAGAACATGAAGATCTTGCAGCAAATATTTGGGTAAATCCTGGTGAAATACCAAATAACGGAATAGATGACGACAAAAACGGATACATAGATGATATACATGGGTGGAATTTTATAGGTGGACCAAATGGTAAAAATGTAGGCCCAGACTCTTATGAAGCTACAAGAGTTTATGGTAGTTTAAAATATAAATATGACAAAGCCATACCATCTAATCTCAACAAAAAAGACAAAGCTGAATATGAAACGTATGTGAGAGCTAAAGAAACAGTGGACAAAGAAATTGAAAAAGCCAAAGGTAGCCTTCAAAAGTTGGACAATGTAGAAATGAAAGTGATGGCTGCCTTTGACGCATTGGCAATAGCCTTAGGTGATAATTCTTTTACTAGTGAAAATGTAAATACTATAGAAACTGGCGATAGTCAAGAGTTGACTATGGCAAAAACATTGGCACTACAATATCTTACAGATTCAGAACTAAAAGATGTGCCACAGTTGAAAGCAAAGATCAAAGATGAGCTGAATGAAGATCGCAAAAATTATCAAAATAAATTAGATTTTGCATATAATGTAGATTTTGATCCACGTAAAACTATCGTTAAGGACAATTATAATGACCCTACAGAAAAATATTATGGTAACAATGATGTAGAAGGTCCAGACCCTTTGCACGGTACACACGTAGGCGGTATAGTAGGAGCTGTGAGAAATAATGAAATTGGAATGGATGGTGTAGCTTCTAATGTAAAATTGATGTCTGTAAGAGCTGTGCCAGATGGCGATGAAAGGGATAAAGACGTAGCAAATGCCATAAGATATGCTGTGGACAATGGCGCATCTGTAATTAACATGAGTTTTGGAAAGGCTTCGGCACTCACAAATACCTGGTAGATGAAGCCGTAAAATATGCTGCGGACAAAGATGTATTATTGGTACATGCGGCTGGTAATTCAGGACAGGATAATGATGTCACTCCTAACTTTCCAAATTCTACTTTCGAGAAAAAAAGCGGATTCCTTTGCAAAAAGCATAAAATGGCAAAGAACTGGATAGAAGTGGGTGCTTTAAATTATAAAGATGGTGAAGATGCACCAGCTCCTTTTTCTAACTATGGACAGAAAGGTGTAGATCTTTTTGCACCTGGTATGAAAATATATTCTACTATGCCAAACAATGAATATGCACCACTACAAGGTACAAGCATGGCAGCGCCTGTAGTAGCTGGTGTAGCTGCCACCATCAGATCGGTCTATCCATCTCTTACCGCTGATCAAGTTAAAGAAGCGATACTTAAAACAGTGACTCCTTTGTCTCAAGTTGTAAAATTGCCAGGTAGCAAAACAGACAAAGTGAGCTTCACCAAATTGAGTACAACTGGTGGTACTGTAAATTTAGATAAAGCATTGCAATATGCTTCAAAAATGAAAGGCAAAAAGAAGGTAAAAGAAATTAAAGCTTAAAATATTTTTTCAATTATTAAATTTAACCCAAGACCAATCGTACCCTAAGGTGCTTTTGGTCTTTTTTGTTATCTCTAAGATAATTTTATGAATCATCTCCAATACCCAATAGGGAAATTCAAGTACAATATCGACAATAAAAATTACCAAGAATGGATAGCTACAATCAATGGATTCCCAACAGCTGTTGAATCGCATTCTTTTAGGATGACCGAGCAACAACTAAATCTGCCTTATCGTCCTGAAGGATGGACAGCAAAACAGTTAATACATCATCTTGCAGATAGTCATAGTCATGCACTTTTAAGATTTAAATCAGCACTTACTGAACATAAACCAACTATCAAACCATACTTAGAAGCTGAATATGCACTATTGCCAGATTATAATCTACCTATAGATAGTGCCTTGATGATACTCAAAGGAGTTCATCTGAAATGGGTAAATCTTCTCGAAAATATGGCTGAAGATGATTATTCTAAAGGGTATTTCCATCCAGAAAGTGGACACTTTTTTACGATTCACAATGCCTTGGCCCTTTATGATTGGCATTGCAAGCATCATTTAGGCCATTTGGAAATATGCAGTAACAAAAAATAGGATAAAAAAAAAAGGCCACATTTCGCATAAAATGTGACCTTAAAATTTTATTATATTTATTTATTAAAAATCAAATATTCTTCTCTTTTTAAGTAATGTAAACCAACCTTCATTACGTGCCATAAGGTCTTCTTTTTCCTTCCTCAGTGCATGAGCGAATACTTCGTTTTCGGCGTTGATCATTTCAGATACTCTAAACCCAGCTGTTTTATTTTCAAAAGTTAACTGGCTATCAGTAGCTAATCTTGAAATAGTAGTACTTTTAAGATTGGCCAAATGATATTCTGTTTCTAACGTATCGATTCTTTGGTCATAAGGTGTTCGTTCGCTAATGAGTTTGACCAAGATAGGAGAACACTCTATGATTAGAAACAATATTGTAATAAAAATACCAGCGATACGTATGGCTTCTTCGCTTGCTGAGAGTCTATGCAATGCTTTTAGCCTAGAAGCAAAACCTGTTAAAGAAGCTCTACTTAGATTTTCCATCTCAATCTTCCTTTTAGCTTCAATAGCTTCCAACTTTGACATTTCTTCTTCCAATTTTGGACTGATTTCTGCATATACCAATTGATAATCTTGTTCCGCTTTATCCGATGCTTTGGCCTTGGCTTTATAAATAGCACCCATTGCCCTGATCTTACTACCTCCAGTACCATCAGCTTCAGATAGTGCCTCACTGAGTCTGGCAGTACGTTCCTGATCAAATTTGGACAGTTTGTTTCGAAGCAAAGTGATCTCATCTTGTATCACTTTGGTATCGGCTTCATATCTTTTTTTCAACAAATCGTCTTGTTGTTTATACGTTTCTTGCTGCATCATACCTAGTTCAGCATTGATCTCTGATTCGAATAGTTTGAGTTCTAATGGTGTTGCTATCACTATACCAATAAAGACTGCTAATACTATTCTCGGGGCTGCCATGGCAAATTCCTTAAGAAAATTGGATTTTTTACGCATTCCAGATACAATATATCTATCCAAATTAAAAATCATCATGCCCCAGAGTATTGCAAATATAGTAGATGCAATGTAAGACTCAAACACAGTATAAAGAGCATAACCTGCGGAAATAGCTGAAAATATACCAGTAAAAAGTATCGTCGCCCCTATACCTTGGTATTTATTATAATCTGTAGGACAACGCTTCAATACAGAATTAACGGCACCTGAGCAAAAGATAAAAAAAGAAGCTACTCTGTTCATCGTCAAAAATTATTTAATTATTATATTTCAAAATTAAATCTTGCACAGCTGGTGTACTAATAAAATAGACCAAATACAAGAAATAAAGGACAAAGATATATTATAATTTTTTATAATATGTAATTTTAGATAAATTAATTCAATAATTCATATAAAATATAGTAGTTGAAGTTTTTTCATTGTTGGAATTCCGATTTTGGTTCTCCTATTGATGTATCAAGTTGTTTTAACTTAGACTTTGTAGCATTGCTCAAATACTCTTCTAATTCTCTAAAATGATCTTGAGAATAATAAGAAACTTCATGGTTTTCAGTAAGATGGTAAACGCTATGGCAAATGTCGGTGATTGTAGAAAGAATATGTGATGATAAGATAACTGTTCTATCACCAGTCTGTGTTCTGATGAGGTGTTTTATAATTTCATTGCTGTCCAAATCGACACCATTATAAGGTTCGTCCAGAATTATAGCAGGTTTATTCAAAGCAAATAGTGCTGAAAAAGCCAATTTTTTGCGCATTCCAGTGGAGTAATTATCAACTAGATCATTTAAAGGAAGGTCAAGAATTTTCCCATATAAATTTGCTTTTTCTAATTCATTTTTAGTATTTACCACAATTTTTATATATTCTGAACCTTTCATAAATGGATAAAAAAATGGCTCTGTCGGCATAAAAACAATATCCGTTGGTATTAATTTTTTACCAAATAATGTGATACTTCCAGATTGCAAACTATAAATTTGACACATTATACGGAAGAGAGTAGTTTTGCCAACACCATTGCTTCCTACCACTCCTACGACTTTCCCTATATCGAATGACAAATTAAGTTTGTCCAAAATTTTATGTTGACCAAATGAATATGTGATGTTTTTGATTTCAAGCATAAAGAGATTTTAAATTTTTTTCAGCTTTATAATATTTAAAAATAGCGTACACCAATGTAATAATGGCTCCTCCTGGTATTATCATTAAAATAATAAAAACAGACGCTATGGACGAAACCTGGCTCATTGGCCTCAGTGGAGTATAAGATGCATACTTGAATACCAATGTCATAAAAAGTCCTGTAAATAGACAAAATAATGCATAAAATATGATCAGCATAGAATCACTATGAAAAACTAAAGTCATTATAGTAGGTAATAAAGTTACTAAGGACGTAATTCCAATATATTTTTTAAATTTAGTCATTAAAAAGTTAGGGTGCCAATGTAGCATATCTCTAGACTCTTGAAAAAGAAAAAAAGTTTGCAACAACATAATAAGTAATAATATCCAAATTAAGTACAAGCCAATGTGTAAATAGCTCAGCAATCCAAACAACCAAATACATAAAGATGTATATGGAGCTGATTCTACAACAAATTTGAATTCAAAATAATCTAAAGGTATCTGAGACAACTCGGTTTTGACTCCACTTTTGATCTCATGTTTTAAATAGGTAGATGTAAATCCCCCTAACAATGCACTACCAATTAAAGCTAAAACTACCATCCAATTACCCAAAATTAATTGGGCCACAATTAGCGGAGTAGTAAGCAACAGGTATTCCAAACCTAAAAAAAAACCTAATCTACATTGCCCTATAAATATACTCCGAAGGAATGATTTATCACTCCTGTAGCGCTCTATTGAAAAGTACATAACTAAAAACGCAATTATGGCCCACCACCTATTGATAAGTAGCAAATTTGAAAGTGCGGAAGCAAAAATACCTACAATTACTAAGCAAAATACAATAAGTAATAAATAACCTACGGAATCCAAAATCCTTTTACTTTGTAAGAGTCTAAGTGAAAGTAATTGCAAAATCTTTGAGCTCATCATCAGATTCTTTGACCAGACAAAGTCGGAACCCAGCCTTGATCACCATAAGCAGTCTCAACCAACCACCAACCTGCTAAGTGATCTCTCATGGTTACTTTACTTCCTGGAGGCAAAGCAGAAACCTCAGGGCTTTCTGCATCTGGGCCAAGTCTCAAAACTGTATTTTCTTTGGTAATGATGATGCCACTACTGTGAAAAATATTTTGATGTCTAACATAAGCACCAATACTACTTATTGCAAAAAATAGCGCAAGGCTTACGACACTTATTTTTAACATTTTATTTGCTGCAATCTTTGGGTAAAACCTTACAAATATTGCACCTATAGCCAAAAAAGAGATTAAACTCAAAATCGTCCATGCTGAAATGCTTAAAAATCCAACTGCTTTATGTAGAATTTTATTTAAGCCATTGAATTGTAAATTATTATCCAGCTGACTATTTCGTTTTACTATTGCAGACAAATTTTCTTGAATAAGTCGATCATTCGGTGCGTATTTCAAAGCTTTTTCCAAGTATAGAATTGCGAGAGCATCTTGTTGTAATCCAGCAGCTGCTAAGGCCATATTTTGATATACTCCTGTGCCGCCTAAACCATTTTTTTCTATTTCAGAATAGCTATTTAATGCCAATTGGAATTCCTTTTTTGAAAGAGCGTTGTTTGCCTGATCTAATAACGAAAGATTGGCTATAGATATATATTGAAAAAGTACAACCATTAAAATAGTAAGTGCTATCCTAACCATATAAGAAATATTTTCAATACAACTTATGAAAGATAATAAAAGTTTTCATTTCAATTAGCGTATGTTTTCATTTTTGTTGCTTTAGAATCAACATTTTATGAATCTCTGTTTAAAAAAAGCCATTAATTCAACACAGTTTTAACACCAAACTGGAGGGATGATGTATGTATCTTGTCCTTATTTGGTCCTATCCCAATATCTGCATTTAAAATTTGTCTATTATAAGAAGGCTGAATGTAAATAGAAGTATTGTTGAAAATCTTTTTCTCAATACCGAAACCAAAACCAACGGAAACAAAATAATTATCATTAATGCTTTCTCCAGATATAAGCCCTTTTATAAAAGGTTTTTCTTCTAATCTTGGTTCTACTGGCAAATTTCTTTCAGGAGCAGGTCTGCCCAATACTTTAATTTGATTGATATCATAGTCTGCATTCATCACAAGGTTAAGTGCGGCACCGGCTAGAAGATAAGCTCCCCAGTTTGCTTGATTGATGAAATGATACTTAAAATTCAATGGAATACTGGCAATATCAAATGAAATTTTATTCAAACTCACTTCAGAATAATAATTCTCTTTAGGGCCGAATGCTTCGCCAAATATATCAGGTTGATATTCTCTTTTTGCATACGTAATACCAGTCTCCACCTCCAATTGATTTATCTTTTTTGAAATGTTGACTCCTAACGAATTATTAAGTGCTTCTTTATTATAAGATGCTCTCGAATATAATTTATCAAAAGGTGTATTTATCAAATTGATATCTCCCGTACCGAAAACTGATAGTGCAAACTCCGGTTTTGATTGAATAGTACTCATTTTCATCGGGAAAGAAAGCGCGTACTCTGAAACCAAATTTTCTGGGCTATTATGACTTAAATAGTCAAGCACGGGCTCATTAGTTTGATTTGTGATTTCATTAGCTATCGAGGCAATGTCCTTTGATTCTTTGTTTTGTAAGTAAGTAATTATGAAAGCAGGGGCCATAGTTTCTGCATCTTTATAATTATCTATATTGAGTTGTCCTGTAGCTTCATTTATCAATGTCATGCCATTTTT
The DNA here is from genome assembly GCA_016714785.1 of Saprospiraceae bacterium. Classification (GTDB taxonomy): domain Bacteria; phylum Bacteroidota; class Bacteroidia; order Chitinophagales; family Saprospiraceae; genus OLB9. Next base: position 949,493 of record JADKCC010000002.1, read on the forward strand.
TTGCCATAAATTATCGCTTTCATTTTCAAAAAGAGAACTCACTAACATAATACCTGCATTGTCAGAGTTGTGATTGTTAATTTCACTTTTTGTATTGTGCTTTAAATTTTCTCTATGATTACTGACTATTTGTTGCTCAGTTGCATTTTTATTATTTCTATCTATTTCAATGTTATCTTGAGACTTTTTAATCTTTTGATAAATCAAATTTACATCTGCATATAGTAACGGATCTACTCGTTTGTCAATAGGCATCCATGCTGACCAATTAAAAAATGTCAACACAATTAAGAAAATGGCCGCAAATTCCATGATTTTTGAAGTAAATACGATATTCTTTCTTTCATCAATTGTTTTTAGCTGATTTTTTAACAATTGCCAATGTTCAGTACGATAATTTGGAACTACTTGTTGAAGACTATTTTTTATAATCTGATCAAAATCAGCATCCTGTGATTCAATATCCTGATGACTTTTTCGGGTAGAAGATGACTCAAAAGCAGACCATACATCGTCTGTTTGAGTGATAGCAGAAAAGCCATCAAGTTTTTCCTTTATGATATTGTCAAAAATATCTTCCTTCATCTTAAATCTGAGTCTGACGCTAATAAAATGTTCTTCAGTTTGGTTCTTGCTTTGACAAGGTTTGATCTGCAAGTACTTTCATTTATATCCAACATATCAGAAATTTCCTTATGCGAATACCCTTCAATCACGTACAGATTAAATACAGAACGATAAGAATGCGGTAATTGCTGCAAGGCCTTCAAAATTTCTTCACTGCTCATGGTGGAAATGGCATCTGGAATATCTGAACTCAAATAATAAGCTTCGTCTAAATCTTCTGCTTTACGCTTAAGATCTTTTCTGTAGAAATCAATAGCAGTATTAATGAGTATCCTTCTAATCCATGCAGAAAGTGATGTACCTGATTGATACTTTTGTATATTCCTAAACACTTTGACAAAACTCTCATGTAGAATATCGAGGGCATCTTCATTAGTACTAGCATATCTTAAGGCCAAAGACATCATAGGTGTGTAGTTGTCTTCATACAACTTCTTCTGAGCCCAGCGTTCATTATTGATGCAGGCCCTTAAAAAATCAGATTCTTCCTGATTAAGTATTTGTAATGTAATATCCATGACCGAAAGGTAGGTAATAGTTTTTGACCAGAAAAATTTTAATTGTTAAAATTAAAGAAAAGTCACTTTACAAGACACTTTTTAACAATAATTTAGTAAAACTTACAACAACAGCTGAAAATATTAAGAGATCTATAACAGTACAAACATTATTGGGAGATCACAACATACTTCATTAATTATATATAATACATTACTTGCTTTAAAATTAAAACTAAACATTCATTAAACCCACCAATTCTTTGACTTCTCGCAATGTTTCCTGTGCTCTTAGTCTGATTTCTGAAGATGATTGTTTAATCTGATCTTTTAATTTACGTTTATCTGCATTGATTTCCTTTTTATTTTCCACAAATCTACCGACCATCTGCACCAATGCATCTGCTGTAACTTGCTTGAGATCAACATATTTTAGAGTGCCAGTTTGGAATGTATCCATTAAATGATCATATTCTGTCTTCCAGCCAGCAGCTTTAATTAGCTCAAAAAGGTTTTGAACGCCTTCAGCCATCGTACCTATTGAAGTTTCTCCAGAGTCTGTTACGGCCGATTTTATCTGTCTCCTGATAGTTGCTTCATCAGCAAATGCATTGATATAATGTTTCTCACCAGCTGATTTGCTCATTTTTTTAGATGGGTCTGCTGTGGATTTTATCTTAGGTGTTTCCGTATAAAGAGGCTCTGGCAACACAAAATATTCTTTTCCAACTTGTGTGTTAAATCTTTGAGCAATATCTCTTGCCAACTCTAAATGTTGTTCCTGATCTTTGCCTACTGGCACATAATCTGCTTTGTAAATCAAAATATCTGCTGTTTGTAGTACTGGATAATCTAGTAATCCTACAGAAATAAAATCTTCTTTCCCGCCTTCTTTGACTTGTGTACTTTTATCTTTGAATTGAGTCATACGTGTCAATTGCCCATAAGAACAAAAGCAATTAAATATCCATCCAAGCTCAGTATGTTCTGGAACCAAAGACTGTATAAATAGATTTTCAGGTTTGACTCCGACAGCAACTAAATTGGTGATAAGATCCCAAGTATTGGTTCGAAGTTTATTCACTTGGTAAGGCATCGTCATAGCATGATAATCCACTACACCATAATAACATTTATATTTTTCTTGAAGATCGACCCAGTTTTTTACGGCACCAAAATAATTTCCCAAATGCATATCTCCTGTAGGCTGAATCGCTGAAAGTACCGTTTTTGTTGCTGTCATATTATAATCTTATCTTTTATGAAGCCGTAAAGGTAGGAAAATGATTTTAGAATAAAGATGAGATTAAGACTTAGAATTTATCTTTGGAAAATTTCAGCTCAATCATTTCTTGTTTGTTTGGGAGAGATTCTAGCTTACAAGGTCACAAAAAGAAACGAAAATTCAAGCTTTTTAATAACTCCTAGATGGAAGTATTTGGGCCGCCAAATGTAGAAAATGTGCTAAACCTTTTTTCTTTTTTTCGTCAAGATTGTACTGAATATTATGAGTATAATAATAATACAAATCCAAATTTTCACTACTCTCAGCTTGAATAATTTCAGGCAAGTGCTCGACACCTAGTTTGAAAGCATCATTAAGTTTGTGCTCTATTGCGAGATCCAAATCATTTTTGGCAACCCAAACCGCAAAAACGAAAGGCAACCCTGTCCACTCTTTCCATAATACACCTAAGTCATACTTGTATTTAAAATTATTTTCATATTCAAACACTTTATCTCCAATCATCAAAACAGCATCCCCTTTTTGATAAATATATTGGTCAATACTCAAAGGTGAAAAAGGAAGATCCAACCTAAAGTATTCCCTAATAAGTATTTGTGAAAGTAAAAAAGATGTTCTAGAGTGGTTATCTAATAATAATCTAGTACAATCTTCAATTTTTTCATTGCTAAAAATACATACTGTACGCACTTCACCATCACAACCTATACAGTAATCACTGATGATTTTATAATCTTTAAGATCTTCGAGTGCTCCCACAGGTAACAGTGCAATTTCTGCATTACCATTCATAAAATTTTGTGCACAAGCGGCTGGAGTAGCCGTTTTTAACTCTAGATTTTCCGTAAAAGTACTATTAATAAGTCCAAACTCAAATGGTTTTGAGTTCAAATAATTAACCATGATTAATCGGTACCTTTCCATTTACATTGTTGGATGAG
>JADKCC010000003.1 GCA_016714785.1 Saprospiraceae bacterium
GAAGTTTTATGACGGGAGGTACCATGACACAAAGTCTGGAACATTTGATTCATATAATCCCTACAAAGATGGTCAAACATTCGGAGGAGATCATACCTGTGTATTCTATCAAATGCCTAAAAGCCAAAAAATACCCTTTGGTGATGTGGCATGGGTTTGGTCAGTTTTCCCAAAACTTCGGGGAGACGACACCTGATGGAAGAAGAGGAAGGGTTCCAAAATATATTCCTTAGAAGAAAATTTCCCGTTTATCTTATTGATCAACCTAGACGTGGAAATGCCGCTAGAAGTACAGTGTCTGCAACCATAGAACCCACACCAGACGAACAACAATGGTTTGGTACATTTAGGGTAGGTATATGGCCGGATTATTTTGAAGGTGTCCAATTTGCTAAGGATGATGCGACTTTAGACCAGTATTTTCGTTCTATGACACCAAACGTTGGACCTATCGATATAGAGATCAATGCCCATGCTGTTTCGGCATTGTTCCATAAAATAGGACAGGGCGTTTTAATTACACATTCTCATTCTGGCGGTATGGGTTGGAATACAGCTATTAAAAATGAAAATATAAAAGCTATTGTGAGCTACGAGCCGGGTAGTGGATTTCTATTTCCAGAAGGCGAAGTACCTGAACCTATGCCAAGTGCCGGAGGAACGTTGTCCGCAATAGGGATTCCAAAATCAGATTTTCTAAAGTTGACTAAGATTCCCATCATTATCTATTATGGTGACAACATTCCTGACATACCCAATCCCAATCCCGGGCAAGATGGATGGCGTGTCCGACTAGAGATGGCTAGAAAATGGCGTGATACCGTAAACAAATATGGTGGTGATGTCACCGTGGTACATCTGCCAGAAGTAGGCGTAAAAGGCAATACCCATTTTCAATTTTCTGATTTGAATAATATACAGATAGCAGACTTAATGCAAGAGTGGTTAAGGAGCAAAGGTCTTGATAAATAAATAATTATAAACAATTGATAATATGTATAATAAACAAACAAAATCGTTATTCACCTTTTTGATACTTTTAACCATGATGTCAAACATTTGCATAAGTCAGACTCCCAAAACAAATTCTTTTGGATTAGTGTATAAAGATGCTTTGACCCAAAATGTGTCTGGTGAAGTTAACATTCACCCTACCACTTACAAGCTGAATGGTATTGATATTGATGCCAATGTGTATACGCCCTGCAGGTTATGCCCCAAACTCATCTTATGCAGCCATCGTAGTAGCACATCCGAATGGTGGTGTAAAAGAACAAGTATCTGGATTGTATGCACAGAATCTTGCAAAAATGGGTTATGTAGTCATCGTAGCTGATGCATCTTATCAAGGTGCTAGCGGAGGTTTACCTAGAAATGTCGATAAACCAGCCAACCGAATAGAAGACATTAGGGGTATGGCTGACTACATTTCATCTTACAAAGGAGTGAATGCTGAAAATATAGGCCTGCTAGGTATTTGTGGTGGTGGCGGCTATGCACTGAGTGCAGCGCAAACGGACAAACGTTTTAAGGCTGTAGCAACTCTAAGTATGTTCAACTCAGGTGTGGTCAGGCGCAATGGATATATGAATTCAGGATTATCTACCATCCAACAAAGGTTGGATCAAGCAAGTGCAGCTAGGGCTACAGAAGCATCAGGTGGTGAAGTCAGATATGTCGCAGCCACCAAACCAACAGATGAAGAAGCTGCAAAAATGCCTTTTGACTTGTATAGAGAAGGTTATGAATATTACTATAAATCACATGCACATCCCAACTCTACATTTAGATATACGATGAGTAGTTTATTGGATTTGATGGCCTTTGATGCTACTACAGGTATCGATATGATAGATCAGCCTTTATTGATGATGGTAGGTAGTAAAGCGGATTCGTATTATATGACAGATCAAGCGTTTCACTTGGCTACCAATGCGAAAAAAAAAGAGCTTTATTTAATATATGGTGCTACGCACATTCAAACTTATTATGTGCCCGAATATGTAACGCAGGCAACAGGCAAACTAAAGGATTTTTTCAATAAACATCTATCCTTATAAAATATTAAATTCATTAAATACACAAAATCATGAGAGCAATCATTGTAATAATCTTAATGGCTTCAACATTCCTTAATGGCACGGCCCAAAACGAAACAGTTTCAGAAAAAGAAATCATTCAACTATCCAAAGACAAATGGCAATGGATGGCAGACAAAGATGTGGCAAAGTTAGAACCATTGTTTCATAACGACTCCAGATTTGTACACATGAGTGGCACGTGGGGCAAAGTCAAAGAATTGGAGATCATAAAGACAGGGAGTATTTGGTACAAAAAAGCAGAAATTCATGATGTCCTTATTAAATCATTCGGTCATAATACCTTTATTGTATGGAATAGAATCACCCTTACAGCCAATGTAAGAGGTGAAGATGTTATTACCCAATTTACCGTGACAGAAGTATATCAAAAAACAAGATAGCGGCATCCAATTATTAGACCTTACTTTCAGTAGTGTCAGAGATACGCATACTTTAGAACATTAAAAAATATCGAATATGCGCCAAATACTTTTTCTTACAATTTCCATCTTATTGTCATTTGCGACCTTTACAAGCGTTCTCATTGGTCAAGCCCAAAATACTAAAGAGCCTACTGTCAAAATTAACTCAGGATGGTTGAAAGGAATATCTAATGATACGGTTAGTGTATTTAAAGGTATACCATTCGCAGCTCCACCTGTGGGGGAATACCGATGGAGACCACCGCAAGCAGTTATTTCTTGGCAAGGGGTGAGAAATGCAACAGAATTTGGGCCAAATTGTGCTCAAGCTGGATGGGGAGGAACACCTGGAACCATTACTAAAAATTCGGCAGAAGACTGTTTATATTTAAATGTTTGGAAGCCTGTCAATGTATCTTCTGCGTCTAAATTACCTGTGATGGTATGGATTCATGGTGGTGGTTTTGTAGGAGGTAGTGGCGCTGAGCCGACCAATTTTGGGGATCAATTTGCAAAACAAGGCGTAATATTAGTGACTATTAATTATCGTTTGGGTCGTCTAGGTTTCTTTGCACATCCTATGTTAAGTAAGGAATATCCAAATGAAGCCAAAGGAAATTATGGGTACATGGATCAAATTGCTGCATTGGAATGGATAAAAGAAAACATAGCAGCCTTCGGTGGCGATCCAAACAATGTAACTATATTTGGACAGTCCGCAGGTGGAGTCTCTGTCCATTCATTGTTAACCATTCCTGATGCTAAAGGACTCTTCCATAAAGCTATAAGCCATTCTGGTGGTGGTAGAGATGGCGTACTTACAGGGCGACCTATTAACAAAGAAAATGCTGATCCATTTTATTCGGTATCTGCAGAAACCATTGGTGTTAATTTTGCTAAAAAACACGGGATAGATGAAAATGATACTGATGCTCTTGTGAAATTGAGAAAGTTGAGAGTGGAAGACATCGTAGATGGTGGACTGGAAACAGATGGGCAGGGCGGACCACGCATTTATTCAGGACCAATATTGGATGGAAAGTTAGTTGTCGAAACGGCAGAAAGTGCCTATAAAGCTAGGCGATTTGCCAAAGTGCCCTTAATGATAGGATCTTGTAATGCAGAAATTAGTGGTAACTTTGTTAATATGAGTCAGACCAAAGATGAATTATTTTCTTTATTTGGAAGTTTGCAAAACGAAGCTAAAGCCGCTTATGATCCTGAAGGAACCACTGAATTTGCAGAAATTATGACCAAGTTTAATACAGATTGGGTATGGGGCGAACCAGCAAGAATGACCGCAAAATCATTTACCAACCACGGTATGCCTGCGTATATCTATTTATTTTCTTATGTTCCCAATTCTTTGAAAGAACGAATGAAATATGGTGCAGGTCACGGCTCTGAAGTTGCATATACCTTTAATAACTTAGGTGCAAGATGGGGCGTGACGACCACCACTCCTGAAGACGAAAAACTAGGAATATCAATGAATACCTATTGGGTTAATTTTGCCAAAACCGGAAATCCAAATGGGAGTCAATTACCTAATTGGCCATTGTATTCAACACAGAAGAATGAAATTTTGGAATTTGAAAATAATGGTATCCCTGTTAGTAAAAAAGATCCTACTAAAGAGAGATTGGATGTGATAGAAAAGGCTGGAAATTATAGGGATAAGTTGCAGTCACGAGGAATTTAAACGTAAAATTTGAGTCCATTATTAATATCATTATTTTGAAGCGTAGCCAATGTACTTGCAGCTTCTTTGAGTAATTAAATTTTTAACTTTATGACCATTAGAATCATTTTAATAACTTCTTACATTACTTTTAGTTACCTACATATAATGGCCCAATCGTCTAAAAGTGTATTAAATGATCAACAGAAAAGTATGATCATCATCTCTATGCTTACCGCTAAAGGTGATCTAAAAGAACTTAAAAAAGAACTCAGCATTGGACTTGATGCAGGACTTACCATCCATAAAATAAAAGAATGTTTGGTACACGCTTATGCCTACTGCGGATTTCCCAGAAGTATCCGTGGATTGCAGACCTTGATGGAAGTATTGGAAGAAAGGAAGTCCAAGGGAATCGCAGATGCAGAAGGGGCACCTGCATCTGATATAGAACACATAAAAAGCAAATATGAGCGTGGTCGGGACAATTTAGAGAAGCTCTCAGGGGCACCAAAGGACGCTCCCAAAGCAGGTTATGCTGTTTTCTCTCCTGAGATAGAAGTCATGCTCAAAGAACATTTGTTTGCTGATCTCTTTGACCGTGATGTGCTGACTTATGCAGAAAGAGAGTTGGTCACGATATCTGTTATCAGTGCCATTGGCAATGCTGAACCCATGCTGAAAAGTCACCTGAACATTAGCCTTAAAAATGGTATATCACCTGATCAGTTACATGAATTCATACAAGTTATCCATAAATCTGTGGGTAAAAAAGAAGCAAAAACTGCCAAAAAAGTATTACAAGAAGTATTGAATCAAAAATCAAAATAAATATCAGAGTATGTATATTAAAATTTGTTTGGCAATATTGCTCCTTGGTTCTGGATGCACTAAAAACATTTCCACATCAATGAATACTGATCCAACTTTTCCTAAAGGTAATAAAGTGACGAATAATAACTTCGTTGGCAATGTATATGTGCAGATGTTCGCACAGAAAGATACAGTACATAATGTCTCTCTAGGCAGTGTGACCTTTGAACCTGGGGCTAGGACAAATTGGCACTCCCATCCTGGCGGTCAAATTTTGATGGTCACAGATGGTATAGGATATTATCAAGAGCGGGGCAGTATGATCAGAAAAATGCGCAAAGGTGATGTCATAAAATGTCCGCACAATATTGAACATTGGCATGGGGCATCACCTACCACATCTGTTACCCATATTGCTATCAGCACCAATACACAGCTAGGTGAGGCAAAATGGATTAGGCCAGTGACGGATGAAGAATACAATGTTAAAATTATTGACTAATTTTGTTTAAATTTTTATTTATGTCTGGTATATATCAGTTTGACACCATCGCTTCTTATAATGAACTCAATAATCACGAGACCCTACATCCTTTGGTAAGCGTCATTGATTTCAATAATGCAAAACCCAGGTCTTGGGGTGGGCATACATCCATAAAAATAAATTATGGATTTTACGCTATCTTTATTAAAGACGTAAAATGTGGTGATCTGAAGTATGGTTGTAATTATTATGATTATCAGGAAGGTACCTTGGTATTTGTTGCTCCAGGGCAGGTCATGGATATTGAGACAGATGGACAGGTTTATCAACCCAAAGGTCATGCTTTAGTTTTTCATGCGGACTTGATTCATGGAACACCACTTGCAAATATCATGCATGATTATCACTTTTTTGGGTATCAAACCAATGAAGCGTTGCACCTGTCAGAGCGTGAAAGACAGGTAATTTTAGATTGTTTTTCCAAAATCAATTTTGAATTACAACAATCGATAGACAAACACAGTAAAAAACTGATCTGTGCCAATATCGAATTGTTATTGAACTATTGTGTACGATTTTATGACAGACAGTTTATAACAAGAGACAATGTCAATAAAGGTATCTTAGAGAAATTTGAGATGGTGTTAAATAACTATTTTAATTCAGATAAACCTTATGAAACTGGCTTGCCGTCTGTTTCTTATTGCGCTGACGAATTGCACTTATCTGCCAATTACTTTGGTGATTTAATAAAGAAGGAAACTGGTAAAACGGCCAAAGAGTATATTCAAACCAAAATTATTGACGTAGCCAAAAATAAGATGTACAATCCTAATTCAAATATAACCGAAATAGCATATGAATTAGGATTTAAATATCCGCAACACTTCACCCGGATGTTTAAAAATGAGACCGGATATACACCTACTGAGTTTCGGGCATTGAATTAGTTGTATAAATATGTTTGTTAAAGTATTATCATCATAAATTTGATAACATTAATTAAGCTATCCCTTTTAGTTTTATGGATATTTTACAAAAGTTTATTTATTGACGAATGATAATGTCATATTGCAACGTAAATCAGAAAACTATACATTAAAGCGATGTGGATGGCTATGGTATTATTTTGTTTATTTTCTTGCAAAATTAGGACAAAAAAGGGAGTAATTAATACTCCCCTGGAAACAAAACTGTAGTAGATGACCGATCTGACTCAGTGATAACCCATAACTTATCACCACAACTATCAATCTCTGATGGTATGGCATACGATGAAAAGACACGGCCACCACGCTGAATGGCTGCCTGATTAGTGGCGATATCACTCTGACACAAGGTGCCGAAATCGCCACTACTGTGAGATGTAAGGCAATCTGCAATGAACTGAAAGAATGATGGATGCTGATGACAAACTGAATCTACTCCAGATGTCATATAAACACAACCTAATGGAAATAACTTAGTAATACTACTCATGATAAAATGTATATAAAGTAAAAAATGTGGCTGACTCCATGCCAACCTATCAGGTGCAATGCCAGGTGAAGATATGCATAAATGCAAGGTGGATCGCTCAGCTCTGCTGAGTGCCAGCCGATAGGCAGACCTTGCATATATGCAGATCGAACCTACCTTAGTACCTGCTTAGGATGGTAAAGAGTGCTTTGAGATAGTATGAACAACTATTGGAAAAAATGAGAAAGTAAAAAGTTAAGTATTGGGTAGGATGTTGCTGTGTCATAGGCTACAGCTTTTGTGTGGTTTACCGGATCTCCTTAATTACGGCATCGTATTGTAAACCCATATACTGACAGAACTCATCAATGGTAACAAGCTGGTGTTGCTCTTTACTAAAATGATCTTGATCTTCTTGATGATATATCTGCCATATCTATCGCTTTTGCCTGTGATTATCTGAATGTCTTTCGGATATATACACAGTCTGTTCATTTGATACTTTATCTATACTTTTAATATGCTTTTAATAAGGCAAAGATACGAAGAATAAATGAGTGGTAAAAGTGTGTTTTATGGCATAATGTGGACATATCGGAAAATACGGAAGTAGGTGTTTTAAAACAAGTAAAATGTGCTATATTTTTTGTCATATGAAATGCAAAATGATAGCTTTTTTATTGGTTCTGATGATCTCTTTTGACAGTATGTCACAAGTATCTGCAAGAGTTATGCAGGTGAAAGATGGAGATACTTATGTATTGAAAGTGAATGAAAGTTTGAAGACTGTCAGATTGCTTAATGTGGATGCTCCAGAACTAAATCAAAGCTGGGGATTGCAAGCTCAGGCAAAGGTTAGGGATCTGATTCTTGGAAAGTATGTGACTTATGAGTATGTCAAAACAGACTTGTATGATAGGGAACTTGGGAGAATAAAGATTGGTAAAAGAAGTCTTGATTCTCTTTTAATCAGAAATGGTTGGGCTTGGCACTACATCAATTATGACAGGAGTAAAAAGCTAGACCAACTGATGAAAAGAGCATCAGAAAGAAAACTTGGGTTGTGGGAGTGTGGAAAAGAGAATGTGTGTCCACCTTGGCATTTCAGGGAGTATAATGCAAAGTTTAGATTTAGATATTGCCGTGGGTGCAATGCTTTATAATATTGTTTAACGTTTAAATTGAATTAAAATGGCTCGTCAATCGGGATTAATCAAATTGAATGGTACCCTTGGTGGTATTACTTTTTACAAGTCACAAGATGGCTACCTTGCTAGAGAAAAAGGCGGAATTGAAGCTGATCGAATAGCTAATGATCCTAATTTTCAAAGGACAAGAGAGAATGGTGCGGAATTTGGAGCTGCTGGTAAAGCTGGCAGATTGCTAAGAACAGCGTTCAGAACGATCTTACAAAACTCTGCGGATAACAGAGTAGTAGGTCGATTGACTGCTGAAATGGTGAAGGTGATCCAAGCTGATACCACAAATGCAAGAGGGCAAAGAAATGTGATAGATGGTGAAGCAGAACTTTTGGTTGGGTTTGATTTCAACCTAAAAGGTAAACTTCAAAATACCATTTATGCTCCTTACACGACCAACATCGATCGAACTGCAGGAACTTTGGATGTGGTGATTCCACCCTTTGTACCTGGTAACATGATTGCTGCTCCATCAGGAGCAACGCATTTCAAAATCGAAACTGCAGGTGCAGAGATAGATTTTGAAAACGAAACTTATGTAATGGATGCCAAGGAAAGTGCTGTGTTGGCTATAGGAAATACCGCTACTGCCGCAATAAGTCTTTCGAATGCCGTAACTGCCAATAGTACACATCCATTGTTTTTGGTGATGGGAATGGAGTTTTATCAGGAAGTGAATGGTCAGATGTACCCTTTGAAAAATGGAGCATTCAATGCCCTAACGATCGTGAACGTCTCCGGAATGTAGAATTATTTTGTCTTAATGTGCATAAAGGCTCATCATTTGTTTGGTGGGCCTTTTTTAGTTTTTAAAATGAGCTTCTAAAAACGGTCTAAATGTTGTTTGAACTTGGTTCGGAGTTTTTATGATGTATTCAATTGCTTTTTCTTTCATATTTTGATCAAGAGATTCGATATGTTTAATAATATTTACAACTGATAAATCCCCCAATCCATTATCTTTAAATCTGACGCCAAAATCAGACCATATCAAAGCATCAAAATCCGTTTTATATTGCTGTAAAATTTCCTTAACAAAGGCGTTTCTGTCTCTAGAATGAAAAGATTCGGTGGAATAATTATAGTGTCCAATATTATTTACATCATTTGTCTGTTCTCTTAAAGTAAGATCATATATGGCTTCTTCTAAAGTTTCATAAAATGATTCAATTATTAGTGTTGGTACTAGTTTAAAGTCTTGATTTATTACTAAAGTTATTCTCCCATCAGTTGAAAGTCTACAAAACTCAATAGGTATTACTGGTCCATTCTTTAACCAATCACCTTTCGTTTTCAATTCTCTTTGATCCCAAATTAGGGAACCCCAACCGATTATTCCTATTTTCATTCTGCAAAGGTATAAAAAAAGCCCTACTAAAAGGGCAATGGTGCAAGCTCTCGCTCACCTGTGGGATAAACCCATACAAAGCAATGACAACGTAACCTATAAACCCTGACGCCATGTAAAGTAGTATGGGCTAATGTGGATCTGCGAATATGACGCTGGAAGGCATAACGAGATAAAGGTAAATGCTCTGTGATAGGGAGCTGAGATAAATGGCTACAACCTGACTGGGAGCCTGACGAAATACGTGGAATACTGACCATAATGATAAATTTTAATATGCTAAAAAGTGCATGGGCTTTTTAAAGACCAAAAGGAAACGGAATAAGTGCCGTAGGCTGATCCCGATAGGGTCATTATGCCGTAGTCTTTTGGGATTTAAATAAAACCCTTGCTAACTTTGCATAGTAAAAATTTATTATGGTCTTCCACGTATGCAGTAGATGCCTATTTTATGGCTGCATATCAGCTCTCTCGCTAGTAAGGTAACGAGGTGACGAATCTACTGCCATCCTTATGCACCCATAGACAACAACCACAAGGTAATGGATACACCTTAATACCTGATGCTGGTGACCACAGTAGAAATCTGCGACGTACATAACGCTGAAAAGCATATCTTCTCAACTGCTTATAAATGCCTAATGCCGGTGAACTGCATGAAATACAAGAGCCATCTGGCCCTGCCTGAAATGTAGGAAAATCAATCATGATCTATATATTTTATATGCTTATTCAGTGCAAGACTGATCAAAACTCCAAAGCGAAACGGAATAAGTGCCGTAAGCTGATTCCGCCAATGGCGGATCATTATGCCGTAGTCTTTTTAGGAGTTTTAATGAGATCAGGCTTGCTACCTTGCATATAAAAGAGGAGCATGATTGCAGCATTATAAAAAAGTTGATAAGATTTGGCTAAATGACGTAAATTGCCTTTCATTTTAAAACTTGTAAATATGCCGCCATTTCCTAAGCCAACATTTGAGTATGTTGTAGATGTAAAAAAAGAGATAAAACATATTAAAAATTACAGAGATACTAAACTCGGTAGAGCAATAACTAAGTCAAGTACAACTAATATTCTGATTGCTACATGGAATATTGCCAATTTTGGAGTACAGAAAAGGGAAGCTGAACATTATAAAATTATCGCTGAAATGGCGAAATGGTTTGATGTAATTGCTATTCAGGAAGTGAATGATAATCTTGAAGGACTTATAGCACTTAGGAATGAATTACCAACTAAATATGGATGTATATATACTGATGCAAGTGGCAACAATGAACGAATGGCGTATTTGTATAATAAACAAAAAGTCAAGTTATTAGAAGAGTTTGGAGAAATTGCAGTGCCTGCAGAAGACAATACCGATATTAAACTACCAGGAAATGGGAGTAGTTTTTCAGGCTTTAGTAGAAACCCATTTATTGCTTCGTTTAGGTTTGGAAATTTTAATTTTATGTTGGCTAATGTTCATAGTTATTTTGGAAAGGAAGATGAGACTTTGAGTATGGAGAGAAGGAGTTTAGAAGCCTACGCTATTGCAAGATGGGCTGATTTAAAGAGAAAAAGTAAGTATGCCATTATAACTAACATTATATCTTTAGGTGATTTTAATATGCCAAAAGTTGAAGAAGGAGATCCTGTATATGACGCTCTATTTGCAAGAGGGTTTGAACTGCCTTTACATTCAACAGAGATATACAGCAATATTAACAATGACAAACACTATGATCAAGTGGTATTTACACCAGGTTTAAGATCAAAAATAAGTAGTAGGGGGAGTTTTGATTTTGATGGAGCATTATTTTCTGATTTATACAATGATAAGGGAGATAAAAGTCATAGAAGTTATGTGCGATATTACATTAGTGACCATAGGATAAAATGGATAGAGATTACTCCTTAATTCTCAAATGGGGCAGCAAGTATCAGAAAAAATAAAATATACCTTATTGTGCGGTGGCTTAGCAAGTGTACTGACGGAATGGAATGAAACGATCTGCGGTGGGGCATTGTGTATGATTGCAGCGTTTGCAAAGATTGCAAAGTTTGCAATCTTGCAAAGCTGGAGAAATCATGCGCTTGCCTGCGATGGGTAGTGAAATGGAATGCAGGCAGTACTCTTGCTGCTCGGAGATAGGGAAGTATGTGATGCATGACAGACCGGAACGGAAGTATGTAGTGTAGGATGGAAGGCATCTCTTACTGACCGATACTATTAATCATATTTTATTTTTTTCTGGCCATAAAAATGGGTGGTGGGGAACATGAGGACATTACGGGGATGCCTATGCCCCTGGCTATTTACGTAGTGAAAACATAATGGGTATTATAGGACAGCCCATTCGACAAATGTTTTGGGCTTATTGACTTTAATGGTAGCGATGAATGGCGATCGTAGCATTAGTACTTAGGATTTACTAATTGATGCGATGCTTGCTATGTCGTCCATACATGAATTAAAGGCAGTAAGCCAAACTTGAAATGCTTGTGGGCTGTACTATAATATAGGTCACATTATGTTAAATAGCTTACCACGAATTTTTTCTGGCATAAGCGAAGTGATGGAGGTGGTTGGAACGAAGCGACTTTTTGCCATGAGCCATTTTACGACTGATGAGCAGCTCTTTGGTACCACAAGTGAAACGTAGAGAAACGAGGATAGCAATGTGCTGCCCTACCCCAATGTTTGGCTCATCGCAAAAAGTATGACAGAAAAATCGGGGGCAGGGGCATGACCACTAATGCTTAGTTTGAAAATCTGGATTGTACAATAATTTATTTATTTGAAAATCAAGTGTTCAATATACTTACTATTCTAATATCACAAAAATCATTACAAATTTTAAGGCATTCATTTTTGATAACTTTAATTTGTGTGGCCTGTAATTCTTTACATGTACTTAATAAAATGTTTAAATTATTGAAATCATTATTATATGTATAGACAAGGGCTTTGTTTAATATGTATGCAAAAAACTCTTCTTCTTGCGTTGGTTTATTAGTTAGCATCCTTTTACTAAAAAAATATTCTAAGTACACTAACCCTTTTGCATGATTTATTTTTTTTATGTACAATTAACTCATTAATTAAAGAGACCATACTTAGAAAATAATAGCGGTCATTATTATCGTTAATTAGTTCTTCTAAGTATTGATTAGATTTATAAGGATGTAACTTGAATATTTGGGTATTTAGCAAAACTTTTTTTGAAAAATATTTTTCATAAGCAAGTTGCTTAATGAAATCATATTTAAGAGTATCGAATAGATTCATTTCATGTAATATAAAGACATTTTCTAAAATCAACTTTGAAAAATTTGTATTAGGTTCTATTTTAAAATGATCTATGATGTCCTTATATTTTGAAGAGTTAAAGTTGTTTTTTAAAAATAAATCTAACAAAATTTTACGACTTGCAATTTCTATATCTGAACAGTGCTTATCTTTAATTAATAGATTTTCAAGATAAATTAAATCAGAATCTTCTACAGCACCAATATTGTATTTTGAGGAGATAAAATTATAAAATGTGTATTCCAATATGGAACAGCTCAAATATTTAAAAGATGGAATATTTAGAATAGAATCAATAGAGTTAAACTTACCTATATCGGCATAGTTGCAACATCCTTCTTTATTTAAATTATACATTTTTAACTTTTTTCCAAAAAAGTCATCAAATACATTGACTTCAAATATTTTCAAGCAAACGTCGAATTGGTTAAAAGAGCCTGATTCGTCGTATGTACCATAAATAATAATATCGGCATTGTTAATTTCACCGATCTTTATCGCATCATCAAATATTAAGTGTCTATTTTTTAAAGATTCTCCATATAAAATATTTATTTTTTCGTCAAATATTTTAGATTGTACACCAAATGATTTGAAATTATTATTTAATTCATTTGATAGTAATGATTCATAGTTAACTTCGAGAATTGAATTATTAACTTTGGGGAAAAGTGGTAGAATTAAAATCTTGGTAACATTTGAGTCTGCTTTTTCAAATGCTGGTTCAAATCTAGGCTCTTTTTTATAGCCATATTTAGCAAAGTTAGCACTACCAAAAATTAATAACACTAGTAATAATGAATAATATAAAGGATTTAAGTATTTGTATTTATTGACAGTTAACGACTCGTATTTTAAACTGCCAAGATGTATTATAATTCTTAAAAATAAGTATGCAGATGAGGCTATTACAAGCCAATACATTATATTAGATGGATTAGAATTATCCACAGCTCCGAGTCCATCACTATTTATTAAGATAAAAAAACTAGCCACACTACCAAATATGGCTAAATTGGTAATCGACGATTTATTTATATTTATACTCATGCAACACTTAATTTAATGATAATCTATCAAGTATTGATTTAGCCACAACTGCTGCACAATTACTTAAAACATCATGACTAATAAAAGTTCCATTTACAATTTTGCTTTCAATACACTGTTGCAATTGAGCGTGATCAGTAGTAGTGGTGGTGTAATTAAATTTTTGACTCAACATCAATCTTAATGTTTCATGAGCTTTGTCAACAGATTCTTGCCATGCCCTGAGTGCAAATGTTAGGTTTAAATTTTTTCTTTCTTCGTTAGATATTATGTCAATACTATTTTGGTTTACTTCTAAATCAGTTAGAAATCGCTGATTGGAAATTGGTAGGTACTCAGGAAAAGAGATCATATTTGTGAGATCTTCAGTACTTATGATTAAAAATCTAGAGAAAAGAAAAATATGTGGGTTAACCAGATTGTCCGCAACAATTGTATTTGTTGTTGGGTCATCTGATTCATCCATTTGTAAAAAATATGGCTTGAAGCTAAATGAGTCAAGTTTATGACTATGCTGTGAATAGTTTAATATCGTTTGTGAGACATTATTTTCAGAGGAAAGGATTTCATTTAATAAACTACCTAGAGTTTCTTTGAAAGAATGAGAAAAACTAAAATTTGGAAATTGACTCTTAGATGCTCTCCAAATATTTATTAAAAAGAATAATGTAGAAACTTGTTGCTCTTCATTATTTTTAAAGGTATAAGCTGTATTAGATTTCAATAACTTATTGAAGACGTTTGATATAAAATAAGATTCTATGTGTCCAAATCTTTTTTCACAAGACCTACATACTAAATCGTTATCAATATATGGATTTGACCAAGAATCATCAGCTGCTTCTTTTGCCTGAATACTATTTAGGATTTCTTCTTTTTCTTCAGGTAATACTGATCTTCCAAGATAATCAACACCTATTTTCTTTGTGGAAATCTCAAAAATAGCTTCTTTATCATTTCTTTTGCCTGACGGATTGAAATTTAGTCGAATTAGAGATTCAGTAAATACATGAGAACCCACATTTTCTGAATGGACCTTACCACAAAGTTTACATGTTTTTTTGCTCATTTCTTTGGTATTACAAAAACCATAAATTTTCTTTCATATAATCATTTGGGCGATCAATCTTGAAATGTGGGAAGATCTCTGCTACCATGGAAGGATACTTGACAGTGACAGGCAACGACTGCTGGTCTGTGCACTTCCAATACATGCGAGAGAACTGATACACTTGATCAATCAATTGCGTAATATCTTCTAATTTATCAATGATGCCTTCTTGGGTACACCGGAATGATAATTTTATTGGAAAGTGATATTCCTTTTTCTTTGGAACAGATGTTTTGTCATAACGTGTATTGTTGAATAACAGATACTCGCTGTAGCCAACTTTAACTATTGATCCGCTGTAAGGCATTAAATTTTGTCGGTCAGATATATCAAATCCCAAAAGTTCAGAGCTTTCTGTTTTATTAACGGTAATCACAATTACAGGTATTTTAGTCCTAATGCATGCAAAGTATCTACAATGGGTTTTACTTCTTTCTTACTGATGTCTTTGTAAAAGTGGATGATGAGTCTGGAAGCCTTGTAATTGACTGCAATAAACTTGGCAACAGCTTCACGGATTGAGCCTGCAAGACTGAGGTTGTCAGCAGATTTAAAGCAATCGAAGCCTTTGAAGATGCCTTCATTATTGAAACAAATGGCTGAGCCAACAAATCTTGTATTATGCGCAACGGAATAGAATGCCCCTACTCCGACAATAAGTTCATTAGTAGTGGGTCGATTTAATCTCCAAGGGATGCCCCAAGTTTTGCTAGGATGGCTATTTCGATATGTGGTAAGAAAGTATTAAAATCATCGTTAAGGATCTTGTTGTTTACAATATTTTCAGATTTTATTACCTGTGATGAAATCCCTTCTAAAAGCAAAAGTTCTTTAATTTGATAATAAAGATTCACTTTACCGATGTCTGTTTCTTTTTTTGATACTGGATTTACGAATAATGCCATATAATGAGTATCGGGGAGTCTATCATAATTTTTTATAGCTTTTCTGATAGTTTCATAAGCAGATTCGACATCTTCAAATTGAATATTTGCTTCAATATCTAATTGTAATGGTTGTGAAATATAGGTCTCCATAGAAGGGAATGGCCATTTTACATGTTTGTATCCTTCTTTTAGAAAATTAAATAATGCTTTAACTGAACTTTCTTTTTGATTAGATTGGAAAATAAAAAAGAATTTAACCGCAGGTTTATTCGGTATGGGCCTAAAAGGCTTGCCCCGTTTAAAATCATTTTTTGGATTGGTGCCTCTGGAAAGGCCATATTGAAGTTCTTTAGATTCTGCTGAAACATTACCAACCTGCTCGGAATCTGGCATGTAAAATCCCTTAGTTACGTCCAATATTTCATTGAATGATGCTTTATGGAGATAAGTAGTATAAAAGTGATCGAGGTATGATTTATATTTGGTATACCTATTTGTAAAAGTCGGTGTGTCAAATGTGATGCCCAATTCTGGTTTTACATTATTATTGACTAATAAAAAGACACTGTCCAAATCATTCTTTATTCCTGGGTCTAGGTCTCTCCAGTAATGCAATCTGTTTTTGTAGATAACCCATCTGTAATATTTTGCAGGATCAAGATTACTCAGTTGACCAATAGGTGTATCATAAACTTTTGATTTACCATCAAAAGAAAGCACTATTTCTGGACCATTCGTCAGACGAGCATGTTGAACTTTTAGGGTAAATTTGAAGTATGTTGTGTATTTAGTGTCAGATTGTTCCACTGATTTAAA
Organism: Saprospiraceae bacterium; assembly: GCA_016714785.1. Taxonomy (GTDB): domain Bacteria; phylum Bacteroidota; class Bacteroidia; order Chitinophagales; family Saprospiraceae; genus OLB9. Next base: position 16,649 of record JADKCC010000003.1, read on the forward strand.
CCATACCTGTATGTCCTTAGTGAAGTTATTATACATTACGTCTGCCACAGATCTAAAATATTCTGTAATAACTTGTCTGTAATAATGTAAAGCGAAATATGGATTATCAGCTAAATTTATCTTTAATTGTATCGTGTCAGGATCTTCTAAAGTAAAATTTGTGTATAACTTATTATCTTCATTCAGCATTGAAGCATCTATTTTACCTTCTAGGACAGTAGATATGTTATCAATATAAATAGATGCATAACTGCCTTTGGTAGGTTTGTTGTAATGGAAATTACAAATGATCTCATCAATCATTGGTTTAAAAGGGATAACATTCAATTGTATTGTTTGGTCCATAGGCTAAAGGCTTATAATTCAATTGGAATGATGAGATTTCTACCCACAGATGGATGTATCAATTTAAGATATTGTAGACGACCAACTATGATAGCTGGATGTGTATTGAATTTATAAGCATACTCAATTAGGGTTTCATTGTCAATACTATAATTTGCCGTTATCTCTTCTTCTTGTTCTTTTGTAAGTAACCAATGGGCTGCAAAATCGTCTGCTTCCTTTTCTTTAGCTAAATCACGATCGTTATACTCGATTGATTCAAGAAAGATGTCTTTTTTTCCATGCAGTAATATATGACCTGCTTCATGGTAAAAAGTGAACCAAAAGCTATCATTCCTTTTGTATCTGCCTGATAATTGGATGAGTGGAGTACCATTAATCCACCTTGTACACCCATTGATAGGTGCTTTTGGAAGATTTGGAGTATAGACTACCTTGACACCTGCTTGAAGACAGTGATTTTGGAGCTTAGAAAAGAAATCATCTGGATGATTTGCTACAAGAGTTTTAATATTTGAAAGAGCATCTTTAAAAAGTTGTGGGCTATATTCTATGGCATCTAAATTTTGGGATTGGATTTCCCCTTGTCTTAGCCACGCAGAGATAGCATGAGGATGATTAGTAGATGCAAGAGATATTCTAAAGTCTAGCTTTAGTTGCTGCTTGAAATAGTAATCTTCCCAAGCATTTTGGTTTGCAAATGCAAAAAATGAAAGTAGAGCTGCGACTTTTCATGCCATGATGAACAAGCAGCTATCCAGTTTTTTTGATGAGATCATTAATTGGAAATTCTTTGCCCAAGGAATTGCTGCTTCTATAGTGGCTTTGTATTTTTTCTCGTGCTAAGTATTCATCATAGGAGCGCTGAAGATTTAGCCACAACCTAGCCGGTATTTTAGTAACTGATTCAAATTGGATAGCCATATCTGGAGTAATGGCACTTTCGCCTTTTAGAATAGCTGAAATTGTTTTATCAGGCTTACCTGTTCGCAAAGCAAACTCTTTTGGACCCATCTCCATCTCATCTAATTTTTCAGCTAAAGTTTCACCTGGATGAGGAACTGATTCTGGAAAATATTGATTTTGAGTTGACATTTTATTATTTTTCTTTATGATAGTTGACTATTTCTATTACTTCTACATCTAAAATCTCTATCCAAAGATATTGTCCATGGTTGTTGGTGGGTATAGGACTCACCTGAGGTCTAAAAATCAATCTATATGGTTGATCAGATCGCAAGCCCATTGTCCTTTTCGATCTTCTCGCAGCTCATGAAAGTTACCTGACAAAATCTTACATCTTCAAGTGACTCTGCATTTTGCAATTGAGATAATCTCAGTCGGAAGAATTTGGCTCTAATCTTGCCTAGTTCTTTGAGCATTAGCTTATCGTTATTAGCTATAGACTCAATTTTTTTATTTGTAAAAGTAATATTCAATGCAAAGATATGATTATTTTAATTAACATTAAGTGTTAAATAAATATTTAACAATAATTTAGATACAAAGTACTGAAATAAGGTACGCACCATAAATATTTATTAATTACTTTAGGGATAAAACCCAAAAGTTCTTTCTTCTTCTGGGTGATCAAATGGTATTACATTGATGATCATTTTCATTGCAACCTATTTTTTAATTAACTTATTCTACTGGTATTTTTACACCCAATACCTTTTCAATTTTTGAGTAAAACCAAGTCTGCCTTGCTTTTATAGCATCCTGATTCCATTGTTTATTATAAATGCATGAATTATAATCGTTGACTATCATTTGCGTTATCTGAAACTCCGTTATTTGAGTGTCTTTATCATTGTATTTCCCTTTTCCATTGTAAATGCTGATTTTTGTTTCAAATGGATTATTGCTCGCTTCACTATTTTTTGACCCTGAAAGTAAAGTCAAATTAGCACATGAATTACCAATTTTTGTAAATATGTCTGATGAAATATGTGCCCATTCTGGATATTCAGAAAATTCCTGAGGTATTATATGTTCTAAATGGAGTTCTTTGTTGAGTTCAATGAAATGATTGTTCTTTGAATCTGTTGACGCATATTCAATTAAGCAAAATAAAGGTTTACACCAAGGTAGGCCATACATATCATCTTTTAAATTTTTAATGAGATCGTCAATAATTTTGTCTGCTTCCATTTTAGTATGGATCGCTTCTGAGATTGTTTCAAAACTTGTTTTGTTTTTTACCATCCCAATAAGATTGAATGACGTCTGTTTTACGGCAGTTAAAGTTTTACCTGCTACCCAATATGTGTAATAGTATTTTTTTAAGAGTGTGATTAAAGCATCCTTCTCAGGATAATTTACTTGATATGCTGCCAAGACTACAGCTTTCCAGTAAACACTCCAACGAAGGTATCTCAGTGCATATATATCCTTTGAAGTACTATCTAAACAATTTTTATAGTTTAAAACAAAAGACTTAAATTCAGAAATTATTTCTAATGGATCTCTTTGGTCAAAGAGCTTGGTTAATTCATCATATAATGATTTTTAGGATTGGTACCCAAAAGGTAATATTCATATACAATAAACAGATCGTTGATATTGTCATCAAATTCCTTAGAAATGTTTTCAATGTATATCCACTCCTGTATGAATAAATCTTCTTTTTGCTTAACAAGCTCTTGATTTGAGCCATACTTTTCAAGTAGTTTCTCCAATAAGAAGCTTTTTATTAAATCTGCGTTGGTTAAGTCTAAACCACGGTCATTCAGGACCTGAAACAACTTTATTGCAAATCGCTTATCAGAACAGTCTATTCTAATGAGCATTACATGATTGAAAATATAATTTATAAACCCACTAGTAATTTCTTCGCCAAGGGCATTAAATTTTTCTCTTAAAATATGTGCTGTGTTTAGAAATTTGAATTTTGGTTCTTCATCTTTGAGAATTTCCTTTTTGAAAGGTTTTTTAATATGCGACGTATCACCTTTTACAATTAGTGACTCAAAGTCTGTATAGTGCTGAATGTGAGTATTAAGTTTAAGCCTATTGAACTCATCATCAACTATAATTGAATTTCTTAACTGTCTATTAGTTATTAATGATGGGTCGGGACTAGACGTCTTATTTAGACTCGGATATAAATCTCTTACCACAGCGAACAATATAATTAAAGTAGTCATTCTCTGTTGACCATCAACAATGTCTCTGTAAGAAGAATTGTCTTGTGGGGCTGCTGTAATAACTGACCCTAAAAAATAATTTTGTATACCATTTTCTCTTCCAAGGTCGGACCACAATTTATCTATTTCATCATCTGCCAATTTATATGGACGTTGATATCTTGGTATTTGATATAATGCATCAGCATCATTGAACAATTGTCTGATAGTAACTGATTTTGGGGTAAATGTTTCTTGTGTCTGGGACATATTAATTAGGTATTATTTTAAATTTACTTTAAAAAAAGAGTTTTGTTCATGATAATTTTTGGTTATTTAAAGGTTACATTAGGAAGGTTATCCACTATTTCCACCGTCTGTGTACTCAAATTGATAAATATTCTGCTCATTGAAAGTTATTATTTTGATCGATTCATTCTTCTGTAAGAAAGCTTTTTCCAAATACTATTTGCAAGCGATATTTCGGAACCTGATAAACCATAGCCATCTTTAAGAATCTTGTTATTGGTATATTCAAGTATTGTATGGATATCTACCTTTTTTCTTAACTTGACATCTATAAATTCATATACTTCTGAATTGTCATTATTGTAAGGCAATAAGATTTTTTCAACTTCACTAGGCATTAACTCTAGGACTCCACCACCATAACTGCGACCTACAATTTCAGCAAATGCAAAGGACAGTGAATTATAATAGCTCGCTATAAAGGCCTTTTTGTCTACATCACTTTTAATATTGACCCTGTGCATAGTATCCGTTGTATATGCTTTTGCACAATTATCTACAAGTTTTGGATATAAATTATTTCTTCTTACGAAAAGGGCATCAGAAAGTTTTATGGAGGGTACAACATACCATTGGTCTCTAATACCTGTTTTATAACCCTTGTTAATTCCTTGGCTTTCGCCCATTGATATGTAATCTAATGCTCCTGGATAAGATTTAAGTGCACCGTTTGTGGGGAAAACCAATAAATGTGCCTTTGCACTCCCCTGTGCATTTAAAAGCCAATCCTTTTCATTAAATACCAGACTATTAACTTGTACACTTCTTCCTACCATAGGTTTAGCAAAATCATGTAATCTGTAAAAGTTTACAATCGAACTATCTACTGTAAAGAAATCATTACTTCCTGTTGTTATTCCGACTTCTACATTTGCATATTGTCCAAGCGATTCAATTGATTTAGATTGAGCTATTTCTTCTAAAAAATCAATCTCTTTTTGCTCTAAAAAAGTAGAATGTCCATTTACTATTTTTATGATCAATCCTTTTCTTTGGACTCTTTAATAGGTCAATATCTAACTTTTCAAGATCATCAGCATCTTTAACTTCAATGTGTTCAATTTGATGAGAGGCAGTATTATTCTTTTCACAAAGAAGCAATACAACTTCCTGCTGAATATCAGGAAATACTAGTTTTTCAAATGAGACTATATTTATTTTGTTGTAGAACTTTGATAAAAACTCTCGAAGTTGCGTAGCATAAGATACTTGTAATAATTCTGCGGGAAGAACAAAACCTATTTTTCCAGTTTCTTTTAACAATAAACTTGATCCAACTACAAATGACACCCAGGCATTTGTAAGTTTTGAGTATTTTAAATTTGCTCTTTCAAATACCTTTACCGCTTCTAATTGTTGGTCAACATCAAAATATTGATACCTGATATATGGCGGATTTCCTACGATTATATCAAATCTTTTAGCAGTTTGATTGCAAAATTTGTGAAAATCTTCGTTTATAACTTCGGATTTGTTTAATTGGACAGCACTGGCTTTTTGTGCTTCAATATTGTTAAATTCAATTGCTGTTGAACTATTAAATTTAAATATTCCGTTTTTGAGTTGATGTAAAAATACACCATCTCCGCAACTTGGTTCCAAAATATCTGCCGCCTTAGTTCCATTTATAGCCCACTTTAAAATGAATAAAGCTATTTTCTCAGGAGTGTAAAAAAAACCGCCCCTAAGTTTTCTTCTGTTGCATCTTTTATTAATTTCATTTATACATTTCTTTTATAAGTGGAACCAAAACATCTTCTGAGCCTAAATCAAACAAATCAAATAAAAGGCTGTCCATTTGATTTTGAAGTGCACTAAAGGTCCTTGTTAAAGTTATTAAGGCTCTTTTATTAGATGAGTTATTATCAATTTCATCATGATATTGAATAAGCTCTATTTGTAATTTTACAATACTGTCATGCAATAATACATCATTCTTATTTTGAAAATCAATTTCCCTTATTGGTAGATTATTCAAAACTTTTGTACCCCTTGCTATGTAACCACCACGGAAGACTTCGCCAAGAATTGCACTAAACCATTCTACATACTTTGAGTTTAGAATGGCCTGTACGTAATAAATATTATACGGGCAATCAGAGGGCAAAACTAACCCACAGTAGCCAGCTGTCCCACCGGATGAAATTAATGTACCAAAATTATCAACAGCATACTTGTTCCCTGAGATAGAACACCAACTATTAATTTTTGAGAGATACTACTGATTTCAAGACTTTGATGTCTTCCATATCTATGCCATTCATTTTGTGTAGATGGAGTAGGTTTAATATCTCTTGAAGGTTTGCTTAATTCAGTTCTATTTCTTATCAAATAAGAGTATGCTTCGGGAAAATTTTCACTTATATCTTCTAAGGAAATAAGTTCTGGTTTGTTGTCATTAAAAAAGTATGGGAATATAACTCTCGCATTTGGCTTAAATGAACGATACGTATATAAATTGTCTTCTCCTGCGGACGTTTGGAAATAAGGCTTGGTTATAGATTTTTCGATCTTATATGTATTACCCTTTTTTTCGAAATAATAAAATTTAGAATCTTCATCTATTGGTGTGAATACATATATCTTATTAGCACTTGTCTGTATTCCATTGAAAATGCCTTCTCTTCCTATAAGGTCTCTTAATTTTATACTTTGATCTAAAATTTTATTATATGTGCTCTGTAATTTATTGGGTACTAATTCCCAAACTTCATCATTTACGTCACTTATATTTTTAATATCATAATAAAAAGAAGTTGCATCTCTTATCTTCCACTTTTCCAGATCGTTTACTTCACAATAATTATATGTTGGCTTTGTGTTATTTTCTAATTTTATAATACAAGTGTATGTAGTTTTATCATTAAATAGCTGGTTTGCACCAAAGGTTATATATGTATCCAAGTAACCATTGCTACTAAGCAATTGTCTTAATTTAATCCCTGAGCCTACTTTAATGAATTTACTTGGTATAATATAGCACAGAACACCATTTTCTTTCAGTAATGAAAGGCCCTTTTCAATGAAAAGGAAGTACTTGTCAAATTGCTTATAAGCTGACACGTAATGACGCTTATATAAAGGCAACTCCAAAGGAGTGATATTTTTCATATCTTCTGACTTCATGTAAGGTGGATTTCCTACTATAACATCAAAAAGTAAATCAGGGAAATCGAATGGATTAATTATTTCATTTTCATTATGTGAGGATAATTTTGATGAGTCTATAAGCGAGTTGCCGAAGAAAAAATTATTACTTAAATCTGGTAATACCGGGCTAAATGTGGATATTGTGGATGGGTCTTCGTTTTCTAGAACTTTCAAAAGCAAGCCAAACTTAGCAGCTTCAACCGCATTGAAATCTTTATCGACACCATAAATGCAATTTAGCAAAAGATCTAATTTTATTCCAAAAGGTAGCTTATATGATTCTGGCCCTGTTTGAATTAATTGCCTTTTATCATTTTTCAAGTAATAATCGATAAAAATATCATTTAGTAATTGAAATAATTCTAATAGAAAAGCTCCTGACCCACAAGCAATATCCGCAAATTTCATTCTGAGAATTTCGGAAGGCGAAAAATTTTTGCACCTTTCTAATACTGCGAGCCTTAAAATTTCGGAAATAATGAACGTTGGTGTAGTTACTACATCCTTATCAATGTGTTCTGGTTTTTTAATTAAACCTACATTGTCACCCTGAAAACTTAATTTCTGTGATAAAAATATTTCATAAATACTTCCTAATATATCTGAGAGAAAACGGTAAAGAATAAGCACTTTGCGGATAATACAGCTGTTTTATAATTGCCCAGAAAACTGAACTTACATTCTCAATAATCTTGTCACTCAATAATTGGTCAAATAATCCAGAGTTGTATTTTTTATCCGCTTGTTTAAACTTTAGAATTAGTGAAGTATAGTCACTATCATCTGCTAGTTTTAGTAATGTTTGGTAAGTTTCAATTTCTCTATCTTCGCAAACTCTTAAAAATATTATCCTATTTAGATAACTCTGAACGATGTCATTTAATTCAGTGGGTGATATATTTCTATGAAAGTTATATATTTCCTGACCGAGTAAAATTCTCCATTGATTGATCTGAGTTAAAAATAAGGTATCAATACTATATTGGTTAATCTTTTCTTCTATAGATAACCATGTACTATCAAAGTTACCATCATATACTGATGCCTTTCCAATTAAGAAACATATTTTATCAAAATTTGCTTCATATTCAGAATAATGATAAATTTTTATTAAAGCCACATGATGATTATCATCAGGATGTACTAAAACAGAAGTATCATATATTGCTAAATATTCAAAATTTGAAAGAATAGAAATTTTAAGTTTGGCTGTAAATCCATACCTTCTGATCTGTTTTGCAGCTATAGCATCAGTCTCTATTTTAACAAATGGTTTTTTTGCTTCCACAAAAAACTTACGTTGTGAAAATAATCGAAAAGTATAATCTGGCTTTTTAGTATTTTCGTTAACATTACTTTTAAGTGCTTCTTCAACCAAAACTTCTCTTTCGTAAGTAGATTTGCCAGCAGCATTTTTAATATCCCATCCAAGTAATTCAAAAAATGGATCTAAGAAATCATTACGAAGCTGAGACTCATTATATGATTGTTTTATATAACTTTCCCTATTTTTATGGTATTTATTTACAAGATCAGTAATCTTCATTCCTTTACTTTTTGTTTTATTTGATACTTTACACTTGCTTCTGCAACCATCATTGCGTCTAAAGCTAAGTTACTATCTTTAACTACATCGACAATCTGATCAGCTAACCAAAGAGTAAACAATTCATCTTGAGAAGCATTTAATACCTTTGCAAATATTGGTATAAGGTTTTTCTTTGCTAATCTTTCGCCCCTTTCTATTTTACTAAGATGTGGTGTATCCATATCCAATAAAGGAGCTAAATGACGTAATAAGAGCTTATTATTCTCCCTTAGTTGTCTAATTTTTGAGCCAAATTGATTTGATGAACTTGTTTGCATAAACTGACTTGTCAAATTTTGGCAAATATATTACTTATATTCAATATATCAATTAAAGAGTTATGCATTTATTTTTCGGTAATGACCTGCCTTTATCTTTTCCAATTTAATACCTAATGCATTTTTTAGTAATGAATCTATCGTCCTATCAGCCAAACCAAGTGGCTTACCAATCTCGATGGCTTGTTGACGTGTAAACTCTTGGGGTAATTGCTCGAAAAAGTCAGATTTTGCCTTGCTTGAATTGGTAAACGGTTGCTGATTGTTTTGATTTGGTAGATTATTGTACATGAGTAAGCTATGAGCTAGAAAAGTTTCGCACAAGATAAGTGATGTGTTAAAATCAAGGTCTTGACATTTGAGTTGCGTTTTTAGCTCTGCGGTGTCACATTTTCTTAATGCAGATAGAATCATTGCTATACGAAAACAAACTAAACCTAAACGAAACACAACCGCTGATGCATCATCCCCATTAAAAACTGCTACATCCTGGAGGTATTGAGAAAAAGTAACATTGAGTTTTGCCCATTGATCTTGGGTTAATGAAAACTCAGTAGGATCAATAGAAAGAAAATCAATACCATTCAGGACCATTGTGGATAGATTGTCAAAATGATCATTTAACACAATATTTGATGCAGAGACGGAAGGGTCAAGCCAAACCACTTCATTCTTGAATGCATAGAAAAGAAATCGAGAGAATAGCCCATCTTCGGCAGAAGCTATCAAACGTGGTACCTGCGCTGGTGTACCTGATAGACAAACGGCCAACTTTGGTTCTTTGATTTCAATGTACTCATTGTTTGTTTTTCTTGAGAAAGCATACTTTTCATGGTGAAATGCTGCTCGAAGCACCGGAGAATAATCACCCCAATCTTGTTTTTTAGCCCCACTCATGGCATCTGCTTCGGTTTCACAAATGATGCCTTCGCCACCATTGTTTTGTAAGTGCTCGATCATCCGTGATGCAGAACTATCAGCAGGTATAAAAACTATGCGGAATTTAGGTTCTTGTGGTTTCTCTGGTTGTGGATCATTTTTGTGCTTTGTTCTACATTCAGACTTAAATGACTCAAAATCAATATTAAACTCAGCTTGTGCATCACGACTGGCTTTTAAAACTCTTTCGTGGTATTTGTCGGCTAATCGTTTAGCATTTTTAATAATCAAAAATGTGATCAGGAATGGCTGGGGTGGACTTTAAGTAATCTTCATCATCAATTGGCTTCTCTATAGACTCCTTCTTGTTAATATCAGACTTTGTATAGTTCGCAAACTTTGCATGTTCAGCAAAGTGATTGGTATAGGCACTTTTGACAGATGCTCTGATTTGAGAATGTTTTAGATCAAACTTCTGGATACATAAATCTTCACAATCTAGCTGGGAAATGCCTGATCTATTGCAATTGGAAGCCAATTGATAAATGTAGTTATTTCGATTTCCTTCGGAAGAAGCCATGTTATTCGTAAATTCAATCATCTGATTGAATTTGAAGTCAAGACTAAGATCTGGAACTTGCTCCATAATAAAAGGAACTGTCGGAATAGGCAAAGGATTTTGGAGCAATTGGCAAATCTTCATCAGGTAAAGTCGATTTTAAACTTAGTTGCTGAAAGACTTCGATATGCAAGTGGATCAAAACCTGACAAAACAAAGCCTGGTTATGTCCTTACATTTTTCATCAGCCATAAATCCGAAGGTTATCATAGTAATCTTTCACTTGCTGATATGCTAAAGCATGGTGTCAGAACCAGAATTGACTTCGTGAAAACTTTTAAACCATCGCCCATTGGGCTTACAAAAGCAAGGACTGTGAAAGGACAAGCTGAGACTATTTCTTTTATGGATAAAAGATCGCTAGGAGATAGCTTGTCATAATCTAAGTGTGTGTATGAACTGTACATCTCTAAATTATCAGCCTTACGTCGGGCATTAAAAATGCCAGAAGGTGTGAAGGCAGGAAGTTTCTTTTTGAGTTCTTCAGCTTTGTCTTTATCTCCAAATATCTTTTCAGCACGGTAGTCTTTAATTTGGTGTTCATACTTGCCGTTGATGATATTCTTCCCAAGCTCAATAATATTGACTTTTCCACTAGGTGTAGTAAAGTCCGTAAATAAACTAAATGTAGCCATGATTATCTCCTTTTGTTTTTGATGAGATAATTGGTTGCTTCTCTGTCGATCTCATCAGAAGATGATTGTCGGTTACGCTGCAACCATTGGTCCAATTCTTCCCTGCGGAAGTAGAGCTTTTTGCCTTGTGGACAAAAATGTGGAATTTGTCTTGTACTGGTGAGCTTGTATAAATGAGATTCACTTATATCAAGATACTTGGCAGCTTCAGAAAGATTTAAGACTGTTTTCTGAAGGATGTTTTGCTCATCTAGCTTATTAGCAATTTCGGTGAGCTTGTCTAGAATTAAATTGTCCTGTGTCATATTTAAAAAATTTTATGACACAAAATTCAATCTATGAGGGTTCTTTTGGCTAAAAGGCTCAATATTTTTCGAGGTCAACAATTGAATAAGGTCTTCCGAAGTAGACTTTTCTTCATCTATAAAGTTAATCTCGATGATTAAATCATCAAATAGCGACTCCAATTTGGTATCAGAATTATACTTCCAACCAAATGACAGTGAAGGCTTAGCTTTTTTTATCATTGGATTTAAGCATTACAGTAGCTACAATTTCAAGCTCTGTTGAAAGTGATTTAGATAAGCCTAGTTCCAAAATATAGAAATCTTCAATACTTATAGGGTATTCTAAATGTTCAATTCCTACCTTTTGAATATCAAAATATAAAATAGTTAACTCTCTCCTTAATAGAGACAAAACAAATGAAACTAAATCAGATGGATTTGATTCAATAGGATCATAATCTCTAGATTTTAATTCTCTCACTACATCTAGCAATAATGCTTTAATGCTTTTTAAAGCTAAAGTATGGTAAACAATATCTACTTTTTCTGAATATTGAGATACTTTGAAAAAGAAGGCATTGTAAAGTCTCAGGGTTTCACTTGTGATGATAGTTTTGTAAAACTTGGTATAAACATCACTATATTCAGGTAGGTCAATTTCAAAACTATGATAAACTAATTTATTTGGAGTTTTTGAGTTTGCTTTGCAAGCCATTTAGTAAGGTCTGGAAAATCTACTAATAGCACATTTAATAGGCTTACCAAGTCCGTATCAAATTTTGGTGCAAGATTTCCAACTTTGCTGAGTCTTGAGCTTATACTACTTGAATTTTTATTTTCAAATAGCCAAGGTCTTAGCTCTTTTTGTGAATAATGCTATTTAGTATCTTTATTTCATTTAAACCTATTTTATATTGTTAGCTGCTGCGACTTTTTTCTCATTGATTACTTTGGCATAGATCTCTGTGGTAGAAAGATTTTTATGCCCAAGCAGTTTGCTTACTGTATAAATATCAGTTCCTAATGTCAATTGAAGAGTGGCATAAGTGTGCCTGGAACAATGGTATGTGATGTGCTTGGTGATACCTGCAGCTCGAAGCCATGACTTTAAATGTGTTTGATTCCAATTACCATATTTCAGTCCTGTGAATACTAAATCATTAGGTTGGCCTTCTTCACCACATAGGTTTCTGGCTTCTTCACTTATTGGTAATGTTTCAGCACCAGTAGTCTTTTCTTGTTTGAATCTGATGTAATATCCATTTTCTTTGGAGTGTTGGATTTCCTGCCATATCAACTTCTCTACATCGCCCCAACGAAGACCTGTAATGCATGAAAAAAGAAACATCTTTCTAAGTGTTTCATGTGTGCAAGGTGTATTCGCTAACGTTGTTAATTCATCCAAGGTCAAGAACTCTCTTTGAGTTTCGTCCTGTGGAAATGGCTCAACCATATAAGCTGGATTTGATGGGATTATCTGTTCTTTTACTGCTTGATTAAGGGCAGCTATGAGTTTATTAAAATATGAATATTTTGAGTTTAAAGCCAAAGGTTTGCCATGCTTGGTCCTTGCCGTTCTATCTAAATAGTCTCTAAAGCCCTGAACCCAATCTTTGTTGACTCTTTCAAATGAAACATCTTTAGGGCTGTATTTGTCAATGTAGATTCTAACCAGCATTCCAATTGCCATAGTTGCCAGGCTCTCCCTTTTCATTTCTGCTAAGTCTGAAAAGAATTGTTGGAAATGCCTTTGACTTTATCTTTGTCTTTGAAGCCATAGATATTATTTTTAGGTTTTTGAGGATGTTTTTGATCGATGGTCTCAGCTAACTCTAAGATTCGCTTATTCTCATCTTTCTGGAATTTGGTTAGGCTTCCTTTCTCAGGATCTGGGATCAGATATAAAGTGAGATATTCGTACTCTCGTCTGCCTTTTTTTTTTTCCCTACAATACTCGTGATAAAGGCTGATCTTATTATTCTTTGTCTTTGTCTTAATGCTTGATCTTCATTTTACATTGTAGTGATTGTTTAAAGAAGGATTCTAATTGTTGCCTTGACATCATTTCTTACGTCCAACTTGTTTTACTGTAACTGGCCACGTTACCATTCTTTGTATGGTCCACCCACTTACTCCCAGAGATCGGAAATATCATTGATCAAAGAAAGTCTTTCGGTGATTGTGAGCTGCTGGAAGTGACATTGGCCTGAGAAGGCTTGATACAAAACTTACTAAAGATCGACTCCAACAAATCATCCGTTGATACTTCACCTGTAATCGATCCCAAATGGAAAAGTGATTCTCTGATATCCATCGCTACAAAATCGGATGAAAGACCTGAGTCAAGTCCTGCAATTACTTTTTTGGAGACATAGTTTGGTGCTTTCTAGGGCTTCGTAGTGTCTTGTATTGCTGATGATGGTACCTTCTGCTTGGTTGTGGTGTTGGATATATTCAGAGAAATAGACAATAATGGTTGTAAGGTTTCTTTGTATTTTGCGGTGATGAGCAGGGGTTTTTAACCGCTTGTTGTCGGCGGATGCGTACTGTGGGTTTTGGGTTCTTGTGCTGCGGGAATTGTATCTGCCTTGTTGAGTAGGATGACGCCTGTTTGATCTTTGGTGAGTTGGAGATCATTGAATTCAGCAATTGTCTCTTCTACACTTTTGTGAATGTCACTGATGAAAAGTACGATCTCTGCTTCACGGAGTTTTTGTTTGGACCTTTCTATACCACCTAGACCCTTCAAGTACATCGGATGTCTCTCGATACCTGCCGTTATCTATAAATCGGAACATGATGCCATCTATCACCAATGTACTTCGATAAAATCTCTTGTGGTACCTGCAATATCGCTGACCAATGCTTTTTCTTCGTTCAGTATGGTGTCGAGCAAGGTAGATTTGCCTGCATTTGGCGCACCGATGATGGCTACAGTTATGCCTTCTTTGATACTATTGCCCCATCGGAAAGAATCGAGCAATGGATTGATACCGTTATAATTTTATGAATGAGATCTTTCAGTCTTCCACGATGCGCAAACTCCCATCGTCTTCAGAAAAATCAGCTCGAGTTCTATCAAGGCGGCAAAATCTATCAATTCTTGCCTAAATCTTGAGCATTGATGAAAAATGACCTTTGGAGTTGGTTGAGTGCGATCTCCGGACGACTTGGTAGATGATGCGTGAGTCAAGTCAGCCACGGCCTGCTTACGATAGGTCTAAACGACCATTAAGAAAGGCTCGCAGTGTAAATTCTCCAGGAATGCGGATTTTGCAACTGTGTTTGTTAGCAAAGAACTGATGGCTGGACTGATGTGTGGTGATCCATGGCAGGATATCTCTGTATATCTTCGGTAGTGAATGTTTTGGCGATCGGAATACGGAGACCATAACTTCATCTATTTCCTTCTCACCGTCCACGATCCACCCGTAATGTATCGTGTGAAATCAACATCACTCCGCCTTTTTACCTTTAAATATTTTATCTGTGATGGCAATGGCTTCATGACCCGAAAGTCTGATGACGGCTATAGCGCTTTGACCTTGCGGTGTAGCAGGTGCGATGATGGTATCTGTAAGGTGATTCATGTCTTACATAAATTCTTTAACTTCTACATAATCACGATGATGTATGACCTTACCTTCATTTTCTAGCTTTTTCATCAATCTTGAGATTACAACCTAGAAGAATGGAGTTCGTTGGCTATCTGAAAGTGGGTAATATGAAGTTTCGATTCCTTTGTGATCATAACTTTATCTCGCAGGTACTTATATAAGCGCTCTTCCATATTATTAAATGCAAGATTATCTATATTGCATCCAGCATTTCATTCATCCTAACATTATAGCTATCCAAAACAAAACCTACTCCAAGTTTTAAACTTCCACCATCCATTCTTCCATTTTTTTCCACTGGAATAAATAAAATTCTGCATCAGACTCAGTAATGGCCTTAATGGTACTCTTAGACGGTTTAGTGCAACAGCCTAAAGTGACCGCACAAGTATCCTCTAATTCTAAATAATACAACAACAATTCATTTCCTTCTTTGTCTTCCTTCATTACCTTTACAGAACCTGTAATCACTAGTGGCATGTGAGAAAGTGTTTGCCCTATCTCCATCAATACACTGCCTTCTTTATACGTTTTAATCTTGCCCGTTTTACATATTTCATTAATTAGCTCAGGCTCAAACAGAAACTGGAATTTTCATGAAGTTTATTATAACAAGATACATTGAATGACGTAAATGTTGTGGTCATTGGTTGTGATTTAACAAAAGATGAGTGAAATTACTGTACACAAATTTATTTTTTAAAAAATTAGCACTAACACAAAACAGCTATGATTCGTTAATTCAAAACTGCATATCATATAATTCTCGATAATGTCTATTTTCTTTAGCTAATGAAAGTTTGATGATTGCCCTTTCTATTGTTTTACCATGGCAGAAAGGACTAAGAGTATTATGTGATAAGGTATCGTGAAAGCCTATGTGCTATGATGATAGAAGTCCTTTTGTCTATCAACTTCCCTCAATAGCGTATTGTATTACTGCTTCACTCTCTGTATCAATAGATAGTTGCTTCATCCAAATAAGAATATCTGGTTCGAAAACCAATGCACGAACAAAAGAGATTAATTGTCTCTGGACTCACTGACAAGTTACTGTCGCGTTCTGAAACTTCTTGCACTCATAAGCACCTATAAACGCTCTATAAACTCATGTGCGCCTATTGTTTTAGCTGCCAAAATCACTTTTTGTTCTGATATGTTATGATCTCGCAATGTGATGTTTTCCATCACCGTGCCTTCAAATAAAAATACACTTTGTAATACAATAGCAATACGATCTCTCAATCCGCTTAACTCATATTGTCGGATATCTACGTCGTCAATTAGTATATTTCCTCTCTCTGTATATCATAAATCTATTGAGTATATTTATGATGGTGGATTTGCCTGAACCTGCGCTTCCACTAAAGCATAAGTTTGTCCTTATTTCGATGGTAAAGTTGATATCGTCTAATACACAATTTTTTTTCATCATAAGCAATCCAACGGATTGAAATTCTACTTTTCCGTTTAGTGTTTTAGGCAAATGATACCATCGTTGGGTATAAAATCCTCTTACTATCCAATATTTTGTAAACACCCTTTCGGAAGCTATCAATCCCATTCTGAAGGGTATTAAACTTATCTGGGCATAAACCTAATGGGTCGAAACATAAGATTCAGATAAAGTGGGAATGCCACTAATGCTCCCAAACTGACTTTGTCTTGAAGGTACCTTGGCACCAAGCCAAATCATCACTGCTAAAGAAACGGCAGAAACCAACTCTACCACAGGGAAAAAGACGGCATAGTAAAAACAGAATCCAAATTTGCAGGTCTGGTATAAGATCGATTGATTTTTCTGAATTTTTCAGTTTCCTGATCCTCTGCATTGAATATCTGTACGATCTTCATTCCTGTGATTCTTTCCTATGGTAATTTACGGACGTTATTTATAATTACCAGTAAGAATGATTCATTTTGAATATCTAAACTACTTAATATTGAGGTATAGTATTTAATTGACAATTAAAATCCATCTCGAATTAGTATATTATGATAATAATTAATTTAATGTATAAATTCTGTGTTGATTGATAACAATTTGTGCAAACACATTATTAATGGCCTCAATATCATTGATGGTCCTTGTTGTCGATGTACCAACAGAGTCTGGTCGAAATACCTTAATCTCAGATGTGTAATATGCTTAAAGACCTTCACACGCATATCTTGATTTTCACTGATTGTCCTAGTTTAGCAGTGATGTATATGAAAAATATTTCATTACAACACTAATTAGCAAACTAAGACAAATAATAACGCCATCCCTAGCAGCCCTTCTTCGATTTCTTCGATGATATTTTCATCTACCATTTTTTGGACTATAAATGGCTGTGCAATGGAAAATGGAGTAATTAAAATAGCAA
>JADKCC010000004.1 GCA_016714785.1 Saprospiraceae bacterium
TATCGCGAACATCAAGAAATCATGGACATCGTCATCGTCACGGGTTGTACACAGAAGGTGATTTACATAGAAAAATAATAGGTGAAAAGTTGGATGATATTTTGTCGAATACGTAAAACCTTGTTTTATCAGTCATTATGACCAAAGCCACTGATATCTCATAAAGAATGCGTGATCGTAGATTGCCTGCTTTAGCGAAGAATTGGAAAATGGTTTTCACTTATGGGTCAATAGAATTTTTAAGCTGGGACAAGAACAAAGTGTCCCTATGAGTCATCTATGCCAATAGTAAAACACAAAGAGGCGATCGCTTTCCATTTCTTAAAAACGCTCTCTGCTGGCATACTTGATAAAAAGTTCAGGAGTTTTCAGATTGGAAGATATCTTGATATCTAGAAGTCACCGTAGATGATTTGATCGTCATAAATCAACTGTAGGAAAGGGTCTATTTCATACATCAGTGCACTAGAAAACGTGCGAAAACTAGAAAAACATTTTGAATACAATAAAAGTCATCGTCTATCGAAACAACATGACTCCAGCCAGGTCAACGAAAAATTACGAAGATATGACCGCACGGTCCGCTGTCAAAGGTATAGAAACGATAGGTAAGGGGTATAGAATCTATTTTTAGAATGGGAAAGTGAAATAGGTCATTCAAAATTTTGGTATAATGAACTACAAATTCAAACTGCTCAAATATCGTCTAAGTCAATGCCCATATACTTACAGAATTCATTGATGGTTAGGATGGTATGATTGTCTTTGCCCAAGTTTTGTTTGATTTTTTGGATCAACCTGGTTGCACTTTTTGTACTTTTTCCTGTGATCATTGCTACGTCTTTAGCATAGATGGCACTGCGAAAATTTCTATTTGTATTTTCCATAAAGTAATAAATATTTGATATGTTTTAAGATAAATCAAAGATCTTTTGGGGGTTAAGATATTAAGTTGATTTTATCGTAAAAACAAATCGTGCTTTGGGTCGTATTTTACTCATCTACAAATCGTTTCTCTTTTATAATAAAAATGAGAACAAAATGCGTACATAGGGCCTTCTTAGTGTGGGTTAAAACATTGATATACAATTTTTTGCATCAATTTGTTGAATATCAAATTAAACCTTAAACTCTCGTACCTCGCTTTGAGCATTTGCCCTATGCGGGCGAAATTTACTTTTTTTCTTTTTTGCTCGCCCTTATTACTTTGTAATGCCAGCCCAGAAAAAAAGTAAACAAAAAAGACCAGTTCAAAAAAAGGCAATTGCGAAGCACCGTTCATTCTCGAACCAAAATGCTTTTTCTATTGCCATAAGTATTTCATGTTTAACGTTTTACGCTTTTATGGCAATAGACGCACTTTCCTGCCCACCCGTTTCACGGTTCACTTCGTCAAAGACTTTGTCTTTGGTGCTTTGCACTTCACTACGTTCATATTCCCTATTGCTTGTTTTTTGAACAATAGCCTCCGTAAAGCTAACAACCAAAAATAACAGCTAACTTTTTCATCAGCCCCGACATAAGTCAAAACATTCAGTAAAGTCAAATGGCAGCGAGTAATGAATCTTTTTTGGCAAATTTCGTCATTTCGGCGGTATGATACTTTGATGCTGTTGGACTGATACTTTAATGCATCAGTGGGATCTAGTGGGAACTCAGTGGGAACTCGTGGGAACTCAGTGGGAACTCAGTGGGAACTCGGTGGGAATGTAGTGGGATCAAGTACGGAACGTGTACGGAGTATGTACGGAGCTGATACGGAGTAAGTACGGAGGATCCGCCTAGCAAGGCAGGGGCAATGGTGGGCGAAATTTCAAAAATGCTGTGAATACTCATGATCTTAAAACTTAAATTCTTAGTATAGCTGGTGACTGAGGTTATAACGGATGAATAGAGAAAATGTGTATATAAAATTTGTTAATGTGACGATTTTTGATGTTTTTTGGTTCAAAAGGAGCGTTAAAGATGGACAAAAGTGGACAAAATGGACATTTTTGGACAGAATAGGACAAAATGGACAGTTGGGACAAAAGTGGACAAAAGGACATTTAAGGACAAATGGACATTTTGGGACATTTATACCCATTTATACCCATTTATACCCATTTGGGACATCCCCTCTTGACAAGCACAAATTTCCACCTGTACATTTGGGCATTATTTCACTTTTTAAATTTTTGTTATCATGGCAAAGTTAAGTAGTTTGTTCAAGTTTGAAGGTACGGTAGATGATATCACCGTCGTCAAAAACACAGGCGTTGTAAAACGCAAAGGAGGGCTCAGTAAGGAAAGGATTGCTTCTGATCCGAAACTGGTGCGTATTCGGGAGAACAATGCAGAGTTCGGTATGCTGGCAGCAGCATCCAAAACTGTGCGAGATGCTTTCGGTGAGTTGGGACAAAATATCAGGGTGCAATACCTGACGTCTCGACTGTCTAGTGTGCTTACTAGGATCAAAAACCTAGATCCCACATCTGCGCGTGGGTATCGTACTGTTGCAATCGGTATCGCAAGTGCCGAAGGTAAAAAACCACCTAAATGGGTTTAGTTTTAATGCCACAAAATCATTGAGTGCGGTATTGCAAAAGCCTTACACGTTAGACACCGCAACGGGAGCTATCAACATAGCGGGTGTAGCCCCTGCTTTTGATACACTTGGTGGTATCGGAGCTAACTCTGTAGGCATCAAGGCTTATTGGGCCAAGATTGATTTTGAAATGGGCAAGGCTGTAGTGTCGCAAACGAATCAAGTGAAACTGGCACTCAACACAACGGTCACAGATGTGGCATTGACATACGCTGCACCACCTGCGGGTGCAGGCATCGATGTGTTTGTATTGTCGATTGTCTTTTATCAAACGGTCAACGGTGTGGATTATCTCCTGCAAAATGGAGCGCACAATGCTGCTGACATCATCGCAGTAAAGTAAGTATGAAGACGCTGATCGAACTGGTCAGGATGTATGAGGAAGGTGTAACCAAAGGGTATATCTACTTCAACGATGTGGAAATATGCCAAAGCATAGAGTTGCCTTGGCTACACAACACACCAAACGAGTCTTGCATACCTGAGGGCGAGTACAAGCTACAGCACCGACATACCGAAAAGTATGGCGACCACTTGCTGATAGAAAATGTACCTGGTAGGAAATGGATCCTCTTCCACCCTGCTAATCATGCCAAAAAAGAACTTAGGGGCTGCATTGCTCCGGTGATGGAAATCAGAGGACAATATGGGATGCATTCGCGTATGGAACTCAATGTATTGCTACGGAACATCAGACAAGTAGGTATTCATTTTTGTTCACTAAAAATCAGTAGTCATGAAAACACTCATGCAGCGGTGGGTAGCTCCCACCCCAAAATTTTTCAAAACACTTAGGAACATCGGTTTCGTGATAGGAGCGGTAGGTACGGCCATACTCACATCACCGATCACCTTGCCGGCCACATTGATCACGATAAGCGGGTACTTAGTGACAGCAGGCGGCGTGGCGACGGCGGTGAGTCAACTGACGATGCTCCACGATGATGCATCCGAGCCAAAACCTACAGAAGATGAGTCATAATCATCAAGTAGGGATGGCAGGTGGCAGTATCATGGGCCTGTGGGCAAGCATCAGCACGGCAGATTTGGTGACTACGTGCATCAGTGCTTTCATAGGAACGATCGTGAGTTACTTTGTATCTATGCTACTAAAGCGAATTTTCGGCAGAAAAGTTCCTGAGTAGTGGAGCATTAAGATTGGAGTTTTGGGTTTTTTCAGCCCTGGCGCTTGTGGGATGGCGTTGGGGCTGAATTTTTACTAACTATATAATCTAAATGCCATAATTTAAAACCTACTTCCTACTCCAACGTAGCCATTATCGCCCTAAAACTAGCCAATCCTGCTTCGAGATTTTCTATAATATCTTCTGCCAACACATCCGGATCGGGGAGATTGTCAAGGTCAGCTAGTGACTTGTCTTTGAGCCAAGTGATGTCTAAAGATGTTTTGTCACGATTGATGATTTCGTCATAAGTGAACATTCGCCATCTGCCTTCCGGATTGGTGTCTGGATGGTATGTTTCCTTTCTTTTATGTCGATTTTCAGGGTTGTAACACGATATGAAATCTTCTAATACGGCTATGTTTAAAGTTCTTCTTTAGGTGTGATGGATGTTTGTTCGGTAGTCATAGACCCGATTTCTTTGGTCCAAGGATCTTTACTAGCAGGCTTATTATCGAAAAACACCACATTCGCTTTACGCCTTGTGCATAAAAGATGCCTGTCGGCAAACGTAAAATGGTATGCAAGTCTGTTGTTTCTAAAAGCTTTTTGCGCACCGTCTCTCCTGCACCACCTTCAAACAGTACATTGTCTGGAAGTACTATGGCTGCTATTCCTGTTGTTTTGAGCATGGAACGGATATGCTGGACGAAGTTCAATTGTTTGTTGCTGGTGGTCGCCCAAAAGTCTTGTCGATTGTAAGTGAGATCATCTTTTTCCTGCTCGCCTTCATCATTGGTGAACGTCTGTGAACTCTTTTTGCCAAAAGGTGGATTGGCCAACACATAATCGTAAGTCGTAGGAGAAGCCGCAATCAAAGCATCTGCGGGTGATATAAAATTGTCACTTTCTATGTCGCCAATGTTGTGTAAGAACAAATTCATCAGCGCCAATCGCCTAGTTCCTGCCACTATCTCATTGCCATAGAAGGTTTGCATCTTCAAGAACTTGTTTTGTTCTTTGTCTAGTTTGTGGTTTTCTACAATATGATCATAAGCCGCCAAAAAGAATCCGCCTGTACCACAAGCAGGGTCAGCGATGGTTTTTCCAGGTTGTGGTTGTACACACTCTACCATAGCACGGATCAAAGGACGTGGTGTGAAATATTGACCTGCACCACTTTTTACATCTTGTGCGTTTTGCTCCAGGAGTCTTTCGTAAATATCCCCTTTCACATCTGCACCCATGACAAGCCACTGTTCGCTATTGATCATATCAATGATCTTAGCTAACATCGCAGGGTCTTGAATTTTGTTTTGGCTCTTGGTAAAAATCTGCCCTAAGATACCCTTGGCAGTACTTAACTCTCTGAGTAAGGTAGCATAATGCAATTCCAGTTCTGCTCCTTTTTTATTGGTCAGACTTTCCCAGTTGTATTCAAAAGGAATATTGAGCGCTCTATTGTGTGGTGGTTTGGCATATTCGTCCGCCATTTTTAAGAAAAGCAGATAAGTGAGTTGCTCCAGGTAATCGCCATATCCTACGCCTACATCACGGAGTGGATTACAAAATGACCATACTTTACTTACTATTGAAGATGTGTTGTTGCTCATAAATTTATTATTATATCTCTATTCAGTATATTTGTTTTAATGACAGAAGACCAAACTTGTTCTAACGCTTTTGTATATCGTGTATATGGATGACCGTATTTATTTGCCCCAACAGAAATAACTGCAATTTCAGGTTTAACAATTAATGGTAAATTATAAATATAATTTCCTGCTTTTCCTCCATGGTGGGGGACAACTAAGTTATGTTTGTGTTTAAAATTCAAATGAGGCAGAATATCACGTGAGCTGCTCGTAATGGCAATCACCTGAAAGTATTACACTTGACTTTTGAGTCTTCAAAGATACAACAAGTCCTGATATATTTCGATTTTTATGTTCCTGACCATTATAAATTATAAATTGATTTGTCAATGGAAATAAAGGGATCAATCTTGTTTGACCATTATTTAAAGTTCTTTGTGCAGCTGATATTGTATATGTATTTTGGGTTCCAACAGAAGAACTGATTCTGTTAAATAAAATCCTACTGGTTAGATTAGGAACCTTATCTCGACAAATGAAATATGAAAAGTTTGTCAATTCAGCATCGGACATACCTATTAAAGAATGGTAATGATCTTTATCCCAATGTGACAAGATAATCCCAGGTCTATCATTTGAATATTTAATTGCTCTATCTCCAATTATATTTCTAATCTCACTTCGAGATGCATACATTGAAGCACCTGCATCAAAAACAACTTTAGTTTCAGCATCTAAATTAATTTCATTCCAATTTCCTTGTCCAATATTTCTTATTATTACACTAAGTTTTCCTTTGATTTTAAATTGTAATGAATCCAATTTGCCATTTCCACTCATATTATAGTTAAGGAAAATATCAAAAGTATCATTTAAAGATATAGATTCAAAAAAAATCTGTTCATTGGGGATTGAGACTTCAACAATGTATCCTATTAAAAAAGAGTTTTGAATATTTTCTTCTATTACATTTTATTCTCTCCAACTTATAATGACATTTCTTTTAATTGTATATATGGTGTTTTCAATTATAGTTCTATTTGTATAATTTTTTAAAAGAACCATCGATGAATTATTTAAAGAATAATCCAATCCTGCTAACTCAGTAAAGGAACTATACTCATTTGAGTCAAAAAAATCAAATAGAACAATTCCCGCATCTTTGTCATATTCTTCAATGTAAACAAGTACATCTTCAGGATGATATTTTTTATGCTGGGAATAATTCATATATAAATTCTATCTTAACTACTCTTTTTTAAATCACCTTTAATATCTTTATTCACAATTTTATTTGTTCTTTTTGCTTTAAACAATCCAATATCTTATGACTAGACAACAGAGTGGATTACAAAATAACCATACTTTACTAACTATACTTGATGTGTTATTGCTCATATTTTAAATTTCAACACTGCTTTGATTCTGTTTTTTATCGCGGTGGTTAAGCTATATCGATTATCTAATCGTTCTTGGTTTCTTTCCATTGCACGTGCTCGAGTCCTTTTTTTCAGATGCCAATTCAAATATTCTTATTGATTCTTTTGCTTTATAAGAATCGTCAGCAACTGAGATTATAACATTTCTTTCTCCGTAATTCCAATTATAATGTAAGGTATGGTCATCAAGATATGGATGAACGATTTTAAACTCACACTGCTCATAAACAGCAGCTACATTTTCAACGGTGTCATAAGTATGTTTCATAGAAGATGAGTTACATAATTGACACGCTTTAGCTAAATTATTTGGAGTGTAAGAAAACTGAGGGTATAACATTGCACCTTTTGGAGCAATGTGTTCAATTTCTCCTCTTCCTGTTCTGTCATACAATAATCCACAATAACAACAGCGCTCTCCTTGATGAGTATCGAAGTAAGTATTCATTTCAATTTTCAAAGCTTTAATACAATTCGTTTGACTATCCCAATTATTCGCTGCGGTTGCAACACAAGTGATTTCTTGTACTGAATAATTATATGGCCTTGTAAGTTGATTTATCATTGGATAGAACTTAAATATTCGGTTGCTTCTAAAATTATTTCTTGCAGTGGATCATTCTCACGTTTGGGTAAAGCATTAAGTTTATTTAGAATTTCTCCAATCTTTTTTGAATCTTTAATATTGTTAGCAATCATACCTAATAACTCAGTTAAGTCGGCTTGTAAATAATAATTTAAAGAAGAACGAACATTAAAAATATTGTACAAAACATCTTCTGCTGACCAACCATACGTATCAATTTCTAAAAGTCTAGCTGAAAGTTTGTTAGTTTCTATATCTCTGTTTAAAGCTGTGACTGATGAACTTTGTCCTTCCAAATCAGAAACTAAAAAATGTGAATGTGTGCTCAGAACAAAATGACAACTTCCATAATTTGCAAACACTTTTTTTAAAAAGGTAATGTATCTCATTTGCCAATTTGGATGCAAGCTTATTTCTGGCTCGTCAATTAGAATAAGAGAATCTTGAGAAATGCTAGCAAATATTCCAATTAATGAATTCAATAAATGATATTCACCAGAACTTATCTCATTGGTTGATAACGAAGAATTACTTTTTTGAACTCTCATTCCTTGAAGGTTAATTATATCAAGATTTTCTAAGTGACTAATCATAAGTAAATCCCTTTCCGTCAAATCGGGATCAAACAAATCCAAAGTTATAATTCTAGAAGATGAGTTTTTCTTTCTTTGGAATACATTTTCTTTTGTAGGCAATTCATTAAGAAAACCTATTAAATCTTCTGTCAATTCAGGATTTTCTTTGAAATGTTTATTATAATAAGGAACACTCCATAAAGGATTTTTTTCCTTTCTATTTGTATACATGAAGCCTTCATTCCACCATTCTTCAAAGTACATTTTAAAATCTTTTAATTCAAGGTGCATTGAAAAAAAGAGCTTATTTATTTTAGTATTGTATTCAACTTTAAAACTCTCTTTAAACTCTAAAAAAGTCAAAAGTGCTTTTAAACTCAATTTGAATTCTTCGCCGGAATAAGTAGCATTAAAAATATGTTTTATTGTTTTCTTTACAGCTGATTTGGTACTGGATGTGCTGCTAGTACTCCTTGCTCTAAATACTGGTAAAATTCATCTCGGTTTACTATCCTTATAAATAAATCTATCTGTTGGGATTATCGAGTTTACAATCAGCTTTTTAGGAAATTCTAGTTCATCAATACTAATCTTATATTCATCTTGGTTTTCAACTACATTCAGATCAAAACTTTCAAAATAATCAGGGCGATTTTTATAATACATTAACTGTTTTCCTGTCCCTATTATTTGATAAATAAAAGTTTTTCGTAATACAATATCATAAGAATTATGATCTGTTTTATATCTTAAATGAAAATCATATGGCAATGAAAATCCTTTCTTATCTGTGTTCGAATTTGCTTTGAACTGGCTAAAAATATCGGAAATTGTTCTAAGAATAAAACTCTTCCCTGTTCCATTGGCCCCAATAATCACAGAAGTATATGGCTTTTCAATGTTTGTCAGTTCTTCAACATCGGAAAGATTTAAATTTATATCACCCAATTGAGGATGATCCTTTAATTTTAAGAACTCTAATCTAAACATTTGTTAATCTTTAATTTTATGCCAACTTCCCTTCAAACGCCTGCTTCAAAATACTCTGTCTCAATGTTTCTGCCTGTTGCAAGCTTTGGTTGATGGTTTCTTCTATTTTATCGCAAATGGTGAGTTTGCTTTCTAATTCATCTACGATTAATTGTTGTTCATTAATTGATGGAAGTGGAATTAGAATACTCTTAATTCTTTCTTTATTCAGTGCTTTTTGATTATTTCCAGAGCCAACTCTCCTATTGTCTTCGTATTTAAAAACTAAATAAAAGTAAAGTAATTGAGATTTATACACTTTATCATCAACTCTTATTGCAGCAGTATTTTGATTATGTGATGATTCTATTTTCAAAATTGCTGCCTGCCCACGTGTTTTACCCTCTCCAATCATTGCCATAATCACTGTTCCAATTGGATGAACTTTACAAGATGTATTTTCAAACCTTCAACTGTAATTTTTCTTTTGTGCTTTTAATATCTTTAAAAGCGATTTCACCGCTACTAAGCCAATTGATATTTCCTCCCCAATAATTGGCGTTGTTTCTCTTTGGTGTTGAACCGATATGAACTTCAAAAACATCACCTATTGTAACAATTTTCCACCCCTTCGGCAATTCACCCTCTTTTACATTCTTATTTGTCAATTTCCCTTCAAAAGCCCATTTCAACAAACTCTGCCTGTACACTTTTAATTGCTTTTGGGCAGTGAGCAGTTGTTGTTTGCCATTATCTAGCTCGCTGAGTAGCTCTTCTATTTTGGCTACTAGGGCTTGTTGCTCCGATAGTGGGGGGAGAACAATTTGCATCTGCTCAATCTTAATTGAAGAAATATTGGGTTGTGCTCCACCATAAGCATCTTTTTCAATTTGTCTTTTGAGGGAATTTATTTGATGAAATAGAAATTCATTATTTAAAACTGAATCATCTAGTATTTTGAATTTACCTACCCGTTGATTTTGATATGCTTTTTCTTTGCTTTTGTATATTCCAAATTTGCCTGTTGTAGCACCAGACATTGCAACAAGTATATCATTATCTTCAACTAAATAATTATCATAATCTTCATTGGCTTTTACTCTTACTGCTTTTTGACTTGATACAATTCCACCATTAATATCTGAGATTCTGATTATAGGAACTCCTTGCGATTCATAATTATCACTTTTAAAAGCGTAACCATTTTTCAATTTGCAGACATCACCCAATTTTTTGAGTTGCCAATGTTTAGGTAAGCAATTAACAACTTGTATTGGTTTGCTTGATTTAGAATTACTATTGATTTTATGTGTTATTTGGTCTGTCATTATTCTGTCTGAACTGTGATGTATTTGATTTTTATGAGATTCATGATTTTACTTTGTCTGCCCTGAAATTTGCTTTATTCTTTTGAGATACCTAATTTTATTTTTTTACTTTTTTAATCACACACATCATGTTAATCATAAAAATCATAGTTCAGACATTTTGATTGACATTAGATTCTTGATTTCATTCGGGTTTATACTTTTTATTAACCAATCGATGAAATTTAAGTTTAGACTCTCCAAAGTTGATTAATAAACCAACTTCAAGATTGTAGGCTTCCAGATAATTGATAGCTTGAGCAAGATTAGAAGGATCTAAGGATATGACTGCTTTTAGTTCGACACTAATTATACTTTCTACTAAAAAATCAACTCTTCTGGTACCTATGGGTTTAACTTTATAAAATATAGGCATTTCAAACTCCCTTACAAAACTGATTCCCTGTAATTCCATTTCATATTCTAAAGCCCTTTGGTATATCACTTCCTGAAAACCATTTCCCAATGCTTTATGTACTTCCATAGCACATCCTATGATTTTACCAGTCAGTTCAGAGTATTTATATTCTTCTTTAATCATATTTATCACATAATCACAAAAATCAAAGTTCAGACAACTTATACCGCTAATGCTTCATTTAACTCACTAATAATTCCGTCTGTCTGGTCTCCAAACAATTGCCACATCTTACTTAGACCACCTTGGGCATTAAAAGGATTTAGGTCAAAATCATCTTGTTCGATGTGGAAACTATTGACGACATAATCTTTGATCATACGCAACCAAACCATTTGTTCATCATTAAACTTATTATGCTGACCTGCATTTTTCTTAAATATCCACTCCTGAAAGTTTCTATCTACTATTTTGTCATAAGATGTCAGGGTGCTATCTATACCGCTTATCTTGCGTATCAGAGAGACGATGGCTGTCAACTCACTTTTGTATGATCCATTGCATTGTCCTAAAGTTTCGTACGCTCGCCAAATATGGATAGGTGCAAGTGTCGGTTTGTCATGTTGGAGCTTTTCAAGGACTTCTTTGATCATGCTATAGGTCAACTCTCGTCTGCGGTATGGCTGATTGTAGAATATCTGCAATGCTGTCAACTCATCCTTATGTTCTGCCATCCATGTTGTAAATTTTGCTATGGCTTCTTGTGCTGTAGTAGTATTGTCTTTGTCCCATCCGGCATACAAGACTTCATCTGGATTTGCAAGGTCTATTTTTTGTTCGTGTGCCTTGCGTACATTTTCTATATATTCGTTGAGATCACCTGTAAATACGCTAGCAGCTTCATTTTGTAAAGTTTCTATTTTATCTTTGAAAGTTGCTTCGATTTCAATGGGTGCTGCTCCAGCCATGTCTTTTTTTACAGTAGTTTCTATGTTTTCAATTATATCAGGATTGTAGGCATTCAAGAGTTCTTTCACAACCTGAGACACCGATTTACCATTGGCTTTTTCAGCAAATTGTTTTTTCTCCTTTTCTGTGATTTGTTTGTCCAGTCGGGTTAGTCTATTGGCCAGTGATGTAAACAATTCTTCTTCTCTAGCACCAACAGCTACAGCTTGTAATAAATCCTTGAGTGCCACACCCGGTTTTTTCTCTAATGGTCTGCTTTCTGTTTTTAAGCTCTTGGTCACGCCTATAGCATCTACTATGACAAAGTGGTCCTTGGTTTCCATTGCCGTAGGCGTGACTTTTTTCAAGCTATCTAGATCGATGGTTCGTGTACCCCTACCTTTCATTTGCTCAAAATAATTGATGCTTTTTACATCTCTCATAAAGAGCAGACATTCCAATGGTTTTATATCTGTACCTGTGGCCACCATATCTACGGTTACTGCGATACGAGGATGATAATCGTTTCTAAACTGTGCCCTAAAATGATCTTGGGTCTTCATCCGTTTTATCGTTATTTTTTGCAAAACTTATTCTCTTCCCCAAATTCTTCTCTCACGATTTTTATGATATCATCTGCATGGCTATCTGTCTTCGCAAAAATTAATGTTTTGGGTACTTCAAATACTCCATTTTTGTCGTATCTTTCAGGGAACATTTCAGGAAAATGATCCTTTAGGCTACGTACGATGGTTCTTATCTGATTTGGGTTTACAATGTCCTTGTCTAGCTGCTGTTTAGAATAATTTTCATCTTCATCCTGGAGCTCCATTCTTTTTTTTCGACTCAGACGTTCTCGATGTTCTATGTATTCACCTTTCCACAAAGTCGCACCTTGTTTTGATATCTTGGTATCTATAATGTACACATCATAACCGACATTGACATTGTCTGCTACGGCCATTTCATGAGAGTATTCACTTACCAGGTTTTGATCAAAATATCCGATCGTTCTTTTGTCTGGAGTGGCTGTGAGACCTACTTCAAAAGCATCATAATACTCCAATACTTGTTTCCAAAGATTGTAGATGCTACGATGACATTCGTCTATGACTATAAAATCAAAAAACTCTATAGGCATACGACCATCATACGTAATCGGTGGAATTTCTTTGGGTTGCCACTTCCTTTCATTTGGGTTTTCATCTTCTGCACTCTCGTCCAAATCTTGTCCTTTTAATATGGCATACAATCTTTGGATGGTGCTGATACAAACTTGGCTATCTGATGCAACATAACTAGATTTGAGTCGCTGCACGCTATACAACTCGGTGAATTTCCTATTGTCATCATTGGGCACAAAGGACATAAATTCTTGTTCCGCTTGTTCTCCCAGGTTCTTGGTATCTACCAAAAATAATACTCTTTTGGCTTTTGCATATTTTAGCAAACGATACACCGCTGTGATGGCCGTAAATGTTTTGCCGGAGCCTGTAGCCATTTGTATGAGCGCTCTAGGTCGATTTTCTTTAAATGATGTTTCTAAATTTGTAATGGCATTGATTTGGCATTCCCGCAAACCTTCCGTTTGTAGGATGGGAAGATCCAATAATCTCTGACGTAGTGACTTGCCTCGCTTCACCCATTCATGGAGTGTTTCTGGTCTATGGAAGCTAAATACCTCTCGAGCTCTTGGTTTTGGGTCTGTAAAGTCAATGAATTTTGTTATTTCTCCAGTACTCAGATATACGTAGGGAAGAGGTTCGTTTTTTAGATGTTTTAGTTTTGCATTGGCATAACCTTCTACTTGTTCTTCATGAAGTGTAATCCTATGTGCTTCCTCTTCTTTTTTTGCTTCTATCACACCACAAGGCTTACCGCCGACGAATAACATATAATCAGCTGGCCCGATATCCGTTTGGTATTCCTTCACTGCTACACCCAAACCAGCATTCAAGTTTACTTGTCGGATGCCCTGAATAAGCCAACCACAAGCAGTCAATTGCTTGTCTATGGGTTTTGGTTCACGTGCGATTATAATTATGTTCCAAGGATTAATTAAACTTACAACCATTGGATGGTAATTTGTAGATTGCATAAATTTTACAATAAATAGTTATTACATGACAATACTAGCAAACTATTACATTGAAGAATGGAAAATTTGTCATATTAGTTTCACTAATTCGTCAATGCACTAGGCTGAATTTTAAAATAACATTTGCTTTTTAGGTTAATAAATAGATTTTCGGATGACAATTTTTCCAAAATTCCTTTCGAATAGGATGGTATTTGGAAATTCTACCTCTCACCAAAACCTACTTCAGACTA
The DNA here is from genome assembly GCA_016714785.1 of Saprospiraceae bacterium. Lineage (GTDB taxonomy): Bacteria > Bacteroidota > Bacteroidia > Chitinophagales > Saprospiraceae > OLB9. The sequence goes on from JADKCC010000004.1 coordinate 13,880, forward strand.
TATCGCACACCAACATACATATTGATGCCCATGATAGGTCCCCAAGCCAATGAGCTATCAAAATACTGCCCGAATGGGTCATGTGCTGCAATGATGGGATGGTCTAGCCGGTAATCGCCTATGTTTTCGCCACCAACGTATATTTCAAAACCACTTTTCCAGGTTTTGCTTATCTGTGCATTGCTGAGAAAGTAAGAAGGCGAAGCATCGGCCCATCTGTGATCTGCATCGTTGGCAGCTGTTGATGGTATTCTTACTGAGCTCAACCAATTGATCGTATAGTCTATCATCCACCCTTTGCCAGGATGGAGTGCTAGATTGGCAAATGCTCGCTGTGGTGAGACCAATGGTTTGCGTAGCAATTGCTCGCCATAGGTGGTCTGAACATCATTGTATCTATATGCCAATCGTACATCTAACCATTTGGCGGGGCTAATCTCTGCTTGTAACTGAAAACTATTGGAATAGGATTGACCTTGTAAATTGTAAAAAACTACTTGTCTAGCTGATCTGTCCATATCTACGACGATCTGATTGCTAAAATCTATGCGATTATAATCAGCGGATAAGGCCAATATTTGGGTGCCAATTTTGATTTCTTTTGTGGCGCTTATCCCTACATTCCACGCTACTTCAGCATTGAGTCCATAAGGTTTTTCATTTTTGTTTTCACCTTCTACGATGATGGCCCTACTGCTTGCAAATAGCCCAATGTTTTCTGCAAAGATACTGGCTGTTTTCTGCCCTCTACCTGCGGCTATCCGAAATACCGTACTTTGGTTGGGTGCATATCTGATATTTAATCTAGGGGTAAAAAATAATCCATAATTATTGTGATAATCAGCTCGTCCACCCATGAGTACAGAAAATTTTTCTGAACCTTTGTAGGTATATTCACCAAAGATACCTGGTACCCATTCATTCCTTTTATATTGGTCAGTTACTACGGTTTCATCGAAGTTGTCATATTGAAAACTCGTACCCATGCGCACTTGATGGTCAGTATTATCGATGATGCTTTGATAGATCATGTTAAAGTAAAGCGATTTTTGAGTAGCATCGTATCTTCGCAACCCAAACTGCGCCTTTTGGTCATGATATACACCCGAAAACTGAAAGCCTAAGGTTTTATAAGGTGAATTTAGATTGACAAAACCACGTTTTGCCCACACTTCAGCCCGATTGGTGGTCATATCTGCTCCCCATGTTTGATATCTTAGGGATCTTGCAGGGTCACACTCCATCTGCCCACTGATATTGTCAGCAAAAGTGAGTTTCATGCCTACCTGTCCTTCTTGGCCTTCGTTATTGGTCCATTTCCATCGGTTGATGAATCCAAATTGTTTGCCTAATGGCATGTCTAGAAATCCGTCATGGTTATGGTCTCTTCTTAGGTTGCGGGTGGATGCATGAAGTAAGGTGGCTGTGCTCCAACGGTCATTTATCTCGTATTTGGAAAATGTGTTCATTTCTAATCTTGCTGCTTGGCTGGCATAGGCATTCAATGACAATTTCCCATCATGACAAGGTTTCAACAATTCAACATTGATTTGCCCAGTAATACTCTCGAATCCATTGACTACTGATCCTGCACCCATATTGAGTTGCATGCCTTCCACCCAAGTACCGGGTGTGAAGGACAAACCTTGCAGAGCTGCCAAACCACGTACATCAGGCATATTTTCCCTTGTTATCTGCACAAGGTCCTGCCAATCCAAGCATTTCTATTTTTCGGGTTCCTGTGATGGCGTCTGTTGCTGAAGCATCTACAGCAGGCGTAGTATCAAAAGATTCTGCAAGATTGCAGCAAGCTGCTTTTAATAACTCTTTGCTTGATATATTAAGCACTTTTACTGTTTCTAGGTAAGATATTTCTGTAGTTCTCTTTTTATGGATGATTTCTACCGCATCAAGTAGATTTGGTGAGGATATGATGATATTGACTTTGCCAGCTTTGGTAATCATCATGGTGTCAGGACTATACCCTACATAGCTGACGATCAGATATTCTTTTTTACCACTATAAGGTATAGAAAAATAACCCATTAGGTCTGATACGGTACCATCGTTGCTTCCACTCCATCTGATATTAGCACCTATCAATGGCATCATAGTGCCATTATCCGTTTTTTCAAAAACTGTTCCTGTTAGCTGATTGCTTTTATTGTCACCGTGATCATGACCATCGTGTTCTGAATGGTCATGCCCATCATTTTCTGAATGGTCGTGCCCATCGTGTTCAGAATGAGTGTGTTCGTCATTCTCTTGTTGGCTAAGGGTGTCGCTTCTGTAATGACAGCAACCATGCAATGCTTCGTAAGCTTCATCATTGGCTTTTTGTCCATCAGTATCATGACCTAAAGCCAATAAAGCATCCACCAATTCTTTCTTTTGGAATAAAGATTGGACTTCTATGGATAACATTTGTTTTTCAATATTGTAAGTTGCAGTATTAATTCCAATTACTTTTAGTGCTGCGGTTTCTATTCTTTCTTGGCACATACCACATGCACCACTTACAGGAATATTGATTTTTTCTTGAGCGGATGCGCTCGTAGCAATTATAATGATCGTACCAACTATAAAAGTCAGCATTTTTTATAAAATGAACCATTGGTAAAATTTTAATTTTCAAAATAAGGATGATTTCAGCTAAATTGGAGCTGAATTACTGTAGGTTGGCACACCAATCCTAATCAATTTTGAAAATTATGCGTTGGGTGGATACGCTATAGAAGGATGAAAATCATAGCTATGTACGAATACAGGGTAGATTATTTTTTTGGTAATTTCTATCTCTTCCAACCATTTGATTTTGGAAAAATGAAATGTATTTAAAAACACTTTCGCACACGTCAGGCACTGACAATTGTCGCCACAACAGCCATCTTTGTCTTTATGGTCATCATGTTTTTGTTCTTTTTTTGAGCAGCAACTTTTTTTAGTTGTAGATTTTACATTGATATCCATTTTACATTCTTTGACTGCTGTGGTAGAGTGACTTTTGTCAAAAGTAGGACCACAGACAGATAGAGACTGGCAAAAAATGATAATGGATAATATTAATGTTACTACTTTCATAAAACTGTTGCAAAAGTAATACTATTTAAAATATAAATCAAGTTCTGCATTTTTTTAACTTAAGATTAGGATGTGAAATGAATAAATATTCGCCATTAAAATCAAAATATTCGGTTTTTTTAGGTAAAATAGCTTACTTTTGTATTTAAATATCAAATTATGACAGACGCCTGGAAAGTAGGTAAAGAAGAGAAGAAAGGAATTTTAAAAACCAATGAATATTGTATATTAATAGGTGTCATCACCAAAGATGAAGATGAAGCACAAGTGATGGAGTATCTAGATGAACTAGATTTTTTGGCCAATACAGCAGGTGCAATCACCAAAAAAGTATTCACCCAAAAGATGCCACATCCTAATGTTAAGACTTTTGTGGGATCTGGAAAACTAGAAGAAATAAGAGAATATATCGAAAGGAACGAAGATATCACTTTGGCTATTTTTGATGAGGATCTTACGGGCAAGCAGAATAGTTTTCTAGAAGAGTATCTCAAGGTCAAAATTGTAGATAGAAGTACGCTGATTTTAGATATATTTGCCGAAAGAGCGCAAACGGCACAAACAAAAACACAAGTGGAGTTGGCCCAAATGCAGTATCTTTGCCTAGATTGAGAGGACTTTGGACACACTTGGAGCGGCAACGTGGTGGTATAGGTATGCGCGGACCTGGTGAACAGGAAATAGAAACCGACCGTAGGATCATCAGGGATAAAATTGCATTACTCAAAAAGAGACTTGAAAAAATAGATCAACAAGCACAAACACAACGCAAAAACCGTGGCGAACTCATCCGTGTATCATTGGTAGGTTACACCAATGTTGGTAAGTCCACACTGATGAATGTGTTGAGCAAATCTGATGTTTTTGCAGAAAATAAACTTTTTGCTACCTTAGATACGACTGTCAGGAAAGTGGTATGGGATACTATGCCTTTCTTACTATCAGATACAGTAGGTTTTATCAGGAAATTGCCCCATCATTTGGTAGAGAGTTTTAAATCCACACTAGATGAGGTAAGAGAAAGCGATATTTTGATCCATGTGGTAGATATAGCTCATCCTCAGCATGAAGACCATATCCTAACTGTTCAAAACACCCTTAATGAACTCGGTGCATCTGATAGGACTACGCTGATGGTTTTTAATAAGGTAGATCTCTATAGGGAAAAATATTTTGACGATTATCTAGATCAAGGTACCAAAGCAGAAATCATGCAAGAAATTAGGGAGAAATTTAGTAATATGTATAATTTTCCCAATGTATTGATCTCGGCTACGGACAAAGAAAATATAGACTTGCTCAGAGATACGCTCAAAGATATGATCATGGAAGAGTATAAAGTGAGATATCCATTCCAAGTCAAAAGTTGGTAAGAAAATATTCGAAATGTAAAAGCAATAGACATGGACATTCTTAAAAAATACGCACATCTTTTGGTTCATTATTGTCTAGAACTAAAAGCGGGAGAAAAATTTTATATCTCTACTACGACGTTGGCCGAACCGTTGCTGAGAGAAGTGTATAGAGAAAGCCATCAAAGTCGGTGCTTTGGTAGATTTTCAGATGTCATTCGAGAGCAACATAAAATATTTTTGGCCGAAGCCAATGATGATCAACTCGATTATGTATTACCTGCATACCAACAAATGATGAGACTTATGATGCGTATTTAGTCATCAGAGCGCCGTACAATGTGCGAAGATCAAGTAATGATCCTGTAAAGTCAGCCAAACGTCAAAGGCGCTCAATGTAGTGAATCAGATCTATTCAGAGCGTATCGCTGACCGAAGTCTTAAAGATGTTGTGCCAGTTTCCTACACAAGCAGCTGCCCAAGAAGCAAGCATGAGCTTAGAAGAATATGAAGATTTTGTGTATAGTGCTTGTCATTTGTATGCAGAAAAACCCGAAAATGAATGGCTAACAAAGTAAGCGGAGCAACAAAATGTAATAGATTACTTAAATCAATGCGACCAAATTACTTATAAGAATAAAAAATCTGACATCACTTTTAGTGTTAAAAATAGGATATGGATTAATTCTGATGGGCGATCCAATATGCCAAGCGGAGAAGTATTTACTGGTCCTATAGAAAATAGTGTCAATGGCCATATTTATTTTAACTACCCTATAGTGTATATGGGTCATGAGGTAGAAGGCGTTACGTTAAAAAATAGGCGGCTCTATACACATGGCTATAGGACAATCTTACAAACAAACAGGAGGTACCAATCAATCACCCATACATTGGGATATGATCACCGATATGAAAGATGGCGGTGAAATATGGGCTGACGGAGTATTGATTTATAAGGATGGAAGGTTTTTGATATGAATATAAAGAACAAAGATATTTTTTGTGTTGATCAACTAATCGATCTCCAACCTTTTGCCAGAAGGATATTTTACCGTGTATTTTAACTCTTTAGTTTGTTCTGATTTAGGTTTCACTTCTATATCCCAAGTCACAATACGGGTATCAGGGTGTATTATACCCGTTTTTGCTTCAAAATCAAATATTTCTATTGATTTGTCTGTGGACAACGGAATGTGATCTTGCATTTTTACCCTAATAGGTTGGCTTTTATTATTTTTTATAGATAAAGAATATGCTCTGATTTCTGTTGTATTACCTGACAAAATGATTTTTTTGCAGAATTCTTTAATTTTAGTCCTTTCAACTACCACACTTTGATCTCTACCTAAAGATATTTGAAGAGTATCTCCTGCTGTTTTTGTATTTAATGCAGATTGACCAAGATATTTTCCTTCCAAATATAAATTGATCTTTCCATCTAGCAAATTGTAATCTTGCCATCCTACAATTCCTGCTGTCAAAAATACTGATTTGTCATATTTGGGTACTGTGTAATAATGGTATTGTGTCGAATTTGGTGCGTCAATACATCTACCATAACCATAGTGTAGTACTGCTTTTAATCATAATGGTCTCTTTCAAATCATAAAGAAAAAGTGGTGGGTTGGTAAGAAATATTGGTTGGAGAATTATTAAAATCCTTAAGAACTTTATCTTTAGCAATTTCTATACCTGAGCTTTTACCAGCTAAACTTCCAACCACAACAATTTCATCCAATAATTTACCTTCAGACAGCATAAAATTCATATTTTCATTCTGAATTGTACTTTCTAATGTTTCATAACCTGCATAACTTATAATTACATTTTTTGCACCATTTGGTAAAGGCAAATAGTATTTCCCTTCTATATCTGTGATTGTTCCGATTTCATTAAATTCTTTCAACACTACATTTGCTCCGATAATTACTGCTCCGTCTTCATCAGTAACAATACCAGAAATGGACTTTATATTTGAAATATTACCAAAATTTGCATTGTTTGGATTTTTATATTGATAGTAACTTAGATACCAAGGATTTATAATAGGAAACGTCTCAGTTCCTGATGGTTGTCCATTGGAAACTGAGAGTTTTATGTTTTCCCAATCTTCACCCGTATTTTGAATTATAGATGCTTTCATATTCATTTCTATAGGTTGGGATATGTCCAGAACACGTACATCATAAGTTGGATACCAAGAAGAAAACATTGTAAAATAAGAAATTGCAAATGTTGATATTCCATTATCCAACACTTCTACTTCAACTTCTAATTGAATTTTTGTAATAAATTCTTTATTCCTGACTGCATGAATTCTTTTTCTTATTTCTTTAATATCATTGGTATGATTTAAGAGCTCATTTTTTTGCACTTGGGTTGCCATAAATATTTCAGTTAGTTTTGTGGAGTTAAAATGTAGTACATCCTTTAGTTCCAAGGTTTAATAGCATAATTTTCAGTGTGAAAGAAGGTTGGTTTTTCTCAAGTTGCTTCTTCTTCCATCAAGACTTTAAGTTTGATTTCGGTTATCTGCAATAATGATTGAATTTGTGAAATGGAATCTTCCATATTTTTGACTAGCATTAAATCGGAGTTATTTTTAGTTTTTACTGCACTTGATTTTACGGAGACAATTTTAACCTTTTCATCTGCCGATATTTGAATACTATTTATATCCAATGTAGATGGAATATCTGAAAAAAGTAATTTTGTTTTTCCTTTCTGAAGTTCAATTTGAGCTGCTCTTTTTATAAAAGCGCCATTCAAATATAAGGTAGCACTTTCAATTTTTGATTTTACAAGCACTTGATTGAAGCTTGTCAAATAGAACAAACATAGTATAAAGGTAAGGAATTTAGATTTTGAAATTTTCATTTGATATTATTTTAGAGATGACCAGTTTGTAGTAAACATTTTTATCTGAAAAAACATCTCACAAATCAATCAAAACTTCAATTTTAGTCGCTTATGAGACTTAAGACAAAATATTTCAATTAAATGTGAGCGCTTCCATTTATTTTTCAATACGAAAAAAAAATAAGATATTAATATTTACCAATCACCGTCCAGCAATTCCAAAAATTCATCCTCTGTCCAAAATCTGCACTGTCCCCAATTCTTGTGCTTTTTTAAGTTTAGATCCTGCCTTTTCCCCTACTACCAATATGTTCAAATTTGAACTTACAGCAGAGATATTTCTAGCGCCTGCTTTGGCTGCTTTCTCTTCTGCTTCCTTGCGTCCCATTTGCAAAAGTGTACCGGTAAACAAGATGGTTTTACCAGAAAATACCGCATCTTCTGCTACTTGGAGTGGCTTGTCTTCATCCGTTTGCGTAAGATTGACTCCATAAGATTCCATTTTATCCAGCATAGCTATATTGGTTTCATCTCTAAACCAAGTCGATACATTTTCGGCTACTACGGGTCCTATATCTTTGATTTCCAGATATCTATCTACAGACCATGATTGGAGATCCATGACATGCTGTATTTGCTCAGCGATGAGTTTACTGGCCTTTTTACCTAAATGATGTATAGTCAGTGAATGAAGTAATTTTTGGATAGGATTATTTTTTGCTTTCTCTATGGCAGCCTTGATATTTTCTGCGGATCTTTTGCCAAAACCTTCCAAACCAGCAATCTTTTCATAGTCAAGATTGTAAATATCACTCATATCTTTGAGCCATCCCAATTCGTAAAATCGCTCTACATAAGATTTACCAAAACCATCAATATCCATGGCATCTTTAGACACATGAAAGATCATCTTTTGTAGTTCCTGTGCGCCACATACACAGTTGGGGCATCGCCAGGCAGCTTCTCCATCTTCCTTGATGAGCGTAACTGTTTGCTCAGTGTTATTAATTGGACAAAACTCGGGAAAATGGATAACTTCTTCGTCGCCTTGGCGCAATTCTGGAAACGATTTGACGATATATGGAATCACATCTCCTGCACGCTCTACCAGCACGGTATCACCTAATCTTAGATCTTTACTTCGTATAAACTCTTCATTATGCAGTGAGATGGAAGAAACTGTCACACCAGCTAAATAAACTGGTTCTATCTTTGCCACAGGTGTAATAGAACCAATCTTGCCTACTTGATATTCTACGGCCACTAATTTGGAAGTCGCTTGTTTGGCTTTAAACTTGAATGCAATGGCCCAACGTGGATGATGCGCAGTAAAACCACACTTTTCTTGCAATTCTAGACTGTTCACTTTAATGACCATACCATCTATCTCATAGGCATAGCTGTCTCGTTTTCCTTCCCAATATTTTACAAATTGGTGTACTTCAGTGATATTTTTACACAATGCTTTTTCATCTTTAGGTATCTTAAACCCTAAGTCACCCAACATATTGATGCCAGAAATGTGCGATTCTAGTTTTGGTAGTACAGATTGTCCATTACTATCCACAGCATAAGCTACTTGATATACAAAGGCTTCTAGGCCTCGACGACGTGTTTCATTTGCATCCTTGGTGCGCAATCCACCCGTGGCGGCATTACGTGGATTGGCAAATAAAGTTAATCCTTCCTTCTCTCTTTCTTTATTGATTTTATCAAAATTGTCTTTTCGTATGAGCGCTTCTCCTCTTAGTTCAGCTTTGACAATACCTTTACTCGCAAATGCCGCTTTTAGCGGAATACTTGGCAATGTTTTGGCATTAGGTGTCATTTTCTTCTCCCATAACTCCATTCACTCTTGTAGCTGCTCACCAAAACATCATTTTCATAAACCAATGCGATACTACCTCCATCAAATTTCGGTTCTACACAATATTCAATTTCCATATCTGCCGGTAGATTGCAAAGTTTTTTCACAGCTGTATCAAAATCATTGAGATCGTCTTCATTGTAAGAATTGTCCAATGATAACATAGGGACTGTATGTTGCACTGGCGGAAAATCCCTGACAAATCTGTACTAACTCTTTGTGTTGGCGAATCTGGTGTTACCAATTCTGGATGCTCTACTTCGAGTGCTTCCAACTGTTTGTACAAGATGTCATACTCATAATCAGAAATCAAGGGACTATCTTCTATGTAGTACTTTCGCTCGTGAAATACGAGTAAATCTCTTAATGATGGTAAATCTAATAACGTAGCAGGACTTATCAAACCGCTTACTCCAGCTGGACAAAAGATTGCTGTGATTCCGGGTGTGTACATTGGATTTGTTTATGTTCTGAATTGATTGGTTAAATACCTACAGTGACACCAATAGGACAATGGTCTGATCCTAATTCTTGATCCAAGATGAAAGCATCTGTTATATTTTCTTTTAATCTTTCATCAACTAAAAAATAATCTATACGCCAGCCCAAATTTTTGGCTCTAGCGCCAAAGCGTGCACTCAAAAAGGAATATTGCACTTTATCAGGATGCACAGTTCGATAAGAATCTATAAATCCTTTGGATAAAATTTTGTCCATACCATCAATTTCAACTTGCGTATATCCAGAAGTTTTATTGTAATTTTCTTTAGGCCTAGCAAGGTCTATTGCTTGATGCGCCACATTAAAATCGCCTGTGACGATGACATTCTTCTTTTGTCTTAATGATGCTAAGAAGTTTGAAAATACTTCGTCCCATTCTGATCTATATTCTAATCGTTTCAGACCTTCACCACTATTGGGTACATAGACATTCACCAAGTAAAAACTGTCAAACTCAGCTGTAATAACGCGACCTTCCATATCATGATCAATAATACCAATGTCATTGATGATAGAAATGGGCTCTTTTTTTGAAATGATGGCCACACCAGAATAGCCTTTTTTCTCAGCAGAATTACTATGTATATGATACCCTGACAATGAAGACAACGCTTCCGCTACTTGGTCATCTTGTGCTTTGGTCTCCTGAATACAAAATATATCAGCATCCATAGAGGCAAATTGCTGTAAAAATGATTTCCCTACTACTGCATGGATTCCATTTACATTCCAAGATATGAGTTTCATAAATTTTTATTTTATTATTGAAACCACAATATTAATGGAAAATGTCGATGCAATAAAATATTAGTCTATCAAAAAATATATTCTGCTCCAAATGTAACCAATCTCGGCAATCCCAATCTGATACCTTGTGGCCTTCTCGAAACGATGTATCTTTCGTCTGTGATGTTTTTAATACCAATAGAAAATGTAGTATTCCAAGGTTTAATTTGATAAAATACATTACCATCTATCGTGTGGTAGGTCGGAATAAGTCCTGTCCTTCCATCAGGACTAGCGACAACAGTATTCAGTTCATCGGTATATTGCTCGCCTACATAATTGGACGCTATTCTAATACCAATGCCACTATAAGTCTCAAAGGTTATGGCTGAATTTATCAAAAGATTAGGCGCATAAGGAGTAGCATTTCCAATCAATAACTCTCCTCCTTGATGTCTGTCTCCTTCAAAATGTGCATCGGTGTAGGTTGCATTGGTATTGATGATCAATGCATTTTTGGTCCAACCAAGCATTTGACTAATGTCCAATGTTACAGCTCCTTCTATGCCTTGATGAACAGTTTCACCACCATTGACCAAGCCCGCTCCTGTGCCACCACTCGACTCAGATACTGGAATAATCTGATTGCTGAAATTCATGTGAAAAGCCGTCAATTCTGCATGTATTCCTTTAGCAATGTCTGCTCTCACACCAAGTTCAGTATTAATACTTTTTTCCGCGGCAAGATTATACACTTCACCATTATTTGATATTGCATCTTTGGTACGTGGTGGCGCAAATCCCATGTGTACACCACCAAAAATATTGATTTTTTGATTTGGTTTCCAGTTAAATCCTCCACCAGGTATCAACTGACGCACATGATTATTATTTGTAAGAAAGGTATCTCTCAAAACATACTGTCCTCCGACTGCAAATGTCCGTCTAAAAATATCTCGACCATAACTAAAATGTTCCAATCTCACACCGTAGTGAAGTTCAAATTGGCTAGAGATTTCAGATACATTTTGTGCATAAACACTTAGGGCATTTCCAGGTCTTTCTTCATCTTCACCCAAGGCACCAGAAGATGCATTTGCTTTGGTACCATTGATGCGCTGTTCGTCTGCTTTTTCATGCATAAACCTTGCACCTATCTTAAGTTTATGATTGATGTTGAACAATGAAAAAGACCTTTCAAGATTAGACTCTACACCTACTACTTCAAAACTTCTATTTCTATGTGCATTTTGATTTCTCATGAAAATAGCGCCACCAGGAATCGACTCATCTCCCCAAGTCACACCTGTCCAGTTGGAAGGTTTGTTGTTGTTATTGGTATTGGATACAAAATCTTGACGTCTCCAGTCACGTGTCGTTGTATTGGCAAAAGCAGTGGATTTTAGTTTTGTTTTGTCATTAATTTTCAGATCATGATGTACACTCATGCTATATCTACGCACAGAAAACAAGTCATCTGGTGCCATGTGTACAAAATCTTGCCCACCTTTTTCATACATCGTTTGTGTAAGTCCGATATAGGTCGCATCTGAGATTTCATTATAAAATCCAAGCTTGATAGATAGTGCAGATTTTTGAGAATAATTGAATAGTAATTTTGCATTCAAATCTGTGATGTCAAATCCTGTGTAAAGCCAGTTTATCTGCTCTTTTTTTCAATAAAGAAATGTGATAACCAGTTTTCCAATGGTATTTCCATAATTAATTAGACCATTGATATATCCACCATTGCCGCTTGAAGACGTATTTTACCCGATGCTTCTGCTGGTGGATTTACAGTCAGATAATTGATGACACCACCTATCGTCTGTGGTCCATAAAGAATCTGACCGGCACCTTTAATATTTCGATGCCTGACATTCTATCGATTGGTGGTGTATAATACATCTCTGGCTCACCATAAGGAGCAAGTGCCACAGGGATACCATCTTCGAGTACGAGTACAGACCTGCTTCTGTCAGGATCAAGCCCACGTATGCCTATATTTGCACGCATACCTGCGCCTTCTTCGTCCACAACATGCACGCCAGGCGTACGTCTGAAAACTTCATTGCCAGAGATCGGGTTGATATTTTTAATTTCTTTTGTGTTTATAAAAGAAACAGATCCAGGTATTTTAGAGAAAATCCGATCGTTTTTGCCAGTGATCAATACTTCTGGAAAAATGACCTCATCTTCATCAAATATGATGTCCAACGTTATTAGCGAGTTGCCATCAAGAGTGATTTCTCTTTTTATCGTCTTGTATCCTATAGCTGATATCCTTATGGAATAAGTACCTGGTTTGATATTGACTATGTTAAACTGCCCATTAAGATCAGAAGTCGTGCCTACCAAGGTCCCATCTATGGTGATATGTGCACCGATGATAGGTTCCGGAATGGTTAGATTTTATCATTCCAGTGATGACAGGATGACTTCATTGTTTGGGTTATGGGAAGCAAATGTTCGATTTGAAAACAGGAAAATGACAGAACAAATTATAATTAGTAAAACCTTCATTGTATTTAGATTAAATATAAATAATGGCAAAAGTACGATGAGCCAATACTGATTTCCAAATTATTTAGAACAAATCTAATTAAAAACTGTAAAATTTATTATTAGTAGATTCTATTAGAATCCAAGTTTAAAGTTTCAAACTAAACAAGTGATAAAATAGTAGATTAAAATCAAAAAAAAATAATTAATTTTTATATATATAAAAGTTTATTTACCTTTGTACTTCAACCTATAAAAATTCAATTCATAAAATTATAATTTGAATTGACTGTCCATGAATGATATAGAATTTTAATAAAATAAAATTCTGTAAACATGACACATTTATCTTTTTTTGAAGACTCCAAAAAATCAATTTTAAAGTTTAAATGTTTGGGAAATCAACTACTAAAACGTTTAGTGTTGCTTGGCGTTCTTATAGTTTCATGTCTGGTTGTACAATCACAGACATTGATTACTACGTTAAGTCAACCGAATATTATCGTATGTGATGCTCCATAAGAGCTGACGGTAAGGGTAGAAAATAATACTGCGCTTCCGTTAGAAGTGGGTACGTTCAGCATTGATCTAGATGGACTCGAATACGGAACACTAGTTAGTCAGATGGGTTCTCCAAGTGCGCCAATGGTGAGTTTTATATCTTCTCCGCCTGTTTTATTCACATTGAGTGGAGATTTGATAGTTGGAGATTTTGTAGAGTTTGTGATATCTTTTACGGCTGATGTAGATCAAATAGCTGGAGGTAGTTATACCTTAAATACAGATTTTAATCATACGCTAGGAAGTGTCAATAGTAGTAATAATATCAATGTCGTCGTACCGGCATCACCACAGTTGCAAGTATCTTTTGCTGGTCCTGCCACGATAAATACTTGTGATGTTGTCCAAAACTATTGTTTCACTATCCAAAATATCTCTGGCAATGCCTTTGCTGTAAACGATATCCGAGGTACATTGTCATTGCCAGCTTCTGCTACGATTAGCAATGTCACCACGACACCCAATACGATAACATATAATACCATTAATAATACACTATCCTCATTTAACTTGGCAGATAATGCCACAGCGACTATCTGTTTTGATATGATTGTAAGTTGTAGTGCTGCACCTGGTCCTATCAATTACGGTATATCTTTACTATACGATCCTGTCTGTCCTGGTGCAGATCTTTCTTTAAATGCTACTTCTACAAATATAACAGTCACTTCTGCTGCACTTACATTTTAGCACTCCACCAAGTGGCACTACAAATGTCAACAGAGGAGACAATTTGACCTATAATGTCATTGTCAATAATACTGGTTCAGGTAGAGCAAATCAAGGTAGATATTGTGTACAAGCAGGCGCTAATCTGACCTTATCATCTATTCAAATAGCGGGTACACCACTCGTCATGTCGGCAAGTGCACCTTCAGGATATATTTGTTTTGATCTACCTGTCATCAACGCCACAGGTACTGTCACGGTCACCGAAATGTGGACGGTGACAGGATGTACATCGCCAACGATCACCAATATTAATCGACGATTGAACTATGGATGTGGCGCTACACCTTTTTGTTATACATCATCAACAACCAACAATACTGTCAATGTCTTGGTCCCCATGAATAGCATGAGTATTGCCACAGTAACGCCAAGTTTGTTATCTCGATGTGGAAAGGACGAAAATGTGCAAGTTACATTGACCCATACAGGTGGACCAAACGATATTCTGACAGGTGTCAAAGGAAAACTGAATTTACCAGTGGGCTTTGTACAATTGGCGGTTTCGGGTGGTGGCGTTTCTTATGTGCCAGGTCAAGATTCAATCTCAATACCCAATCTTTCACCAGGTGGTTCAGTCACGTTTTTTGTCAGAGTTAGGGCCACTTGTGCTGTTGCTTCAGGATCTTATTCATTTAGTTTTTTTGCAAAAAATAATGCACAACCATGTATTGCCGATAATGCGCATCAAGTGAATACTAGTTTTATCCCTGTGCAATCGGCGGATCTTTCTATTCAGCATCTGCGCCAGGCACACTTGTACCATTTGCTGGAGGCAGTTATATAATTACAAATACAGTATCTAATGGAGGAAATGGTGCCATAGACTCTGTGTATTATTGTGTACAAGTCCACCCAAATGCTACACTTACTGCGTTACACTAGCGGGTATGAATATTCCTTTATTTTCATCGTCGCCTACGGAAATTTGTTATATCATTGACAGAACTTTGATTGATGCAGCGTTAGGCGTTGGTGTTCCATTTTCCAATGCAAATATTACAGTCGTAGAAACATGGACATTTAATTCCTGTAGTTTCCTGCAAACGACTTATGAGAAATGCAAATTTGGTTTGTTTGGGTAGTACTTGTGGTACATCCAATCTAAGAGCTACAGGTGTTACCTTTGGCGATGCTGTACCAAAGTTGCCATTGCCATTACATCAGCGACTAGACCTGCCTGTTTTGTAGATAATCCTTCAGTTGTAAGTATTCAGTATTTAACGCAGGTACGCTCCTTTGGCACAATTGGTTTATACGATCTCTGAAAATAATGCTATAAACGTAGCTTCTATCCAAATCCAGAGATGAAATGGGCAACTTAGTGACCGATCAAACGATCGATGTGACCACTTCACAGCGCATTGTTCAGAGTGGTATAAAGAACATTAAGAATCTGGTAAGAATGTCGATATCAGCAGGAAGTTATGTTGATATGCTTGAACTGATCCACAACTGCGCATGTACCTCTGGATGTAGTACAAATGACATTTATAATAAGTAAACAGGATAGACAGTTATACAGAAAATTGTGGCTGAATTTAATGTGGATGAAGAGTTTCAACAGCAGTTTTGATAACCTCTCAATGGATATGTAGAAGGTACACAAGATTTATTTACATCAGGAAGTGTGCAATATACAACGACAAGCATGGAATTAGACTGGTTTATTGGCAGTTTTCCTAATGCCTATATCGAGACAAAATTCACTTTACCACAAGGTATAGATTATAGTCCGAATTCGATCGTTTGGACTGATCCGAATGGATTAATATTCCCTGTCGCATCCGAAACTTATATGGATGGAGCGGCAGGTGCGCCTGATATGGTTATTGTAAGATGGAATAATGCTTCGCGTCCGGCAGGCTTTATTTTTAGTGGTGGCAATAATTTCAGGTTTAATGTTGTGAGTGACTGTAGCGAGAGAGTCGTGGCTGGGTGTTCGCAGTTTTGGGATCTTAACATTTCAGCGCAAACGACTCTTACCATCGACCCTACTTGTACCAATTGTCCTACAAGGTGTATATGGAGGTAATCTGTTTTTGGTAATGATTGCTGTCCAGGACCGGGACCATGCTCTTGCGAAGGAACAATTTTATTTGATAACTTCAAAGTAGGATCGATGCAGGATTCAGACCTTAATGGCGGCCGTACACCTAATGGCGCTACTATAAATGTAGCGCTTGGTTGAGAGAGAATCGTTTCATTACAGATACATTGTCTGCATTGTTTGAAGAACGGTTGCAAGTTCAGGAATGACCTTTTCCTATGGATTTGCAATAGTTGATTTGGATCATGCTAATTTTATACCATTGAGCAGCTACTGCATGACCATTTGGAACAATAGGTAATCTACCTTTTACTTGTAATGCGGTGCCACTAACGGCAGATTTTACCAATACAAGAATATTAGCCGATTTTTCGCCTGGAGCGCTCAATGCTTTGGGTTGCTCTATACCTGTAAACACCTTTACATTTAAAATGATGACAATGTGACGGTCAATATCAATTATAAAGTCAATGATCCATTTGCGGGCATTCAAAATTGATAACAGTACCTACACTGGTTTATTTATCTAATATGCCATTGGATTGGGAAGTGTCAATTAATGTGACCATCAGACAAGATCGTGTTTCGCAGATAGGTATTCAGAGAGAAAGAGACATGGGATCTGATAATTTTGGTGCTTGTGATTTGCCAGATTTTTGTGAGAGAAAGGTTATATTTGGGTGGTATCAGTACTGATGAGTTTCCCTTATGAAATACGACAAATCGGTCTTCCTAGAATTTGCTTTTTACGAAGCCATCAGAATTTGTTCACCGAGCAGATCAATTGGGTATCAGACTTCCTCAAAACATCAAATCCAGAGCAGTACTTAATATTGTTAACCTTACAAACGGAACAGTACCATCTTCATTTATCAACATCGTTGGAGATCAATTGGTCTTAAATACAGAAGGCTATCCTCAATAGTTTAAGGCAATTCAAGAATACCAACAGATGAGTTTTACTGTAGATTATTATTTCCCGTGTACAAGGTTCTTGCAAGTCTCTAGCAGAACATATTCCTATACTTTTAGTCCAGATTTTGGGTGTGGACAATGAGTTGTTTGGAAAAGACACCCTTGCAAGTGGATGCAATGACCAAAACATTCGAATACCTTGGAAATTGCTCAAGTGGTCACTTGAGTGCTTCATCCAAATAATGTAACCATTTGCTCTGCTAGTGAAGATGTAAA
>JADKCC010000005.1 GCA_016714785.1 Saprospiraceae bacterium
CCACCTGAACTTCCGCCACCACCATGAATCCGCCGCCGCACTCACTTGAAGATGCAGGAACACTAGTAAATACATTTTGGATCTCGTGGAATACTGTCAAAACTTGCCCCAAGTTGAAGGCGAAAAAACTATTTCCCAAAAGCGTAATACATGCCTGTGGGACCAACATATACATTTAGGTGGCTCTAACAATGAAACCGTCAAACTTTTTGCTCCATTGCTTCGCATATCAAATATCATAGCATAAGGTAATGTTTTTTCAATAGTCGGGATCTTCTTTGAACAACCATTCGATTTTATCTTTTCGGCTGCTACGACGACATTTTGAAACCTAATACTTGCTGGTATGAGTACACCCACGTTCGTTTTTCTTTAACAACCAATTGGCAAAAACAAACCGATCAAACTACTCAAACCAATTACTCCCAATACAATTGACTCAAAACCTGTAATAGTACAGCTAAGAAAGCAAGTACTACAGATGCTATCAGGGAATATATTGGGCATCTTGATAGATACGGGATAATATACACCCATATTGTTGAGATGTGTTTTTAAGAAGTCTTGTTAGCGGATTGAAATATTCATAAAATGAATTTTTCTAAATCCAAAATCATTACTATTTCCATCTCTGAAAATAAACCATCAAATACTATAGTTTCATAGGGTCCACATCAAGCGGCAATGCTTTATCCATTTGTTGACTCATGATCATCTTTTCCAAAGTTTTGGAAGTTCGTTTGATTGTGATGTGTCCATTATGCTGCCCAATAAGGGTAATAAAGCAAGAATGTCCACATTGTCCAGCTTTCTCATCTATAAGTACACCACTTCTGCAAGTTAAGCTCTTTAATTGGCCGCATTATTGCCATGCGTACTATAGGGTAATCTTTACCATATTGGACCAAGTCCTATAAAAAAGGCTGAAATAATTAAAAGTATTCCCGATACTTGCTAAGCCATACTTCTCCCATAATACTTCCCATTTACATGGCTTTTTATGTAATCTACTGGGGAGGTTTGTGAGGCCCCGTCAAACCACTCATGGGGTGCAAAAGAACGAGTGGATGAGCCTTGAAATTTGTCTATATAACAACCGATCGTTGCATCTTTGGCTTGTCATATATCTCACTACTCTCTAAATATAATAGTAGTCATTAGCCATGGGCATCAGCTTTGCCATTTGCCGAGAAATCAACTTTACTAACCTCTACAGGCCAATCGTTGCCCAACCTGTTCCATTAAAGCTCCTGTGTCTCTCCAAATATAAACTCTTTTGACTTTATCTGGATATTTTGAAAGTGTTGTACTAAATCGGCGGAGACGTTCTGGCTTCATGTCATTGTAAATTATTAATTTATTCAAATAAGTAGTGTACTTACTGCCCATCATCTACTGCGTCCGAGATTTTAATTTATACTACGTTACCGTGAAAAGTGATTTATTTAAAGGTGTCGCCCCTAAATATCCCCTACGGGGTTGATTAAAATCGACAGTGATAGTTTCATGCTTCTATGACACCTTGATTTCCCCATACCTTCATATCAACCTTATAATCAATAGTGACGAAATACTCGGCTTTGACAGAAGAGCAAATACTAGTAATATAAATACAAGCGCATTTTTAGTAGATGCGCATAACTTTGATTTAGTCAATGGGAGAATAAGGTTTTGTAAAAAAAGTGCCGAGTGTCAAAGATGATCATCGGCTACTTTTATTTCCTTACTGAAATTAAAACTGACTACTGGATTGTATCCCTTTCTGCTCATTTTTCTATCTCAAAAAGTCAATTTACCGAGCAAGTTATTGGCGATCAAATTGGGAGGAAATGACTCTCTGCTGTGTTATTATCTCACAAAGCATTGTAATACCTACACGTGCATTTTGAAGATGTTCTTCAGTTTCTTAATGAACTCTAGAGTTGGATAAAACTAGTATTCGCCTTAAGATCTAGGTAGTTTTTCGAAGACATTGCGAAAAGTGATTTCAATGTACCAGCCAATACGTTTTCTGCTTGTGCGACCCGTTGATATCTTTACTTCCACTGGCACTCATTGCTTGATTGAGCTTGGATTACTTTTCTAAGTTCCCTTTCGTACGCTGCATATCCTTTTACAGTGTTTACCAGATTAGGTATAAGATCTTACCTACGTTTGAGCTGAGCTTGTCCATCACTCAAAACTTCGAGCACTGATTTTTAAGAGACCAACATTAGACATGGACATGACTACCAAACCCAGTACTACTAAAACAATGAAAGCTAATAGTATGATTTTACAATTTGTTTTGGTTCGACTACAAACAACATGACTGCCCGTTAGTTCCAAATATCGTTGATAGGTTCTAAATATCGGACATAAATATAATTTTTAACGATGAAGTGTGTTCATTAGGACTATTCGGATATTGCCCCTTTTAACTATTTACTCCTGTCTCCCAAATGCACTCAACTTACCTGCGCGATATGATGGCAACAAAGCATGTATCACTGCTTATTTATAATAAAAACGATGATAAAATCAGTTGCGCATCTCAATTGGATAAGCATCATCACAAAACCATCAGAATACTTAGATCTGTAGTGTTTTGACTTAACAATATGAATAGTGATACCTAAAATAAAGCCTACTTATTAATGGAAGAAATCAATAATCCCAAGTTAAAATATCTTTGAATGCCATTTTTGTGAAACCCATGGACTTCAGTATAGCAACATCTTTTTTCTTTTCCAATACAATCATCCATGATGAACCCACCCAAATTAAAAGGCAATGATAAGTAGTGAGCAAGCAATAATATACTTAAACATCCCTTTCTATAATTACATTCATCTTTAAAAACCTTCATCTTGTTAGTACTCTATTACTCACTTTAAATCTTGGACCAAAAAAAAGTAGTTTAATGCCTGTTGGACTTTTTTTTTTCAGATGCGCCATTTTTTAATTTAATTTTCTATGGCTGAAAAATGATCTTGGATTCAAATGTATTTCTTGTCGTAATTTACTAAAACGAATTGCTGATCCACTTCACTACCAACTAGAAAAGAATCCAGAAGGATAAAATGAAAGCCATTAAAATCCTTGGCCAATGGACCTTTCAACTCTCTTGATGGCGTACATGCTGCTACGGGTGTTAAGGAAACCATCCGATGGATTAATAGATAATATCATACTCGTCTACCAGACCAATATACCTTATTCCGTTTCTATACCGTAATTGTACCCCCTGTTATCAAAGAAGTATCAGATCAGTCACTTTCGAAATCATCATCAAATTTGCAGTATTATAACTTCCTCTTGGGAAAATTTTTATCTGCAAAAAGATGTTTCTTCTGGATAGTAAATACCAAGTGTTCCAATTCCTTCAAGTTGATTAATGGCTACGACATCGATACTATACCCCGTTGGACAGGTATTTTCCTTCAACTAAGTTACTTTTACATCTGGATTTAAAATTACTTAACATACCCTTGAGGAAGCTTTCCAAAACCATTGTAAAGAAGAAAAGTATTAAGATCAGTGCAGCAGTACCAATAGACATACACCAATAATGGATATCCATGTGATGATGTTATTAGCGTTGGTAGATTTTTACCAAATAAATATCTTGCCGCAATAGAAAAAATAAGTTTCATGGGAATTAATTACATATTTAAATGAGTGAAAGAAAAGCAATATTTTAGATTGGAATGCACTTCATTTAAAACCATCCTACAACTACCCTAATAAACTATTTTACTTAATGGCGTTTTCAAATAAACAAAATACTCATTTATGGGACAGTATATGCTGATATATAGAAATTTATCAATGGCGATGACTTAAGTTTGGTGCGTCAGTACGATGGATCAAGATGAAGTGAACCCGGATAATCATAAGTTTTTAGTAAGTTCAGGGGCCTGTAATCTCTGTATCAATGAGGTGATTCAAGAACAGTTGCAATTTCCCGTTCATGGGGAAAAGAAAGAAAGCACTATTGGTGATAGCTCTATTAACGAAGAAGTATGATGTTGTCTCCAATAATGGTACGTTTCAAAATCGTTCAACCGCACAACAAACTTTGTATTAACCGGGTGATGGTAGGCCTCTTTTCCGGTACCATACCTGTTGAAGAGAATATGGGCTTGATCGTACGTCCATTAAAACAAAATTATTGGTCGATCCGAACATCCATATTTTGCCAAATGACACTTAAAGGGCGATGAAAAAAATTACTTTTAAAATTTTAAGAAAATAAGAAATATTTTGTTTTTTTTCCGAGGTGATTGCTTGTACTTTTATTTGTTTTTATGAGTTGGTTGTTTTTTACTAAAAAAATTTTGTCAGTTTAACAACAAGCTATAAGTTGTGCCATGAGAAGTTTATGTATTCCACATTTGCCGCTTTTATTTTTGGTACTTATTTCGATGAGATGAGAGTCGTAAGACTTTATACATAAATGTGTCAAGTATATATAAGAGGTTCTATTACTGAAACAAGGCAACTCTTTGTACATTGTAAAAAATTGAAAATATGGTTCATAATGGGCTAAAATTAAGAGTCGCTATACAAGGATATATGGATCATTTCATGATATATGCAAAAACATTTGGCCTGATGCAATTTTAGATTAGTTCCTTGATTCATTTTGATATGTTGGCCTAACTGCTCAACGAAAATATTGTTGATATTACTGTCATGGCTATAGAAAATTCTATCGCTGGTACAATCCTTCAAAACTATAGAATCCTTCGTGAAAATGGGTTTGGGTAAGCGGTGAATTATATTTACGTATCAAACATCAACTTTTGGCGAATAAAGGAACAAATATCACTGACATAAAGCAAGTGGCATCACATCCTATGGCAATCAATCAATGTAGAAAATTTCTCAAGTCTTTATCTCATCACTGGAAGCTTATTGAATCAGAAGATACAGCCTAAGTGCATTAAATATCTCAGTATCTGGAAAAATCTAAAGCATGTATTGCCAGTAGTATTGCCGCAGAATTGTATAGTTTAGATATAATAGCACCAGATATTGAAACAAATAAAACCCAAGATTATACCACTTCTTCATTGTCAATAAATGCCAACAATCTATATCACCTAACTGATAAAGCTTCGTTTATATCAGAATTCCTGATCAAAAGGACAATTGTTAAAAAGTTTTGCAAGTAATTCATGATCATGAGTCTGAATATGAGCAAACTTCAATCTTTTCCTGTGATCGAAGCCTGAGGAAGAATATTTTTCATTTGGACATTGAGTTTGATCATATCGCCCAATATCAAGGCCTAAAGGATGATTTAATTAGCCTAACCTTTGAATATGAAGAAACTGGCATTTATAAAGAGCAGAGATTACTACAATATTAGATAATCAACCTAAAATCAATATATCATGATCATATCACCAGCAAAGATTGAGATAGGTGACAACATATTATTTTGCAAAAGAGAAGTTGGCTCAAGATTGATGACATGAATAAAGATGGGAAAGCATACGTTATAAATTTGGGTATTGGAAGCCCTGATCTTATACCACCTTCAGAAGTTGTAGAAAAACTCATCGCCACAACGCATGAGTCTGACGCCCACAAAATATCAATCTTAAAAGGCATCCCAACATTGAGAAATGCAATAAGTCAGTGGTATCATAGTCATTTTGATGTTACTGTGCATGCTGATGAACAAGTTTTGCCTTTGTTAGGCTCAAAAGAAGGAGTTATGCACATCAGTATGTCATTCACCATCAATGGAGATGAAGTAATACTGCAATATGGATATCCATCCTACAGTATGTGCACGCTATTGGCAGGTGGCATTCCTATCGATATGCCATTATAAGAACATCTCGATTTGAAACCAGACTTAGATACTTTGGACAAAATGGATCTAAGCAAAGTAAAACTAATGTGGGTAAACTATCCTAATATGCCAACTGGAGCTAAAGCTGACCTTTCATTTTTAATGATTTGGTAGCTTTTTCCAAAAAAACATAAAATACTAATTTGCCACGACAATCCCTTACGCTTTTATACTTAACGATTATCCACTGAGTATTTTTTAATGCCGAAGGTGCGAATGATTGCGCTATAGAGTTAATCTCACTCAGCAAATGTTATAATATATGGCTGGATGGCGAGTTGGAGCTGTCAAGAGCGCCAAAACCATACATTGACACCATCATGACCTTCAAAAAGTAATATGGATTCTGGCATGTTTAAGCCAATCAGAAGCTACATCCATCGCTTTTTGGCCATAAAACAATCTTGGATAGATGGATTAAACAAGTCTATCAAGAACGCAAACAAGCTGCTTTTCGGATCATGGATGTGTTAGGACTTACCTACGATTACAATAGTGCAGGTCTTTTGTTTGGGGCAAAAATATTAGATTCATCTTTTGATGCTGATAAATTGGCAGACAAGTTATTGTACGAAAATCGGGTATTTATCACTCCTGGACATATTTTTGGCAACCAAGGAAATCAGTATCTCAGAAATTTCTCTTTGTAGCCCAGTGGGCGAAATGGAAGCGCACTCTATAGGATTCAAACAGGTTTTAACTCATCAAATAAAGAGTAATGATAAATATAACGGTGATTGGATTGGGCCTGATTGGAGGATCAATAGCTAAAGATCTTAAATCTCAACTCAATGTCAAAGTGGTAGGTGTAGATGCATCTCAAGCACATTGTACTATGCTCAGAAGTTGGGTTTGGTACATCAAATTAGCACACTAGATGATGGTATTCAAGATGCTGATATTATTCTAATAGCTGTACCTGTGGATAAAATAGAGTCTTTGTTACCATATATTTTGGACAAAATGAAGATTACCAATGTAGCCATCGATGTAGGGTCAACCAAAGAAGCCATTTGTAAGTCTATCAATAGTCACCTAAAAAATAGATTTTATTGCAGCTCATCCCTTGGCCGGAACCGAATTTTCAGGACCTGGAAGCTGCTTTGAAGGTCTATTTCAAGGCCGAAAAATATTATTTGCGAAGGTAACCTATCAGATAAAGATGCTTTAGCTACAGCTTTAAAACTATTTGAAAGTTTAGGAATGGTCACTACACTGATGTCTGCAGATGAGCATGACAAACATTTAGCTTATGTGTCCTCATTTATCACATGTAAGTTTCCTTTATGCTAGGGTTGACAGTATTGGATATTGAGAAGGATGAAAAACAGATATTTGATCTAGCTGGGACTGGTTTTGCTAGTACCGTAAGACCACCAAAAGCAACCTAAAACTTGGGCAGCTATTTTTGGTAAAAATAAAAAATACTTATTAGAAGCAATGGATAGTTACATAAACCATCTAGAAAATTTTAAGGTCAAAATTCAAAATAATGACATCCAAGCTATAGAACAACACATGGAAACAAGCAATGAAATCAAAAGAATTTTAAAATAACACATTAATAAGAATCTAAAACAAATCATTATGAACTGGATCAATGACGGTAAAAAACCTGTACTCATAGCAGGACCTTGTAGTGCTGAAACAGAAGAGCAGTGCAAACTGCTACACGTCTCTTTCGTACAGGTAAAGTCGATGTATTACGAGCAGGCATCTGGAAACCTAGAACTCGTCCTGGTGCTTTCGAAGGCATAGGCACTAAAGGACTGCCATGGCTGCAAAAGCCAAAGAACTGACAGGGCTACCTATTGCAGTGGAAGTGGCTAAACTTCACATGTCGAATTATGCCTTGAGTTTGGATAGATATACTTTGGATAGGTGCTCGAACTACTGTCAATCCTTTTGCAGTACAAGAAATAGCAGACGCACTAAAAGGTGTAGAGATACCCGTTTTACTTAAAAATCCCATTAACCCTGATCTTGCACTTTGGCTTGGTGGCATGGAAAGATTGCAAAAATGCGGGATTGACAAAACTGGGTGCCATCCACAGAGGTTTTTCCTTTTCTGGTGAAAAAATATATCGTAATCGACCACAATGGCAGATCGCAATTGACTTTAAGACTGCAATGCCTGAGATCATGATGATCAATGACCCAAGCCATATTTGTGGAAAGAGAGATTTGCTACAAAAAGTAGCTCAAAAAGCAATGGATTTAAATTTTGATGGCTTGATGATAGAATCACATATCTCGCCTGATACTGCATGGAGTGATGCAGCGCAGCAGATTACGCCAGAAGTATATGGTCAAATGATTAATGATATCGTGATCAGAGAATATGATCCAAAAGATATCAAAGAAAAAACAAAGCTAGATAGATTGCGTAAAGAGATTGATATGATTGATGACGAAATTATGAATATTTTAGCATCACGCATGAAAATAGCTAGAGAAATAGGCGCATACAAAAAAGACAACAATATGACCATCCTCCAAAGCGAAAGGTGGAAAGAAGTGTTACAAAAATTTGTAGAACGTGGTAGTCAGAATGGATTGGAGAAGAATTTATTACCAAAGTCATTAAGTCGATTCATGATGAAAGTATAGAGCAGCAGGAAAGAGTGATGACAGGGGAATAAGATTTTCAGCTATTATAATTTTTAGGGGTTGAGCAATTGCATTACTATGGAATCCAATTACTCAACCCTCAGTATTTTATCCAAACGCATTGAATCCAGTCACATCCATACCTGTGATCAATAAATGTATATCGTGTGTTCCTTCATAAGTTACAACAGATTCCAAATTGGCCATGTGTCTCATGTGATAGGATATTCTCCTGTGATACCCATACCACCGTGCATCTGACGAGCTTCTCGAGCTACTTCAAGAGCCATCGCCACATTATTTCTCTTTGCCATAGATATTTGCGCTGGAGTAGCTTTGCCAGAATTGGCCAAGGTTCCTAATCTCCAGCTTAACAACTGCGCTTTGGTAATTTCTGTGATCATCTCAGCCAATTTTTTTTGAGTTAATTGAAACTGTCCCAATTTTTTACCAAACTGTTCTCTTTCTTTACTATATCTGAGTGCCGAATCGTAACAATCCAAGGCTGCACCAACAGCTCCCCAAGCGATCCCATACCTAGCTTTTGATAGACATCCAAGTGGTCCTTTTAGACCTTGTATATTAGGCAACATATTGGCTTTTGGTACTCTCACATCTTCAAAAACAAGCTCTCCTGTTACAGAAGCTCGGAGTGACCATTTACCATGAATTTCTGGTGCCGAAAAACCTTTCATGTCTTTCTCTACGATCATACCACGGATGATTCCTTCTTCGTCTTTGGCCCATACTACAGCAATATCGGCAACTGGTGAGTTGGTGATCCACATTTTAGCGCCATTGAGTATGTAAGCATCACCGTCATCTTTGATATTAGTAATCATACCATTGGGATTGGAACCATGGTCAGGCTCTGTTAGCCCAAAGCAGCCGATAAACTCTCCACTACCAAGTTTCGGAAGGTATTTTCTCCTTTGCTCTTCATTACCATACTTATAGATTGGATACATCACCAATGATCCTTGAACAGAAGCCATTGATCTAATACCAGAGTCGCCACGCTCCAATTCTTGCATGATGATGCCATAAGCTATTTCGTTAACAATTCATCTATATTATAATAATCATGGTATTCGTAGAGATCTGTTTTAGATGATTTTTTAATGTTATGGCTCATATTTATATAAAATTTTATTTGATTAGGTCAATATATTATATGTATTGTAAAAGTAGTGCAAAGGTAAAGTTTGATGCGAACATTTTAGATAACAATTTCATATAATTATTGCAACTGCAATAGCATAAACTAACAAATAAATTGTTTATCGATAAGATTGAAAAAATAAACTTGCTATTTTTATTCCGAAAAAAAATATACCGCATTAATTTATACATTAAAGATAAATAAAACCTTCAAAAAAATGAAGAGCTTATTGATGTTTAAACTTTTTAAATTTAAATGGTAAAGAAATTTTCGACAATATTACAATCAATAAATGGCCTAGTGTATGTATCTATATATTACTACTGATTCATAGACAAAATCTCATGAACTTACCTTTAAAGTATTCTGTACACCTGAAAAAAAATAAGTCTTTCAAAATAGGCTTCTATTCAAAAACCTAAAAAAGACTATTTTTTACATAACCATTTCTGCTTCTGTTACCAATTTGCGTAGATTGATCAATGCATATCTCATTCGGCCCAAAGACGTATTGATACTGACTCTTGTCATCTGAGATATTTCTTTAAAACTCATGTCAGCATAATGTCTTAAGATGACCACTTCTCTTTGTTCGTCGGGTAACTGATCAACAAGAGTACGTAGTTTGGTATGGATTTGGCTTTTGATAATGGTATTTTCCATATGATCATCTTTGCATTCTAAAATGCTGAAAATATCAAAAGTCTCTGTATTGGAAATTTTAGTCATGCGCTTTGATCTTCTGAAATGATCTACGCACATATTGTATGCAATTCGCATTGCCCACTGAAGGAATTTACCTTCATTATTATATTTTCCTTACGAAGTGTATCTACTATTTTTATAAATACTTCTTGAAAAATATCTTCAGCCAGCTCTGTATCTTTTACAAATAAATATATGGACGTATATATTTTGTCCTTATGTCTATTTAACAAAATCTCGAAAGCTGAGTGATTACCATTAAGATAAAGGGAAATAAGTTCCTGATCGTTTAACATCTTAAGCTTCATACCTACACAAGTATTTATGGATTAAATAAATTTTCTTATTTTAAAGTGTAGATATATACTCTATATTCGCTTAATTTTAGAATGATGTTAATTAAAAAAAAATCAGATACAGTGGCAAAGATAAGGATGTTTTCAATTTGTCAAGTCTTTAAATAAAAAATAAAATAAATTTTATTATCCAATTTAGAAATTCTTAAGAAAAAATCAGAAACAAGATGTTATAATTAAAGTATTCTCTAGAAAATAAGTTCATTAAGAAACGGCATTTTTGAAAAAAGCATCCTAAAACTTTTTTCTAAACACTTTTCTGATATTGTTTGTAAGAATAAATACTTGGAATTATCACCATCAATATAATAATATCTAAGCTGAGCGGAAAATAAAGAAAAAAAAGGAGATAACTAATACATATAATTGATAATGTGTATCTTAGCAGTGTAAACAAAAATAACAAAAAAACACTTCAAAAGTGCAAAATTATCTCCTATGATTACAAAGGTAAGAAAAATTGGAATTACCAACGATAAAATTTCTTCACGTGGAGGCATCACGTTGTTTCTAAAGTATGTAGAGCATGCACAAGTATATGGCTTGATAGGTCATTGCATCAACGGGCTTATTAAAAAGATAAGTCGGGGTTTACAACTAAATGAGTTCATCATACAAATCATGGCGTTCATTATCGATGGTACCAATATGAGTATGAAGAGATTTGACGAGCTAAAGGAGGATACTGGCTACATTACTTCCTTAGAACTGAAGGAGAGCCAAATAGCTTCTTCACATGCCATGAAACGATTTTTCAAAAAGCTAAGTATTGTTAATGACTTGATATTCAACAATATACTACATGAATTATTTATATGGCGTTTAAAGATGTCGAATCAGAAAATCATTATATTAGGTATAGACACTATGGTTATGGACAATGATGATGCCCATAAGAGAGAAGGCTGTGAAGTGACTTATAAAAAGAAGAAAGGATTTCAACCCCTACATATTTGCTGGGGCAAATATCTCATCGATGTTGTATTTCGCAAAGGAAGTGCCCATTCCAATCATGGAACTGACTTTACGGATAGGGTGGCTGCTGTAGTGAAATTAATACGAAAGAGATATAATAGCGATGTTGCAATAATACTATGTGCTGATAGCGGATTTTTTGACCAAAAAGCTATGGCCTATTTTGAAAACGAATTGAAAATCCATTACATAATCACAGGTAAAATGTATCAGGATGTAAAAAATGATCTAAGTAAATCAGATGAGCAATCCTATAAGGAGATAAGAAAAAATAAAGCCGTGTGGAAATATATTGAAATAGGTCACAAGCTCAAATCATGGGAACAATATCGAAGATGTATAGTGACCAAACTAAACATAGACGAAAAAGGTCAGTTTCTCTTAGATTTTAGCCGACCTGATACTATCTTATATACTAATATAGGCATCTGTCCTGATGCTGATCAAAGACTGAACAGCTGTGGAGGAGAACAATATTTCAATGCTGATACGATAATAGAAACTGCGCATCAGAGAGGAGCAGATGAACTTATTCATCGTAGTATCAAAGAATTAGCTGTAAAAGAACAGTTGCCGTTTGAAAAATTTGGAATGAATAGGGCGTATTACTTTTTCTTAGTCTTTACACACTTTTTACAGGAAGCCTATAAGAACGATGTATGTAAAGATGTGCTACCTGTAAGTTCATATCCTAATACATTCAGAAGAGTGATGATCGATTTCGCTGCAAAATTCACCATCAAATCACGAAATCTCATATTGAATGTAAGCAAGAGCATTTACGATCAAATAAACTTATCACAAATCTGGAACCTGTGCCACACTCCAATAAAAATCCAATGGGAATAGGTATCAGATCCTAACAAAAAAAAACTATAACCATTCGCAAACATACTTGAATATCCATAAATGGAATAGGTAAATGATGCCCAAAAAATAGCCCAAACCAATTCTTAGATATCAAGATTTAAAAAGTGGTTAGATTACGGACCATAACTGAATTGAAATTAGCAAAAATAACACAAAATCACGTCACTCCAATGAAAAAAACTAACAATTCACTCCCGACTTTCTAAGTAGAAATTTTTCCGCTCAATTTAGGTAAGAGTAATAAATACTTTAAACATTTGAGGATATACAATTATTAAGCTCAATATTGTAATCAATAAACCGCCAATTACCCAAACTTTGCCTCCTAATTGATGGGTTTTTTACGTAATTGTCTCCACTTTCAAGTGTCCAAGGTAATCGAAATCCTACAAATAGTTGGGTTTGACACTATGCAATAAATTTCCAAGTACTGCAAAAAGTCCACCTAACAAAATGAAAAGCAAATTTCCACTTTCGTTTTGTACTGCAGAGTAAACAATATATATCGTCAAAACAGACATAAAAACTACAATGGTCAAGCCCAGCTTTTCCATTATAGCTTTAGATTGAAGCGTTTGATTTTTGGGGTCAATCTTACCAATATTGTCTTAATCAAGTAGGTAATAAGAGAAACACCCATAATGATGCCTAAAGTGGTCCACACTTCATTTTATCTCCATATTTGTCCAGTTTCATATCAGAGCTAAATGTGTAGCCTTGTGCAGGCAAATCAGCGTAAACTAAATTTAAATAGATAAAAGGTGCAGAAAGACACATCAATAAAAATAAATTTTTAAGTGAAAAGAGCTTCATGTTGTTTTGATTTTGATGGTGAAAACTATTTTGATTTGATTTGATATATCCATTGGACTACTTCATCCAGTACCGTGGTACTTATACTATAGATTATAAACTGACCTTGCTTTGATGAAGTAACTAAACTCAGCTTGCCTCTAATAAATCCAATTGATGTGAGACTGTTGGTTTACCTATATTAAAATGTTCTGCACATGTCTCCAGCACTCATGTCCTGCCTTTTAAGCAGTCCAAATATCCTTCTGATTGGGTCATTCAATGCTTTAAAAAGCATATTCACTTAATGATTCTATTTCGACAAATGTCTAAATATACTTTGAATGGCAAAATTATTTCCATTTTTAAAAAAATATATAAAAATTAAGCAAAAACTCCTTCCTAAGAGACTTTTCTCGAAAAGGTATAAATAATCCAAGAAGTAAGCACTTTATTGAAAAAGCTAGTTATTTGTACGGACAAAAGTCTTCTTAAATTTGAGAGTAGTCACGTTCGTATTGCTTATCTGAACTTATATTTGATTTTTTCCAAACAAAGATTATCATCATTCTACAAGGGAAATCTCCAAATTATATTGCAGATCTATGTTGAAAATATTGACATTTTGTCAAATATCAAACAACTTTTACATCAAGCCCATCATACAAAAGACATTTACTATCCCATTTTCATCCAACTTGCGGAATTCGTTGATATCTTACCTTATCCCAATAGTGCGACCTTGGTATCCTCATATTGATGCCTATGATGGCATTAAATATATAGCGCGTTGTTAAAGAGTTTTCGACAATCAACCATTTCTATTACCAAAAAAAGTATATTAGAATCTCCAAGTCCTAAGATAGGTTTTTCCAATAATCCTTTATTGACATAATTATATTCAAAATCAATGATCGACACACTAGTATTAGTAAATATAGACCATTTTATCGCTCAATCTAAATCTTGGAGCAATAATAAGGTTGTATTTGACGATCGTTTGCATCAAAATATCTGTATGATAATCTGACATCATACGCAAATGGTTTTCGATAATCAGAAGATACGAAATCCACCTAAAGTGTAATTAGTGGCCAAGTCATAAACCTGCTAAAATTTTCGTCCTGGCCCAAAATAATCATGGTTTTACAGACTCAATCTGTAGGTTAAGTCCTAAAGCAAATCGACTTTTCCATAAGAAAAAACTCTCTAACTCAATATTGAAATGAGTAAAACATTAGTGCTAATAGTCTAGACAAATGGAACTTGCATTTATCCGAATCTGTTGTAACTTTTCATTTTTGGTTTATATTGAGAATAGCCGGCTTACATAATAATACTGTCTGGTTAGGCTCATCAAAAATCCTTCATCGTTAGGGTCGTATTTGCCGACTCTACGCCAGGACCTCCCACCATAGGTCCAGTTGCCACTGTGATTTTTCCTAAAGCAATATTGTAAGTATGTCCTCGTTCTGTGTTATCATTAAAATACTTTTGGAAAGTACACCTGAACCGCGACAAAATATTTCTGATCTTAGTTTGAATTCAAAACCCTCCTGTCATATTAGCATCGTAATCTTCACCTAACCTATAAACATTGGTATTCATCAATGAAACATAAGAATTGTCTTTTTAAGATTTTGATCTATTACCAATGCGTTATAATTAGTAAGTGGATTAGTTTTATCTTCCTTACTGTTCCATCTATAGCTCTTAAGATGGTATGCTTTCGCCTACAAATGCATTGAAAGCTCCAATACCTGTTCCTGACGTCGCACGTCCAGATATCTTGTGGCATTAAAAAAGGCTAGTTTCTGGATTGGATATTATGGTTTCACCTTTCATTTACTGGTCAAATACATCAAAATAGTGCAAAAAGGTCGGCCACCAACGCGTCTAGAGTAAAACAATCTCCCACGATTAAAAAGCTCCGTACCTTCTGTAAAAAATTGTCTATTTTCTTCAAAAAAAACTTCAAAAGGAGACAGGTTTAATACTTGTTTATCTGAAATAACCTGCCCAAAATCTGGGATCAATGTCATATCCAACGTAAATGCATCATTAGGCCCATATTTCAAATCAAGACCTGCACTATAAGCATTGCCACACCAACCAGTCACTAACCTTATTACTTCGCACACTTCTCTCTCTCCCCCCCCCCCCCCCCCCTCTTCTCTCTCTTGTTAGGATCGTAAGTCGTATAAGATATGCTGACAAATATGGAGCATGACAATCACTGGCGATTTTATATTTTCAATGTTGGTTACCTTCCTGACTGTTGTACCCATCCTGAAACAGTAGGATCTATAGGCGACCAACAAGATGTCTCTAAACCTACGTACTTCTCTCCAAACTGAACATGCCAATCTTGATCATTGGCTGATGGAAATCTTAAAGAAGAATATGGCATTTTTATCTCCACATACCAACCTTCATCATCTTGACTAACAGCACTTTCCAGACGGCATTCCAATTGCTATCATCCTCATTGTTCGTAAATAATAGCCTATACTGTACTCCTGAAGCTGTTACTAAAAATATAAACCATTCAAACCACTCTTGTAAGGATCAAAAAGACACTAAAATTGTCTGCATTGCCAGTTTGATCACGTAAAGAAAGCTTCAAGAATTTTTTCTCGGTCCGGGATCTTTCATTCTGCTCCTTTATATAGATTGCATTATTGTCATCAGAAAGTAAGTCTCAGTTTCAAATGTTG
The DNA here is from genome assembly GCA_016714785.1 of Saprospiraceae bacterium. GTDB lineage: Bacteria > Bacteroidota > Bacteroidia > Chitinophagales > Saprospiraceae > OLB9. The sequence continues at coordinate 16,036 of JADKCC010000005.1, forward strand.
CAGGAAGCCCTTATGTTGGTTCTGTTTGCACAAATCCAGAAGCTTTTCAGCATTGCTCACTACTTTTCTGAAAGAACTCCATCTATTTTATTTCCTGATTTATTCTAAAAGCTTCAAATTTTTATCAGGGTTTACAGATGCAAAGAGGTAAACGATATCAGATTTATTAACAATATACAAAGAGTTTTCAATACGTATTAGAGTTTAAATCACAAAGGTATAAAAGTATTTCAAAAGACTATCAATGTATAATATCCTTTTAAATTGCGTCTAAGATAAAACTTATTTTTATATCACGTAAAAACTTTATTTGATACAATGGCCATTTGTATCTTTTATACTATATTTGCCTTGCACAAATCTCCTTAATAGTGAAGCACTATATAAATTTATTAATTTAATTTTTGGGCACAAGTATATACAGTCAATCACCTTTCAGGATTCACTATAACAGTACCACAAGACAGTACTATATGTGAGCCAACATCTATTTTGCTGATGGATATATAAATGGCAATTACACTGATTTTGAAATGGACGAGCAAAATGAATATTCCAATACTCAAACGAATTCCTACTGTATTCGTAATACAGACGACGACATTTACACTCACAGTGTTGAGTCCTCCTGCACTACGAATCTTATTGTAAATGGCGATTTTCGAGTGGTGCTTCAGGTTTTACACAGATTATACTTATGTGGCAGACATTCCTACCAGTCAAACAGAATTATGGAATGAAGGAAGTTTACACTATTGTTAATCCAAATGCAGTACATTCAAATTTTAGCCCTAGTCGGAGATGGAGATATGATGGCTAAATGGAGCCGGATCGCTTCAACAAGCTTGGTGTCAGTCAATCACTGTAATGCCAAATACCAATTATATATTTGATGCAGATGCAATGTCCGTAAACCCAGCATCTCCAGCTAGGTTTGACAGTTTGCTATAGATGTCGTACTATTAGGTACTCCTTTTGGCTTTCAGGAGCCACTTGGTGGTACAACATTTTTTCGCTACATGGTTTTCTAGGTGCTAATACGAGTGTAGATATGTATCACCAACCAAAATACAGCAGCAAGCGGCAATGATTTCGCAATTGATAATATATTTTTTGGAGAGTTGTGTGAAGATGAAAAAGAATTTACTGTTACATTTTCTATTCTCGACTTACTTCCTCCCACAGCACCTACAATAGATTGCAACAATCCAACAACAGATCTAATTGTTTACCCACTACCAGTTGTGCCATTATCAATACTCATGGTCCACCAATAATGGCACGATCTCTACCAACCCAAATTTGCAGGAAATCTCCGTTATAACAGGTAGAATATACTGTAATGCATTACTAATGAGCATGGTTGCACCATCTCCCAAGATTATGAAGTGTCAGCAGATCTTACTGAACCAAATGTCGAAATAAATGGTGATCTAAGTTTGATTGTATACAAAAAGTACTCAATTAACTGCAAGTTCATTGTCAAATATTAGTAGCTTTGAGTGGTTGCTTCCTAATTATACTTTCAAGCTTTTGGAAACATCATTACAGCTTCCTAATTCTTAGGACTTATACGGTTTTTACACATGGATCAAATGGATGTATTGGCACAGACACAGTAGCAGTTCCCTAGAAAATCACTTATCAACTACCAAGGACAGTACAGGTATATTATCTTGCTCAGTTAACAATGTGGATATCCTTTAGATATTCAAACCGCCATCGATAGTATTGTTTGGAAAGGTCCAAATATCATAAAGCCAAAATCAAACAAAGGACACTATAATGGTTGGGTCAATAGGTTATTATGTTTAAGGAATTATTTTTAGGTATTGATTGTAGTGTCAAGATAGTATATACATAGCTGAATTGCCGCCTCTTTCACATACAAACCATCAAAATCCTGACACATTAAATTGTACAACTTCTAATACAGATATTTCCATCCAAAATGCTAGTGGATTGCAGATACAAAATGGTACTTTTGAAACCAATTAATAGCAAATCTTGATACCAAAATATTAATACTGTTGGTACTTATTACGCTTTATTAACCGATAATAATGGCTATGAAAAACGGACCTGAAGTAATCGCTTTAGGGAGATTTTGAATTACTGATATTTAGTGTTAAGGTTGTTCTATAGACTGTTCCAGACAAAAAGGCCAATTTTTTTACGTCCAATGCGGCATCTGGAACTTATTTATGGGAAGGAAATGGGCTAAGTTCAACAGACCAAAATCCAGAATTTATACTTGAAGGAAATTATACTTTGACAGTCACAGGTAAGAACGGTTGTACAGAAACATCTACCCATTACTTACCATCTTCCCAAAATTTCCCATCCTTATTGTCTAATGTAGTACCAATTACTTGTACAAATCCCACCGGAGTTTTAAATATTACGACGACCATTCCGTCAGGTATCCAATGGATTTGGACTTAACGGAAATACAGGTATAGGAAATACCATATTTTCCAATATATCAAACACTTACGAAGTAAAGGCAATTGCCAATAATGGGTGTGAAGCTACAGCTACTTTTTCCATATCTATGGATACATTGAGACCTACACTGACACCTATTGCTCCCGTTTATACTTGACATGCACCAAGTTGTCTGCGACAATTTCGTCCAAACCAGCGTATTCGATAAATTTAAATGGTCGGGACCCTAATTTTTCAGATAGTACAAAACCCTAAGACCTGTATTTACATTTTCCGGCAAATCTTGTACTTACTTTTCAATGACAACGAATGGGAAACTTCACAGACTTACCGAGTGACAGAAGATAAAAGTAAACCAACTTTGAGTGTCACTGCTCAAGATTTGTCGCAAAATGCCAGAAACATCATTAACTCTTGCGGGCAATATTGGTCAAACATACACTTTGACAATAATAATCAAACGATTCAAAACGGATACAAAATTACGAATCCATAACATACACCATCTGTGCTGTAAATTCATTGGCTGTGATAGTAGCGTATCAATAGTTATCAAAGGAAATTTTGACAAACCCAACATCCAAACCAAAGCCCATTTTGTTAAATTGTAAGATTCCTGCTTGTAGGGTTTCTGATATCATCGTTGACCCTAAAATTATCATACACTGGGAAACACCAAAAGGTTTGATTAACGCTGATTCGATTTTGATCAGTGATAAAGAAAACGTTGTATTGATAGCAATCAATGAATTTGGCTGCGAATCAAGAGCGCCTTTAAATATAGAAACAGATTTTTGCCAAACCAACCATCAATATTTATGAACCAGTGATAAATGTACTGACATTACAACAACCATAACCGCAACATCTAATGCGAACAATCCAATAGTCAAATGGGCGCTCAATAATCAAAATGTAGGCGCTCAACTAAATATAAAACATTACCGGAACTGTGAACTTATGTAGTTAATACTAATCCACTCAACGGTTGTAGCGAAACCCAAGCAATCATTGTTACTAAGGAAACCGAAAGTAGAGAGTATCGATTTCGAAGTATCGCAGGCCTTTATGTTTTGTGACAATGGATCTGTAGAATGGAATGAAATCGTAGGTGGTACTGCTCCATATACTACCTATGTTAACAAAGTGCTTTTAAGTCAAAATACAAACCTTGCACTTCATGGTACTTGGTGAAATACAGGTTTCAGATAGCAACGGTTCGCACTTTTAGCAAGTAATCTATCGATAGACATTCTCGAAGACTTTACCGTCACGCTGGAAAAGATACCATTATAAATTCAGGGACAAGCCATCAGATCACTGCGATAACTGATGTACCGTGGACATCTTTGTCGGAGATAACATGGACTCCGTCTAATACATTGAGTTGTAAGGATTGTCCTAATCCTGCAGTCAGTCCAGAAAATGATACAGAGTATACGATTACGATTATAGATGAAAATGGATGTGAGAGAACTGATAAAGTTTGGGTCCGACTCAAATTTACTAGAGGTTATTATCGCCCTAATATCATGAACCCAAAAAGTACCACAGGCAACAACAAATTCTACCATATATCCACTTTTTGCATCGATAGAGTCCATAAAGTCGCTAAGTTATTTACGATCGATGGGGAAACAAACTTTGATGTAAAAGACATACCTGCTGGAGATCCAGATTATGGTTGGAAATGGTACTTTTGATGGTAGGGATATACAATATACTGCAGGTATTTATTTTAAGTAGTGATGTTTTATATAAAGATAATACATCAGAGATTGTAACAGGAGATACTACTCATTAGCTAAGTAAGCAAAGTCAAGATCAACCCCTGTACTTATATTATCCTGATTATGTACGTACAACTCCCAAAAAGCTAGCACACCATAGAGAAAACAGCAGAGTTTTTAATGTTTTAATCTAGAGAGGTGTTGAACTTGCAGATTATGAAATTGTTCATTTATAAGTCGAATCACAAAGGAATTTGACATTTTTATAATTTGATACTAGAAAACGCCATCTTAATTACACATACTTTAATAACACGAATATGCAATACACATACAAAATACATTTACATAAAGAAATCGAAGGCGGGTACACAGTTACTGTTCCGGCTTTACCTGGTTGTATTACTTATGGCGAAGATGTTGACGAAGCTATGGCAATGGCAAAAGAAGCGGTAGAACTTTATATTGAAGAATTGAAGGAGAGAGGAGATACCATTCCCGATGACAGTAATACTTTAGAATATTCTTTAAACCTTGAAAGTGTATGAACTTAAGCCCACTGTATCTTATCAAAATTTTAGGGTGCATTTCATTTTTTCGTATATAAATAAAAAAGAAGTATTAACTTTGCGCTAGAACCAATAAAAAATATCATCATGACAAAGGCAGAATACTTAGCAGTATGTAGCCAACGTTGGGAGGATATACAGAACCTAAGCAACCTTAATAGTTTATACGAGATTGAAAACACTGGATGAGATATGGACAGATTTAGGAGGTAAAATTTTAGAATCTACCATCGGAAATGTTCCTACCAATCATCGTTTAAAAAAAACTTCAAACCAAATTTGGGAGATAGAAGTTAGTACCACAAGTGACTTAATTAATGGATTCACGGTCAGAAGATTTCACACTATTTACAAGAGAAATTATTGCATATAGGTCAAATGGATTGTTACGAAAGGGGGAGCGAAATTGCTCAGATGTTATTGAATATCAAAACAAATGATACAGCCATCTATCGGATTACGGATAAAATTGGGGAACAAAGTCTAGCGATTTCTGAAAGTGAAAATTTTAGAGATCCTGTGCAGTTAGAAGAAGGAGAAATTTTATATATAGAGGCAGATGGCAGTATGTTACAGACAAGAGAAGCTGGGTGGAAAGAAGCTAAATTAGGAAGAATATTTAAATCAAGTGCTATTTCTAATGAGAGCGAAAACAGAAATAGTATAAATTGTAGCGAATATGTAGCAACATTAGGCAATCATAAAGAGTTTGCGATTAAAATGTCAGCCATAATAGGTGATGCCTACGAAAAATGGAAAGATAGGCTAGTATTTATAAATGACGGAGCGAGTGGCAGTGGAATTGGATAGATGTGTCATATCCGCAAGCTACTCAAATTCTTGATTTTTTATCATGCGATGGAAAACATAGGAAAATATGTAAGTTTCAGTGTTACAAAAAGTAAACGAACGGCATATATCGAAGTAATAGGAAAGACTTTGAAAGAGAATGGTGTAGACGAAGTGGTAAAGATGTTGGAAAAAATACCTAGAAAATCAAAAACAAAAGAAGAAAAATACCAAACGCTCTTAACGTACATCAGCCACAATAGGGGAGAATGGATTACCCTAAATACATAAAAAGGACTATTAATAGGGTCAGGGGGGCAATAGAGTCGGCGCATCGAACAGTATTACAAAACGAATGAAACAATCAAGACAAAGATGGTCAATAAAAGGATTGAAAAATATTATGAGTCTGAGAGTTTTAAATATGAGTGGTTATTGGGATAAAATAACAGATCTAGTAAAAAATGCAGCTTAGCGAAATTTTGAAATGCACCCAAATTTTAGAACACAGCGGATTTATCTTTAAGCGGGGCAAAGGTTCACATCAACTTTATTACAACCCAATCACAAATAAAACAGTAATAGTACCTTTCCACGGTGGCAAAGATATGAAAAAAGGCACTTTCCTTGCTATACTTAAACAGGCTGGAATTGATAAAAATGGGTTGGATTAAAATGATCACATACACCCACATAGAGTATGAAACGTGTTTGGATATTGAAATATTAGAAAGACATATGAGTCTAGAAGGTTATGTATTTAGTTATTAATGGATGTAGTAGTAAAGGCACAAGTTACAAACTTGCGCCAGCAAGGGAAGCAAACCCAGATGGTCCTAATATGTCAAAACAAAAGCTTTTAGATTATGTTAAAGAAATTGAAGATGAATTAGGAAAATATTTTTTACCTCCAACAAGATAATAGATACAATACCATCAATTAAAATTGTAAAATATGAACAATTATTTCTTTATTGATCCTTGTGTAATTAATCGTGTTTATACAGATGAAACTTTTAAAGATCTTGACCCGAATATTTGGTCAGAATATGTTATTGATTTAGATAGTTGGCCCTTGGATAATTTTACTCAGGGTGTTAGAGTTTATTTTGTTGATGAAATTTTATATTCAATTTTATCTAGATACCAGATTACTGGTATCAAATTTAAAAAAATTAACTTAATAACTAGTTCAGGCAATTTTGAAGTATATCCTAATGATGTTGTGCTACCTTCCTTTCGGGAAATGGTAGTAACTGGCATTGCTAAAAAAGATGATTTTGGTATTTATTCACTACCAAATAATTATCCTTTTTTAGTTGTATCATATAAAAGTTCTTAAAATTCTTTTGAATAAAAATTGTAACAACATACAAGGCCAGCAAATCCTCGATAACATAGATTTAGAAAGTTACTCAAAGTATATATATAAAAATTCAGAATGGTGATGATTTTCCCTATTTACATGAATCTATGTTTTTATAAAATAAATAACTTTAAATAAATGCAAATCCACCAAACTCTTTTATTAATATTAATCACCCTCTCCCTCCATTCCCAATCCATCACCTTTGGGCCTACCACCACATTGTTCAATCTGGATGGAGCACACTGGTCATTGTCACAGCCCATGATACCCGCAGCGAGCAGCGATGGTAAGCATGTGGATTTTTATGGACTGACAGGGAGCACGTACAAAAAGCACACCTATACTGCGGGTAGCTATCCCGCTACATCGTTTTTGCTTTTTGGTGATTTCAATTATATCACCGATGTCCACGATTTTGATGGTGATGGCAAGGATGATGTCCTTACCGGATGCTGATATATTTAGAGCAAAGGCAATAATGTCTATGAGCGCGTGCCTTTGGGCAATATCAGCTACGAAGTAGAAGGTAGTCTCGACTATGATGGGGATGGCCGAAAAGATGTGCTCGTTACAGAAGATGATTTTAGCTCAGGCATGACTTCTTTATACGTACTCAGAAATAAAGGCAACTTCACCTTCGAAAAGATCACAGTGGAGCAAAACAAACGCAATATATTCACCGTAATCACCGTCGATATCAATGGAGACAAACGAGACGATATCATCACGGTCACGAGTAGTGATTTTACACCTTTTGCCATCTTTGTATCCAATGCAGACGGTACCTTCACCACCAGAGAGATCAAAGGCAATGATAAATACTTCCTCCAGCACACGCTCAGTCTTACAGACATGGACAAGGACGGAGACTTAGATCTCGCAATGATGGATTACGAAAAAGGACTTTGGTTTTTCGAGAATCAAAACAACTTTACCACCACAGTACGGCGCAAAGGTACCAGTTTTGATACCGTCACCAATGGACTAATGGTCCACTGCGATGATCTAAATGGCGACGGATGGCCGGAGCTGATCGTGGGCACACTGACAGCCACCACACTCTCTATCCAAGTAAGCAAAGGGACTGGACCATTTGAGTTTGATGCATTACAAAACGTTGGTACACTACTTGGTGGCACCGGTGATGGTTTTGCTCCACAAGGTCGTGCCATCACACGTCTGTTACATACTATTGATATTAATGCAGATGGCAAAAAGGACATCGTCATGACTTCTACTTTTGACAAGAAACATGTAGCCTGGATCAATAACTCGATGATCAGTAGCAGCAATGACTTGGATCTGTCAGAAGCATCAGTCCATCCAAATCCGGCCACCGACATGATTCATATTACATCAGACTTAGGTGTTACATACCATATCATCAATACGTCAGGTCAAACCGTAAAACAAAGTGACTTACAAAATGGCTGTACAGTTGACATCAGTCATTTGTCATCAGGCACCTACATCGTAGATATTTTAGATCATAATAATAAACACATCATTCAAAAATTGATAAAACATTAAAGATAGCATGTCATTCTGATCTTTAACAAAGAAATTATCCAAAGAAAAATCATGATATTTTAGAAATCCGATGCATAATCGTACCTTTGCAGCCTATTTTTAAAATAAAACATGTAGGTTTATGTACAGAAGTCATGATTGCGGTGCGTTAAGAATATCAAATGTAGGTGAAAAAGTCACTATCTCGGGTTGGGTGCAAAAAGGTCGTGATTTAGGTGGCCTTACCTTTGTAGATATCAGAGATAGATATGGCGTTACACAGTTGGTATTTAATATGGATGAAAATGCAGAACTGTGTACCAGAGCAAGAAAGCTAGGTAGAGAGTATGTAGTGCAAGCTACTGGAATCGTACGTGAGCGTTCTAGCAAAAATGCCAATAGAGCGACAGGCGATATCGAGTTAGAAGTGACAGAATTTAATGTACTCAATGAGTCGAAAACACCACCATTTACGATAGAAGATGATACGGATGGAGGAGATGACCTTCGTATGAAGTATCGGTACCTTGATATCAGACGTACGCCTGTTCAAAATAATATTATTTTCAGATCAAAATTGGCAATAGAAACAAGAAAATACTTGGATTCACAAGGATTTATAGAAGTAGAGACACCATTTTTGATCAAAAGTACACCAGAAGGAGCTAGAGATTTTGTGGTACCAAGCCGACTGAATCAAGGACAGTTTTATGCTCTACCACAGTCACCACAGACCTTCAAACAAATTTTGATGGTGGCTGGTATAGATAAATATTTCCAGATAGTTAAGTGTTTCAGAGATGAAGACTTACGAGCTGACCGACAGCCAGAGTTTACGCAGATAGACTGCGAGATGTCTTTTGTACATATAGAAGATATCCTCAATACTTTCGAAGGATTGGCTAGACATTTGTTTTTGCAGACTTTACATATTGATTTGGGCGATTTCCCGCGCATGTCTTATGATGATGCGATGCGATTATATGGCTCAGACAAGCCAGATCTTAGATTCGACATGCAGTTTGTAGAGATGAATGATTTTGCGAAAGGCAAAGGCTTCTCTGTGTTCGATGACGCCGAATTGGTAGTAGGTATCTGTGCTAAGGGCATCGCCGAGACCTACAGCAATAAAGATATGAAAGACCTTACAGAGTGGCTCCAAAGACCACAAATAGGTGCCAAAGGTTTGGTATATGTCAAGTATCAAGAAGATGGAAGCATCAAATCTACCGTAGGTAAGTTTTATTCGGATGAAGAGTTGCATCAATGGGCAGCAAAATTTGGTGCTGAAAAAGGAGATGTCATTTTCGTTTTGAGCGGAGAAGCTGAAAAAACAAGAAAACAACTCAATGAGTTAAGACTGGAGTTGGGCAAAAAATTAGGACTTATCAAGGCTGGAGACTTCAAGCCATTGTGGGTGCTAGACTTTCCATTGTTGGAATGGGACGAAGAAGCTGGCAGATTCCACGCCATGCATCATCCATTTACATCACCTAAAAAAGAAGACATAGCACGTATGCTAGATGGTGACCACGAAACCATGAAAAGTCTCAAGGCTGATGCCTATGATTTGGTCATCAATGGCGCGGAAATAGGTGGAGGATCTATAAGAATCCACGATAGGGCATTACAGTCCAAAAACTTTGATCTCCTTGGTTTTTCTAAGGAAGAAGCGGAAGCACAATTTGGATTTTTACTAGGTGCTTTTGAATATGGCGCGCCGCCACATGGTGGATTGGCATTTGGTTTTGACAGACTTTGTGCAGTGATGAATGGTCAGTCGTCCATCAGAGACTTCATCGCCTTCCCTAAAAATAATCAAGGAAGAGATATGATGATAGATGCACCATCAGCTATCCATGATACCCAGTTAAAAGAACTTTGTCTGGAAGTAAAAGTGGAAAAAATGTAATAATAAAGTCAAATGATGACTATACTACGTGGTATCATTTAACTATCACTACTTTATTTGTGATTCAGGATTAAGGCATATCATATATGAAATTATATTTTGTGCCCTTACATAGTCTTGCATTATATTACCTTTTGTAGAAATTCAAAACCTAAATTCACAATCATAAATCTATGTTAACACTGCCATATTAAGCGTGTTAGTTGGTATTTATTTTGTTATTTTGCATAGATTTTTACATTTATTGCTTCTTTTAAGATAAAGATAAAGTGACATATTAAATTTTAATCGTCATCAATAAATTAGATTCTATTAAATTATTTCATTAACAAAATTCATAAAAATATGAAACCATTTGCTTTTTTTAAATTTTTATTTGTTGTTGTAGCCACAACAATGTTTTTGTCTTCATGTGGAGAAGATATCATTGAAACTCCAGTACCTCCAAATATCAAATTTAATGAGGTGTTAGGGTATATTTCTTCTGATAGCGATGTAACGTTGGGAGGATCGTTTTCTGTTTCTATATCTGGTGTTAAAGGAACAAGTCCTATGAAGACAATAACGGTAGATGAAGATGGTACAAATATTGATCTCTCTTCAAATAGAATTACATTTGTCAGTGGTGTTGGTGGTGCAAATCCTGCCTTATTATTACTTGAAAACAAAAATAGTTTTGATTATGTAGTTACCATCAAAGCTCACACAATATTTGGAATAAAAACATATAACTTTAAAGTAGCTGACGAAGCTGGAAATATATCAACATTATCATTAAAAATAAACGTTATAGGAGCGTCTGTAAATATGCTTGAAGGTATATTGTTGAATCAATCAGGTCCTACTGGACAAGGTGGTTTGGACTTAGATACTGGTGCTGGTACAGGATCTGCAGATACTAAGGCTGATATCAGAGATGAAGGAGTGGTAAATGTGATAGATGATGGTACATGGAAACAACAAATTTCTGGAGTAAATGGCTCAGTAATAAAATATATTAAAAAAGGACAAAATGGTATTGCAGAGACTTTTGCATTTTCCAACATTAAGTATAAGGAAGAAATTTCACCATTGTGGGCCAATGGTATAGCTTTCAATCAAAAAAGTACTGATGAGCAAAAAGAGCTATCTGCTAAAGTAGAAAAGGGCGATATTTTTATCGTTAAGAATGGTGAGAAATATTACCTCATAACTGTAAAAGATATCAAAATCACACCAGAAACGACTGGGGATGATAGGAATAAAGACTCTTACACCTTTGATGTAAAATTCTAAATGTATATCATTGAATACTAAAAAAGAAGCCTGCCAATTTTTAAAGTTAGCAGGCTTTTTTATATTTAAAAGTAAATCCTAATGATCATAATAGATATCAGGATTTACAAACAACAAAAAACACTATACTTCTACGCCTTTCATCATTTTGTTCCAATACAAGTATGGCAAACCATACTTCTTAAGCATCCATAGTCTCCAATCTTCTTTAGTACTATCAAAAACCAGCATTTGTTTGATTCACATGTTGCAATGTGTTGATATTTACATCAAGCCAACCAGCAGCATTGACCAATTCAGATTCTCTAATGAATTTTGGAGCAGCTTGAGGTGGAGCAAGGTGTAACATATCATAATTCATTGTGATTTCATCAGGTGCTCCAGAAATATCTGGTGTACCATCGTCATTCACCACACACATAGGTTTTCTTGGGTCCGATATGTTTAAAGGTTACTCATTGTTTGCACCATCTATTTTGATAGGAGCGTAAAATGGTTTAAATCAATATTGTAGCGTTGCACTACTTTCATCAGGCTATCTGCAATAGGTTTAACACCAAAAATAACACTACCTGGAGTTGCAAATGTCACCTTCGTACGATCACTCATATTGTGCATTCGGAAATAATCTGCGGCAAGATAAGCAATCTTCTGAGGGGCTCCACCACATTTGATGGGTGTGGTTGGTTGGGTAAAAACAGCATGACCACCTTTGAAATTACGAATTACATCCCAAGTATGTTCTGGATTGGTATAATTACTACAAACATTACCATGACCCAAAGCCTCAGTCAAACCTTCTATTAATGAAGTATCCATCACGAGGCCAGGAGAAACGACTAGAAAGTCATAAGCAATATCACCATTTTGAGCAGTGGTAATCATGTTTTGTGAAGGTTTGAACCCAGTAGCATAATCTTTAAGCCAATTAACACCTTTTGGCATTACTTCAGACATTGGTTTGGCTGTTTTTTGCATATTGCGGCTCCTGCTCCTACCAAAGTCCATGCAGGTTGATAATAATGTGTATCAGCAGGCTCTAACAAAGGGATATCCACTTTGGCTTTAATACTTTAAAAGCCTAGAAGCGACCATAATGCCACCAGTACCTCCGCCGATAATGACGATTTTTGTTTTTTTGTTGTCCATTTGCTAAATGATTTTAATGATTTGTCCGCAAACATATCAAGAATTTTAAAAACAGTTTGTAACATAAGTTACACGAAATAACCAATGTAACAATTTAACTATAATGCAATTTTATATTTTAAAAATTAAATTTTTGCAGACTATTATTTTAAAAAATTAAGAATAACAACGATGCCAATAATATTTTTTAAGAAAGAGTGTCTCAACGTCTTTCATTTCATTTTTGTAATTATCTTTGTTTTCACAAAATCAATAAAAACAAAACACCATATAATATGAACAAATCAATTCAAACTCAATTATCTTTCATGATGTTTCTTCAGTTTTTTATCTGGGGAGCATGGTTTGTTACTTTAGGTACATTTTTAGGTAGTAATATGTCAGCAACAGGCAGTCAGATTGGCCAAGCTTTTAGTACTCAAAGTTGGGGAGCGATTATTGCACCATTTATCATAGGAATGATTGCTGATAGATATTTTAATGCAGAAAAAATACTAGGTGTATTACATTTAATAGGGGCAGGATTAATGTACATGATGTCGCAGACTAATGATTTTAGTGCATTTTACCCTTATGTTTTGGGCTATATGGTAGCCTATATGCCTACTTTAGCTTTGGTAAATTCAGTAGCTTTTAATCAAATGAAAGACCCTGCAAAGGAATTTTCATACATTAGAGTATGGGGTACAATAGGGTGGATCATTGCAGGCCTTTCTATCAGTTATTTGTTCAAATGGGACGCACCAGATATGATTAGTTCTGGTATGCTAAAAAATACGTTTTTATTGGCAGGAGGTGCATCAGCCATTTTGGGTTTATTCAGTTTTATACTACCTGCTACACCACCAAAAGTAGATAAAATCAAGGGAAGTCACATTTTCAGAAATTGTGGGATTGGATGCTATAAAATTGCTCGTGGATAAAAACTTTTAATATTTTTTGTTTCATCTATTCTGATCTGCATCCCTTTAGCTTTATTATGCCAATGCCAATCCGTTTTTAGTCAATATTGGTATGGAAAATCCGACAGGAAAAAATGACAATTGGGCAGATGTCAGAAGTGGGCTTTATGCTTTTATTGACATTGTTTTTCAAAAAATATGGATTTAAAATGACTATCCTAGTTGGCATGTTGGCTTGGGCTATTAGATATATTTTATTTGCTTTTGGAGATGCTGGCAGTTTTTCTTTTATGCTAATATTAGGTATAGCATTGCACGGAATATGCTATGATTTCTTTTTTGTAAGTGGACAGATTTATACCAATGCAAAAGCGGGAAGTCACATTAAAAGTGCTGCTCAAGGTTTGATCACTTTAGCTACGTATGGTGTCGGTATGTTGATAGGATTTTGGGTAGCTGGCAAAATAGTAGAAACTAATACAAATGATTGGCAAACTATATGGTTGTATCCAGCTGGATTTGCCGTAGTCATTCTAATAATATTTTTAGCGGCGTTCAAAGACGAAAAAATTGAATACCAGGAATAATATTGAAATGAATAAACAATTAATATCTCAAAATTTAATTCACGCTTCTCGCTTTTTATTTATCAATTTGGTTTAATGGTTTTATTCCACCATTACTTAAGGTAAAGGCATTTGATTATACCACAGTTGGAGTCTTTGCAGCTGTAACGATGTTTTTTGTGGCAATACTCTTAATATCAAATTTAAATCTCTCGAAAATTATTCAGATGATTGTTATTATATTGACAATGGTACTCTCTGGATTTATATTATTTGATCCATCTGTTTGGACTTTGCTGATTTTGGCAGTCCTACAAGGGTTATTGATAGGAACCATAATTAAATATGCCATTCTAAAAAAATATTAAAAATACCTTATCTTATTGGTCTTTAGGGTTACTAATGTCATATTTACATTCTTGTTACCTTCTGAATATACTTACAAGCCGATATCTTCTGAAGTAGTCTTAAATTATGGATTGTTAATAATCCTAATTCTAGTTTTATTATCTTGATTGGTTTGATTTTAAAGAACAACTCAAATGACTTTACGATAGATCAAACAGCGGCGAGTGAACAACCAAAGACTTTTCTTTTATTAGGGTATTTTTTTACTGCTCTATTGGTCGTTATAGAGATTTCGTTCTTCTTTTTGGTCATTAGTACTAAAAGATCAAAGTCAAGGTTGGTTATTACAAATTACCTTGCCCTTAACATTGGTTTTAATATTTGTTATTAGACTTCTATTTTTAGGCAAAATGGTAAAGTTATTGAATATCGGGTGGTTATTTTTTATTTCAACATTATTAACTTTATGTATTGGCTATTTTTATACCTTCCAATTTACTCTGGTGTTTATTATCTTTTTTAGTTTCGCTATTGCAATTGGAACCTTTATTTCTTCAAAAATTTTTAACCAAGTTTGGCATACTAAGAATATTGGCTACCTTATGATAATCAATGCTTTTATTATGGTGGTAGCAGGCCTTTATATTCAAAATCATATAGAATATATTGAATCTATAAAGATGCCTGAACATGTATTTCATCTTTCGGCCAGACAAGCTTGGATAAAAGAATTGACGACGATAGCAGGATTGGTCATGTTAGCATCAGGAATAGTATTTTTGAATAGAAGAAGATGGCTTTCAGGTGTTTCAGTTGCTATTGGGATAACTATATTAAGTATGACATCTTGTAAAAATAGTGCAACAAATCCAAAATTATTTGCAGTAATAACTCAATATGAAGAATTAAAAGACCAGTTAGACTCACTCAGATCTGGACCTTGGGAGATAGAAACAGATACTATCCGCAATCTAAAATTAACGGGATATCTTGGACTAATAGCCCAAATAATGGCTCTCGATACTTTAACCATGACAATGGATGACTTTATCAATAAGGATTTGTTATTGCTTGAAATGGAAAATGAACTCAACGATATTTCATTTAAATCTCATCTGCTTCCTCTTAATTCTGAAGGTGGATTCCTGACCAATATAGTATATTACATACAGTATGCATCACCAAAATCGAAGGAAGACTCTATCCAATACCTTCAAAAACTACAGGACCTTCCAAGATTGATACAATATAACCAAAAACTAATGGAAGAAGGAATCAAAGAAGGTAAAACATCTCCAGCCATAATCACACAAAGGTGTATAGATCTGACGGCTCCTTTCCAGAATATTGATATCAATGATAATATTTTTATAGCTCCTTTAGCAGCGAATGACAGCCTGTTTCAATTAGCAAAAACACTTGTCAAAAAAGAAATTGAACCTGCCTACCTTTCATTTGCTATATTTTTGAAAGACACATATTTGCCAGCATCACCAGCTATTCCTGGTATCAGCCATCTAAAAGTGGTAAAAAATATTATGAAGATAAAGTAAAATACTTCACTACCCTTAGCAATGACTCCTAATCAAGTGTATGAAACTGGCGAAAAGGAAGTAGCAAGGATTAAAGCAGAGATGGAAACCATCATCAAGTCATTAGATTTTAAAAGGTAGTTTTACAGATTTTATAACATATCTTAGAAAAGACCCACAGTTTTATGCCAAGACACCTAGAGAATTACTGTATCGCGCTCTATGGCTTTCCAAAAAGATCGAAGGCAAACTTCCCAAGTACTTTAACAAGCTGCCCGGATGCCTTTTACTGTAGAAGAAGTATCACCTTCGATTGCACCTAACTACACATCAGGCAGATATTCCGAAGGCAATTACGAAACTGGAAAACCTGGAGCATATTGGGTCAATACTTATAAGCTTGAAAGCAGACCTTTGTACGCCTTACCAGCATTGACACTGCATGAAGCTGTGCCCGGACATCATTTACAAATCATGCTTTCCCGAGAGATGGAAAATGTTCCAGAGTTCCGTCAAAATCTTTACATCAGTGCATTTGGAGAAGGTTGGGGTTTGTATTCAGAATACTTAGGAAAAGAAGCGGGTATGTACGAAACACCTTATGAAGATTTCGGAAGGCTTACATATGAGATGTGGCGAGCATGTCGCTAGTAGTGGATGTAGGATTGCACTACAAAGGATGGACTAGAGAGCAAGCAGTTGATTTTATGGCTTCAAATACCGCTCTGTCGATGGATGAAGTCAACACCGAAATAGATAGATACATAGGTTGGCCAGGACAGGCGGTCTCCTATAAAATAGGTGAAATAAAAATCAGACAGCTGCGCCAAATGGCAGAAGCAAAACTTGGTGACAAATTTGACATCAAGACTTTTCATGATATGCTTTTAGCCAATGGATCAGTCAGACTCAATACTTTGGAAAGAATTGTAAACCAGTTTATTACACAATCATTACCCATTAAAAATTAAAACATGACTTTAGGACAATTTTTTGAAACCGTTTCCAAAGAGCCTTCAATCGTGCTTTTTTATTTTTTTGCATTGCCATTTACGGCTTTTCTCGCATCGATATTTGGAAAAGACGAAGGTCATCTCAATCCTTGGAAATATCTCTATACTGTTTTGGTTTATTTGGCTTGTATTCCAGGTATTTTTGCGATAACATTTAATGCTTATACTTTCTTGTTTGAGCGTCAACCCATCATGCAAATGAACATGCTGACTCAATTACTCCCTGTCCTTTGTATGTTGATCACACTTTGGATGATCAAAAGAAATGTCAGTCTCACTGATGTACCTGGTTTTGATAAGATCGGTAGTTTAGTTTTTATTCTTACAGTACTAATGATCATGATGTGGATACTGGAAAAGACCCATATTTTTGTATTTACCTACATGCCATTCTATCAGTTTGTATTATTTTTTATAGGATTTTTAGTGCTGATCAGATTTGCATGGTCAAGGATGATGCGCTAAAAAACTTAAAACATGGAGCTTATTTTATGGATAATATCGGCACTCACGAAAGCTTGATGCCGATTGCCATCAATTTTAAAGACTTTTTCAGTATCTTTGAGTTTTTCGAAAGCTTCACCGTACTTATTCTTTACCCTTATCAGATTATCCAGCGTTTCATACATTTCTATATTATTGCGACCAGATGCCAATCTCTGCATACTGACTTCTGGATCCATGTCTATATAAATATTCAAGTCGGGCCTTAACAAATCAGCACTCAAAGAATTGGCTTGGATAATCCAATCCATATCAATACCATGGACACTATGGTAGGCATACGATGAGAAATAATACCATCAGTGATTACAGTATATCCTTCATTGAGTTTTGTTAAAATTCCATTTTCTGAATGCAGCAAATGATTCAGTCTGTCTGCTGCAAACAATGCTGCGATCACTTTCTGGTCACCTTCGATCCGATGATTAAAAATGTCTCTGATGATTTTTCCTATAGGGCTATCCGTAGGTTCAAAAGTAGCGTAAACTTTATGTCCAAGTTCTTTTAAGTATTGTTCTAATAACTTTACCTGAGTACTTTTGCCACTACCATCTATTCCTTCGAAGGCGATAAACAAGCCTTTCCTATCCATTGATTTATCTATGATTTCATCGGCGAAGGTAAAAATATATTTATAGAATTTTAACAATTTTAATATTTATAACTAGGAAGTATCAAATTCTTCCATCTCTTTTTGAATAATCTAAGTATTTACACTAATATTGTCGCCACAAGTCGCTTCTCACTCCTAAAAGTTGGAAAGGCTTAATTAATTCTAATAATTATTAAGATCACGTTATGTCACCTTACCTACTTTTTGGATTTGTATTTGGATACTTTTTGCTATTATTAGCAGTAGCATGGTACACCTCAAAAAATTCGGATAACGAGTCCTTTTATTGGAAATAGAAATAGTAATTGGATGCTCGTTGCATTTGGCATGGTGGGTACATCATTGAGTGGTGTCACTTTTGTAAGCGTGCTAAGGTGACTGTTGGCGCAGGCGCATTTGGGTATTATCAAGTAGTCATTGGGTATTTTATTGGATATTTTGCAATAGCCTATATATTATTACCGCTGTATTATAAGATGAATCTCACATCAATATACAGATTTCTAGAAGAAAGGTTTGGCCCTGTTTCACCAAAACGGGAGCTATATTTTTTATCATTTCGAGGACTCTCGGTGCTACTGCTAGAATGTATTTGGTGATTAATATCTTACAAATATTTATATTGGATGCGATGGGAGTACCATTCATCGTGACTGCTTTTGTGATGCTTTTGCTTATATTACTCTATACCTTTGAAGGTGGTGTCAAGACCATTGTTTATACCGACACATTACAAACTACGTTTATGTTGGGAGGCTTGATTATCTGTATAATAGCATTATTGAATAAAATGGATTACGGATTTTTAGAAGCATTCAGTGTGTTAAAATCAGAAGGCTTGACGCGCATATTCAATACAGATATCAAGGCATCTGGATTTTCCTAAAGCAAATTTTAGGTGGCGCATTCATTACTATTGCTATGACAGGATTGGACCAAGAAATGATGCAAAAAATATCAGCGTTAAGACTTTGGGTGGATCACAAAAAATGTGTTGACATTAGCAACTGTATTATTGATAGTCAATGTTTTGTTTCTACTTTTAGGTGGCTTGTTATTTTTGTTTGCAAAACAAAATGGTCTTTCTGTAAAAGGAGATGATTTATTTCCAACCATAGCTTTAGGTGGGACACTATCCGCGGCCATAGGAGTCATATTTATCATTGGTTTGATTTCTGCACTATTTCCTAGGTGCTGATGGTGTTTGACAGCTGATGACCTCTTCATTTTGTATCGATATATTGGGCATGCAGAAGAATACACTATCCACAGACAAGGTAAAGAAAAAGACAAGGCTAACTGTGCATCTTAGCTTTGCAATATTATTCTTATCTGTGTTTTGGTATTTAAATGGATAGATGACAAATCGATCATAGACGTAATCCTTAAACTTGCTGGATATACTTATGGGCCATTGTTGGGAATGTTTGCTTTTGGCATATTTACAAATAGAATACCCAAAGATAAATGGGTCTTGTGGATATGTTTACTTTCCCCAATCATCATATTTAGTATTGATTTTATCAATAATGCTGAATGGTTTGCTAAAAATTAGCTCTTTAGTGAAGCATCAGCAACATCATTAATACAGCTTTCCAGATACTATATTTTCAGGCTTTAAGATTGGTATCGAAATATTAATATTTAATGGTTTGCTGACTTTTGCAAGCCTTTGGTTGATATCCATTAAAAAAAATAAAGCATGGAGCGCATCACTGAATCACCATCAATCTATAGAAATTTAGAGCAAAAGTCCACTATTGAGTTGCTCACCGACATCAATACAGAAGATCAAAAAAGTAGCATTGGCAGTACAAAAAGCAATACCAATGATAGTCCTCTAATAGATGCCATTGCTGAGAAAATGAGCCAAGGTGGCAGACTATTTTATATCGATGCTGGTACGAGTGGTAGATTGGGTGTATTGGATGCGTCTGAATGTCCTCCACGTATGGTGTGCCTAAAGATTGGGTGATCGGCATCATAGCAGGTGGTGATACAGCTTGCAATCCTGTAGAAAATGCAGAAGATAGTGTCGAACAAGCTTGGAAAGATCTTTGTGAATATGATATTGACTCTCATGATGTGTTGGTTGGGATTGCAGCTTCCAGGTACGACACCTATGTCATCAATGGGCTAAAGATGGCCAATGATAAAGATATAATCACAGGAAGTATTTCTTGCAATCGTCATCACCACTCTCTGATGTTGCTAAATTCCCAATCGAAGTGATTGTTGGTCCAGAATATGTAACAGTGCACAAGGATGAAGTCAGGTACTGCACAAAAGTTGGTTTTGAACATGATAAGTTCTTCTGTAACGATCAAACTAGGTCGTGTCCTTGACAACAGGATGGTGGACATGCAGCTTAGCAATAAGAAACTAGATAGATAGCGTCAAGATGGTGATTGAAAAAACAGGTCTTGAGTATGACGTTGCTAAAAGTTGCTTCTCACCCAAAAGTCAGTAAGAAACGCAGTGGCAAGTTATCAACAAAGTAATAACATGAATAATCATTAAACTGAATTAATTTTTATTTTTTAAGCAATAAATATTCTTATGATAAGAATGATTATACTTTTAGCAATTTCAATTTTCAATCTTCCTATTGCATCGATTGAAGAGAAGCCTAAAAAAGTGATTTTTTTTGGAGACTCTATTACAGAATTGGGTGTCAAGGATAACGGTTACATTACCGCTCTTTCTCAATACCTAAAGACCAAAAATATGAATCAAAATTTCGAGCTCATTGGTTCAGGTATTGGCGGCAACAAGGTTTATGATCTATTTTTTAGATTAGAAAAGATGTATTGACCCATCATCCTGATATTGTCGTCTTATGGATAGGAGTCAATGATGTTTGGCATAAGAGTACTTTTGGTACAGGCACCGACATAGATAAATTTGAATCGATGTATGAAGGAATTATCGAGCGCTTAAGTTCAAAAGGTATTAAAGTCTTTTGTTGTACACCTGCTTGTGTTGGAGAAAAAACTGATTATTCAACTCCCAAGATGGTGACTTAAATGAGTACTCAAAATAATAAGGAAAGTAGCAAGAAAATCAAATAGGACTTATAGATTTTTAGAAAGTTTTTTTAGCCTATAACCTTACTCATATCACCAAAAAATAAAAAGTAAAGAGCTTACTTACTTACGATAGTGTGCACCTGTTAGATACAGGGAATGAATTGGTAGCAAATCTTATGTTTCATTGTGAATTGAGAATAAAAATTAGATAGATTTTTAAAGGTTCGGAAATAGATTTTTCAAAGACAAAATAAAGGTTCATTATTCATTTTCGAGATTTGGGGATGTTTGCATTTTTGTAAGGATCTCAATTTGAGTCATGCTAATTACACATTTATTTTCTAAAGAGTATTTTAACATAAGCTTAGAACAATAATGTGCCTTACTATTGAAATGTTCAGATGATTGCATCCCGGTGTAATTCTATTTTATTATTTCCCTTAACTGTCTCTTTGCAATCTTTATTGGTTGACTCCATTCTCAATCTAAAGTCCGTTATTTTTTAAGAGTACTGTGTAGTCCTAGATTTAAGTAAGCCCAATCTTTAATCCAAGATGTATTCTCTAAAAAGACTTGAGAGGTTACTGAAAATGAATTAGTTTAAAACGTTCAACGTTATTCAGGCACATTAACTACTTTTTACGCTAAACTTCAACAAAATCTTAACTATAGTATCAAGTGCTTTGGCTTCATCAAAATGAAATTGCTTGTACAGGAAGGACAAAACAGGTATATTGTGGTTCTTCAACAATCTTTGTGCATTTCTAAGCGCATTGCATCTTTTCTGTGAGTTCAAGATGATCTTGCGGCCTTACCCATATTTTGATAAACTCCTGATAATTTTTTTTTTTTTCCTAAATCCATGCTATCAAAAAACATGATGATCAACATACTATATTTCATGGATTGTTGCTACTGTTTTTCTAAAATTGAAGAATACTCTGTATTGGCTATTGCACTCAACAAGATGACATTGAGCTCCTTGTCAGATATTCTTTGGGTATTATCATAAAAATAGTAAGATGTCCATAATGATAATAAAAAAGACTTTTTGATCTAGGTTTTTAGTTGGATATCTTGTAATTAACTTTTCTTTCTCGTAATTGATACATTTTCAGGGACATTTGGTCACTATGTGAAAGTATCGCTCTTTGGTATCCTGACCGCCACTCACGCAGCCTTCCGGCTGGCAATAGAT
>JADKCC010000006.1 GCA_016714785.1 Saprospiraceae bacterium
TTTTTACCCCGGCCAGTGATCGCAACAACCCTTTGAACTCTAGACCACAAATAACAAGAAGGACTTCTGAGGTCATGGGCGGTTTGTACGTTAAGGCATCTATTGCAATTTCTTTATTGTCTCTGATTATGGATATCATTTTAGTTTCATCAACGTCCAGATCCACAAAAGTTGTTTTTGGATGACTTTACCAACATCTATTCTCCCATCTCATGATATATACTACGTCAGCGGACTCAATTAGAGTGAGCACTGTTTTGTTTGATAAGTTTGTTTACATCCTTCTGATGCTTCTTCTGGTATAACAAGTCCCGGTACTGCGAAGACATCCTTAGTGTATTCATTACGAAAATTCAGCTGTTACGATAGAGCACCTTTGCGCTTAAGTTCTATCACGATCACCACATCGCTGATGGCGGCTATAATACGATTGCGCATAGGAAGTTTTCTCGATCAGGCAAAGTGCCGAATAAATTCGTCAATATGCCACCATTGTTTATCATTTGGTCACTGAGTGCCTTGTGTTCTGCTGGATAAAGCCTATCTAATCCATAGCCTAGGACACCTAACGTTGGTATTTTGATATCCACACATTTGCGGTGGGCAATCGCATCTATGCCAAAAGCTAATCCGCTTTTAACATTAATATATTGTAGGGCAAGGGCCTTCTACAATTCTTTCACAAATCGGGGTAGTGCCATAGGCGGTGGGCTTTCTTAGTGCCCACTACAGCAGCTGTGCGATGATGATTTAAGTTGTATTTCCTTTGTAATACGAGACAATGGGACTGAGTCAAAATTATTTAATCTACCGGATAGGCCTTGTCTAAATACTTGGCAACTTTTATCTGATTTTTTCAATATAATTAAGTTCTGTTTCGGCACTCTATAAGGCAGAAGATGGATCAAAATTTTCGACAAATATTTGACCTATTCCAGGGATTTTAAGCAAATTTTTTTGGTTCTGAAAATACAGCATCTATCCTCCACAATAAGAGATAAGATTTTACAATAATAGGACCTACTTTTGGTACTTTAGTAAGTGCTATTAACTGTAATGTTTCGTCATTATCATTGCAATGTTTCTGCTGCTTTAAATCTTGCTGATTGGCTCATATTCCTGCCAATTCACACTGTAACCAATGATGCATTGGCCTGTTTGTTAGCAGGTCGAATTTCATAGCTTAGGTGAGATATTGGATGGACCATTCGCGACGTTTGTCTTTTAGCTCCACCAAACTTACCTATTCCTAAATAAGAGGTAATAATGATTGATCTTAGACACGACCTTTCAGATATACACTAAATTCTTTGATAAATGGGATATCCGGTCTCCTTATGATACAAGTTTTCGCGAATTTATGTGCGAATTGATGTCGTTTTCCGATTTGTATATTTCGAAAGCTACACCTATTAGCATAAGGTTTGGCATTCGATAATCAGGAACTATAGAAGTCGCCTTGTTTGCATAATATTCTGTTTTATTTAGCAATGCCTTTTGCTCTGAATTCAGGTTTTGTAAGCATTAGGGTTCACTGTTTCTTTTATTTTTCAAACAATGCAGTGGACATAAAGGAGTTGCTCTCGCACTATATGAAGAAGCAGCTACTGCGGCCCATTTGAGAGATAAGGCTCTTCCCAAACTGGTACCACATATATGTCTTGGCTCCAAGACCAATGATAGCATTGGCTCCTAAGATTATACTGCCGTTTTCCTTGGAGTGAAGTTTAGATAAATGTTCCGCAACAAGTAAACTAAAGCAATACAAAATCCTGAAGCCATAAATATGAATGCTCATTCATAAAAGTTCCTAAATTGATCACAATATTAGGATACTATAGTCAATGTGATTAGGTAAAAAGTATGGCATAAGCGTAAATGTTTTTTTGACTAACCCTTTGAATCCTGTGTACATTAATAGTACCTCTTCCAATGAGTGAGATCGGTAGGATCAAAGCAAAAATGGGATTTTTGGAATGGCGCAAAAGGGTAGTAATCATGTGATAGTGGATGAGGACGGACCGTTAAGGCAAGATATTTACCTAAAAGATTGTACATTATTGATCCAAATTTTTCAGCAAGTTCATTCCCGAGAATGGGTTATTCATAAGGTCATTAATGGGTTGACCATCTTTGGTAACACCAACTGTAGTAAATCAATAGGAGTAAGTAAACGATTAGTTGTCCAAAAATCCAAAAGAATATTGATCGTATCTTAGTACCATTGTTCATGGCCAAAAAGTACAAAGTCAATGGAATCACTGCCAAAATGTGATGGCATTTTCTTTGGATAAAAGGCCCATAAAATAGGAGAATAAGATACAATTAACCATTTTTGTCTCCGAAATCAGTAAATCTTAGTGATCCATAAAGTGCAGCCACTGAAAACAACATGGACATGATCTCATCTCTGCCTTTGATATTGGCTACGGCTTCGGTATGCATAGGATGTGACATAAATATTATGGCTGCCACGAAAGGTACTTAACCACCACGGGTTGTTTTGAAATTCTAAATAACATCGTCAATACCATCATCAAGATAATACCAGTAAAACCATACAATAATATATTGATGAAGTGACTTACGGTGGGATTTAAGTCACCTATTATACCACCATACTCTATAGCAAAGGTTACTATAGAAAGTGGGCGATATCTAGTACCTAGAACCAATTCTTTTTCTCTCAAAATATCCTCAAAACTCTCGTTGTCATAATTTCCCAAATCCACTCAAGCCTACTTGGTATAAGAATTACCTATAATAACCATTTGATCGTCTAGTACATAATAGGAGTGAAATGGTAGGCAAGTGGTATAAAATAAAACTGAGTACCAAAATGAAGAGTGAAGCTACTAATACTGCTTAAAAAATGAGTTTCCATAAAACAAGCCTATAGTGTGGGCAATAGGTACACTTTGAGTTTTAATTGGTTTTACTGCATTTTCTGTGGTGTTTTGTTTTCTTTTAGACATATAATGTTATTACTTCAAGGAATGCAAAGATTCGCAAATTTCAGTTATTTTTGTACTTCTTTTGTAAAATTATTAAAAAAACAAGGATGTTCCTTCAAAAAAGTAAGTATTACATTGATATTGGTATGGATTATTTCATTTTATGCCATCTCTCAGTTAAATATAAAAGTAGGATATATTGGCGGGTTTACTAAAGCTCCAGTACTTAATAGTGCCGTGACAAGATTTAATGATGATTTTATAAAAATAATCCTGATGGAAACTTGGATGATGCATTAGATCAGATTAAGTCATTGCATGGAATAGAAATAGGATTGAGGTATCGTATAAATAGGGTGGGCTTTGAAATTTCATGGCACAATATGAGTGACAAGGCTGATGTATTTGGAACTTTAAACAATAAATCAAGTTTTCAAGATAAATGGTTTACAAGTCTTACGGGGTATGCTTTAGGGATTGAAAGTATTTTGGCAATTTGGGTATAGCGCTTCTTTAGGATACCGAACGGCGCGGATAAAAACGGATATAACAGGTGCACCAAGGAAAAACGTTTGGTCACCAATGGATCTGGTTTGGCTAGTAAATTTTATTTGATTTTTCAATATCCAGGTGATAAGGTTGGTATTGCTTTCAAACCTTATATTCAAGTACCTTTAAAGGATATCGATATAAGTGACTTTGATCAAGAAATAAATGTTCAGTTAAATAGTTCTTTTCAGGCATTAAAGCCGTAGGATGAAAGATTTTTTTATGTATGGGATATCTATTGTCTTATATAATGGAAGACAGTAAGGTTTAACCCAAAATATGCATTAGAAAATCTATTCAAAGCTAAACTGCTACCAAATCCAGAAGCTTCGCCTATTTTCTTCTGTAACCGTAGCAGTGCTACGCTTTTCATATAAATAGCTGATTTATTGCATTTTTAGCTTCTCATGCTGAAGTTCTAACGCATAATCTGGGTTTAATAAAAAAAAGATGAGTCTGTGTCTTGGAAGACAAAGACCCATCTCAATTAAACTTACTAAAGTTTCAGGGCAAATTTTGCATAATAACTACTCTCATAAACTTGAATCAAATTCAATTGTGCTCTTTGGGGCTAATGTTTATACTATAGGTATGGCATTGTCCCATCACGAGCCGCGACTGGCTTCTTTTTGCATTGCCCACAAAAGTAAACAAAAACGCTAGTTCCCTAAATCACTCCGCGTACCGGAACAGGCTCCCCAAAGAGGTACACCTTGGTATTACTACAACTCCCAAGCAATATGTTTGTCGTATTTCTAAATCTCCTTGTAAATTGTTTTAAAGTATTGATTATCAGTATTGTAAAATAAGTTACTATTTAATTATTTAATATGTAATTAGTTGACATTAATCCATTTATAAACTCCGAAACTTCAGTTAAACTTACACTTATGATACCAAAATTACTTAATCTCTATCGTCTTAGGTTCTTTTGGTTTTGCTTCTTCTTTTTTAGGGAGCGCTACTGTTAGAATGCCATTTTGATACTCTGCCACAATTTTTCAGTATCGACCGCATCTGTAATCTGAAAGATCTTTTGAAAGAACTGAAATTGAACTCTTTTCTCGTCCATTTTACTTTTGGTTCATTCTCTTCTGTATTGGTCTCTTTAGAAGCTGAGATAGTGAGTTGGCCCTTTTCTAGCGCAATGCTAAAGTCTTTTTTCTCCAATCCTGGTGCTGCCAGTTCTAGAACAAACTTATCATCAAGCTCACTGATATTGACAGATGGATTAGTGACTGCAAAGTCATTGCCTACGAAATCAGAGATACTTCTATTGAATACTTCATCAATAATGTTTGAGAAATTTCTACCTTGTAAAAAAGGATTTACTTTTACGATGTTCATGATTATTTGATTTAAATGGTTAAAAATTAAAGGATTTCTATTTTTTTAGGTTGTGCTTTTTCACCTTTTGATATTGTGATATTTAGGATACCTTGTTCAAAAGTTGCAGAAATTGAATCTACATTTACGTCTTCTGGTATTGTAAATGTACGTGTGGGAGATTTTTTTACCTGATGTGGCATTTGGCCTACCGTAGGATTTGCAAAAGATTTGAAATGATTTGGTCTTTGGATTTGAGATAATGGTCTGAACATTACATTTGTCATGGTATGAATATTTTGCTTTTTTATTAAAATTAATTTACAATCATTCCTATTCAAATTTTTATTCCATCACGTTTTTAGGCCAAATATGACGTTATTTATCAAATACTCATGCCATAATGTCTGTTTTTGATTTAAATATATGACATAATGTCTGTTTTGGTTCAGATGCTTACCATTCAATTCAAATCATTTGTCAAAATAAATGCATCGTTGTGCCAAATAAATTCTGTAACTTTATTACCTTTGGGCAAACAAAAAAACTGGTTTAATAGCAGTACAAGGACCAAAAGCGGTCGAGGCACTACAAAAGCACAGACATCAATCTAAGTGACATTAAATATTATTCATTTACCAAAGGAAAAATAGCTGGCATTGACAATGTTTTGATATCTGCAACAGGCTATACAGGTAGTGGTGGCTTTGAGCTTTATGTCGCTAATGAAAGTACAAAGCGCTTTGGGATGCTGTATTCGAAGCAGGCAAGGAATTTGACATCAAACCATGTGGATTGGGAGCGAGAGATACCTTAAGATTAGAAATGGGATTTTGTTTGTATGGCAATGATATTGACGACACTACCTCACCACTTGATGCAGGTTTTGGTTGGATTACAAAACTTAAAAAACCGACAGTCTTTAATGGACAAAACTGGATGAATGATCAAAAAGCTAAAAGCCTCCCCCCCCCCCCCTTGGCATCCTGAAAGTTAGTTGGATTTATCATGGAAGAGCGAAGAGTTCCGCGACATGGCTATCTTATCTTCAATGAAACTGAAAATGAAATTGGCGTGGTAACTTCGGGAACACAATCACCAACTCTTGATATCCCTATTGGAATGGGTTATGTACCTGTAGATAAATCAACAGAAGGATCCAAAATTATGATCCAAGTGGGCAAAAAGATGATGGAAGCAACGGTAACGAAACTTCCATTTTTGAAACTTTAAAATTTATTTGCAAAAAAATCGTTAAAAAAATTTGTAGATACTAAGAAGAGTGATATCTTTGCGTCGCTTTTGAAGAAAGGCCCATTTTTAAAATAGTTTGTGCCCTACTTTTATAGTTTGGAGATATTATTTTAAAGTATTTATTGGGAGATTAGCTCAGTTGGTTCCAGAGCACCTCGTTTACCGAGGGGTCGGGGTTCGAGCCCCTCATCTCCCACATCAAAAGTTAAAGCAGTTATGAAGTGATTCATAGCTGCTTTTTTTATTTAAAACTGCTTCATTTCTTAAAAAATTTGTAAAAAATATTCAATGTCTAAACCAGGAATTAAGGTATTTGCTCCAGCTTCCGTTGCAAACGTAGCTGTGGGATTTGATATTTTAGGATTTGCATTAGAAAAACCAGGAGATGAAATCATCATCAGAGAAGGAAGCAAACCTGGCTTAGTAATCACCGAAATACAAGAGCAGGTGGCAAGTTGCCTTATGATGTAATGAAAAATACTGCGGGTTACGCAGCTTATGAACTCCTCGAACACTTAGGAGAAACAGATCGTCCGCTTGAGATGGAGATCCACAAAAAATGCCTTTTGGTAGTGGTTTGGGTTCATCTGCTGCTAGTGCTGCTGCGGGAGTTTTGCAGTCAATGAATATTGAAAAACTGGACTCAGTAAATATGATATTTTAAAATTTGCAGTGGAAGGTGAGCAAATAGCGGATGGTGCTTTTCATGCTGACAATGTAGGACCTTCATTGTTAGGTGGTATGGTATTGATCAGAGATACTGAGACACTTGATATCAAAAAACTTCATATTCCGCATGGATTATACGCAGCGGTGATTTATCCACATGTGGAAGTTTTGACTAGAGAATCGAGGGCCATCCTAGCATCCGAAGTCAATTTTAAAGATGTCATTCGTCAGCAAGGAAATCTTGGTGCTTTTGTCGCAGGAATGTACACATCTGATTATGGTTTTGATTTCAAGGTCACTTCAAGATTTATTGGTTGAACCACAACGAGCGCATTTGATTCGCATTTTTATGAAATGAAAGAAGCAGCTTTGGCGGCAGGAGCACTTGGATTTAGCATCAGTGGCGCAGGTCCGTCTATGTTTGCCTTGTGTGACAATAGTATAAAAGCAGAATCCGTCATAGAACGGCCAATAAACTCTACCAATCCAAAAAAGTGAGCATCAATACCTATTTGTCCAAAATCAACCACGAAGAGGGCGATTAGATTTTAAAATTATACGTTATGCAACTATACTCCACCAATAACCCGTCACTAAAAGTCGAACTCAAGGAAGCTGTCATGCAGTCGCTTGCAAAGGACAAAGGTCTGTACATGCCTGAGGTAATCCCTGTTTTGGATAAGGAATTTATAGATCATATCGAAAATTATTCTTTTCAGGAGATAGCTTATATAGTGAGTAAAAACTTGATAGGCAACTATATTCCTGATGCTGATCTGAAAGAAATAGTGTATGGTGCTATCAATTTTCCGGCACCTGTAGTGATGTTGGACGAGAAGATAGGAACATTGGAACTTTGGCATGGTCCGAGTCTTGCGTTTAAGGATTTTGGAGCTAGATTCATGGCAGCATTGATGTCTTATTTTATCAAAAATGAGAACCAAGACACCACGATTCTTGTCGCTACTTCTGGAGACACAGGTGGCGCAGTGGCGGCAGGTTTCTATAAAACGCTGGGCATGAAGTCATCATTTTTGTACCCGAGTGGCAAGGTCAGTGATCTGCAAGAAAAACAACTGACTACGCTTGGAGAAAATATAAGCGCTGTGAAATAAATGGTACATTTGACGATTGCCAAGCATTGGTCAAAGAAGCCTTTCTGGACAGTGAACTGAATACAAAATACCATCTTAGCTCGGCCAATAGCATAAACATTGCAAGATTGATACCACAGAGTTTTTATTATTTCGAAGCTTACAAACAGGTCAAAAAATATGGTAAAGAAGTGGTTTTCAGCGTGCCAAGTGGTAATTTCGGCAACATCACTGCAGGATTGCTAGCTAAAAAAATGGGCCTGCCGATCAAAAGATTTATCGCAGCTACCAATGTCAATAAAATAGTACCTGATTATCTTGCGACTGGAAATTATACACCAAAACCTTCAGTAGCTACCATCAGCAATGCTATGGACGTAGGTAGCCCGAGCAATTTACTAGAATATTGGCATTGTATGATCAAGATTATAAAGCTATCAAAAGCGATATAGAAGGTTTTTGGCTCAATGATGCTGATACACGCACTGCTATGCAAGAAGCGTTTCAAAATACCAATATGTTTGCGATCCACACGGCGCAATCGGTTACCAATCTTTGACAAAATTGGGAGATAATGAGATTGGTATCTTTCTAGAAACAGCGCATCCTGCCAAGTTTCTCTATACTGTCGAAGAAACTTTGGGTCAAAAATAGATATTCGAAGCCTTATCTTCGCTAGAAGAAAAGAAAAACAGTCCACAATGATGGATACTTCTTTTGGATCGTTTAAGGCTTTTTTGTTGCAGGAAGTAGATCTTTCATCCGATTTCTAGTCAATTGGTACAAAATAGAATGTATTTTTCAACTATTTCTTTCCAAATGTATTGGTTATGATACAATTACATAAACCGTATGGGTAGATTTGGTTTTTATATTTCTAGTTTTTTGTTTGTCTTGCTGGATGTGTATTCCTTTTATGAACTGAAAGGTTTATTGAGTCAAGGTCGATATTCGCGTATCTACACAGCATTGTATTTTGCGATCAGTGCTTTTGGGTATTTCTGCATCGTACATCTTTACCAGTTTATGAGCAACGGAGTGAGTGGTACGCGTAGTGAATTGTTCAATTTTACAAGTGGATTTTTGCTGACGTTATTTATCACCAAGTTGGTATTTTCTATATTTTTGATCACCCAAGATGGTGGTAGAGCGATCATTGGGTTGATTCAGTATGTGAAAAGTTTATTTGGTGAAGGCGATACTACTCAACAGGTATTTATTCCGGAGCGAAGGGCATTTATCACCAATGTAGGTGCTGTAGTGGCGGCTATTCCATTTTTTGGGATGTTGTACGGTATCACTAAAGGAAAATATCAATATACGGTTGAAAAAATTACCTTGACATTTCGTGATTTACCCAAGGCTTTTGATGGATTTAAGTTAGTGCAGATATCGGATATTCATGCAGGTAGTTTTGATAATAGGGACAAAGTATTGGAAGGTATTCTTAAGATCAATGCATTAGATCCCGATATAGTGTGTTTTACAGGTGATTTGGTCAATTCTGAAAAAGAAGAAATAGATCCATACATCGACATCTTTGGACAGATACAAGCTAAATATGGGAAGTTTGCCTCATGGCAATCATGATTATTATGGTCGTTATGACAAAAATGATCCCAAAGCCATTAAAGCCTACCACGATGATTTCGGAAGGAAGTACGCAAATATGGGATTTGACTTGATGAAAAATGAGAGTCGGTCAATTAGTATAGATGGTGAGGAGATACATCTTTTGGGAGTAGAAAATTGGGGTGCGGGCAGATTTTTTCAGAAGTATGGAATATCGATCTAGCTGCTGCCAAAGTTCCCAGGAGCTTTTAATATCATGCTTTCGCACGACCCGACGTTAGGATGAAAAATATTAAAACACGAACGACACGTGCACTCTCACTTTAAGGTGGTATGTACCCATAGTTTCAATTTGGTTTCCAGTTGCCGGGTTATGCGGAGTCCAGCCAAATATACCGGTACAAAAGATGGTTAGGTCTATATGAAGAAGCAGAAAAATTTCTGTATGTCAACCGTGGTTTTTTGGTTTCCCTAGGTTTTCCGGGAAGGATAGGTATGTGGCGAGTTACGCTTATTGAGTTGAGAAGTGGTGAGGTTATAGGTTGAAACTGAATTGATTTCGAAGATATAACATATTTTGCACGTCAGATATATTAAGCTTACCTTATCGTGTAACTAACATCGCGTCCGTTTCCTTGTTTTCAATCATTCCTTTATTTAGCAACTCAGATAATATACGTTTTACTGTAAGGATAGTATAGCTAATTTTTCAGTAATTTCTCCCGATTGAATGTTTAGACGATTTGTATAATTGAAAAATTGATTTTTCCTTGGGTAGAAAAGTTGTGTTTCCAAACCCTTTTAATTCAGTTTCATTAATAGTTTGCATTTGAGGTATTTAGACAAGCAACTCAAAAGATTGTATCAAACGGTTATGTCTTCGTTGGGGCGTTGTGCTGACAACTTCTCAGAACCTGATAATATTCATTTTTCAGGTTTTCAATTTCGTGCTCAGAAACTCACATATTGTATCCATTTGTACCCTGTTTTAAAAGTAAAAGTGTTGAAATTAACCGGCTTAATCTACCGTTTCCGTCTTGAAATGGATGAACACTCAGGAAATCATAAACAAAAGATGATATTTGATTAACAGATGCTACTCTTCCTTCTCAGAATTATACTCAATTGCGCAACGTTCGGTACCTTCTTCAGATGGTAAATCCTGCTTCAATCGTTTGAAAAATGATTTGTCGTGTGCCATCCGGAAATGAAAGCTTCGACTGCGTTGCTATACGACATAATTCCCTTTATGCCAGGCGTCTTTGGCACTATATTTCATCAAGCTATTATGTAAACTTTTTTAAATGGTTTTCAGTTAAGTACTGATATTTTCGTAAGATTCAGAAATTAAATCCAATACTTCAAAGTAACCGACTACTACGAGAGTCTCTATCTGAGGAGTTTCGTGACCTCAATTTTGAAGTAATACATCTACTTCTTCACCGCTCATTTGTTTCCTTCAATACGGTTTTGAGCCCCTACACTTCGCACTGTAGCAATACTTTTCAATTCTCAAAGGCTTTGTCCTTCTCTTCGTTCAATGGCTGTCCAATTTGCATCGAAACAGTCTATTTTACTTAATAAATTGATCAGCTTCCAATCTATATTTAGTTTAAATTATACACTATATTACCCATTTTGATACGATTTGATACGCAAATATACGATTATGATTTGAATTTACTATCAGCATTGAAACGATTTGATACGTTTATATATATGATTATGATACAAAAAAAGCACATAGGTTATTATTCTTGCATCAGTCGATAACTAAGCGTTTCAAAATTTCAAAATACACAAACCGAATATTAACAGCTGACATATAAATTATTGGAAGTAACCCTGATGTTTCCAAGTCGTGACTTCGAGTCAATACAAAAAATTTGCAATTCAATACACCCAATTCCGCAAGAGATATCTTCACATCAAATAATGGGGAAAATGCACAGATATAAAATTATCAATTAAAAATACTTATATTGTTCAGATCGATCCTTCCGAATAGAGATTTCAAATTCTAAAATATAGGATCTCAGTTGCCAAACTGACGACCGTCGGAAGGCAAAGAAGATTTTGTAGAAATTGAAATGATATGATTAGAGAATATTTAATGGATTTATTGATAGTAGGTCATGAATTTCAAATTCAGAAAATATAGGATCGCAGTTGCAAACTGCGACCATCGGGAGACTATATCGGGAACTTTGAGTATGTAAATGGTGTTTTAGAGTCTGTCATGCATAGTGAAGGGCGGTACAGAAGTGTTACTGCCAAGCATGAGTACCACTTTAAGGATCATCTTGGCAATACCAGATTAGTATATTGTGATTTAGGGACAACACCTGATGGTAAGATTGATGTTGCTACCGAAATCCTTCAAGAATCTCATTACTATCCTTATGGTCTAGAGTATCAAGGCCACTATATACAGCAAAGCGGATACGATTATCGATATAAGTTTAACGATATAGAGCGGCTCAAGGATCTGGACATTGGGATAGACATGGCATTTTATAGAGGACTTGATCCTACTACGGGTAGGTGGATGCAGGTAGATCCTAAGGCGGAGTTGATGCATGGTTTAACTCCATATGCTGCAATGGGCAACAATCCTGTGTTGCATACAGATCTAATGGAGATGCATTGCCGTTAGTAGTTTTTGCTGTGGCAGCTGCAATTGGAGGAGTAGGTAACTTATACAGCAATTGGGGTAGTACCAATAGTTTTGCTGACGGATTAAGTTATTTTGTAAATGGTGCAGTAGGAGGAGCTGTATCAGTAGTTAATCCATTGGCTGGTGCAGCAATAACAGGTGGGGCAAATCTAGTAACAGACGCTATTAATGGTACTTTGTCCAATGCCATTGCTGATGGTCGTCTAGTAGAACATCTCCTTTGGTCAGCTGTAGAAGGTGTAGGAGTAAGTGGATCAGGTTCTGCTGCTAATAATCTTGCAACGAAAAGGTTTGGGTGGGTAGAGTTTGGATCAATGGGGCAGCTTTCAGCATCAGAAATAGCAGCTTTGCAATTGCCAAAAGGGACAGAATTGACAACTACTTTGGCTCCTACAGCGCATGCTCAGAAAGTTGTAACCAGTTTGCCTTCGGGTGTAGCAAATGCTTCTAAGGCGGTATCGAATCTTTCTACAAGCTCATTGAATCCTACGCACTACATTACAAAGTCTAAAACTACTATGCAAACTTTATTGAATGATATTCGTGCAAATGGTATTCAGGAATCAATAAAATATGTTGAAAATAATGGTGTAAAATATATTGTTGATGGACATCATAGATTTTATGCGGCTCAACGATTAAGAATACAAAATGTGCCTGTACAACAAGTTCAGTTACCTTATGGTGGATATAAAAATATAATGGATTTGATGATGGAGCCAGGAAAGCAACCAGGATTTTGGAATTTTTTAAAATAATTATTTATGGCACTTTGGCAATATACATTTCAGATTTTACCAAAAAAAAGTTTTAGCACATTAAGAAGAGACGACGAAAACACCTTATTTGATGATGAACCATATTGGAAGTATGAGCCTATCAACAAAAATTATTTTGAAGGAGTAGGGCAATTATTAATAAAAGGTAAATCTTGGTCTAAAGAGATAGATCTATTTGGTAATGAAAAATCAAACTGTCTTGAGATTTTATTTGATACTCCAACTTATAATATTAAATCAGTTTCTTTAAGAATCGATTTTACTTCTGAATATGAATTGGTTCTGCGTGGAATTATTGATTTTTGTATTTATAAAGAATTGATAATTTTAGATGAAGAACTGCAAACAATTCCTCTAAACTATGAATCAATTAGCTGTATTATAAATAACTCACCCCAATTTAAACGGTACAACGAATTACAAGAGCAAAGCCCCGAATAGGGGCTTTTGCTTTATTCAGGCACATATTTTAGGAGTTCATCCAGTTCTTTGTCGGTCAAGTTTTCCTTTTCGGATTTATCATAAATGGAAATCAGAAAAACAGTTTCTTCGGCAATCCCCCTGTTGGGCGAAGTTTGCAACGCTGACTGTCACGCAAGGCGTGAGCCGAGTGATGCCGTGGCTATGCCATGAATTGCTGCCGTAATAGAATGGTTTAAACGCAATAAGCCATAACAAATTAAAAATTGTGTGGCTTTTATCTTTTCAACAGACTAGATTAAAAATAAACAAAATATACCTTACTTCTGTGGTATCACTAATAATGGTGATCATGGCAGAACACTAAGGACATTACCCTTGTTGGCGCGAGTTTGTAACTCGTGTCCTACCACCGAAATGACTAGACAAATTCAAAATTTAAAAGCCACATAATAAAAGGAAAGTTGTGTGACTTTTTATTTTTCTACAGACAAGGTAAGAATTAAATAAAATAAACCTTATTTTTTTGCTATCACCAAAAGTGGTGATCATGGCATAAAAGAGATTAGATGCCACTACTTGCAGCAGTCGGGAAACAACTATCGCAGTAAGTTTATTTAATGGCTCTAGTGTGTTATGCGCACAAGTTGCAAACTTGCGTGAGCAAGGGAACTATATTACCCATTCAAGGCACTATATTCAGTCCCTAGAGCAAATAATGGAGGGACAGCTGGGAGTTTAAAAAATATTAGTGGCAGTTTAGATGACGCAGCAGCGTACTTCCTTCTCGGAATTATACCAATTGAGCAACGTTCTGATGGCTTCTTCAGTGGTAAATCCTGCTTCCGTCGTTTGAAAAATGATTTGTCGTGTGCCATCTGGAAATGAAGCTTCACTGCGTTGCTATCTAACTTTTAATTCCTTTACGTCACGTCTTTGGCACTATATTTCATCAAGCTATTATGTAAGCTTTTAAATGGTTTTTCATATGTTTGATATTTTCGTAAGATTCTGAAATAAAATCCAATACTTCAAAGTAACCAACTACTTCCTGAGAATCTCTATCTGAGAGTTTCGTGATATCAATTTTTTAGTAATACATCTACTTCTTCATGCTCATTTGTTTCCTTCAATACGGTTTGGAAGCCCCTACTTCGCACTTTAGCAATACTTTTCAATTCCTGAGGCTTTGTCCTTCTCTTCGTTCAATGGCTGTCCAATTTGCATCGAAACGATCATTTTACTTATTAAATTGATCAGCTTCCAATCTATATTTAGTTTAAAATTATACACTATATTGCCCATTTTGATACGATTTGATACGCAAATATACGATTATAATTTGAATTTACTATCAGCATTTGAAACGATTTGACCGTTTATATATGATTATGATACAAAAAAGCACATAGGTTATTATTCTTTCATCAGTCGATAGCTCAGCGTTTCAAGATTTCAAAAAACACAAACTCGGATATTATACGGCTGACATATAAATTTATTGAGTAACCCTGATGGTCAAATCTGTGACTTCGATCCAATACATAAAAAATTTGCAATTCAATACACCAATTCCGCAAAAGAGATATCTTCATCAAATATTGGCGAAAATGCACAGATATAAAATTATCAATTAAAATACTATACATTATTTAAGATGGATCCTTGAATAGGAATTTCAAATTCTAAAAATATAGGATCGCAGTTGCAAACTGCGAC
This sequence comes from Saprospiraceae bacterium, assembly GCA_016714785.1. Classification (GTDB taxonomy): domain Bacteria; phylum Bacteroidota; class Bacteroidia; order Chitinophagales; family Saprospiraceae; genus OLB9. Next base: position 15,014 of record JADKCC010000006.1, read on the forward strand.
CATCGGGAGGCAAAGAAGATTTTGTAGAAATTGAAATGAAATGATTAGAGAATATTAATGGGTTTGTTGATAGTAGGTCATGAATTTCAAATTCAGAAATTATAGGATCGCAGTTGCAAACTGCGACCATCGGGTGAATACCATCGGGTTTGAATATTGCAATATAGTCAAAATAAAAAAGGCAACTTCAACTTACTGAAATTACCTTTTTAAGATTCTGTGAAAATAACTACCAAGTACAGGGCTTCAAAATTTTTTAATTACATCAAAATAGCTTCAGCACCTTTGAATATTGGTTACTAAATGCTGTGGATTTTAATAGAGTTGGAAATAAGACAAGCTGTTTCAGACTTTGAAACCTTCTTTCCGCTTGAATTTCAATTTAGGTTTAAAATTTCAAGATTTGGCTTCAAGATGGTTTCACTCATGATATATTTTCCATCCGCTTTTTCTAGTTTTCCATCCAACTTGACAGGTGAAGGATTTGAATTCCAATTTGAGTTTTCAGATACCTGCCAAAATGACGTCATAAAACAACTACTGACTGCTGAAGTAAAAAATGTTCAGGCGACCATACACCATCCACACCTTTGGAAAGTGTGGAGGGTGGCTACATCAATGGTGTCAAGAGTTCAGGAGAAGAAACTTCTCTCCTATTCTGTAGCTACCACTTAAGATCACTTACTAGATATGCTGATTCCATTTGCTTGTAGGTTTTACGATTTCAAAATCAGGCTCTTTCCATTCTACTCTACATTTTCCCTACGGTTGAGAGGGGCACAACCATTAGGACCACATCCTGTGTTTGTTGCAGCCTAAAACAATAAAAGCTCCGAAAAATCGATGTTACTCTCTACCTGATATAGCTTGGTATAAAAAGTATACCTAACACCAATCTTAACCATCATACAAATACCAGTTTTTCGGAAAGCTGTCCATCACTTGATTTTAGGTTGTGGTATAAAGAGACTTTAATAATTGGCAGTCATCCAAGAGCACTCCATCGCGCAAACACCATTGGCTGCGAGAAATCCTTCAGCTTGTCCTTCTATTGCCGGACCCACTGCAACTAAGATTAAGGGTGATTAGGTTTTTAATTCGTCCGATGCCTCTATAAGGAATTTCATTGAGCAGGACATTGACCCCAGTCCTGCTACATTTCCACCGTAAACTCGCAAATTCCGAACATCTGATGGTGCCTTCATTTTCTGTGATTAATTGCTCAATATTCATAACAAAATGTTTTTAATGGCACAAGGCCAAGAGGTCTGTAGCAAATATCTGTATTGTATATTATTTACAAGAATAAGCTGATGTGTTTTAATCAGGGTTTTGTGGTCTATAATTGCTTTCACTTATTTTTTTGTTTTTAAAATAAATAGCTTACTTTTATACAAATTATTATACAGTTTCCCCACCTTTTTAGCGTCTTTTAGATTTTTGGCTCATTATTTGCTATCTCTAAATTGCCAATAAACCCAAAGTGATATTTTGAGATGTTTACATT